>QHUZ01000096.1 GCA_003223395.1 Gemmatimonadota bacterium | reverse complement strand
CGTACGCGCTCGCGATCGCATTCGATCTTCTTCCGGACTCGCTCGTATCGACCGCGGCGGAGCGCCTCGCGCGGGACGTCGTGTCGCGCGGGCACCATCTCACGACCGGCTTTCTCGGCACACCGTACTTGTTGCATGTGCTTAACGCGACTGGGCACCTGGGGGACGCCTTCGCCCTGCTCACCCAGCGTACCTACCCCTCGTGGCTCTACCCGATCACGCGGGGCGCCACGACGATGTGGGAACGATGGGATGGGATTCGGCCCGACAGCTCATTCGAAGATCCGGGCATGAACTCGTTCAACCATTACGCCTTCGGCGCGGTGGGCGACTGGATGTACCAGAACATCGGCGGGATCGACCTCGACCCGGCGGCGCCCGGATACCGGCACTCACACATCGCGCCTCGTCCCGGAGCGGGGCTGACGAGCGCGAGCGCGTCGCTCGAAACCGCCTACGGGACGCTGCAGTCTGCGTGGAAACTCGACGGGGAGCGGTTCACACTCGAGATCGCCGTGCCGGCGAACACAACCGCCGCAGTGACCCTGTGGAACGCCCGGCTCGACCAGGTTCGGGAAGGAGGAGCCGGGCTCACTGCACGCGAGGGCATTCGCGCCGCGCGACAACGCGGGCCAGACGTCGTCGTGGACGTGGGCTCGGGCCGTTACAGCTTTGCCGTCACTCGCTGAGCGTCAGCCTTAGTTGTTGGCGAGACGTCCCGGCGAACGCCTGCTCATCGTGCGCATGGTGGTCACGCGGCGGAGGACGCATGTAGCGTAATGGATCCTTGCGGAGGCGGGGCCCCTGTGCATATTGGAACCCCTCAGATGCGCCGATCCCCGAGGCGTCCTCGTTTGGGTCGCCTATGCCTCGAGGGGAGCAAATCGCGAAACCGGCTGAGCGAGCTACTCGCTTGGCCGGTTCTTTTTTTCAAAGGAGCCTTTTATGGCGGTCGGACCGAAACGATTTGCTGCTGCGGCGGTAGTCATTGCGATCGTTGCGGCGTGCGACGCTCCCGCACCAACGGGACCGATGCCTCAGGCCAGCGTGTCGGGAACTGGTACGACCATCGCCGGCCAGCTCATCGCGTTTGCCAGTAGTCGAGACGCGGGTCTTTTCCAAGTGTTCGTCATGAAGGCGAACGGCAGCAAACTGACGCAGCTGACCAATCAGCCGTCGTATACTGCACGCCCCGATTGGTCACATGACGGCAAGAGAATCACGTTCACGACCTGTCGCCCCTGGGACAACAGTTGTGAAATCTACGTGATGAATGCGAATGGCTCGGCGCAGACCAACCTTACTAACAACTTTTACACGGATCACATGTCGGTCTGGTCTCCGGACGATCGCAAGATCGCGTTCGCAAGCGATCGCGATGGTAACATGGAGATCTACGTGATGAACGCGGATGGCTCCAACCAGGTCCGCCTGACCTATAACGACGCTAACGATGTGTATCCCGGCTGGTCGCCCGACGGCAGCAAGATCACCTTCCAAACGAATCGCGACGGCAACGACGAGATCTACGTCATGAATGCCGATGGCACGTCACCGGTCAATCTCAGTCGCAATCCGGCGAACGACGCAGACCCGCGTTGGTCGCCTCTGGGCAAGAAGATTGCGTTCGACTCGGACCGCGACGGCAATCCAGAAATCTATGTGATGAACAGCGACGGATCCAAGCAGACGCGCCTGACGCGCAATCCGGGCTCCGATTATGGACCGGCGTGGTCACCCGACGGCGAGTTGATCGCGTTCGCGGCCGATCGTGAAGGCAACTTCAATTTCGAGATCTATGTGATGGAGTCGGACGGCTCGGGACAGACTCGAATCACCAACAACCCGGCGTATGACGCCGATCCCGCCTGGACAAACACCACGTTCCAAACGATCCCTGAGCCCGACCGCTCGCGTTGCATCCCGTCGGGTACCCAAGAGGATATCAATCTGCGGCTTCGTCAGCCAGGCGATGTCGCCGTGCTGTGCGCGGGAGCCGTCTTCGACCTGACCTCCCCCGTGGTGTTCACCGCGGACGGCCAGCAGGTCCACACCGAAGGCTTCCCCGCGGACGATCGTCGCGCCCGGCTCCGGCTCGCCTCCCCGTACGCCGCGACGGCGGTTTACATGCTGAATCACTCGAACACCGCGCTGAGTAACGTGATCGTCGATGGGAATCAGCCCAGCCTCGGGCAAGCGAATGGTCAAGCGCTCATTTTGGCGGGGGGCGCCGGCTCGGGCGAGGTCATCCGCAACATCCGAGCGCTCGAATCGCGCACCTGGGCCGTTCTCCAGCTGTTCGAGTCCTTGGACGGTGGCATTTCGCGGTGCACGAACCAACTCGTCGAGAACAGCGAATTCCGGTCGTCTTACGGAAGCGGCATCGCGGTGGCGTGCACCAACAGCGTCGTGCGGAACAACACGATCACCGACATCGGGTCCGTGGGAATCATCATCTTTGGCGCGCCGGGCTCGCTCGTGGAGGGCAATGTCGTGCGTGCCGAGACTCAGCCCATGTTCACCGGAATCAACCTGGTGGACTACATCGTATACGCGGGGGCCTACACCGGCGTCCGGGTGCACGCGAATGTCATCGACGCCGCCGGCGCCACCATTCGCGTCGCCATGCCGATGGGCTATCGGGTCTTTTTCTGCGTGGATCCGAATGACCCCACCGATTACACGTTCTTCGGCGCCACGGTCACCGACAATATCCTGCGGGGCGCGTACATGGGGTATGGGTTCGCCGTCGACGGCGTCCGCGATTGGACAGTGACGGGGAACCAGGACTTCGCGACGCATTCCGGGACACCGTTTGCGGTGTGCAACGGCCTGACTCCGTCGCCGCCCGCGGGCTTCCAGATCCACCGGGCCAGATCGCAGGGGACGTTTCAGCCCCAGTTCGTCGACGCGATCCTAGAATCCGCCGTCTGGGCGATCAACGACTAAGGCGCGGAGGACCAGCACGAAGCGGATCGGACTGCGGTTCGGGGCGAAGTGAGATGAAGCGTTATCCTGTCGTCCTCTTAATTGTGATCGCGCTGGCGCTCATTCTGTCCGGACTCGCGCCATACGACCGCACCACCTGGTGGTTGGAGATTTTTCCGATCCTGATCGGGGCTCCCATCCTGGTAGCGACCCATCGTCGCTTTCCTCTTACCTCCCTTGTGTACACACTGTTGGCGGTCCACGCGCTCATCCTGATCGTGGGCGGCCATTACACGTACGCCCGTGTGCCCCTGGGATTCTGGCTGCAAGACCTACTCGGCTTGACGCGGAACGACTACGACCGCATCGGGCACTTCGTCCAAGGATTCGTCCCCGCGATCCTGATCCGCGAAATCTTGCTGCGCACGTCGCCGTTGCGACCCGGCCGCTGGCTGTTCGTCCTCGTGACGGCAACGTGCCTCGCGTTCAGCGCGTGCTACGAGTTCTTCGAATGGTGGTCTGCGGTCGCCGGCGGTCATGCCGCAGACGCCTTCCTGGGTACCCAAGGCGACGTGTGGGACACGCAGTGGGACATGTTCTCCGCTCTTCTTGGCGCGATCTCGGCACAGCTGCTGCTTGCTCACATTCACGATCGCAGCCTGGCCAACCTGCTGAAGCCGCAATCGGCAACTTCGGAGCCGTGATGCGGACCATGCAATTGGTTCTGATGGTTGTCGTTGGACCATCGGCGCTGGCGGGCCAGGCGGACACGACCCGCACGGCCCCGCGGTTATTTCAGATCAGAGTCAACCAGCAGGTCGGCTACATCGACGCGACCGGCCGCACGATCATCACTCCCCGTTTCGAGGATGCAGGCGATTTCACCGAAGGCCTGGCGCCGGCTCTCGTCGAGGGAAAATGGGGCTACATCGACGCCACGGGCACGTTCGTGATTGCGCCGCGCTTCACTTGGGCGTCGGACTTCTCTCAAGGCTTGGCGGCGGTGAGTGTGGAGGGCAAGTGGGGTTACATCGACCGTACCGGGGCGTGGGTCGTCCAGCCGCAGTTTTTCGCGGCCGGCCATTTTTCGGAGGGCCTGGGTCTGCTGGCGACCGCCTGCCGACGCGACCCCGGCTACGACCCGAGGCAGTTCTGTTACCCCGACAAAAACGGCTACATCGACCGCACCGGCAGGTTCGTGATCCAACCGCGGTTCCGGATGGCCTACGATTTCGCGCAGGGCTTCGCAGCGGTTGAGGTGGGAAACAAAACCGGCTTCATCGACACAACCGGGGCGTTGGTCATCGCAGCGAAATGGAATACCGGCTTCCACCCAAAGTTCGCCGACGGGCGTGCGGCGGTGCAGATCGGCAACAAGTGGGGCTACATCGATCGGACCGGCAGGTTCGTGATCCAACCGCGGTTCCGGATGGCCTACGATTTCGCGCAGGGCTTCGCAGCGGTTGAGGTGGGAAACAAAACCGGCTTCATCGACACAACCGGGGCGTTGGTCATCGCAGCGAAATGGAATACCGGCTTCCACCCAAAGTTCGCCGACGGGCGTGCGGCGGTGCAGATCGGCAACAAGTGGGGCTACATCGATCGGACCGGGCGCGTCGTGATCCAACCCCTGTCCCCTACTGCCGGGGATTTTTCCGAGCAACTGACGTTGGTTGTGGTCGACCACAAGTGGGGATTCATCGACACGACCGGTGCGATCGCGATCGTGCCGCAGTTCTACCTCGCAATGCCGTTCTCCGAGGGTTTGGCCGCAGTGCAGGTCAGTCCGGGGATGTGGGGTTATATCGACCGCTCGGGCCGGATCGTCATCGAGCCTCGGCGGCGTATCTTCGCCTCGCCGTTTGCAGGTGGGTTAGCGCGGGTCGAGGAACAGGATGGGTCCCGCTACATCGACCGCACGGGGAACATCGTGTGGGCGGAGTCGCTCCGCACCGCAGTTGCCCAACGGCCAGCCCCGCCACCCGCACCACCAGCGGCGGACACGACCCCCCTCGGCGGCACGGGATCGCTCGTCGACCGCGTGGCTGCCGTCGTAGACCGCGCCGAGGCGGCCGAAGCCGGCCGGCCCGTCGACCGCGCGATCGAGCTGATCATGCAGGACGCAGCCAAGGCCGCCACGCAGTTGAGCACCTACTTGGACAAGCAGCCCAACGACGTTCGGGCCCTGATCCTGTCGGTGCGGCTGGGCCGGTTCCGGCAGGTCACGCAGCCGATTGTTACTAGGGGCGGCGACTCAGTGCCGACCTTTGCGTCTCTCGCCGCCGAGTATGCGTCACACCACGCGGCGTTGAATCGGGCGCTGGGGTTGGAGCCCAACAACGCCGAGGTGCACTATTGGAAGGCGCGGCTCTACGGCCTCAGTCATGACTGGATGGGCATGCTGTATGGTCTCACCCCGCCTCCGGCAGCGGAGCTCGGTCTCTCCCGCGCCTACGCGGACTCGGCAGTCCGTTTCGGGCGGCGAGCGGTTGAGCTGGCGCCCGACCGGGTCCCGTACCGCGAGGCGCTGGCGATCTACCTGATCCTCAGTGAGCAGGAGCGCGAAGCGGCGGCGGTGTTGCGGGAGGTCGCCGGCGGGCACCACCCCATGGCGACGCTGCTGGCCGACTGGGAAGCGATTCCGGTACCGGCCGGCGCGGTAGCGCTCAGCGCTGAGGCACGCGGCATGGCCCGGATGTGGATGGAAGAAGGGACGATACCCGACTATCCGTTTTTGCGAGTCCGCATGTATGTGGTCATGATGCCGGCCGACAGCGTGCAAGCATTCTATCGGAAACGCTGGCCGGACTTTCGGCTCATCCCGGCGGAAGACGAACGGAGCGGCACTACGCGGGTGCGCAGTTTCGTGCAGCACCTCAAATGGCGGGGTGCAGGCTTCGTCCCGGTGCGGAACAAGAAAGAGATTCCGGAGGAGCCGACCGAGGGCGTGAACGTCGCGCTGATCGAGATCACGGACCCGCCACCGGAGGTACGTGAGAAATTCCCGGTACCGGTGGGGAAGGTGTTTTGCTCGTTGTCTTTCATCAACGTGCGGAGGTTCGATGCGCGTTGAGCCGACTCAGTTGACGCTCCTCGCGGTTGCCGTCCTCGCGGGTTCGACGCGAGCCCAGAGCGTCCAGTCAGACACGGTGACGTTCGCCGCCGTGAGCGTTGGTGGCATTCACACGTGTGGCGTCGCGGCTGGGGGCGTCGCGTACTGTTGGGGCTGGAACACCAGAGGCCAGCTCGGCGATGGGACCAGTGGGACTGAGCGGTGGGTTCCGGTTCGAGTAGTCGGCGACACACGCTTCGCGGCGGTGAGCGCGGGCGATCGCTACACCTGTGGGCTCACGGCCGCGGGCGCCGCGTACTGCTGGGGCTTGAATGGCTGGGGCCAGCTCGGCGACGGGACCACGACCGATCGCTCGAGCCCCGTGCCCGTGGCGGGCGGCCTGAGCTTCAAGCTCGTGAGCACGGGGTTTCGTCAAACCTGTGCGATCGCGGCCGGCGGCGCCGCGTATTGCTGGGGCTTGAATCGAGCTGGGCAACTCGGCGACGGGACTACGACCGACCGGTCAAGCCCCGTTCGCGTCGCGGGCGACTTGACCTTTGCCGCGGTGAGCGCCGGTGACTTCCACACGTGCGGCGTCACGACCGCGGGCGCCGCGTATTGTTGGGGCGGGAACGGCGATGGCCAACTCGGCGATGGGAGCACCACCAATCGTTTGACCCCCACTCTCGTACGTGTATCGAGTGGCGTCACGTTTGCCGCCGTGAGCGCGGGTGGTTTTCACACCTGCGGGATTATTTCCGGGGGCGCGGCATATTGCTGGGGAGGCAATAGCGAGGGCCAACTCGGCGACGGGTCCGCCGACAGTCGAACGCAACCTGTGCTCGTCGCGGGCGCCGTGAGCTACGCCGCCGTCAGCGCCGGAAACAGCCATACGTGCGCCATCACGGCGGCGGGCGCCGCGTATTGCTGGGGCCTCAATGTACAGGCTCAGCTCGGGGACGGAACCACGGAGAGCCGGCGGCGCCCTGTGCCGGTCGCGGGCGACATCCGCTTCGCTGCGATCGAAGCAGGGGGAAGCGGCCAGGCCCTCGGCTTCCACAGCTGTGCGCTGACAGCCGCCGGCGCCGCCTATTGCTGGGGACAGAATGCGAGGGGCCAGCTCGGCGACGGGACCACCCAGGACCGAACGCGCCCTGTGCCCGTGGCGCAGAACCGAGCGGGCGCGGCGATTCCGCCTCCACTAGAAGGGGAAGCGGCGTATGTCGAGGCGATGAAGGCCGATCTGAGAAACCTCGTTCTCGCAGAGGAGGTGTTTTTCGCGGATTCGGTCAAGTACAGCTCGAAGATCGGCCGCGGCGCTGTCGACTTGCGCCTGAGCGAGGGGAGCACCCTGCTGAGCCTCCAACTCACGCAAGATGGCTGGACCGCCAGAATAGGCCACGCCCACACTCAAACCGTCTGCACCATCTTCGTGGGCTCGACGCCGCTCCCGCCGGCGACAAAGGAGGGGGTCCCAACTTGCAGCTGAAGTAGCCCTCGCGAGCCTCGCCTTGCTCTTTGGTCCGCGCGCCGCACGTTACGGGTGTGCGTCAACTGAGTTCAGTCTTCATCACCGTGCTTGTGGCGGTGGTCCCCGCGACGGGCCTTGCACAGAGTGCCGTTCTAACATGATCCCGGCTCAGGAAGCGCTGGCGCGGCTGCGCGAGGGCAATCGCCGCTTCGTTGAAAATGGCGCAGCGGCGGGAGGTCGTCCCGGCGCAGGACAACAACCGTTCGCTATCGTGCTCGGCTGTTCCGATTCGCGCGTTCCAGCGGAGCTGATCTTCGGGCAGGGTTTCGGCGACCTGTTCGTCATCCGGGTCGCCGGCAATATCGTCGCGCCGTCACAGGTGGGCAGCGTCGAGTTCGCCGCCGAGCGGTTCGAGACACGCCTGGCGGTCGTCGTGGGACACACGCAGTGCGGCGCCGTGACGGCAACGCTCGAGGAGCTGCGTCAACCGCAGGGCCACGAGTCGCCCAATCTGCGGGCCATCGTCGATCGCATCCGGCCGACGATCGAGCCGCTCCTCGCGACGCCCATCGCGAAGGATCCCGCGGCGCTCGCTGCTGAGGCCACACGCGCCAACATCCGGGCATCTGTTGCACACCTGCGACACGGCTCGGCGCTGCTCGAGCGGCGAATCGAGCGGGACGGCTTATTGATCGTCGGAGCCGAGTACTGCGTCGAGGCAGGTACGGTGGAGTTCTTCGACGACTAATTGACAATCAGCAATCATTTTCAATATTGGCGCCATGACACGCGGAATCATCTACGTTGTGGCGGCGGTGCTCGTGATCGGCGGTCTTGCCGCCGCGGTCCCACCGCTCCGGCAACGCGCGCGCGAGCTTGCTGCCGATCTGAAGATCATCAGCGCCGACACGGTCGATGTCATGTCGAGTGCGGTGTATCGGCGATTCGCAGCACGGCGCCAAGGTGTGGCGGCCATGAAAGCCGCGCTGAAGAGCATCGCCGCCGCCGAGTCGGCCTTTGTGGCCGATTCCGGTCGGCCGACCCCTGGGTATCGGCTGGAGGGACGGTATGCCTTCGTCAACGACAAGTCGAACTTTGGACCGTTCATCGAAATCCAGCGCGATCGTTGGGTGGCGAAGGTCGGCAACAACAATACGACCATGAGCTGTACGCTCACGGCGATGCTCGATACGACGACGCTCGCTTCCATCAAATGGCGGTATCACGCCGGCGAGCCGGTCTGCGCGGGGTGGACCGCTGCGGATTCCCTGGCACGATAGTGCCTTCAGCTGGCGAATCGACAACGCGGAATATCGGCGGGTACGGGGTCACGATCTCGAATCCCGGCAAAGTGCTGTTCCCCAAGCCGCAGTACACCAAGCTCGATCTTGTCGATTACTACCTGGCGGTATCGGAAGGCGCGCTGCGCGGCGCCGGCGGGCGGCCGAACATGCTGGTGCGGTTCCCCAATGGCATTGGCGCGCCATCGTTCTATCAGAAGCGTGCGCCGGACTCGCGGCCTTCCTGGATCGAGGTGGTGACGCTGCGGTTTCCGTCGGGCCGCAGCGCCGACGAAGTGGTGCCCCGCACTCCCGCATCGCTCGCCTGGATGGCCAACCTCGCGTGTCTCGAGCTGCATCCGCATCCCGTGCGCGCCGAGGACCTCGATCATCCCGACGAGCTGCGCGTGGATCTCGACCCCGTACCCGGCATCAAGTGGCCGCAGGTGCGGCAGGTCGCGCAGCTCGCGCGCGCAGTGCTCGAGGACTTCGGGCTCGTCGGTTGGCCCAAGACGTCAGGATCACGCGGGATGCACCTGTTCGTCCGCATCGAACCCCGCTGGGGCTTTGACGAGGTGCGGCGCGCGGCGCTCGCGCTCGCGCGCGAGGTGGAACGCCGCGGCAACGGGCTCGCCACCAGCAAGTGGTGGAAGGAGGAGCGCCAGGGCGTCTTTGTGGATTACAACCAGAATGCGAAGGACCGGACCGTGGCGTCGGCCTACTCGGTGCGCCCGACGCCCGACGCCCGCGTATCCGCGCCGCTCTCCTGGGATGAAGTGGACGACTGCGACCCGGCGGACTTCACCCTCGGGACGATGCCGCAGCGTTTCGCCAAGATCGGCGACCGCCACGCCGCCATGGATGCAAGCGCAGGATCGCTCGAAGGACTCCTCGAGCTCTCAGCGCGCCAGGAACAGGAGGGGCAGGGGGATGCCCCCTGGCCGCCGCACTACCGCAAGCAGCCGGGCGAGCCGCCGCGCGTGCAGCCGTCCAAGGCTCGCGTACGAGCGGAGAAGTACCCGCTCATCGAGGTCAGCACTGGCAAGGATAAGAAGGAAGCGCTCGTCGGACTCGCAAAATGGAAGAAACAGCACCCGCGCGTGGCGAAGTACCTGGAGCCGGCCGATGTGTTGGTGGATCAGATGCGCGGCCGTTCGTCGGCGTGGTATCGGATTCGGATCAACCTCCAACACGTCCCCGAGAAGATGAGGCCCCGGCCCCGAACACCTTCTCCAGCTCGTAAGCGGGTGTGACCTCGAGCTGGTCGTAGCGGCAGTCCTTGGGCTTCTTGTCCGGTCGCCAGCGCTGGAATACCGTGCCGTGGCGAAACCGGTCGCCTTCCATATGATCGTACTTCACCTCGCACACCCGCTCGATCCGCAGCGGCTCCCAGGAAAGATCCTTGCCGGCACTCCAGCGGCTCTGGCCGCCGGGCATGCGGCTCGATTGAGCTTCCGCCCCAGCCCAGGCACGCCACGGATGCTGCTCGAGCGCCTTCTTGCGCAGCGGCGCGAACTCTTTTGCGAGCTGCTTGCGCATCTCCATCGTGAACGCAGACGTCACGCCGACGTGCTGGAGCGTCCGTTCATCATCGTAGAGTCCGAGGAGCAGCGACCCCACCGCGTCCTTGCCGCTCTTGTGCCAGCGAAAGCCCGCAACCACACAGTCGGCGGTGCGCACATGCTTGATCTTGAACATCGCCCGCTTCCCGGGCTGATACGTTGCCGCCGCAGGTTTGGCGATCACACCGTCGAGCCCGGCGCCCTCGAAGCGCTTGAGCCAGTCGACCGCCAGGTCGCGGTCCCGCGTCATCGGCGTGAGGTAGAGGGGACGCCGAATCTTCCTGAAGAGCTTCTCGAGGCGGACCCGGCGTTCCTGTTGTGGCACGTCCAACAGACTTTTGCGATCGAATTCCAGCAGATCGAACGCCACAAACGCGGCAGGATTGGCTTTGGCGAGCATGGCGACCCGGGAAGCGGCGGGATGCAGCCGCATTTGCAGCCCGCCGAAGTCGAGCCCATGCGCCGTCGGCATGACGATCTCGCCGTCCACGACGACGCCGCTCGGCAATTGGTCGAGCAACACGCCGTGCAGGTCGGGGAAGTAGCGGTCGAGCGGCCGTAGGTCACGGCTCTGGATGAACACATCCTTCGCGCCGCGAAATACGATGGCGCGGAATCCGTCCCACTTGGGCTCGAACAGGAAGTCGCCGTCGTGCGGAATCTCCTCGGCGATCTTGGCGAGCATCGGTTCTATGGGGGGGGAAACGGCCATTCTGTAAACTAGCGAGCCAGGTGTTTCATTTCTCAACCCGGACAAATGGGTGCTCGTCAGTCGCGTGATCCGGGGTACCTTTATGACGCTATGACTCGACCTTTTGCACTTGTCCTGGCGCTCGTGGCTGCCTCAGCCGGGCCGGCCGGGCCGGCCGGGGCGCAGGCTGCGAAGAACTACACTCCGGCCGACGTGCATTTCGTGGCCGGGATGATCGGCCACCATGCGCAGGCCATTCAGATGGCTGGATGGGCGCCGTCGCACGGCGCCGGCCCGTCGGTCCGGGTGCTGTGCGAGCGCATCGTCGTCGCCCAGAATGACGAGATCGTGTTCGCCCAGCGCTGGCTCAAGGAGCACGGGGAGTACGTGCCGCCCGCCGATCCCCGCGGCCACATCATGCAGGGGATGGACCATCCGATGTTGATGCCCGGCATGCTGACGCCGGAGCAGATGGCGCAGCTCGACTCCGCTCGCGGGCCCGAGTTCGATCGGCTGTTCCTGACGTTCATGATCCAGCACCACCAGGGCGCCATTACGATGGTGCGGCAGCTGCTGGCGGTGCCCGGCGCGGCGCAGGACGGCCCAATCTTCCGCTTCGCTTCAGACGTGAACGTCGATCAGACCACCGAAATCAATCGTATGACTCTGATGCTGAATGACCTCAAACGGAGCTCTCAGTGAAATCGAGACTGGTACTCGCTCTTGCGTTTGTCATATGGGGACGCGCGGCGGCGCAAACCACCGCGACCGCACCGCGCCAGGATCCGCGGATCGGGTTGCGCGCGGGGTGGTTCAATGCTGGCACAGCGAACTGGAACATGCGCCTCGTCTCGACCACACCGCCCTCTCCCCAGTTCATCAATCGCGATACGGCCGGCGATTTCCGCTTCATCAACTCCGACTTGTCGTTCCGCGGCAACTACGTCATTCAGGGCAACTTCAACGGCATACAGATCTGGGACATCTCGAACCCCAAGATCCCGAAGTTGTACAAGGCGTTCGTCTGCCCGGGATCGCAGAGCGACGTGTCCGTGTATCGCAACTTCCTCTTCGTGTCGGGCGAAGCGCTGAACGGCCGCACCGACTGCGGCACCCAGGGCGTCACGGACACCGTCAGTCATGACCGGCTGCGCGGGATCCGCATCTTCGACGGTACCGATCTCGCCACTCCGAAGCGCATCACCGACGTGCAGACCTGCCGCGGCTCACATACGCATACGGTTGTGACGCAGCCAAACGACACGGACAACGTCTACATCTACGTCTCGGGCTCGGCGCCGGTCCGCTCGCCCAACGAGCTGGCCGGGTGCGCGGTGGGAGCACCCGATTCGACGCCGAACACGGCGCTGTTCCGCATCGAAGTGATTCAGGTTCCGCTCGCGCATCCCGAGCAGGCGCATATCGTCAGCTCGCCCCGCATCTTTCAGGATCTCGTCGCGCCGCCCCGCCACGGTGAAGCACCCGAGGACATCGCCGAGCAAAAGCGCGAGGTCGATTCCACGCGCGCCGCCGGTGGCTATGTGGTGACGTTCGAAGGTCGTGACCTCATCCTCGGCCCCCAGTTGGTCACGTCAACGCTCGACAGCATCGTCAAGGCCCGCGGGGGGACCGGGGCACCGACCGCCGCCGACAGCGCCACGCTGCGCGCCAACGCCCAGGACATCGTCACGAAACGCATCGAAGCGAATCGTCGCCGTCAGGGCTTCAATCCCAATGCCGGGCCAACCCAGTGCCACGATATCACGGTCTATCCGGCGATTGGGCTGGCAGGCGGCGCCTGCGGCGGGTACGGCCTGTTGCTCGACATCCGCGATGCCGCGAATCCCAAGCGGGTAGGAGCCGTGGCCGACTCGAACTTCTCCTTCTGGCACTCGGCCACGTTCAACAACGACGGCTCGAAGATCCTGTTCACCGACGAGTGGGGCGGCGGGCTGCAGCCGCGTTGCCGCGTCACCGACAAGCCGGAATGGGGCGCGGATGCAATCTTCACGCTGTCCGGCGCCACGATGGACTTCAAGAGCTATTACAAGCTGCCCGTCGCGCAAACGTCCTTTGAGAACTGCGTCGCGCACAACGGCACACTGATTCCGGTGCCGGGGCGCGACATCATGTCGCAGGGCTGGTATCAGGGCGGCGTGTCGGTGTTCGACTGGACCGACCCGGCGCACGCCAAGGAAATCGCGTACTTCGACCGTGGACCGATGGATTCGACCAAGCTGGTGGGTGCCGGCTCGTGGTCGGCGTACTGGTATAACGGCTACATCATCAGCTCCGAGATCGCGCGCGGCCTCGACATCTTTGAGTTGACGCCGAACGCGCTGCTGACACAAAACGAGATCGATGCGGCCAAGCTCGTGCATTTCGACTATCTGAACGCGCAGGATCAGCAACAGCTGGTGTGGCCCGCGAGCTTCGTGGTGGCGCGCGCCTACGTCGATCAGCTGGCGCGTTCGCGTGGGTTGCCGACCCCGCGGATTAACGCCATCCGGGACGCGCTGACTGGTGCGGAGCGGGCGTCGGGCCAGGCCCGGCGCGATGCCTTGAGCCAGCTCGCCACGCGCTTGAGCACCGACGCGCAGGCGTCAACGGATCAGCCCAAGGTCCGGATGTTGATCGCGGTGGTGAACGACCTCGGCAAGTAACGCAGTTGACTAAGGTCCCGAGCGGGGTTCACGTTGTTTCGTGAGCCCCGCTCGTTCGTCCCGGAAGCGCTACCAGGAGTTCGTCCAGGACTATAAGCACCGCCGCCTGGACCAGGTGGCGGAGCAGGACGATGGCGGGCAGCCCGGACCCGAGCCGAAGCGTCCGGGTGCGCGGCGCGCCTACCTGCGGGACTACATGCGCTGGCTGCGGCCGCACCGCTACGCCCTGGGCGGGGTGTTCGTGCTCGCCCTCGTGGTCGCCGGTCTGCAGATGATCGAGCCGCTGTTCGTCCGATTCATCGTTGACCACGTGATCCTGAACAAGGATCTCGACAACCACGCCCGTCTCACCCGCCTCAACCTCACCGGTCTCGTCTTCCTCACCGTGGTCATCCTCTCGCACGTCGGCGGCGGATTCAAGGATTACCGGCAGCGGATCCTCAACGTGCGGGTCATCCTCTCACTCAGGCGCTCACTGTACGAGCGGTTGCTGCATCTCCCGTTGCCGCGGCTCTGGGACATGAAGACCGGCGGGATTCTGTCGCGCCTGACCGGCGACGTCGAGACGACGACGGGCCTGCTGCAGATGGCGATCGTGTCACCGGCGATTTCGGTGATCCGGCTCATCATCGCCGTCGGCATTCTGATCGCGCTGAACTGGCAGCTCGCCCTGACGGCGATGGCCATCATTCCCGGCGTGATGGTATTGAGTCTGATCTTCGCGCGTCGCATCCGGCCGATTTATCGCTCGGTGCGCAAGGACGTGGAGATCGTCGATGGCAGAGTCGGCGAGACCTTTTCCGGGATTCGCGTGGTGCGGGCGTTCCGGCAGGAGATTCAGGAGCTGATCAGCTTCATGCTGGGCCGCCACACCGTGTTGCGGAAAGAGCTGTTCGCGCACCGCCGCGAGTTACTGCTGTGGACGTCGTGGGGCCTGTTGGAGGCGGGAATCAGCGTGGTGATCGTCTGGTTCGGCGGCTACTTGAACATCGTCGGCCGCGCCACCGTCGGCGATATCATGGCCTTTCAGTGGTACATGTTCCTGCTCCTCAATCCCGTGTGGAACATCGTCAACTCCTTCTCCGAGATGCAGCGCTCGCTCGCCGCGATGGAGCGTGTCTTCGAAGTCCTCGCGATGGACGACGACAAGCCCGACCGGCTCGGCGCCGTCGATGCCCCAGCACTGGTGCGAGAGCTGCGCTTCGACGGGGTGACGTTCGAGTACAGGGAAGGCCAGCCGGTGGTACGCGATTTCAACGTCGCGGTGCCGGGCGGCTCCGTCGTTGCGCTGGTGGGACGAAGCGGGGCGGGGAAGACGACGGTCACCGACCTCGTCGCGCGGTTCCACGACCCCACGCGTGGGCGGCTGCTGCTCAACGGCACCGACATCCGCGACCTGAAGCTGCGCAGCTACCGCGACCTGCTCGCGATCGTGCAGCAGGAGGTGTTTCTGTTCGATGGCTCGGTGCGCGACAACATCGCCTACGGCCGGCACGACGCGACCGATGCCGAGATCCAGGATGCGGCACAGCGTGCCAATGCGCACGAGTTCATCGTGCGGTTGCGGCAGGGCTACGAGACGTGGATTGGGGAACGGGGCGTGAAGCTGTCGGGCGGCCAGCAGCAGCGGCTCGCCATCGCGCGGGCGATTCTGGCGTCCCCGCAGATCTTGATTCTCGATGAGGCCACCAGCAATCTCGATACCGAGAGCGAGCAGTTGATTCAAGCGTCGATGGCGGATCTGCTCGCCGACCGCACCACGTTCGTCATCGCCCACCGGCTCTCCACGATTCGACGAGCCGATCTGATTCTCCTGATGGAGAACGGCGCCGTCATCGAGCGCGGCACGAATGAGGATCTGATGCGCGCCCGCGGGGTCTACTACGAAATGGTGAAACGGCAAATGGCAGCCGCAGATCACGCAGATCGAGAACAGATCTTCGCTGACGAGTGATTCGTGATCTGCGGAGATCCGTTGTGGATCTGCGTGATCAGTGGCCCGGCTAGCGGAAGCTGAAGCCGATCGACCCCTGATACATCGTCGCGATCACGTCGTCGATCCGCTGCCCGGGTAGTACCACGTCCCCCACGGCCGTCACGTGGGCCGCGAGGTTCGTGGTGATGGCAAACTTCCGCGAGATGGCGAAGTCCCAGCCGAAGCCGAACGTCAGGCCGATTCCTCCGCCGTTGCTGGTATCGACTCCGGCCGTGCCGGGGACGGTGAATTGCCCCGCCGCCAGGCCGACGCCGCCTTTGAAGAAAAAACCACGCCGGCTGGGGAACCAGAGAACCACGACTGTCGCGGTCGCGGTTTCGGCCGTCGTGGTCGTGTCGCCCCGTGAGAAGCCAAACGCGCGATCGAGCGACGAGAACACCTCGACCCCGATGAGGACGCGGTCCGACACGGTGCCACCAATTCTGAAGTAACTGCTCGGCGCGCTGGCGACGACGACGTCGGTACACCCGGAGCACGCGATGCGGACGCGTCCCGGTCCAGCGCCGAGCTCCGCCCACAACCCGCTCCGGTGCGGCCGGTCCCTCCGTTGCGCCCACGCGGGAGCGGTGAGCAGCACGGTCAGGGCGATCCCGCAGATCGTGCGTCTCAGGGCTTGAACCCGGCTTTGGTCCACGTCAGCAGGAGGCGCGCTTCCGGGTAGTTCCGCTCGTCTTTCGGTGCGGTGGAGTAGCGGCTGATACGATGAAAGACCGTGCTGTGCGCGGCGATGCCGAACCCCCGGCCGATTGGGATGTTGGCTTCGATGCCGCTGAAGTCCACGATATGGTCGGCGCTCGCGCCGCTCACCGCATGGATGTACTCCCACTGCCCGAACACCCGGACGAACCGCGCGCCATGACGGTCGACCGCGAACTCCCACCGGGCACCGCCGCCCGGTCCGAAGTCATAGGTGCGGGTCCCGAGGCCGGTTCCGGAAGCATCGATGGCGCCGAGCAGTATTCCGTCGACGAATAACGAGGTCCGGAACGCGTACCCACGCGAGCCGATCGGCCAGCGCGAGTTGATGCCGATCTCGACGCTCTGCCCGCCGACACTCTGCGCCCGATTCTTGAAGAAGTCGTAGCGCGTATTGACGGCCAGCACATGCCGTGCGGTCCGCGCCGGGTTGTTGAGATTGGTACCATAGATTCGGCCGGAAGCACGCAGTGAGCTGAATCCCCCGTTGGAGCTCAGCATCAAGCGCACGCCGAACTGGTCGAATGGACTCCGATACTCCGTGGTAAACGGGTCACCGTACAGCAGGTCGACCAGCATCGCGCCCATCCTGGCGGCGCCGCTATCAGCGATCAATCCCTTCGCGAAGCGCGCCCCTGCTCCGATGCGAAGCACGTATGAACCCGGGTCATGCTCCGGCGGATTGGCGCCGCGCGCCCGCCATTGACCCCGCACCAGACGATTCAGGCTGCCGATGGGATCCATGGGTAAGGCGGCTAGCTCACGCAGGGTGCGTCCTCGCCCCGTGGCGCGGTTGTCGCGGATCGTCGCGGTGATCCGATGAAACACTTCGCCGAGCGTGATGCCGCCGAAGCTGGTCATGTACCAGTCGTTCAATGATGGTCGATACTTCTCGCCGAAGTACTCCCAGGTCCAGGAGCCCATAATGGCGTACGGCACCGCCTGAAAGAAACCAATGCCGTTGGCGCGGGCCGCGTTGAAGTAGAGGCCGCCGTGATACGGATGGGCGAACATGTTGGTGGTAAAGGCATCTTCATCCCACTCCCAGCCGAGTCGCAGATGCTCACCCCAGACTCGCGTTCCCGAGCGCGCCCAATCCTGTTTGAAGACCCATGCGTCGACGCGATTCACGAAGGTGTTGATCAGGGCGACCTGCCCGATGGCCATGACTGTGCGAGGCTTTGGCACGCTGTCGAACTGGACTGCCATGAGAACGGCGAGGAGGGGGGCCGTCATGGGCCAAACGTACGGGTTATTTCCGGCTTGGCTAGCAGGTCTTGTTGAAGCGGGTTAATTCGTTGGATGGATAGGCGCGACGCGGCCCCACTCTAGGTTGCGAGGCAAGGAGATCCCTCATGATTCTATCGCCCGGCACAAAAGCCCCCGACTTCATACTCAAGAAAAAGCCGGACCAAACGCTCAGCCTGGCGGAGTTGCGTGGTCAGCCCGTGGTGCTCGTCTTCTACCCGGCTGAC
>QHUZ01000095.1 GCA_003223395.1 Gemmatimonadota bacterium | reverse complement strand
TCTCTATTCGCTCGGCGACGCCGCGTTCGTCGGTGGCGGCTTCCATCGCGCGGGCCTCCACTCGGTGCTCGAACCGGCGGTGTTCGGCGTGCCGATCATATTCGGCCCGCATTGGGGGATGAGTCGCGACGCGGCGCTGTTGCTCGATCACGGCGGCGCGGTCGCGTTGCCCCCCCCCGGCGACGCACGTCATCCCCTGCACTCGCAGTGGCTCGTGTGGCATCACGATCCCGCCGCACGCAAGAGCGCCGGACAAGCAGCGAAGCAAGTGGTCGCCGAGGGACGCGGCGCCGCCGAACGCACCGCGGCGCTCGTGTGGGGGCTCGTGGAGAGTTGAGGCTCTCGCCTTTCCTCTTATTGCTTGTTGCCTGTAGCCGCGAACCAGCCACGGTCACCCCGGCGTGGCACGATGCTGATGGTTACCGGTGGCGTGAGCTCGACGTGCCGCGCGGCAACCTCACACCCGGATTCACTTCGCTCCCTCCCTCCACAACCGGGATCTCGTTCAGCAACCCGGTTAGCGATTCGTCGCTGGCGCACAATCGTCTGCTCGCCCAGGGAGCGGGAGTGTGCCTCGCGGATGTCGACGGCGACGGACGGCCGGACGTCTTTCTCGCCCGCACCGAAGGTCCGAGCGTTCTTTATCGCAACCTGGGCGACTGGCGGTTCCAGGATATCACCGCAACCGCCGGTGTTGCGGCGCCGGATCGCCATGCCACCGGCTGCGCGTTCGCGGACGTCGACGGCGATGGCGATCAGGACTTGGTGCTCGTCGCCCTCGGCGGGCCAAACGCGGTGTTCGTGAATGACGGCAAGGGCCACTTTACGGAGCAGACCAGGGGCCTTTCGGACACAGCGGGAAGTATGACGGTTGCGGTCGCCGACGTGGACGGCGACGGCGACCTCGATCTCTACATCGCCAATTACAAGGCGTACACCACACTGGACCGCTACTCGCCGGAGGAGCGGGGGTTCGATCGCGTGACGAAGCGCCTGGGCCCGGACCGCTACGAGGTGCGCGAGCCCTACCGCCGCGATTACAAGCTGGTGGATCGCCCCGACCTCGGTGGAATCAGTCTGCAGCAGCGGGCGGACCCTGATTTCTTCTATCTGAACGACGGTACCGGCCATTTCACGCGCGAGCCGATCGCCAGGAACCCGCGGTTCCGGGACGAACAGGGACGTCCGCTCGCCGAGGAGCGCGAGGACTTCGGGCTCGACGCCGTGTTCGCCGATGTTACCGGCGACGGTGCACCCGATCTGTACGTCGCGAACGATTTCGAGGACCCAGACCAGTTATGGCTCAACGACGGGCACGGCCACTTCCGGCTCATCCCGTGGTATGGCCTCCGGGCGACGAGCAACTCGGGGATGGCGGTCGCCGTGGGTGACGTGAACGGCGACGGTCATCCCGACCTCTTCGAAGTGGACATGTTGAGCCGGGACACGCGCCGCCTGAAGACACAGATCCCGACCCATACCGCGCCTCCAAAACGGCCCGGTCTCGGCACCGAGCGGCCGCAAATGCAGCGCAATACCCTGCAACTGAACCGCGGCGATGGCACGTTCGCCGAGATCGCGCGGTACGCGGGCGTCGATGGCTCGGGGTGGTCCTGGTCGACCGTCTTTCTCGACGTCGACCTCGATGGCTGGGAAGACATCCTCATCGGCACCGGGCACTTGTGGGACGTGATGGATGGCGACACTCAGCTTCGCCTGCGCAGCCAGCTCGGCCGGATCGATTGGCGCCGCATGCTGTTCGAGTATCCGCCGCTGGAACTCCCGAACGTCGCGTTCAAGAATCGCGGCGACCTCACGTTCGAGGATGTCAGCAAGAAGTGGCGGTTCGATCTGGGCGATGACATCTCGAATGGCATGGCGCTCGCCGATCTCGACGGTGACGGCGATCTCGACGTCGTGATCAATCGACTCGACAGCCCCGCGGCGGTGCTGCGCAACGACGCGACGGCGCCGCGCGTCGCGGTGCGGTTGCGCGGCGCCGCGCCGAACACGGCCGGCATCGGCAGCCGCGTGCGCGTGCTGGGCGGCCCCGTGCCGCTGCAACAACGCGAGATGCTGGCCGGCGGGCTGTACCTGTCGAGCTCCGACGCGAGCCTCACGTTCGCGACAGGCACAGCGCCCCATGTCAAGATCGAAGTCGAGTGGCGTGATGGCGCGCGCTCGGTCATCGACAGTGCAATGCCTAATCGCGAGTATGAAATTGCGGAGTCGAGCGCCACGCCCCACGCCCCACGCCCCACGCCCGGTGGTCCCCCGCCCCTATTTGAGGACATCAGCGCCCAGCTCGGCGGTCACACCCACGTCGATCCGTTTTTCGACGACTCCCGCCGGCAGCCCCTGCTCCCGAACTCTTTCGCGCAGCTCGGCCCTGGCGTCGCGTGGGTCGATCTCGACGGCGACGGGAAGGAAGATCTGATCGTCGGCGCGGGGCGCACCGGCAAGATTGCCTTCTTCCACAACACAGGAACTGGATTACAGCCCCTGCCGGCGCGTGCGCTACCGGCCCCCGGAGATCTCACGACGATTCTGGGCTGGCCCGATGGGCTTGGCGGCACGCTCGCATTGGCCGGGATCTCGGCCTACGAAGCCCTCAGCACGACCCAGGTCCTCGCCACGCCGAGTGTCGTCGCTTATTCAGCGCGCACCGGCGCGGTGACGTCGCTGATCGGCGGAGACACGGCCAGCATCGGGCCGCTGGCGCTCGGGGATTATGACGGCGACGGGAAGCTCGATCTCTTCGTGGGGGCAAGGATATATCCGGGCGGATATCCGGTCCCGCCATCGTCGCGTCTGTACCACAACGAGAATGGACATCTGGTGCTCGACGAGGCGAACAGCCGGTTGTTTGCGCGTCTGGGCATGGTGTCGGCGGCGCTGTTCACCGATGTCGACGGCGACGGCGATCCCGATCTGCTCGTCGCCCTCGAGTGGGGCGAGATCCGTGTCTTTCTCAACGAGCACGGGCATTTCAGAGCCGCCGATTTTCCGGGCCTCAGCGGCATCGTGAGCCGGTGGAACGGCCTCGCGACCGGTGATCTCGATGGCGATGGCCGGCTGGACATCGTCGCCACGAGCTGGGGCAACAACACCAGCTATCTGGCGAGCGACGCTCGGCCGCTCCTGATGTATTGGGGTTTCTTCAGCGGTTTCGGCCACCCCGACATCGTGCTGGCGCAGCAGGACCCGCGGATCAACACCGTCGCACCGCTCGAGTCATTCGACCGCCTCTCCTCGGCGCTGCCGGCGGCCCGACGCCTGGGATCATTCACCGCGTACGCGGATGCGGGCATCGATCAGGTGCTGGGGCCAGGCGCGAGGAACGCGGTGCGACTGAGTACCACGACGCTCGACCACATGGTGTTCCTCAACCGGGGCGACCACTTCGAGGCCCACGCGCTCCCGGCCGAGGCCCAGCTCGCGCCGGCGTTTTACGCCGGCATCGCTGACTTCAATGGCGATGGGAAGGAAGATCTCTTTCTCAGTCAGAACTTCTTCGCGACGGCCGTCCCCGTACCGCGTTATGACGCGGGGAGAGGCCTGCTCCTACTTGGCGACGGTACCGGCGCCCTCGAGCCGGTGCCCGGTCAGCGTTCCGGGCTGGTGGTGTATGGCGAACAGCGGGGCGCCGCGTATGCGGACTTCGACGGTGATGGGCGGCTCGATCTCGCGGTCAGCGAGAACGGAGCCGCTACCCGACTCTTCCGAAATGTGGGTGCGGCGCCGGGCGTACGCGTCCGCCTGATTGGTTCAACAGGCAATCCCACTGCGGTTGGCGCACAGGTGCGTCTGCAGTACAGCGACCACCGCGGCCCCGTGCGCGAGGTGCAGGCAGGTTCGGGATACTGGTCGCAAAACGGCGCCGTGCAGGTGCTGGGACGTGACGGGGAACCGACGGCTGTCTGGATCCGGTGGCCCGGTGGGCGCGAGCAGATCGTCCCGCTCGCGGCCGGGCAGCGCGACATCACGATCCGAGGCTTCTAAAAAACAGCAGGGGCGGGATCGCTCCCGCCCCTTTGTCCTACGCCACGCAGTTACACAGTTACACAGTCGTTAGAACCGTTGGCCTCCCAGGAACGCCCTCGACCGTGCGGCTTGTATCTCATGCCAGCGGTCCACGACCGTCGGACGACGCGTGTCGCCGCCGCCGCCGACCGGCGCGACCATGTCGGGTTTGCTACCGCCGAACGTATAGCTCGACCGCAGGAGCAGACTGAGCTCCTTCGCCGGCACCGGCATCTGCCGCGGCGTACCGGGGATCAAGCCTTCCACGTATGGAAACCGACCGCAGCTCGTGCCGGGACACGTCCCTGCCGGCGCGTTGTAACCCGAGCGGCGCCGGTTGAAGAACGCCGTGGCACCTTGGCCCATGAACTCGATCTCCTGCTCGTACTTCAGCGCGTCGATCAGGACCGTGTCCGCCTCGCTCCCCGTCAGGGCAGGAAGACCGCCACGCGTCACGCGGCTGTTATTGATCTTCGATGCGGCGAGGACCTTATTTCCGCCGCTCCGGATCTCCCCTTCTGCCCAGAGCAGATCGTTCATTTCAGGCGTGTAGAAGGGGTCAGGACCGGTTCCGTTGTCGGCGGGCAATCCCTCGCCGACGCCGGCCAGCCAATGCCACCGGATGTGCTGCAGGTTGCTTTGATGATATTGCCCCCGCGCGGCCGGGAAGATCGCGGCGGTCGAACAGGCATAGTCGGTACCCGAGCCCGCATCGGCGGCGACGGTGCCAAAATCGGGGTTATCGTCGGTGCCGTACCCGCCGTCCCCGACACGTAGATCCGGCGACGTCGTGGGACAGGGATTCCCGCCCGAGGGCCATGGATCGACATGGTTCGTCGTGATCAACGCTGCCACGCGCGTATCCACGCGCATGGTGAGAATGGAGTTGCCCCAGGACTTCACATATTCGATGCCGGCATCCCGCGCGCTGATGTCGATGTTGAACACCCACTCGAAGGGAGTTCCTGAGCTGACCCCCTGCGATGCATACGTTACGACGGATGCCCAATCGGCGGCCGCGTTCTCCGTGCTGTTCCGCGGCCACATCGCGATCAGCTCGGCCTCCATGGTGCGGATGAGTTGCCGAATCTGGACGTTGGTGTACGCTACGCCGCCGTCCACGCCCATCCACTCTTTTTCCGTCTTCCAGGTCGGATACACGGCGGCCGTCACGTACGCGGCCTCGAACTTCTGCAAGGCGGCGGCGCGCACCTCCGTCCGACTGTTGAATGGGGGATAATCGGCTGGGCTCGCGGGGAACACGGTGTTTTCGTCCGCCACGAACGCAGAATCATAAATCAGGCTGAGACCGGCGAATGCCATGCCCTGCAGCATCTGGGCAATCGTCTTGTTGCGCACGGTCACGGTGCTGTCAGATCCCACCGTTTCACGCTTCCACGCGTTCGTGGCCGTGCAATCGGCGTCGAAGCAGATCCCGTCCTTCATGGCCTGGAGCACATGGGTCGCGGCGAACCATACCGTGTAGTAGCCGTACCACTGCGATTCGATGACCAGCCCCGCCGTGGCCGTCGGACTGTTCGTCCAACCGCATCGCGAGGCGCAATCCGCCCCGACCGAGCTATAGAACCGGATCGACGCATTATTCCACGATGCCGTGTAGTTGTTGGCCTGCGTCGTCAGCGGCATGACGTAATAGCCGTCACGCGCCTCGACCCAGGTCCGGAACGCTCCGCCCAGCAGCTGCTGGAGACCGGCCGGATCGCCGAAGGCGCGGTTCGCGTCCGGAGCGTTTGGGTTCGACACGTCGAGGTTACACGCGGCCGCCACAACCACGGCGACGAGCGCGACCCTCCGAGTGAACGACCGCAGCATGGGAACCTCTCGAAGTGAGTTCATGGCGCCTCCTCAGTAGGTGATCTCGACAACGGCCGAGAAGGTGCGGAATTGGGGATATTGGAACCAGTCCATCCTGACCTGGAATGGATCGCCGAACAGACCGGAGACTTCCGGATCGAGTCCGGAGTAATTCGTGATCGTGAACAGGTTGCGACCGACGAAGCCGAGCCGCGCCTCCCCGAGGGAGCCCAGCCCGACCGCACGCAGCTGGTTACGCCCAAACGTGTAGTACACCGACAGCTCCTTCAGCTTCGCGTAGGAGCCCGGCTCGATGAAGAAGTCGTCCGGGTCGAGACCGTTGTAGAACCCGACGCCGTAGTATCCCAGCGCCTTGCGCGGGCAGGCCGGCATCGGATCGGAGACCACCCCACACGTCGCGGCGTTCTGTGGCTTGTTCGCCTGATCCTGCACGCGATCACGCGTCGCCTGGAAGGCCCATTGCCGCGTGCCGTTGTACAGGTTGCCGCCGTAGGACCAGTCGAGCAACGTGTTGATCGCGAGACGATGGAACGTGAACGCCAACCCGAAGCTCATGTTGAAGTCGGGGTTGGCGTTCCCGATCTTCACGATGTTCGAGCTCTCGAGACAGGTCCCGCCGGGGCCTGGGCGCTTGCAGAATACGTACTTGATGGCGCGCTCATTGATCGTGCCGTACGCGCCCCTGCGGACCACGTAGCCGTCCTCGTTCACCATCACCGAATCGCGGCTCCAGGTCTGGCCCGGGCCCGACAGCGCCGCCTTGTCCGGATCCGCGTACAGATCGTCGATGTTGCGAATCCACCGATTGCCGTACATCGCGCCGAGATCCGAGCCGTTGCCGAGGAAGAACGCGGCCGGCATCTGCTGGAATCCATACAGTCGCTCCGGCAGGGTCCAGCTGCTGATCACCTGACGCGTCCGATCGCCGACGATGTTCAGCGTGAGGGAGGTCTGGGGACGATTGACCAACCTGGCTGCGAAGGTCACCTCATGGGTCCGCGACCGCAGCGCGCCCGTGTTCTGCCACTGGCGCTTGAAGCCGGTGACCGCGGGGAGATCCACCAGCAGGATCTGATCGCGCGTCGTCTTGTTCGCGTAGGTGTACTCCAGCGTGAAGCGGCCCGACCCGAACTCCAGGTTCGTTCCCAGCTCGATCTCGGCGGAGTGCGCCGGCTTGAGGAGGGGGTTGCCCAGAATATTCGGTGTGAAGCCGCCCGGATTCACGTCGAGAATCTCGTACTGGTAGTCGAACTCGGGCCGCAACCCGGCCGTGCCGTACGATGCCCGGAGCCGCCATTCGTCGATTCCGGGAACGTGGACGTCCTGCGTGACGCGATATGCGCCGGACACCCGGTAGTACGTCGCCCAACGACTCTCGGTCCCGAACAACGAAGACCCGTCGCGCCGCACCAGGCCGTCGAGAATGTACCGGTCTTTGATATCGAAAGTCGTTACCGCGAAGAAGTTCTCGTTCCGGATGCGCTGATCGAATGACTGCGCCCCGAGGGTGCTGGTATTGGCGCCAGCGAACTCCGGCACGCGCGCGACGACCAGCTCGCCCGCGAACGAGTGGAGGAACCGATTCCGCTGGTTCTCAAAGATGGCGGCCACCTTCGTGGTATTCGTGATGTCGCTTCCGAAGTGCCGCAGGCTCGTCAGCGTCAGGCCGGCGTTCGACTGCCAGTCATTCCGCGTCTGCTCATCGAGGCTTCCTTTCGTGCTCTGCCCCGTAGAAGTCAGGAACCCGAACGGCGTCACGTCCGAGTACGTCTGTGCTTCCTGGTCGTACGCGAATGAACCTTCCGCCTGCAACCAGTTGTTGATCCGCCAGCGCGTCTTCCCGGAGCCGCTGAACCTGTTCCGATCCTGATTGATCTTGCGGTTCGCGAGCTCGTACATCGGATTCGCGTCATTCGCGACGTCGCCGCTCAACGGCACCTTGGCGACGTATTTCGATCCATCGGGATTGCAGCAACCCGCGAGATTCACGTCCGGCTGGACGAACATCAGGGTGAAGAACGGGCCCGTCTGACCCTCGGCGGCCCGGCCGTTGCTCGAGGTACCGTAGAACGCGCTGAACGACGCGTCGACGTTGCTCCGCAGCTGCTGGTCCAGGTTCATCCGGAAGTTTTGCCGGGTATAGCCGCCCAATCCGAAAATCACGCCTTCGTTCCGCGTGTTCTCGAACGATGCATTGAAGTTGGTTTTGCCCGAACGCTGACCGACGGACGCATAGCCCGTCCAGAACACGCCGGGATTGACGACTTCGCTCCAATGGTCGTAGTACCTGACGAACGGCGTGCCGGCGATCTGGTCGGGCCGGACAATGCGGGAGCCGCCATTCAGGCAATAGTTGTTTACCGGATCCACGGTCCAGACCTGCGGAGTCGGGAGATGCGCCAATCCGGTCGCAACGCAGTATCCCGGAGCGGACTCGACCTGGAACGGATGCGAGTGCGAGAACTGCATCCGCGCCGGCATGCTGTTCACGCCGCCCTCGAGCCGGGTCGAGACACGCAGACCGCCATCGGGGAGGTGGTCGCCACGCTTGGTAAACACCTGGACGACGCCGTTGGCAGCGTCGGAGCCATAGAGCGCCGACGCGGCGGCGCCCTTGACGACCTCGACGCGCTCCACGTCTTCGCCCGCGATGTCCGCGAGGCCGAACCGCGTGATCACGCCGTCCACGATGACCAGCGGATCCTGGCGCCCGCCGATGCTCGTCGCGCCGCGGAGCCGCAGCGACGGCTCACCACCGGGCTGCGCCGAGTTGGGAATCAGCCGCACGCCGGAGACTTTGCCCTCGAGCGCTTGCAACGCACTCTGACCGGGCACCGCCTGCAGTTGGTCGGCGCCGACACTCGCCACGGTCATCGGCAGCTTACGGCGGTCCGTCGCCTCGGCGACGCCCGTCACGACTACTTCCTCGAGCCGCAACGGATCGGCCGCGAGCTGGAAGTTTTGCTCCTGCTCGCCGGCGCTGAGCGTCACGGTGCGGGTGACCGGCTTGTGCCCGATGTAGCGCGCCGTGATCACGACCGCCTGGCCGTGCACCGCGGTCGCGCCGATCGTCAGCGTGTAGGTGCCGTTGGCGGTGGTGACGGCGCCGAGGTTCGTGTTTGCCACCACGATGTTGGCGCCGCCCAGGGGCTCACCGGTCTCCGAGGTGATCTTGCCCTTGATGACCGCTTCCTGCGCGGCCAGCGGCGCGGCGGTGAACGTGAGTGTTACCAGTGCTGCGGCCACAGTTGTGGCCAGCAGCGTACCAAACTTGCGTACGCGCATAAGCTGCCTCTCGTGTGAAGAGGGAACGCGGATCGGACGACATTTCCTGCAAGGACACTCCAACGTGACCAACCCCCTTGGTCCACGCCCGACGGCGGAACGTGACGGCCTACAGACTTCGGAGGATCAGATGGCCTGACTAGCGCCAAGGTTCATACTACCTTCTATTAGGTGTCGCGCTAGAGGGGTTTCGTCAAACATGATAGCAGCCAACCGGATCCTCGCCCCGGCCCTGCTGGCGGCCCTCGCCAGCCTCATCGCCCCAGCCTCAGGCGTGAGTCAGGCCACCGTCCGTGGGCGGGTAATCGACAGCGAAATGGGCACTCCCCTGGCCGGCGCCACGGTGCAGGTCGGAAAGAGCGGCCCCGCGGTCAAGACCGACTCCGGGGGCGTTTTTGTGGCGCAAAATGTGACACCCGGGGTCATCGAGATCGAAATCCGGCAGATCGGGTTCGAGCCCGGGACGTTCGACATCCGGATACCGGCATCAGGGGTCGTGCAGGGTGTCTTTCCGCTCGACTTCAACGGCTACATGCTGCCGGCGGTCGTCGTGGAAGCGCGCGCCGCAGCGCTGATGCCGCGCTACAATGATTTCGAGCAGCGGCGCCAGCGCAAGATGGGCGCCTACCTCCGCTGGGATGAGCTCAAGAAGCAGGGCGTCAGCTCCATCGGCGACGCGCTGCGCACCGTGCGCGGCGTCCGCATGGAGTGTGACCAGCAACGCTTTGAGTGTTACGCGCACATGGCTCGGACGCCGCAATGCGAGCCGACCTGGTACATCGACGGCGTGGAAGTCCACTCGTTTCACGAAAACACACCGATCAACGATGTGTACGGGATCGAGGTTTATCGTGGGGCGGGAGAGGTCCCGGCGGAGTTCGCCGGCTCGAATGCGGCGTGCGGCGTTATCGTGGTGTGGACGAAGTCGAAGCCGTATCGCTGACCACCACTCCTTCGAACGTCACCGACCGCGGGCTGGCCAACCCCGCCGTCAGCACCGTTACCAGGAGATCGCTCCACCGCGCCCGCACCTTGATCCGTAGGTTCGCGACGCGCGCGCCGGTGCCCACCTGACCGGCGAGCACGTCTTCCGCGTTGGGACGCGACGCGGCCGTCAGTCCCCACAGCAGATACACCGGATGTTTCGTGACTCTGAATGCCGTCCCCTGCGGCGGCGTCCGCGCTGATTCAGCCATCGATGTCGGGACGCCGAAATCGGTCGCGTCGAACGCCATGGCGCAGCCGGTCAGCGTGAGGGCCAGGACCATGAGGCCCGCGCGTGTCACACGATGGATCACGAATCTCCCGGGGAAAAAATGGGCGCGCCGCATGATCGCGGCGCGCCCCAAAGCTACTGCCTCTTACATCCCGATGGGAGCCTTCAACGCGAAATGCGCGCCAATGCCGATGACCCCGCGGGTCGCGCTGCCGATCTTCTGGGAGTCATACGCAACGTGCAGGCCGAGCATCCCGAAACCGAGGTTTGCACCCACCACCCACCCGACGTTTGACTGCGTGCCGCTGACCCCGGACAGTTTGTTCCAGCGATTGCCGACGGACAGGTAGGGCTCGATGCTGAGTCCCGGTGTGGGCACGTTGACACTGATGCCCGCGCCCGCGACGATCGTCGTGATCTTGGGGTGGGTCACCGCCGCCGTGTCCGTCGCCGAGCTGCCCGTGCCGGCGCCGAGCTGGATGTTCAAGGCCACCGGAATCAAACTGCCGCCGATGACCTTGAACTGCGCCGTGCCGCCTACCGACGTCACGCTACTGGTGTATCCGTTCGGCTTCCAACTCGAAAGGCCGGCGGTGAAGCTCATGTTGGCGATGCCGAGCGTGGCGCGCGCGCCGAACGCGGTGCCCTTGCCACCAGTGCTGTTTGGGAAGGCAAGATCGCCGTCGATCGTGACGCCCGTGCCCCCCTTGGGATTGTTCCAGACGGGCATCCCCGCCCACTGCGCGACGGCGGGCGATGCCGCACAGGCGATCATCATCATGAGTACCGCGATCCGCTTCATCTGTATCCTCCACCAGTCGTGAGGAGCCTACGGTAGGAAAACGCTCCCGCCAAGTCAATCTGTGTCGGCCTAATGCACCCACACGGCGCTAAGTGACACACCTTCCAGATCGCCCAGTCCCGCGCTGATGCGCGCATCGAACCGTGGCGTCAGCCGGAAATCGGCGCCCAGGCCAAGAGCGAACTTGAAATGCGACGTGGTGCCGCTGCCGGCAATCAGGAATCCAGTGGGCTGCACATATGGGACGATGCTGATCTTGGAATCCCTGGGATTGACGCGCCGTCCGAGCGACAGACCGACCGGCACGATCAGGGCCGAGCTGCCGCTGACGAGCTGTCCGCCGATACCGAGGATCAACGCGCCGTCGAGGGGGAAGTCCTCGGTATGCGTGACGACACGCTCGCGTGCTTCCGCACCCACGAGGAGCACCGATTTGGCGCCGCCGCCCGGCGTGAAGATGCCACCGCGTAAGCCAATATCGAATTTTCCACTCGCCCACCGATAGGCGCCTTCGAACGCCGTGCCGCCGCCGTTGGGAAAGCTCAGCACCAACCCGATCTCCGAACGGCTGAATGCCCGATAGGGCGCGTCATAGCTCGGCATGCCGGTCGCCTGTGCCGCTGCCTCGGACGCGAGAGCCGATCCAATCATGAGCAGACACGACAGCCACAACCAACGCATTGCATGCTCCTCGAGGTCTGGTGCGAGGGTTACCCGACGAACAGAGCGGCGTTCCGGAGAACGCCGCTCCATGGTAGGGCGCAGCATGCTGCGCCCTACTACTAGTGCCAGAGTGAAATGCCGACGCGGCCGCCGATGGCGATGTAATCCGCGGCGAGGCCGAGTGGCGTGCTCGACGAGACCCATTGCAACCCGACTTCGTAGCGCCAGGCCGCGCTCTCATACGGCTTCCGCCAACCCACCCCTCCCTCCAGCTTGACCGCGGTGCCACTGGTGGTACCGTTATCGCCCAACACCAGACCAGCGCCGCCCGTGAAGTACATGCCGCGGCGATGACCGCCGGTGCTGTTGGCGTATAGCAAGTTGACTTGTGGCGTGAAGAGGTAGGTCGTGCTCCCCCCTACCGTGCTGAAGTTGAGGGTGAGCCGTGGCTCCCACATGATTTTGCCCGACCGCGGCACGAAGCCGACGCGGATATCGAGCGGCGTCACCAGTACGATGCCGCCGCTGACGCCTGTGAGATTTGAGCTGACGTAAGCGAGGCCGACATCCACACCCAGCTCGTGCTTGGCGCCGCCCGTGGGGGCAGCCGCCCGGCGCTGAGCCCGGGCCGCCGCGGGAAGCGACAGCGCGAGTGCCGCCAAAACCATCCCGCCGAAGAGCTTCCGCATACTCACATCCTCCACTTGGGGGTGGTAACGCTGATGGCCCGCCGGCCGGGAGCCTGACGGGCCATCGCTTGCTGCTCCGAGCTTAACGCCAGAACGACATGCCGACCCGGGCGCCAATATTAAAGCTGCTAGGAATGCCCTTGCCGGTGTTTGCGAAGTTGTAGCGGAGGAATCCTTCCACACGCCAGGCGTTGGACTCCGTCGGAATCCGCTTGCCGACGCCACCGTTCAGCGACAGCTGCGTCGCGGTCGTGCTAGTCCCACCTGACGGGGCGGCGCTCGCGATTCCCAGACCTAGACCGCCCGTGAGGTACATGCCCCTGCGCGCGGTGGACTTTTTCATGCGATAGATCACGTTCAGGTCGGGATTGAACGAGAGAACGTGGCCACCAATGGGGGAAGCAGACCCCGAGAGATAACTGAGGGAGAACCGCGGCTCGAACGACAGCGGACCGCTGGCCATGAAGCCCCACCGAATATCGATCGGCGTCCCGATGCCCAGCCCGCCGCAATCGGCGGTACAGCCGCTTCCGGCATGATTATACTCCGCGCCGAGATCGACACCGATTTCGTTCTTGGGACCGCTTGCGGCTGAGCGAGCCCGCTGAGCGAGTGCGAGGTGCGGGAGCGCCACCAGGGCGACAGCCGCCACAAGAGTACTCGTGAGCTTCCGCATACCAAAACCTCCAGTTGGGGTGGTGAAAACCGCCACATCGTTAAGAACCACATCACTTTCTGTCAACTAGGAGCCCCCGGAAAACCGATGGCCCGCCAGCTAGTACACTGACGGGCCATAGGGTTACATCCGACCTGGTGACGCGGCTCACGCCGCCAGAGGTCGTTTACTTACCAAAAGTCAGTCCCACCGTAATCGGCAGGAACGTGAGCTTGGCGCTCGTGCTCACGCTGGTGTACCGCGTGCCGACAATGAGGCGGGTACCGCCCGTCCCCATCTTGAAGGCGACCGCGACGCCGCCGCCGAAGCCGATCTTCGACTCGGAGGCTGAGGGGAAGCCGGTCGCGTCGATCTTCACATTGTAGAAGCCGAGACCCGCGTTGAGCAGGATGCGGGCGGGCGCGCTGGCCGGATTCAAGGCGTAGACGACCGAGGCCATGCCGCCCATGATCTTCGTGTGCCCAGCAACGCTTACAGCCTCATCGTGGGACGTCTGTGAATACGACAGATCGCCACGAATACCAATCGGCTGGCCGGCGAGCCAATACGTGGCACCGACGCCGCCGACGAACCCCATCTTGTCACCATCGTTGTACGTACCCATGGGCAGGAGGACACCCGCGCTCACGCCATAACGCACACCCTGCGCCATCGCAGGGCGAGCGGCGACGACGCACAGCGCCACCGCGAGCATTACCAGTCCGAACCGCTTCATACCTATCCCTCCAGGGGAAAAAGGGGGTTCTAGGGCTTTTGCGTGCTTCGAAACTGGCACCACTGTTGGAAATTGGGCTTTGGAAGTCAAGAGTCGGCGGGTCCAGCCCGTCGCGCCACAATGCGCACAACGTTCGATGCCACTTGAAGAAAGCCCCCCATCACACTCAGCCGGGTCAGCGTACCGCCCGCCTGGCTGATCTTGACCACGCCCTCCCCCAGGAGGGTCATGAAGGGGGCGTGGCGCGGCAGAATCCCGACCAACCCGTCAAATGCCGGCGCCACAACGGACTCTGCCTCCCCGTCGAATACGGCCCGTTCGGCGGAAATGACCGAGACGTGCATCAGGCTGAGGCCATCTTCTTGGCCTGGGCGACCACGTCCTCGATCCCCCCCTGCATGTAAAACGCCTGTTCCGGCAGCTGGTCGAACTCCCCGGTCACGACGCGCTCGAACGACGCGATGGTGTCCTCGAGCTTCACGTATTTGCCCTCCAGCCCCGTGAATTGCGAAGCCACGAAGAACGGCTGCGAGAGGAAGCGCTGCACCCGGCGCGCGCGGCCGACCAGCAGCTTGTCCTCTTCCGACAGCTCGTCCATTCCCAGAATCGCGATGATGTCCTGCAGATCCTTGTAGCGCTGCAAAATGCGCTGCACTTCGACCGCGACCTTGTAGTGACGCTCGCCCAGATACTGCGCGTCGAGAATCCGGCTCGACGACGAGAGCGGGTTCACCGCGGGATAAATGCCCAGCTCCACGATCGCGCGATCGAGCACGACCGTCGCATCGAGGTGCGAGAACGCCGTCGCCGGCGCGGGGTCGGTGAGGTCGTCGGCGGGCACGTAGATCGCCTGCACCGACGTGATCGATCCCTTCTTGGTCGACGTGATGCGCTCCTGCAGCTCGCCCATCTCCGTCGCGAGCGTCGGCTGATAGCCGACGGCCGACGGCATTCTGCCGAGCAACGCCGACACCTCGGATCCGGCCTGTGTGAACCGGAAAATGTTGTCGATGAAGACCAACACGTCCTGGCCTTCGACGTCGCGGAAATACTCGGCGACGGTGAGGCCGGAGAGACCGACGCGCAGGCGCGCGCCGGGCGGCTCGTTCATCTGCCCATAGATCAGCGCGACGTTCTCGAGGATGTGCGCTTCCTTGAACTCGAGATACAGGTCGTTGCCTTCACGGGTGCGCTCCCCCACGCCGCAGAACACCGACTTGCCGCCGTGCGCCTTGGCGACGTTGTTGATGAGCTCCTGAATGACGACGGTCTTGCCGACGCCGGCGCCGCCGAACAATCCGATCTTGCCGCCCTTCACGAACGGCGCGATCAGGTCGATGACCTTGATCCCGGTCTCGAACACTTGGGTCTTCGGCTCGAGATCGACGAAGGCCGGCGTGCCACGGTGGATCGGCCAGCGCTCGGCGTCTTTCGGAATCGGCGGGCCTTCGTCTACCGGCTCGCCGATGACGTTGAGGATCCGGCCGAGTGCGGGCTTGCCGACGGGAACAGTGATCGGGTGGCCGGTGTCCACGACGTCCATGCCGCGCACGATGCCGTCGGTCGAGCTCATCGCGACGGCCCGGACCTGGTTGCGGCCGATGTGCTGTTCGACTTCGGCCACCAGCTGTCCGGAGTCCAGCTTGACCGTCACCGCGTTGTAGAGCTCGGGCAGCTGCTCGGGCTCGAACTCGACGTCGATGACTGGTCCAATGACTTGCACAATTTTCCCAACACTACGCTTCAGTTCACTGGTCTTCGTTGCCATTATTTCTCCTGGCTGTCAGCCATCTGCCATCAGCCGTCTGTGCTGACGGCAGACGGCTGACGGCTATCCTTTCAGTGCTTCCGCCCCACCCACGATCTCCGCCAACTCTTGAGTGATTTGAGCTTGGCGGGCTCTGTTAAACGTGCGCTGCAGGATGGTGAGCATGTCGCTGCCGGCATCGGTGGCGTTCTTCATCGCGGTGCGCCGCGCCCCGTGCTCGGCGGCCGCGGTCTCGACCAGCGCGCGGTAGAACTGGTTCTGCACATATAAGGGAAGGAGCTGCTGCAGGATCTCTTCGGCGGACGGTTTGAGAATGTAGTTCGCCGCTCCTCGCCGCCCTTCGCCGCCCTTCGCCGCCGGTGGGGTGATCGGCAAAACCCGCAGCGTCGTGGGGGGCGTGGAGACAGCAGAATTGAACTTCGCAAACACCACGTCCACCGCGTCGAGGTCGCCGTTCGAAAACCGCTCCATGAGCGGCTTCGCCAGCTCCGCGGCATGGTCGAGCGTGGGACGATCACCGATATCGACACGCTGCGACGCGACGTTGCGCTTGGTGAACTTGAAGTAGCTGATGCCCTTTTTGCCGACGAGGTGCAGCTCGGTGTGGGCATCCTGCGCTTCGAGCTCCTCGAGCCGCCGCCGCGCCTCGCGAATCAGATTCGCATTGAACGCGCCGCACAGCCCGCGATTTGAAGTTATGAGCAGCAACGCCGCACGCCGCACGCCTGCTCCACGCGCGGACTTGCCAGGTTGCCGCAACAAGGGAAAGCGCTCGGCGAGTTCGGGGGAGTACAGCTGCCCGATGACCTCCGCGAGCGCCTGCGCGTACGGACGCGCCCCGACCACGCGATCCTGCGCGCGTTTGAGCTTCGACGTGGACACGAGCTCCATCGTCTTGGTGATCTTCTTCGTGTTCTGCACGGAGCGGATGCGCCGTTTCAGCTCGCGCGGTTTCGCCATTACAGCGCCTTGTACTCCTCGATCGCCTTGCGCAGACGCGCGCTCAGGTCATCCGACAGCGCCCGCTTCGTGCGAATCTCCTCGACGATGTTCGGATGCTGCGCCGCCATGAATTCCAGCAGTCCCTTCTCCCATTCCTTGATCGCGGGAACCGCGACGTCGTCGATCAGGCCGTTCGTGACCGCGAAGATCACGAGGATCTGCTGCTCCACCGGCATCGGCTGGTACTGCGGCTGCTTGAGGACTTCCACGACCCGCGCGCCGCGGGCGAGCTGCTTCTGCGTCGCCGGATCGAGCTCGGAGCCGAACTGCGCGAACGCCTCGAGCTCGCGGTACTGCGCCAGATCGAGCCGCAGCCGGCCGGCGACCTGCTTCATCGCCTTGATCTGGGCGTTGCCACCCACGCGACTCACCGAGATGCCGGCGTTCACCGCCGGCCGCACGTTCGAGTAGAACAGATCGGTCTCGAGAAAGATCTGGCCGTCGGTAATCGAGATGACGTTCGTCGGGATGTATGCGGAGACGTCGCCCGCCTGCGTCTCGATGATCGGCAGCGCGGTCAGCGAGCCGCCGCCCATTTCGTCCGAGAGTTTGGCCGCACGCTCCAGCAACCGGCTGTGGAGATAGAACACGTCACCGGGATACGCCTCACGGCCGGGCGGGCGTCGCAACACCAGCGACAGCTGCCGGTACGCCGCGGCCTGCTTGGACAGGTCGTCGTACACACACAGCGTCGCCTTCTTCTCGTCGTACATGAAGTACTCCGCCATCGTGCAACCCGAATACGGCGCGATATACTGCATGGGGGCCGGTTCAGAGGCGGACGACACGACGACGATCGTGTACTCCATCGCGTCGTGCTCCTTGAGCCGCTCGACGACGGCCGCGACGGTCGAGTTCTTCTGCCCGATCGCCACGTACACACAGATGACGCCCTGGCCCTTCTGATTGATGATCGTGTCGATGGCGATGGCGGTTTTGCCCGTGCCACGATCGCCGATGATCAGCTCGCGCTGGCCGCGCCCGATCGGAATCATCGAGTCGATGGCCTTGATGCCGGTCTGCAGCGGCTCTTTCACCGGCTGGCGCTTGATGATGCCGGGGGCGACGATCTCGACCTTGCGCGACTTCGTGGTATGAATCGGGCCGAGGCCGTCCACCGGCCGTCCCAGCGCATCCACGACGCGGCCCACCAGCGCCGGGCCGACGGGCACTTCGAGCACGCGGGCCGTGCGGCGGACCTCGTCACCCTCGCGCAGCTGGAGGTAGTCGCCGAAAATCACGGCGCCGATGTTGTCTTCCTCGAGGTTCAACGCGAGCCCGGTGATCTTCTCGCCGGTCCCCGAGACCGTGAATTCGAGCATCTCGCCCGCCATGGCGGACGTGAGCCCGTAGATCCGGGCGATGCCGTCCTTGACCTCGAGGACGGTGCCGACTTCGCGGACGTCGATGTCCGCCAGGTCAGCGGCCTGGATTTCCTTGAGGAGAAGGTTCTTCAGCTCGCCGGGACGCAGGATGGAGTCGGTGGCCATTGGTGTACCGGTTGAGAGATTGTGAAAAATATCACAAGAGAAGCGGCGGCGAAAGGCGGCAGATAGTGCGGCGGCGAAGGGCGGCAAAACCTACACACGAGACCTGGTCCGTCCTCTCAGGAACCTCGTCAGAACACCGCGAGGCCCCAATTCGCGCAACTCCACCGGTGTCACGCCTGCCACCCGTCTCGCCGCACCGGCAAGATGGCTGGGCGACGCATAGCCCAGGATGCGGACGACACCGCGCACAGTATAGCCCGGGTTGCCCAGCAGGTCCGCGGCGCACGCGGCCCGAGCCAGGTCGATGACGCGCTTCAAGTTGGGGGCACCCCCCGCGCCGAATTCCCGGGAGAGGTGCTCGCGCGTCACACGCAGCGCCTGGGCGACGTGTCCCGTCTTGGTGGGCGTCCCCGCCCGCCGCAGGACCTCGTCCCACGCCGCGAGCTGCAGGCGGTCGGTCAGGCGGAGGAGCCGCGGCGCGTCCGCGAGCGCCTGGCGCCGCGCGACCTGAGCAGTCCGCGCCGCGATCCACTCCCCGGCAATGGCGTTGTCCACCCCTTCTACTAATACGCCGGTGAACCCCGCTTCACGGCAGGAGGACAGCAACGCCCCATCGTCCGGACGGACGGCGCAGAGCGCATACATCGGGATGCGGGGGAAACGGGCCGGGAGCGTGAGTCCGCCGCCATCGCAATGGCGCACGTCGAGCA
>QHUZ01000024.1 GCA_003223395.1 Gemmatimonadota bacterium | reverse complement strand
AACGCAGCCAGCGAGGGCGTTGAGTGCGAGGGCTCCGCCCGCGAGCGTTGCTACTACCGTAGCTCTCATTGCTGCTCCTTGTGCCTTCTATCCCAGGGACTCCGCGAACTGCCACGTCCGAGCCTTCCACGACCATACTCCAAAGCACAGCACGCCCAACAGGAGCGCGCCGAGGCCGAAGGCGATTACCAGCTTGGGCGTGGTCGCAAAGATGAAGATCCATCCGAGGAGCGCAACCAGGCTGGGGAGCGGATAGAGCCACATCCGATAGGGCCGCGGCATATCGGGCGCCCGCCGCCGCAGCAGCGTGACCGCGCCGATCTGCCCGATGAACTGTACGAGAATCCGCGTCGTGAGCAGCGCGTCGATCACCATCCCCAGCGATACGAACCCCGCGACGATCGACAGCACGCCGAGCACCACCAGCGACACGTACGGGAAGCCCTGGGACGGATGCAGCCGCGCAAACACCTTGAAGAAGTAGCCGTCGCGCGCCGCCGCGTAGGGCACGCGTGAGTAGCCGAGGAGCAGCGCGAAGACCGATCCGAACGCCGTCCACAGAATCATCGCCGTCAGGATAGTGGCTACGCCGGAGCCGTAAATCCGCTCCATGAAGATCGAGACCACGAAGTCCGACTCCGGATGCGACTTGACGGGGACGAACTCCCGCCACGGCACGACCCCGATGATCGAGAAGTTGATCGCGACGTAGATCAGCGCGACCGCGATCGCGCTGATGAGAATCGAACGCGGAATCACACGGCCCGGATTCTCTACTTCGTCGCCGATGTAGCAGACGTCGTAGTAGCCGAGGTAATCGTACGCGCCCACGCGGGATGCAGTACCGAGGCCGTATAGGAAGCCCAGTGAGAAGTTGAAGGCGCCGGGCGGGAAGTCGAAGGCGACCTTGGCGTCGAAGTGCATCGCCCCTGTCGCGATCACGGCGATGACCGTCACGATCGTGCCGATCCAGAGCGCGACCGTGATTGCCGCGATCGATTTGATGCGGCGGTAGAGCAGCGCGAGGTTGACGAGGCCGATGATCGTGATCACGAGCATCGTCTGGCCCGGCGTGATACCCTTCCAGATGTAGCCCAGGTAGTGCGAGAACCCGATGTACCCGGACGCAATCTCGAGTGGACCGCTCAGCACGAACTGCCATACAAAGAGAAAGCCCATCAGGCGGCCGACCGTCTCCGCCCCGTAGCCCTGGCGCAGATAGCCGAACGAGCCGCCCGAGCCCGGCATCGCGGCGCCGAGCTCGCTCCAGACGGTGCTATCGCATAAGACGGTGATCAACGCGACGAGCCAGCCGAGCATCGCCTGCGGACCGCCCATCGCTGACATGAGCAGCGGGATCGTGATGAACGGCCCGATGCCAATCATGTTCGTCATGTTGAGCGCTGTGGCGTGCAGCAAGCCGAAGCGGCGCACCATCGAGGGCTGTGTCACGCGTTCCGATTGAGCCGGAGCTCGAGATGCCGGCGCACGTCCGGCCACTCAGTAGCGAGGATGCTGTACATCACGACGTCGCGCGCGCTGCCGTCGCGCCGGATGCCGAAATGCCGAATCACGCCGTCCTTCTTGGCGCCGAGCGCCTCGATCGCGCGCTGCGAGCGGAAATTGAAGTTGTCGGTCCTGAGGCCGACGACTTTGCAGCCGAGCGTATCAAACGCGTGGCCGAGTAACAGCAGCTTGCAGGTCGTGTTCACGTGCGTGCGCTGGCGGCTCTTGCCGTACCACGTGTGCCCGATTTCCACGCGATCGATCGCCGGGGCAATGTCGTGATAGCGCGTCGACCCGATGATCGCCCCGCTCGGCACGTCACGCACGACCCAGGGCAGCATGTGCCCGTCGCGCTGGCCCTTCAGCGCGTCGGCGACGTACGCCTTCATCCCCTCGGGTGGCGGGACCGCGATGTACCAGTACTCCCACAGGCGGCCGTCACCTGCCGCCGCGGCCAGCGCGTCACTGTGCTCTTCGGTCAGCGGCTCGAGCCGAATGCCATGACCTTCGAGCACTAGCGGTTTGGGCGTGATCACGCCGGGGGAAGGTACTACGGAGTCGCGCTCTCGACGAGTTTCTTCAAACCCTTCAACATCATGGTCCAGTTCTTTTCGGACTCCGATTGGATCGCTTCGGTCGGGTTGTTGTCCTGCGTCAGCATCACCCGCGTCTTTGCGCCCGCGTCGGAAAGCTCGACCGTCACCGTGTGATAATTCTCGGGCGTATCCGGCCGACCCGAGAGTGGACTGAAATGGCTGTATTGGAGCGCATAATCGCGTTCGATTTTGAGGATGACGCCCTTATCCTGAAACTTCTTGCCCTGCCATTCTCCCGACCACGTAATCGGACTGCCTTCCTCCCAGTCCGACTGCACGTCGGCGCCGAACATGTACTGCTTGATCGCCGCCGGAGTGACCAGGGCCTTCCATACCTTGTCCCGGGGCGCATCGATGATGATCGACGTTCTCGCGATGAAGTCTTTCATGGCGCGACGTAGTCCTGCGCGGCGACGATCTGCCATCTCCCCCCGCGCTTGACCCACGTATCGGTGAACCGATACCGGCGATTGAATTCGCCGGTAGCGCCACGACCTCCCACGACGAGCCACCCCGTCACAACGGCCGTCACAGCGCCGTAGCGATGCACGGTCATCGACTCGTTGTGCGCTGCCACGACGGTGTCCGATCCCGCGACCACCGAGTTCAGCACCGTAGCCCGGTCCATCATCTTGTCGTTTTCTGTGTAGACAAACCCATCAGCCAAGAGACGATCAAAGACGACCCGGTCGCGCTTCACCAACGCGCTCGCCCAGGCGTCCTCTGATTGCAGCAAGGTGCGCGTATCGGCATCCTGCACGTTGACGGCGAGGAATGCGGCAAGCAGCAGTCCGATCATAGTGCGCTCACTCTCCCAGAACTTTGATGATGACCCGCTTCTTCCGTTGTCCGTCCCACTCGCCATAAAACACGCGCTGCCACGGGCCAAAATCCAGCTTGCCGGCCGTGATCGGCACGATCACCTCGTGACCGATCGTCAGGCTGCGCAGATGTGCGGCCGCGTTGTCCTCCCCGGTTTCGTTGTGGTGATAACGCGGCGGATCCCAGGGCGCGATCGTCTCCTCGAGCCATTTCAGAATGTCCTCCCACAATCCCGACTCGTGATCGTTCACGAACACAGATGCAGAGATATGCATGGCACTCACCAGGACAAAACCTTCACGCACCGTGCTCGCCTCGACTTGCTTCACGACTTCGTCAGTGATGTCGATGATCTCCTGACGCCGTTTCGTGTTGAACCAGAGATACTGCGTGTGGGATTTCACTCGTTGCCTCGCTGTCTGGGCGTGTGTCGATTTGTCACGGCCGAGCCGATTCCCTAGATTCGGCCGAATATGGCGCTTCCCTTCAGACGGCGAATTTTCGTCGTCCTGGTCGTGATGACCGTGGTACCGACGGTGTTGGCGGTCGCCGGGTGGGTGGTGTCGATCCGGCGTCTGTTGCCCGCCGCCGGCGCCCGTGCCTCTACCGAGCGCGTTGCGGCAACCGCGCGGTCGCTGCTCGAGGGCGTGGACACGCTGCACCTCACGGTGCGCGAGCGCGCGCTGTTGCGCCAGCATCTCGACGAAGTTTCGGCCTCCGTCAGCCTCGCGCGGCGCGCCGAAACGTTCCTGCGCTACTACACGGCCGGTTTCGCCGTGGTCATCCTGCTGCTCGGCGCCGCCGTCTTGTACGCCGCGGTCAACCTCGCGGGCCACCTCTCGCGCCAGCTCTCACGCCCGATCGACGAGCTGGTCGGCTGGACGCAGCTGATCCGGCGACACGAGCCGCTGCCGATCGGCGCGCTGACCCACGGCGCGCCGGAGTTCGAGGCACTGCGGCAAGCGCTGCGCGAGCTGGCCGCCGCGCTCACCGCGGCGCGGGAGCGGGAGCTGGAGGCCGAGCGGCTGCGCGCGTTCCGGGAAGTCGCGCGCCGCGTGGCCCACGAGATCAAGAATCCGTTGACATCGATGCGGATTGCCGTGGACCAGCTGGAGCGGGCGGACGGACGGTCGGACGGCCGGACGGCCACTGCCGTGCAAGTCTTGGCAGCCGAAACGGATCGCCTGGAGCGGCTCGCCAAGGAGTTCTCGGAGTTCGGCAGACTCCCCGAGGGTCCGCAGAGCGAGGTGGACGTCGTCGAGCTCCTCGAGGAATTGGGGCGGACCGGAGTTCCCGACCGAGTTGCAGTCCGGCTCACGGCGCACGGCGCACACCGCACGCTGTTAGGCCACTACGAACCGCTGCGTCGCGCCTTCGCGAACCTCTATCGCAACGCCGCCGAGGCAATGAAGGGAAGCGGCGCGATCGACGTGACGGTCACCGGCGACGGATCAGGTCTCGCAGTCACGATCGCAGACCACGGTCCCGGCATCCCCGCAGACCTCCAGCAGCGGGTGTTCGAGCCGTACTTCACGACGAAGGATGACGGCACGGGTCTCGGCCTCGCGCTGGTACGTGTGACGCTCGAAGCACACCGCGGCACGATCACCGTCGGTGATACGCCCGGCGGCGGCGCCACTTTCGCAATCGTCTTTCCGCCGGCCAGATCATGAGCCCCAGGGTTCTCCTCGTCGACGACGAGTCCAACATCCGGCGGATGGTCGGCGCGCTGCTGCAGTCTGACGGTTTCGACACGGTCGAAGCGCCCGACGGCAACGCGGCGCTGGTACGGCTCGTCGAGGACGCGCCGGATGTGGTGCTGCTCGATCTCATGATGCCGCCTGGCCCGGACGGCCTGGCCACGCTCGAACAGATCCGCAGGCGCGCGCCGCACATACCCGTCGTCATGATGAGCGGCAAGGCCAATCTCGCCGACGCCGTCCGCGCGACGAAACTCGGCGCCTTCCAATTCCTCGAGAAGCCGCTGACACCCGAGGGGGTCCTGGTCGCGCTGCGCAGCGCGCTCGAGCTCGGCCGCACCATGGCAGAGAACAAGCGGCTGCACGAGCAGCTGGGCCACGCCGATCCGCTGGTAGGCACGAGCGCCGCGATGGAAGCGCTCCGCGCGCTGATCGCGCGCGTTGCGCCGACGGAGTCGCGCGTCTTGATCACCGGCGAGTCGGGCACCGGCAAGGAGCTCGTCGCGTCGGCGATTCACCGGCAGAGCGCGCGCGGCAACAAGGCATTCGTCACCGTCAACAGCGCCGCGCTGCCGCGCGATCTGGTCGAATCGGAGATGTTCGGCCACGAGCGCGGTGCGTTCACCGGCGCGACGGAGCGCCGCCAGGGCCGTTTCGAGCTGGCCGACGGCGGGACCCTCTTCCTCGACGAAGTCGGCGATCTGGGCCCGGAGGCGCAGGCAAAACTGCTGCGCGTCCTGGAGGGTGGCGTTGTCGAACGGGTCGGCGGCGAGCGGCCGTTCGCGGTGAACGTCCGCGTCATCGCCGCCACCAACAAGGATCTCCCGCAGGCGGTGCGGCAGGCGCAATTCCGCGAGGACCTCTGGTTCCGGCTGAACGTGTTGCCGATCCACATCCCGCCGTTGCGCGAGCGCGCGGAAGACATTGCGCCCCTGGTGCGGCATTTCGCGGAGCGCTGCGCCGCCCGCCTGGGCCGTCCGGTCAAGTTCGACGCGGGTGCGGTGCCGCTGCTGGCTGCCTACTCCTGGCCGGGGAACGTGCGCGAGCTCGCCAACATCGTCGAGCGTATGGCGATCCTGGCGACGGCGGAACTCATCACCGCGGCAGACGTCGCCCGGGTGCTGCCGTCCGACGGCACGGCGCCACGCCCCGCCGCAGACAATGGCGCTGACGCTCCCTGGCGCGACATCGCCCTGACGGAAACGCTCGACCAGTACGAGCGCGAGCTGATTGCGAAGGCGCTGTCCGCATCCCGCGGCAACGTCGCCGAAGCCGCCCGCCGGCTGCAAACCGACCGGGCGAATCTGTACCGCCGTATGCGCCGTCTCGGGATCGAGCCTCCACTGAAAGCCGACCTATGATCTCTCTCCTGTTAGCACTGGTGACCGTTCAGGACACGACGATCGTGATCCACGCCGACAGCTCGAGCGCGACGCTCGAAGCGCGCGCGCTGCCGCGGGTGGTGTCCGACGAAGTCATCCGCTTTTACAACGACCCGGCAACCACGCGGCTCGTCGGCCGCACCCGGCTGCCGCGCGGCAACGAGTGGCGGGGCAACGTGGCCGTCCGCAGCGGTCCGGTGCTCGTCGCGGGCCGCGTGCAGGGCTCGCTCGTCGTGATCAACGGCGACCTGCTGTTCGAGACGGGCGCGGAAGTGACCGGCAATGTGATCGTCGTGGGCGGGATCGTGGACGACACCGCGAAGGCGCGCATCGGCGGGGAAGTGCGCCAGTACCGTGAGCCCCTGCTCTATCGCCTGCGCCGCGAGGGGGACGAGCTGGTGTACGCGCCGAACCTGCGGCCCCGGCTGTTCAACCCGGGGGCGCACGTGTCGTGGGGCGACGCGGACTCGCGCTCCTCCCTGACGATCGCCACCGGCGGGACGTTCAACCGCATCGAAGGGCTACCGATCGTGTTCGGACCGCTGTTCGATTGGAAGCTGCAGCAGAACTTCCGCATGCGCATGGACGCGCTCGGCGTGTTTCGGTCGGCCGGCGATCTCTCGGACAAACGCAGCGATCTCGGCTACATGTTCCGCGGCGAGCTGCGGTCGGGTGACATCCGGCCCGTCGGCTTCGGTGTCCGCGCATTCGACGTGGTGTCGCCGGTCGAGGATTGGGGCCTGCACAACGCCGAGATCGGGTGGGGCGCGTTCTTGTTTGGCCGCGACTATCGCGACTACTTCCTCAATAAGGGATGGGCGGCGCGCGCGTTCGTGCAACCGGAGAAGCAGATCGCGCTGTCGCTCGAGCTGCGGCACGAATGGCAGACGAGCGTCGCCAATCAGGATCCGTGGACCGTGTTCCGCAACTCCGAGATCTGGCGACCCAACCCCCCGATCGACGAAGGGCACTTCACCACGATCGGCCTCGGTGCGGCGCTGGACACGCGCAACGACCCCGAAGAACCCACGTCGGGGTGGCTGGTACGGGCGACACTCGAGGATTCCCGCAGCAGCGACGTCGTGCCGCATACGGGCGTCCCCGCGTCGGTCCGTGATTCCATCCCCAACCCGGCGTCGTACCGCTTCGACCGGATGTTCTTCGACATCCGGCACTACACCCGCATCAGTCCATCCGGTCGCGTGAACGTCCGGCTGGTCGGCGGCGGATGGGTCGGCGGCGACCCGCTGCCGCTGCAGCGGCGCCTTTCACTCGGTGGCCCCGACCCGATGCCGGGCCATCCGTTCCGCTCCAGCTCGTGCAACAACGCGTTCACGGACCCGGCGTTCATGCAGGCGCGCGTGGCGGCCTGCGATCGCGTGATTGCCTTCCAGACCGAGTACCGCGGCCACGTGAAGCTCAATTGGAGTTACAACCCGTCCAAGGACGACCGGCCCGACCGCGAGGAAGGGAGTAGCGGGCCGCGGTTCTTCTGGCTGGAAGGGCTCGACGTCGTGGTCTTCGCGGACGCGGGCCAGGCGTGGCTCGTCGGCAACGGTCCCAGCCGGCTGCCGGCGGGGCGGATCCCACGCTTCGATGACTGGCTCGTCGATGTCGGTCTCGGCGTCGATTGGGGTGGATTCGGGGTGTACGTAGCCAAGGCGGTCACGACAGGCGAACGACTGCGTCTCACGGTCCGGCTCGATCACCGGTTCTAGCGTGCGCCTGCTTTGGTGGGCGGCCATCGCTGTGGCCCTCCTCCTCACGCCGGAGGTGGGCGCCGCGCAGTCGCCCACGCTCACCGTGACGCTGCAAAACACCATCCCGCGCGTGCGCAGCACGGGCCTGCTCGCCGACGGCAAGTTCGTCGGACTGATGCGGTCCGGTTTTCCGCTGCGGTTGCACTACCGGCTGGAGTTGTGGCGCGTGCGCTCCGGCTGGTTCGATCAGTTCGTGCGCGAAGTGAGTTGGGATGCGGTGGCGCGCAACGACCCGCTGGCCGACGACTTCGTGCTCATTCGTCAGGGCGGCGCGGTGAGCCGCTACGCCACGCCGGAAGAGCTCGCGGCCGCGCTCGACATCCCTTACACGGTGACGCTGCAGCCAAGCAACTCGTCGAGCGCGCGCTATTACTTCGTCGCGCGGCTCGAGGTCACGACGCTCAACGACACCGATCTCCAGGAATTGTCACGCTGGTTGTCGGGGGACGTCGGTCCGGCGGTGTCAGGCGAAGGCAGCGTTGGGGAGGCGCTGGCGCGGGGGGCGCAGCGCGTGTTGGTGCGGCTCGCGGGGTTGCCGCGGCAGCGATTGGAGGCGCGGAGTCCTACGTTCCGAACTGGCGGTCAATAGCCGCCCGGATGTCCGTGAGCGACTGACCGCGCGCCGCCATGCCACTCGCCAGCATCGCCTCACCCATGCAGATGTCGCAGTACGCGCCGTGATTGGACTCGAAACAGGTGAGCAGCGAGCGGTGCCCCGCATGTTTCGAGCAGTCGCAATGGCAATACACCCCGTCGAGCGTCGGGGCGGCGCGCCGTGCCGCCGCATACGCCTCGAGCGCACCGCGATTTCGCGGAATCGCAAAGTCGGGAAGGATCTTCTCAGCGGTGATGCCGGGCCGCGGGGTCGGATGAATCGACCCCGTGGCCGGTCTTGTCAGGAAGACGACGCCGATGAGCGCAGCGATACCTGCACCTGCCACCACCCAGGGCGTTTTTCCCACTAGAGAGCCTCGAGCGTCGCCAGCACGTCGGCCCCGTAGAAGAGCCGGATGTACTTGGCCTGCGTCCGCGTCAGACGGCGCACGGCCCACGACAGGTGCACGAAGTGCGGCTCGTGGGGCGCGCGGAGGGGATGCATGCCCACTTCCTCGGGCAGCAGGTTGCCCTTGCGCGTGTTGCAGCTCGAGCAGGCGGTCAGGACGTTCGTCCAGGCATTCGTGCCGCCCCGCGAGAGGGGCACGAGATGGTCACGCGTCAGACACTCGCGCTGCCGCAGCTCCTGCTGCGAGCGGCCGCAGAACTGGCAGCGGTAGTTATCGCGAGCGAACAGGAACGTGTTGGTGACTTGGCGGCGGAAGCGGCGAGGGACGTGGACGAAGCGGACCAGTCGGATGACCGCAGGACGTGGGACCGCGAGTCGTTCGCTATGGACTGGCGTGCCCTCAGCCTCGACGACTTCAGCCTTGCCATCGATGACGAGCCGCAGCGCCCGGCGCACGGGCACCATGGTGAGAGGCTCAAACGAGGCATTCAGGGCTAGGCAACGCATGCGATATGCTAATACCGGACAGCAAGTTGCAGCAAGGGACGCGTTTACACGCTTGCTGCGCCCTGAAACGAGCGGCTTAACTCCTCGATTTGTAACTCGACAGAGGCCCGCGACGCACCTCCAGGCGTGGCACGGCTTTCGACACTTTGCTCCCAGCTCCCGAGCTGGGCCAGCGCCGGTCCAAGAGCCGGATGAATCTCTGCGGCAATCTGCGTGGAGACCTTATCGAGCGTCACACCGGACTGCTCCGCCGCCCGAACCAGTCGTCCGACCAGACCGTGGCTCTCGCGGAACGGCACGCCGGCTTCCACGAGCAGATCAGCGAGATCTGTGGCCCGCATCGCCGGATCGAGCGCCGCCGCCATGCGCTCGGCGTTCACGGTGAGCGTGTCGATGGCCCCGGTGACCGCGGGGAGCACCGTCCCCAACGTGTCGCAGGCGTCGAACAACAGCGCCTTGTCTTCCTGCAAGTCCTTCTGATAGCCGGCGGGAATGCCTTTGAGCGTCGTGAGCAACGCGACGAGATCGCCCAGCATCCGTCCTGACTTGCCACGCGCCAGCTCGAACACGTCGGGATTGCGTTTCTGCGGCATCAGACTCGAGCCGGTGCTGAAGCTGTCCGCCAGTGTGACGAATCCGAACTCGCCACTCGCGTAGGTGATGAACTCCGAGCCCAGCCGGGACAGGTGCGTGCCGACGAGCGCGATCGCGAACAGCACGTCCGCGACGAAGTCACGGTCGCCGGTCGCGTCGAGCGCGTTGGCGGAAATCGCGCGGAAGCCGAGCGCTTCCTTGAGGAGGAGGCGATCAACCGGGAATCCGGATCCCGCGAGCGCGCCCGAGCCCAGCGGCATCTCGGCCGTACGCCGGCGTGCGTCCGCGAGCCGCTGGCGGTCGCGCACCAGGGGCCAGGCGTGCGCGAGCAGCACGTAGGCCCAGCGCACCGGCTGCGCGCGCTGGCCGTGCGTATAGCCGGGCAGAATTGCGTCGAGGCCATCCTTCGCCTTGGCGACGAGCGTTCTGCCGAGCTCCGCGACGGCCGCGTCGAGTTCGTCGATGGCGCCCAGCGTCCAGAGCCGCAGGTCGGTCGCGACTTGGTCGTTGCGCGAGCGCCCGGTATGGAGCTTGCCGGCCACCGCGCCGACTTCGGCGTAGAGCAGCCGCTCGACGAGGGTGTGAACGTCCTCGTCGGGCGCACCGACCGCGGCGCCGTCGGCGAGTTTGTCCGCCACACGATCGAGACCCTCAAGCAGCTGAGATTCTTCGCTGGCGCTCAGAACCCGCGCCCGGCCGAGGGCGTGCACCCACGCCTTGCTCGCGAAGACGTCCTGCGGCCAGAGCCGGTGATCGACGGGGAGACTGCGGTTTAAAGCATCGAGCGCTTCGCTCGGACCGAGAGCGAAGCGCCCGCCCCACATGTGATGCGTGTCAGCTTGCTGGGACATCCGTCCGCTCGGCGGCCAGGCCGGCGGCAATTCTGCTCACGAGGCCGTACAGCCGGATGAAGCCCTCGGCGTCCTTCTGATTGTAGACGTTGTCCTTGCCGAATGTCGCGTACGACGGCTGGTACAGCGCGTACGGGCTCTCGCGGCCGGCGACGATGACGTTGCCCTTGAACAGCTTCAACCGGACGGTGCCCGTGACGTGCTGCTGCGTCGCGGTGATGAGGGCGTCGAGCGCTTCGCGCTCCGGCGTCCACCAGCGGCCGTCGTACACGAGGTCCGCGTAGCGGAGCGCCAGCTCGTCCTTCATGCGGAGTGTGCGGCGGTCGAGCACCATTTGCTCCAGCTCGCGATGCGCGGCGTAGAGCACGGTGCCGCCCGGCGTCTCGTACACGCCGCGCGACTTCATCCCGACGAGACGATCTTCGACGATGTCGGCGCGGCCCACGCCGTGCTCGCCCGCGACTTCGTTCAGTTGTTCCAGGAGCTCGACAGGACCCAGGGGGACGGCATCGACACTGACGGGATTGCCTTCCTCGAAGCCGATCGTCACGACGACCGGCTCATCGGGCGCGTCGAGCGGATTCTTCGTCATGACGAAGATGTGCTCGGGCGCTTCCTGGGACGGATCCTCCAGGATCCCGCCCTCGTGCGAGCAGTGCCATAGGTTGCGATCGGTCGAATACGGCTTCTCGGCCGTCGCCTGCACCGGCACGCCCTTCGCGTGCACGTAGGTGATGAGATCTTCGCGGCTCTGGAACTTCCATTCACGCCACGGCGCGATGATCTGCAGCTCCGGCGCGAGCGCCGCGTACGTCAGCTCGAAGCGGACCTGATCGTTGCCCTTGCCGGTACAGCCGTGCGCGACCGCATCGGCGCCGAGGCGCTGGGCGACCGCGACCTGATGCGCTGCGGTGATCGGCCGCGCCATCGACGTGCCGAGCAGATAGGTGCGGGCGTACACGGCGCCGGCGCGTAGCGTCGGGAACACGAAGTCGCGCACGAATTCTTCACGGAGGTCTTCGATGATGCAGTCTTCGGCGCCCGAGCGTTTTGCTTTCGCGATCAGGCCGTCGAGCTCGCCCAGCCCCTGCCCCACGTCGGCGGCGAAGCAGACGACGCGCGCGCCGTATTGCTCGCGCAGCCAGGGGACGATAGCGGACGTATCGAGCCCGCCCGAATAGGCGAGCACGACGAGCGGCCCGGATTTGCCGTTGTGTGGTTTATGCATATTGGTGAATAAAAATACATGCGAGGGGGGATGGGACGCAAGATGGGCATTGGGTAGGGGCGCAGCATGCTGCGCCCCTACCTATCACGAACGCGCCACCCTGCCAATCACCATCCCCATCCCTGCCTGTACCTGGGTTTGATGTACTCCTCCGGGATCCCCGTGGTGAGCACGGCACCTGTCTGCGGATTCACGTCGATCGGCTGCGCCGTCCGTACGGCGAGATTGCCGAGCAGCACCATCTCCGTGAGCGGCCCCGAGTGCTCGGGGATATTCGAACCCGCCGGCTTCCCGCCTTTGCAGGCGCCGATCCACTCGGCATAGACGCCCTCGGTCCGGGGATACTTCTGCGGCACCGGATGCGCCGTGACCTCGGCCTGCTTGGCATCATCCAGGAGCCGCGGGTTCTCGCCGTAAATTCCCGCGATCAGCTTGCCCGAATCTCCGATCCACAATTGCCCGCTCGTGTCGAACGGCCAGGCGGCCGGATCGGCGATTTCTTTCGGCCGGGGCGGGTAGAGGCTGCCGTCGCGCCACACGACCGTGACCGGTGGCCGATTGCCCTTCGCCGCGAACGAGTACGTGATGCGCGAGCACGCGGGTGCGGTCTCCGCGAACAGCTTGGTGGACTCCGCCTCGATGCGCGTGGGATACCCGAGCTCCAGCGCCCAGAACGACGCGTCCATCGAGTGACACGCGATATCGCCGAGGGCGCCGGTGCCGAAGTCCCACCACCCGCGCCATTTGAACGGTGCGTACGCCGGATTGTACGGCCGCTCCGGCGCGGGACCGAGCCAGAGATCCCAGTCGAGCGTCGTGGGCGTGTCGTACTTCTCGAGCGGCCGGTCGATCGCCTGCGGCCAGATGGGCCGGTTGGTCCAGAGCTGAACCTCGCGCACCGTCCCGATCAGGCCGGCTTCGACCCATTCACGAATCAGGCGCGTGCCTTCCTCAGCGTGGCCCTGATTCCCCATTTGCGTCTGCACCTTGTATTTCCGGGCCGCGTCCTCGAGCTGCTTTACTTCCCACAGCGTCCGCGCCAACGGCTTCTGAATGCGCGTGTGCTTGCCCAGCTTCATCGCCATCATCCCGGCGACCGTGTGCGTGTGATCGGGCGTCGAGACCGTGACCGCGTCGATGTTCTTTCCTTCTTTGTCGAGCATCACGCGAAAATCCTTGAACCGCTTCGCCAGGGGAAAGGCCGAGAACGACCCCGCCGCCTGCCGCTCGTCCACGTCGCACAACGCGTAGATGTTCTCGGTCTTCCCCACCCCGCGCACGTCGTTCCCGCCCATCCCGCCGGCGCCGATGCACGCGATGTTGAGCTTGTCACTCGGCGCCAAGCGATTGCGCCCTCGTGCGCCCAACACATGCGGCGACACGATCGTGAACGACAGGCCGGCTGCGGCGACCTCGTCCACAAAGTCCCGGCGCGAAATGGGGTGGGAGTGTAGGGGCGCAGCATGCTGCGCCCTTACCTTTGGGCCTCTGCGGGACTGTTTGCTCATGGCAACACTCGAATTTTGATGTTGCGGAAGGCGACCACGTTGCCGTGATCCTGTAGTCCGATGTGCCCCTGCGTGTTTTTCCCGAAGCGCGGATGCGGTTTGAACTTGCTCGCCGCCACTTTCGAGTCCCAATCGCGGCTGCCCAGTTCGAACTCGACCATCTTGAAGCCGTTCAGCCACTGCTCGACGTGATTCCCGTTCACGACGAGCCGCGCGGAATTCCATTCCCCGCCGGGACGCACGTGACCCGGGGGCGCCGGATAGAGATCGTAGGCCGCCCCCGCCGATGTCAGCGGCGACTGGCCGTCGGGGTGTTTCGCGTCATCCAGGACCTGCATTTCCGGCGCGTTCCAGTAGATCGCATCGCTGTCTTCGCTCGCGCGCCAGAAGATCCCGCTGTTGCCGCCGATCTCGATCTTCCAGTCGATGGTCAGCTCGAAATTCTTGAATTCGTCATTGGTGATGATGTCGCCCCCGGCGCCAACGCGCGTGAGTGCCCCGTCCCGCACGCTCCAGCCGTCGGAGATCGTCGGCTTCCGGTAGTTGCGCCACCCCGTGGTCGTCTGCCCGTCGAAGAGCAGCTTCCAACCAGCCGCCTTCTCGGCGTCGCTGAGGGAATTCTGGACTGTGGAGGATGGTGGAGGGGCTGGAGGTTGTGATTGAGCTTTGCAGGAACTTGTAGCGACCAGAAGAGCAATGACGGGCAAACACGTTTTCACGCGGGAAGTCCTGCGAGCTCCCTCAGCCGCACCTGCACGGCGCGGCGGCCTCGCTCGCTGCGAGTGATGACCAGAATGGCATCGTCACCGGCGATGGTGCCGATGATCTCACTCCAGCCGGCGCCGTCGAGCGCCAGGCCCAGCGCCTGCGCGCCGCCGGTCGTCGTTTTCAGGACGAGCAGCGGGCCAACGCCTTCGGCCGAAACGAGCATGGTGGGAAGCAGCTGCTCCAGGTGCGGCCGGACGCCGGGCGCGCCTTCCGGCGCCGCGGCGTAATGCGAACCGCCATCGGGGGCCGCGACCTTGGCGAGTCCGAGCTCGCGAATGTCGCGCGACAGCGTCGCCTGCGTCACGTTGTACCCCTCGCCCTTGAGACGCTCGCGCAGCTGCTCCTGGCTCCCTACCGTCTCGCCGCGGACGATCCGCAGGATGGCCGCGTGACGCTGCGTTTTCATGGGGCGGAAATCTGATGCACGATCTGTCCCCTGACTACTGTTAACTGGGCGGCGAAGGGCGGCGAGGGGCGGCGAAGGGCGGCGAAGGGAAACACCGCTAGGTCCGCAGCCTTTCCAACATCCAACGACCCAATCTCCGTTTCCCACCCCAGCGCACGCGCCCCTTCTATTGTAAGCGCGCGCAGCGCGTCGTTCCCGCTAAGACCCGCGGCCCCGGCTTCGGCCCAGAGATCGAGATCTCCCACACTGACGACCGAGTCCGTGCCGAGTCCGACCGGGATCCCCGCCGTGCGAAACTCAGCCAGAGGCGCGCGGCCGTGGCGGTGCCCTGCGTTGGAGCGCGGGCAATGGGCGACTGAGGCCCCGACCTTCCGTAGCAGTGCGACATCGCTGTCGTCCACTTGGACGCTGTGAATGCACACCGTCCCACGTTGCACGACGCCACGTTGCACGAGGTAGGCGACGGGCGAGCAGTGTTGAGGCTGCACCATGATGCCGCGCGCCCGCAGCGCGGTGGCGAAGGGCCCGTCACCGTCGCGTACGAAGGTGGTCTCTTCCTTCGACTCGGCGACGTGCACGGCGATCGGGAGATGCTCGAGCCGCGCGAACTCCGCGACGGCTTCATACAGAGGCGCTGAAACTGTGTAGGGGGCGTGCGGCGATACTCCCAAGCGCAGTTGCGGAGCCTCAAGACGGCGAAGTGGGCGAACAGTCGCCTCCAACTCTGCCATGCTTGCGGAACACTGTGCGGGGTCGGGGCCAAACACCTCGTGGTACACGATGCCCCGCCCGCGAAGGTCGTGGAGCGCGCGCATGACCGCGCCTGTGCTGCCGGTCTCCGCGACGCATGTGACACCGCGCGCCCAGCAATCGCGGATGCCGGCCACGGCAGCCGCGTAGAACGCCTCCGCGCTGGTCGCGTCTTTCAGCTCGCGAATGCGGCGGATCCATGTGAGAAACTCGGGCTCGTCGTGCTTCGCCCCGCCGCCCAGATGCGTGAGCTCGAGATGCGTGTGGCAATTGACGAGGCCAGGCATGAGCTCCGCGTCGGGAAACTGCCGCGCCTGGATGCCCGCAGGTGCCGGCACGCGGTTGTTCGGACCGACCGCCGCGATCCGGCCGTTCGCGTCAACAAGAACGGCGCCGTCCTCGAAGGACGGCGCCGTGACGGGATGGACCCGGCCCGCTCGAATGCGTAGCAAGAGCTAGGGTGTGACTCCCACCCCGAACGGCGAATGCACCTGACACACTTGGGACGGCTCGGTGCCCGGATAGAACCACTCCCAGCGCCGTACTTCCAGCGGGCAGAACGGCGTCGCGAGGAAACCGTTCGACCAGTCAACCTCGCGCGTGACGAGATCGTCGGGACGCGCCCAATCGCCGGGCGACGGACGCCGCTCGTACACGTCGCGCATGAACTTCGTCCAGGCGGGTGCCACGATGCGGCCACCGCCGGCGTTGTTCATGATCCGCCGCTGCAGGTCGTAGCCGATCCAGATCCCGGTGACGATTTCGGGGGTGAAGCCCACGAACCAGGCGTCGGTGTAGTCGTCCGTGGTCCCGGTCTTCCCGGCCATCGGGACGCGCAGCCCGCCGACGGCGCTCGCCGCGGTGCCGCAGCGATGCAGCCCCGAGCCCGGCTGGCAGCGCATCACGTCGCGCAGCATGTCGAGCATCAGCCAGTTGTGCTCGGGGTCCATCACCTGCTCGCGCTTGATCGTGGACTGATAGAGGATGTTGCCCTGGCGGTCCTCGATGCGCTGGATGCCGATCGGCTCGACGCGCGTGCCGTTATTCGCGAACGCCGTGTAGGCCGCGATCAGCTCGATCGGTTTGGCCTCGCGCGCGCCGATGTGAATCGATGGGTATGGCGGCAGCGGCGTGGTGATGCCGTAGCGCCGCGCTTCGCCGATCACGGTCTGTTCGCCCAGCGACATGCCGAGCTTGATCGTGGACAGGTTGCGGGACAGGTACAGCGACTGGCGCATCGGAATCAGACCCAGCGTCGTGTCGTCGTAGTCCTTCGGCTGCCACAGCGAGCTGTCGAGCTGGATGACCGGCGGATTGAGCGGCGAGTCGTCGAGCATCTCGGTGACCGGATGCCCGGCGCGGATCGCCGCGGAGTACACGAACGGCTTGAACGTCGAGCCCGGTGGCCGCGCCGACTGCGTCACGTGATTCCACTTTGAGTCGCTGAAGTCGCGGCCGCCCACCATGGCGAGGATGTTGCCGGTCTTGGCATCGAGGGCGAGCAGCGCGCCCTGGAGATACTGCGCGTACGGGGTCTGCTCGTCGGGCGTGGCGCGGCCCTGTTCGATGTACTGGCGATACGAGGTACCCTCGAACTTCCCGTTCGAGTAGATGCCCGATTCGATCTCGTCGAGCTGCGACTCGAGCGACTGCTCCGCCGCCTCCTGCATGTCGAGGTCGAGCGTCGTGTAGATCCGCAGGCCCTTTTCGTACAAGTCGCGCCCGAAGCGCGGCTCGAGGAACGACGACCGGAGCCACTCGACAAAGTAGGGCGCGACGTCGCCGTAGTTGGTGCGGCGCGTGGTCAAGACCAGCGGGTATGCCTTCCAGAACTCCGCGTCCTCAGGCGCCAGGTATCCCTGATCGCGCATCAGATTGAGCACGGCATTGCGGCGCAGCACCGCACGATCGGGATGCGTGCGCGGATTGTAGTTGCCCGGCGCCTTGGGCAGCGCCGCCAACGTCGCGGCCTCGGCGACGTTCAGATCGCGCGCTGATTTGCCGAAGAACACCTGCGACGCCGCTTCCACCCCGAAGACGTTCGGCCCGAGGCTGATCTGGTTGAGATACAGCTCGAGGATCGTGTCCTTGCTGAAGTTGCGTTCCAGCTCCACCGCCACGCGCGCCTCGCGCAGCTTACGGGCCAGCTTCTTCTCGCGGCCGAGGCGCTCGGGGAAGACGTTCCGCGCGAGCTGCATCGTGATGGTCGAGAAACCCTGGGTGTAGTGCAGCGTGAGGATGTTGGCCTTCAGCGCGCCGAGGATGCGCCAATAGTCGATGCCGTTGTGCTTGTAGAAGCGCTTGTCCTCGACCGCGATGAACGCCTGGCGCACGTGGACGGGAATCTGCTCGAGCGGCAGCACCGTCCGCAGCTCGATGCCGAGCTCGCTGATGAGCCGGCCGTCGGCGGCGTAGACCTTGGACGTCTGCAGCTGGGCATGACGTTCCGGCTGGAGACGCATGATGCTGGGGCAGCGGTCGCCGGAGCAAACGCGCGTCCACGAGCCGTAGACGAGGCCGCTGCCGTAGAGCAGGGCCAGCACGGTCGTGATGATCGCCCGCCGGCGCTGGACCGGATCGTACCACCAGCGGATGTAAAACGGGCGGCGTGATCCTGCGGCGGCGTGGGGGGGCGAAGGAGGTGTCGAAAAAGCCATCTGTAATACAACCTAATGACACGGTAAATTCGCCGCCATGACACAGGCTAACGTGTTGCAAGAATTAGAGTGGCGCGGGTTCGTCCAGCAGGCGACGCCCGGCCTCGCGGCGCACTTTGCCAAGGGGCCCGTCACGACCTACTGCGGCTTCGACCCAACCGTCCGCAGTCTCCAGGTCGGGAACCTGATGCCGCTGATGTTGCTCGCGAATCTGCAACGTCACGGTCATCGGCCGATTGTCCTGATGGGGGGCGGGACCGGCCTTATTGGTGATCCATCCGGAAAATCCGCGGAACGACCCTTGCTTTCCAGAGAAGAGATTCGCGAGAACGTGCGACGGATGCGAGATCAATCGGCGCGCTTCCTCGAGTTTGGTACCGGGCCTACGGCGGCATTCCTGCTCGACAACGCGAAGTGGTTGGTGGAGCAACACCTCATCGACTTCCTGCGCGACGTCGGGAAACACTTCACGGTCAACGTGATGATGCAGAAGGAATCGGTGAAGGCGCGGATGGAGAGCGGGCTCTCCTTCACGGAATTCAGCTACATGCTGCTCCAGGCGTACGATTTCCTCCATCTCTACCGCGAGCGACAGTGCACGCTGCAAGTCGCGGGCAGCGATCAATGGGGGAATATCACCGCCGGGATCGAGTTGATTCGTCGGGTCGAGAATGCGGAGGTCCACGGGCTGGTTGCGCCGTTGGTGACACGCGCCTCGGGCCAGAAATTCGGCAAGACCGAATCGGGTGCCGTGTATCTCGATCCGGAGATGACCTCGCCCTACAAGTTCTACCAGTTCTGGATCAACGTAGATGATCGGGACGTCGTGAACTATCTCAAGCTGTTCACGCTCAAGACGCGCGGGGAAATTGACGATCTTGCGGCGCAACAGAAACGGGATCCGGCGACCAGGCCCGCGCAGCGCGCGCTCGCCACCGATGTGACGACACGCGTGCACGGCGCCGACGTCCTGCAGAGCGTCCAGGCGGCTTCCGCGATCCTGTTTGGCGATGAACAGGCCGAGGTCCATCCGCAGGTGTTCGACATCCTCGCAAGTGAGATTCCGACGGTCGTGGTCGAGGGCGACTCGGACGGCCTCACGCTCGTCGATCTCGTCGCCCGAGCGGGTCTCGCCAAGTCCAAGAGCGAGGCGCGCCGCAGCATCGAGCAGGGTGGGATCTACGTGAACCAGCAGCGCATCGATGACGTCGCGCGCACGATTGGATCGGGGGACTGGATCGGCGGCCGAAACCTCCTGTTGCGGAAGGGCCGGAAGGACTACGCGCTCTTGAGACGCGAGCGGTAGTCGTGGACGGGCGCGTGCGGCTGCTGCTCGAAGTCTTCGATCAGGCCTACACCGCCCCGGCATGGCACGGCACGCCGCTCAAGGGGACGATCCGCGGTGTGACCGCGCGCCAGGCGCTGTGGCGTCCTGGCGCCAAGCGGCACTGCATCTGGGATCTGGTGCTCCACACCGCCTATTGGAAATGCATCGTCCGCCGCCGGCTCCTGCGGGACCCCGACATCGCATTCCCGCGCGACGGCTCCAACTGGCTCGCGCTTCCCGACCGTCCCAATGACGCGGCGTGGAAACGGGATCGCGAGCTGCTCGATGAACAGCACCGCCTCCTGCACACGGCGATCGCCGGACTCAAACCCGCCGACCTGGGCCGCCGCGGCTGGCACTCGCGCTGGCGGGTACAGCAGGAGATTTACGGGATCGCGTCGCACGATCTCTATCATGCGGGGCAGATTCAGATGCTCAAACGACTGATGCAGCGACGCTAGGCTACATCAAATCATCCAACACTTCGATCACCTTTTCCATTTCCTCGACCGTGTTGTAGCAGTGCGGCGATAGCCGAATCGAGCCTTCGCGCAGGCTGCACACCACGCGCGCCCGTTTCATCCCGTGATACGCCTCGGCCGGTTTCGCTGGGGCGATGCAGAGAATCGCCGAGCGGTGCCCGTTCTCAGTCGGCGACGTGATCCGCACACCGTTCTCCTGCGCCCATTTCACGATCGGCGCGTGCGTCGCCCGCGTGACCTCGGCGATGTCGCGCACGCCGATCTCCAGCAATAATCCGAGCGACGCGGTCATTCCAACGAAATCCTGATACGGCAGCGTGATCATCTCGAACCGGCGGGCGTCGGCGCGGAAGGTCGGATTGTATTCGGTGAGTCGGGAGAAGTCGTCCGTCCCTTCGAACGCCATCCAGCTCGTGATGGCAGGCTCGAGCGTCGGGACCAGCTCTTTGCGCACGTAGACGAATCCCGAGCCCCACGGCGACAGCAACCACTTCTGACCGCCGCACGCGAGGATGTCGATTGGCGTCTCGGTCACGTCGAGGACCGAATTGCCGATGCCCTGAATCCCGTCCACGACGAGATAGGTGCCGTTGGCGCGGCAGGCGGCGCTGAGCTTCTGCAGATCGGCGCGGTAACCGTTCGAGAACTGAACGAACGACACCGCGAGCACACGGACTTTGGGATCGCGCAGCCGCTCGAGCAGATGCTGCTCGTCGGGCCACCCTTCGGGACGACAGCGCGCCATCTCGACCGTGATCCCCTGATCTCGCAGCATCAGCCACGGATACACGTTCGCCGGAAATTCCTTGTCGGAGAGCAACACCACATCACCGCGTTTCAGCGGGAGTGCACGTGCGGCGAGATTCAAACCGAAACCGGTGTTCGTGGCGAGCGCGATCTCCGACGGGTCGGCGTTGATCAGCTGCGCGATCCCGAGCCGTGCGGCGGTGAGACCGGCGAACAACTCCCGATCGGGCAGGAGGTGCGGCGCGGTCCGTTTCGCGGTGAATTCGTCGAGCGCGCGGCGGGTGCGTTCGGGGATCGGTCCGATCGAGGCGTTGTTTAGATAGATCGTGTCGGCGGTCCACGGGAACTCGGCCGTGCGCAGTGCCTTGAACGTCTCGCGCAACGCGCGCACGTGCGTCGGGTGATAGGCTATTTCTGTCATGCGACGCGTCCCCCCCCCAGGGCTCGCACATCGAGCGCGTCGCGCAGACCGTCCCCCAGCAAATTGAGGCCGAGTACGGCGATGCCGATCGCCACGCCGGGCGCGAGCGACACCCACGGCGCCACGCGCAATAGGTCGCGTCCCTCGGCGACCATCGCGCCCCACGACGGCGTGGGCGGTTGCGCCCCCAGACCGATGAACGACAGTGCCGCCTCGGCCATGATCGCCCCGCCGATGCCGAGCGTCGCCGCAACAATCACGGGGGCGATCACGTTGGGCAGGAGATGCCGCGAGATGATGCGCGCATCCGATGCGCCGAGCGCGCGCGCCGCTTGCACGTACTCGAGCCCGCGGGCGAGCAACACCTGGCCACGCACGATGCGCGCCATCCCCGCCCAGCCGACGATGCCGATGACGATGAACACGACCGGCAGCGACGGTTTCACGGCGGCGGCGATCGCGATGAGCAGCAGCAGCGACGGAAACGCGAGCGTCACGTCGGCAACGCGCATGATCACGCCGTCCATCCAGCGGCCGTAGTAACCCGACACGAGTCCTAACGTCACGCCGAGCAACAGCGCGACGCTCTGACTGATCAGGCCGACGGCGAGTGAGAGGCGGGCGCCGTAGAGGACCCGCGACAGTACGTCGCGGCCCTGGGCGTCGCTCCCGAGCAAAAAGGCGCCAGAAGGTGGATGCAAACTTGCAGAGAGATCACCGCGGAACGGATCGCCGGGGGCAAGCCATGGGGCGAGCAACGCCAGGAGCGCGAGTGCGGCAACGAGTCCTAAGCCGAAGCGGGCCCAGGGATCACGCGCGAGTCGAGACCAAAAGAGTGGCGCCGCCATGGGGGTCTCGACTACGTTACTCGGGACTCAACCCCCCGGGCAAGCGGACAGGGCTGTGAAACGCGATACACCGTTCACCCTCGTGCTGGGCGGCGGCGGGATGAAGGGGCTCGCCCATGTCGGCGTGCTCCAGGCGCTGCTGGAGCGCGGCCACCGGCCGACCCGGATCATCGGGTCGAGCGTGGGCGCGCTCGTTGGCGCCGCGTGGGCCGGGGGGATGGGCATCGCCAAGCTGCGCGAGATTGCGCTCGAGCTGAAGCGCAAGGACGTGTTCGCCGTCGCGCATGCCGATATGGCGTTCAAGCGGATGCGGTCGCCGGCGCTGTTCAAGCGCGAGCCCCTCGAGCATCTGATCGCCCGCACCGTCGGCGACCTCACTTTTCCGCAGCTCGATCCGCCCGTCGTCGTCAACACGGTCGATCTCAACTCCGGGATGCAGGTGTTCTGGGGTCTGCCCGGGCTCGACGACATTCGCGTCGCCGACGCGGTCTTCGCGTCCTGTGCCCTGCCGGGATACTTCCCGCCGCACGAAATCGGCGGCCGCTTCTACGTGGACGGCGCCGTCGTCTCCAACGTCCCGTTCGACGCGGCGCGGGCCATGGGGCCCGAGCTGATCGTGGCGGTGGATGTGTCGGCCTCTAGCGTGCTCACCGCCGACGCGCAGGATGAGGGCTTCGCGGGCGTCTTCGCCCGCGCGACCGAGATCCTGATGACGACGCTCCTCGAGCAGCGCGTCCGCACCTGGACGACGCCGCCGGTCTACTATATCCAGCCCCGCGTCGAGCACGTCACCATGTTTTCGTTCGATCACCTGCGCGAAGAAGTCGAGGAAGGCTATCGCGCCACGAGCGCGGCGCTCGACCGCGCCGACGAATGGCCGGAGGCGGGAGATGTCGGCATCTACCCGAAGCGGCGCGTGCTGGTGCGCGTGGAGCGCGAGCGCTGCATCGGCTGCGGCACCTGTCTCGTCCACGGGCCGCAGGGGATGTTCGTGCTCGACTCGGAGCGGAAGGCCGTCGTGACGCAGCCCGATCAGGAATGGTCGCCGATGGACGGCGGCTACATCCGGCACTGCCCGACCTACGCCATCATCGCGCGGCCGGCAGATCAGGCGAAAGAGATCAGGAAATCAGGCTAATGAGGGTGTAGGGGCCCAGCATGCTGCGCCCCTACCTCGATCTGTATCGCCGATCAATTTCCATCAATTGATTCGCCACCCGATCCCAATTGTAGTACGTCTCCACCGCTTTTCGTCCCGCGGCACCCAATTGTTTGCGCCGTTCCGGATTCGCTAACAGCTCGTTGACCCCGGCCGCCACCGCGGCGGGATCGTCGGAATCCACGAGAATCCCCGTCTCTCCCTCGCGCACGGCGTCGGGCACGCCGCCGGACCGGCCGCCGACCACCGCGAGGCCGCACGCCGACGCCTCGACCAGCGAGATCCCAAATCCTTCCGCCAGCAGCTCCACGCGCCGCGACGCCCCGACATATAGATCCGCCGCGTTGTAGAGCGCGGGCAGCTCGGTGTCCGGGACCGCACCGAGCAACCGCACGGTCTCGCCCAGTCCCAGCCCATCGCGCAGCTGCTCGAACTGCGGCAACAGCTCGCCGGTTCCGGCGACGGCGTAGCGCGCGGTGGGATGGCGGGCGCGAATCGCGGGCAGGGCCTTCATCACCGCGTCGATGCCCTTGTGCCATTGGAGGCGCGCAACGGTGAGCAGCCAGGGACCGCCGTCCAACCCGTATTTTGCGCGCACGGCACTCGCATCGACGCCGGGACGGAACTGCGAGGGTGTCGTGCCGAGTGGAACTGTCTCGACCGGCACATCGAGATCGAGCATGCCGAGCACTCCACGCGCCAAGTCTGCCGTCCAGCGACTGATCGCGACCAACACTCGGGCCTTGCCGAGCATGCTGCCCGCCGTACCACGCTTGAAGCGGCTGCGCCGGATCTTGTCCTGAATCAGCAGCAGCTCGGTGCCGTACACGATCACGCCGTACGGCACGCCGTGGCGCGCGGCGACCCACCGTGCCGGGTATCCGGCCGGCTTCAGCTCGCCGCACCAGGTGAACCCCGGACGCCATTGTTTGGCAAGCGCGCCGGCGCGCCACGTCCACAGCGCGAGTCCCTGCACCGTGCGCAAGCGAGTCGCACGAATCCGGATCCGATCGATCGGCTGGGGAAAGCGCGCGTCACTCGCGGCGCTGCCGTCGTAGGCGCCGGTCGAAACGACGAGGGTGTTGCGGGGATATCGGAGCGCCAGCTCGCCCATCATGCGGGCGATCCCGCCGCCGTGCGGCGGAAAATTGAACGCTAGGAGGAGACTTGTGATTCGATGTCCCGCAAGTCGCGGATGACACGGTCCCAGTTGTAGTAGGTCTCGATCGCCTTACGGCCTGCCTGGCCGAGCCGGCGTGCCAGCAGCTGATCGCCGAGCAGGCGCTTGAGCGCGGCGGCGACCGGTTCGGGTTCGTCGGGATTCACCACCAGTCCCGTCTCCCCGTCATGCACTGCCTCAGCCAGCCCACCCGATTGTCCCGCAATCACCGGCAGCCCGCACGAGCTCGCTTCAGCGAGCGCGACCCCGAATCCCTCGACTCGCGAGCCGTCGGCGCGGCGGGACACGCCCACGTAGGCGTTGGCGACGTTGAACATCGCGGGCAGCTCCGCTTCCGGCACGTTCCCGACGAACCGCACGTGATCGGCGATCTTCAGCTCCTCGGCGAGGCGCTGGTAATCCTTGCGCCTCTTACCACTCCCGACGATCAGGTAGTTCACCTCGACGCCGTCGTGGCGGCATTGCGCCACGGCCCGGAGCGCCATATCCACGCCCTTGTACGGCTCGAGCCGCGCGACGGTGAGCACCCACGGTGCGTTGCCGTTCAGGTGATAGCGCGAGCGGACGGCCTGCGTATCGATCCCCGGCCGGAACTGCTCGGGATCGGTGCCCAGCGGAACCAGGCGCACGGTCTCGGCGAGCGGATCGAGTCCCAGCTCGCGCAGCACCTTTTGCGCCTGCTCACGCGTCCATTGGCTGTTGGCGACGACGGCGACCGCCGAGCCGAGCAGCGCTTTCGCGGTTTTGCGCGCGAAGCGCGAGTGATGGATCGCGTGGAGCTCTTTCAGAAGATCGCCGCCGTGGACGAACACGCCGTACTTGGTCCCGACGCGCTCGTGCATCCATTTCGCGGGATACGTGCAGGGCCGGATCGAATCGCACCAGGCGAAGCGCGGCTTGTGCTGGCGGGCGAGGCTGGCGACACGCCGCGACCAGAACAACAGACCGGCGAGATTGCGCAGCGCCTTGCTCGGCACCGGCATCCGATCGACCACGGCCCCGGCGAAGCGCACGTCCGAATCCTGCGAGTCGCGATGCTGGCCGGTCGAGACGAGCAGCTCGCCGCGCGGATAGCGGCGCGTGACCTCGCCCATCATGCGGGCGATGCCGGTCTGCATCGGCGGAAATTCGCCGGTCAGGAGAAAAGTCTTAGCTACGGCGCCCCCCCTGTCGTTCCCATAAGAAAGCATACTTAAAGAACACTGCCGCCGCACTCATTCCGGCGTGAATCACACCCAGCCGGCCGTCGAAGATGCTGCCGTGGAGCACGTAATCCCGCCAGAACCGAAAGGCAGGCCGGAGCGCGACGTCGCTGAAGGAGGCGCGGCGCCCCCTCGCGTCGAGATCGGCCGCGCTCATCCGACTGTAGGCGATGAGCTTGTCCAGGTGATGTCCCAGGTCCTTGTAGGGCGTGTGGTCCAGCTCGTGGGTGAGCTCACCCTGCTCGCGTTCGGGGATTTCGAGGCCGGGATGTGCGGCCTTGCCGCCGAAGCGCCGGCCGCGGCGAAACAAGCGCACGACCCAGTCGCGGCCCCAGTGCCCCCGCCGCATCACGTGGCCGTGAAAAAAATTGCGCCGCTTCACACGATACGCCTCGTGCCGCGGCGCCTGAACCACCTGCGCCAACTCCGCCGCGAGCTCCGGGCCTATCCGCTCGTCGGCATCGAGTGCAAAGACCCATTCGTGCTGCGCGGCGGCTATTCCCGCATTCCGCTGCGCCGCGATCCCCGCGACGCCGTCCAGGACGCGCGCCCCGGCCGCTGTCGCGGCCGCCGCGGTGCCGTCGCTCGACCCCGCATCCACGACGATCACCTCGCCGGCCCACGACAATCCACGGACGCAATCGCCAATCTGACTCGCTTCGTTGAGCGTGGGGATGACCACCGTGAGCGGTGTTCGTGACGACATGTTCCCAATGTTAACGAGAGGCGATGGCTTCGCGGTAGACGACCTCGGTCCGGTCGGCGGTGCGCGACATGGTGAACTCGCTCCGCGCCAGTGTTTGGCCCGCCCGCGCGACGCGGGCCCGAAACTCGTCGTCGCCGAGCATCCGGTCGAGCGCGCGGGTCCAGGCGGCGGGATCGAGCGGCGGGACGAGCAGTCCCGTTTCGCCGGGGTACACGAGCTCCGCGTTGCCGCCTGCGGCCGACGCGATCACCGGGACGCCCAGCGACATCGCCTCGAGCAGCGCCTGCGACAGGCCTTCGATCCGGGATGGCAGCGCCGCGATCGTGGCGAAGCGGTAGAAGGCGAGCGGCCGCTCCGTGAACGGCACCAACACGATACGGTGCCGCGCGGGCACCGCCGCCGCCGCCCGGGTGAGCTCCTCATCGGGCCGGATGCCGACGAATACCACGGTGATGGGACGTTCGAGCGCCGGCAGCGCGCGGAGCAGGATCTGCTGGTCCTTACGCCGCGCGACGACGGCGACCACCGGCAGTCCTGCGTTCCCGACCGCCTCCTGCGCAAGCGCCAGCTCCGGCGCCGAGGGAGGAGCCTCGACGCGGTCCAGGTCGATGCCGTTGGGAACGACGCGCAGCCGGGCGCCGGGATGCAGCCGCCGCCGCAGCGCCCGCGCGACCGCGGTGCTGACAGCGATCGTGCGGTCGGCAGTGAGTCCGACGGCGATCAACGCAGGCGGGAGCGTCAGGGGCATCGTCCGGCGCGTCACGACGAAGGCTCCAGGCAACCGTCCGCGCCACCGCAGCCACGTACAAGCACGGCGGTCGCCGGTGGCGTGGCTGTTCACGACGTCCACGCGCTTGGTGGCAATGATGCCGGCGATAGTGGCGGCGACGGTGCGAAGGCGCGAGAAGTCGAGCGGGACGTGCTCGAGCGTTGGCGTGGCGGCGACGTGGCGGGCGAGGAGCGTTCCGGGTGGGCAGCCGACCAGGATGCGGTGGCCGCGCTCGGCAAGCGCGCGACTCAGACTGAAGATGGATTGCGTCGAGCCGGCGCCCTCACCTTGATGCGTGAGCTGCAGAATCGTGAGACGCGGGGGACTCTCCGGCATGTGCCGAAGCTAGTTATACTGGGACCTCGATGCACGTCGTGGTGGCCTCGCATCACCGGCTTCCCGTCGAGGGCTACGGTGGACCGCAGCGCGTCGTCGTCGCGCTGGTTCGCGGGCTCGCGGCACTCGGTCACCGCGTGACGCTGCTCGCGCAACCCGGAACCAAAGTTCCGGAGGCCGCGAAGATCGTCGAGGTCGCGTCCCGGCTCCTCAAGGACTCCGGCGTCGATCTCAAGAAGTTCATCCCCGATGGCACCGATATCCTGCACGCGCACTTTCCGCTCAAGCAGGGACCCAAAGGCGTGCCGTTCGTGCAGACGTTGCACGGCAACTGGAAGCCCGACGCGCTGATCCCACCGAACACGATCTTTCTGTCACGCGATCACGCCAAGCGCCACGGCAGTACGATCTTCGTCCACAACGGACTCGACCCCGCCGAGTACATCTTTCGCGGCCGCAAGGAGCAGTGGGATCTGTTTCTCGGCAAGCTGCACCGCGACCGGGGCTATCAGTGGGCCGTGGAAGCCGCGAAGCGCGCCGGCCGGCAGCTCATCATTGCGGGCGGCTGGCGGCCCACCTTCACCGGCACGGTGAAGTACGTCGGTGAGGTCGACGGCAAACGCAAGGCGGTGCTGCTGGCGCGCGCCCGCTGCCTCTGGATGCCGGCGCAGTGGGACGAGCCGTTCGGGTTGCCCACGATCGAAGCGCTGTTCTCGGGCACGCCCGTGATCGGCACGCGCCGCGGCGCCCTGCCCGAAATCGTCACTCCGGCGGTCGGCGTGCTGCGCGATACGCTCGACGAGCTGATCGTCGCGGCCGACAAGGTCACGACGCTCGACCCACGAGCCTGCCGCGAGCGGGCGGAGCGTCAGTTCTCGCACCTCGTGATGGCGGAGAACTACGTCCGCATGTACCAACACGTGCAGCAAACGGGCGAGCTGCCCGCGAGCGTCCAGTAAACCGGCCGCTGGTTCGGCTGCTGGTCTTTGCGGGGCTGCTGCGCGTGCTCGCGGCGGTCTTCAGCGGTGGATTCCTCGCGAGCGACGATCATCATGTCGTCATCGGCGCCGCAGACCAGATCGCCAGCGGCATCGGCCTCCCGTCGACCTACGCACGCTCGGCCCTCTTCCCCGGCGTCATCGCTGGAGTCATGACCGTGACGCGCGGCGTCGGGATCCACGATCCCGGCGTCGAGATGCTTGTCGTGCGATTGCTGCAGGCCCTGTTCTCCCTGCTTGTCGTCTACTTCGTCTATCGGCTGCTCGAGCGCGAGCTCGGTGAGCGCAGTGCGATGCTCGGCGGCGTACTGGTGGCGGCGTTCTTCGCGATGCCGGTCACGGCGGTTCATCAGCTCGAGGAGTCGGTGTGTCAGGTGCCCCTGCTGGCGGCGTGTTGGTGGTGGCGACGCGCGGAAGACGGCCATCAGCCGCCGGCCGTCTGGGGTGCGCTGGCAGGTGCGGCGCTCGGCACGGCGCTGATCCTCCGCTTTCCTTTAATAGGCTTCGTCGCCGCGTTCATCATCATGGTGTTGCTGCAGCGCGTTCCGGTTACGCCGGCCCGCAAGCTCGCATTTCTGGGGGGGCTGGCACTCGTCATCGTCCTGCAGGGCTACAGCAATGCCGTCGTGAATCACCAGTGGTGGTATTCGTTCATCCATCGGCTCGGCCCGATGTTGCATCCGCAGCGCATGGCCGTGGAGGCTGACGGATACCCGAGCAGCCCGCCGTGGCATTACATCCTCACGCTCCTCGCCGCGCTCATCCCGCCGGCGTCTGTGCTGTTGCTCGCCGCCGCGGTGCAAGGCGGCATCCGGCTCCAGTTCCTGGCGATTGCCACGTTGGCGTTCCTCGTGAGCCACAGTTTGATCGCCAACAAGCAGGAGCGCTTCCTCCTGCCGATCCTGCCGCTGCTGTTCATCCTCGTGGTGGCCGGGCTGCCGTGGCTCGCCGCACGCATCGCACCGGCGTATCGCGGCATGTGGTGGTACTTCTGGGTCGTGAACGCGGCGTTACTGGTTGTGCTGACGTTCAGCTTTGCGAAGAAGGATCGCGTCGAGCCGCTGCTGTATGTCTACCGCCGTCATGATGCGACCGGAGTCCTGGTCGCGCAGTACAATCAGACCTTTGGGGTGCCCGCGTACTATCTGGGAAAGCCGCAGCCACCCTTACTGGTGGTTGAAAAAGGGCAGGACGTGGCGGCAGGAACTACGCCGATCAACTATGTGATTCTCTACAGCGACACGCCCGAGGCCGACCGCGTGTTCCTCGGCGGGGCGCTCCATCGCAATCTCACCTTGCTTACCACCATTGCGCCGAGTCTCGCGGATCGCCTCGCGCACGCGATCAACCCACGCCACAACAAGGCCAGAACGGCCGTCATCTACACGACTTCGTAGTTCCGGAATTCGAAGACGCGGGCGCCGGTGAGTCGTTCGATCAGATCGGAGATGTAGAACCGGATGTGCTGCGGCTTGAAGTGGGCGGGTCCCACGACGCGCTCGGGATCGTGGTTCCGCTCGGCGATCCAGTCACGCGCAATCGCGGGATGCGTGCCCGTAAAGTCGCGCAGCAGCGGAATCCACTCCAGGTAGTCTCGCGCCTGCTCCTTGGCCAGGCGCTCCTGACCCCACGGATAGATCGTCTTCGAGATCTCGAGTTTCTGTTTGATCGCCTTGGCCGGTCGCGCCCACCCGTAGTGGAACATCTCGACATCGGTGGGTCGGGCGCGGATCTTTCGGTGGTTCGGTCCCACGCGGAAGCCTTGCGCCCCCTGGTAGGGCCGGATGTCCTTGCCGAGCCGGATACAGCGCACTTCGCGGCGATACCAGCGCCGGCTGGTCGCAATGCGGTCGAAGCCGCCGTAGAAGTGGAGGTACTTCACCAGCAACCCTTCGACCTGCGGGTCCAGATCCCACGCGGCGATTTTTTCCTTGAGGATGTGCGCGCCCCGCTCGTGCAGCACCTCGTCGGCCTGGATGTAGATGCCCCACGAGCCGTGGCACGCGTCCATCGCGCGCTGCGTCTCGATGGACAGCATGATGTTCTTCTTGGTGAAGTCCCACTCGGTATCGAGAATACGGACGCGCGGATCCGCGATCGAGGCGACAAGATCGCGGGTGTCGTCCTCCGACTTCCCGACATTCACGACGACTTCATCGCACACCGCGAGCACCGATCGGATCGCCGGAACGATCGGGAAGTCGAGCTTGACGGCGTTGCGGACGAGGGTAAAGCCTGAGAGCACGTTCCTCTACACCAACGTGTAGTTGCGAAACTCGAACGGCCGCGCGCCCGTCAACCGCTCGATCCAGTCGGAAACGTAGTAGCGCGCATTCGCCGGATTGAACCGGGGCGGCTCGAGCTCGATCGGCGGCTGCTGGGCGCACGTGGCGATCCACGAGCTGGCCACGGCGGGATGCTGACCGGTGAACCGCCGCAGCAACGGGATCCATTCGAGCGTGCCGCGCGCGATGTCCCGGTCCAAACGCTCGGCGGCCAGCGGATACATCTCTTTCGTCACCTCGCGCTTCGCTCTGATCGAACACGCGGGCCGCGCCCAGCCGTAGTGGAACATCTGCGCGTCGGTCAGCCGGGCGCGAATCTTTCGCTGCTGTGGCCCCACCCGGAATCCCTGCGCCCCCTGATACGGATGGACGTCGAGCCCGAGCCGGATGCAGCGAACCTCGCGGCGATACCAACGGCGGTTGGTGGCCACGCGGTCGAAACGGCCATAAAAGTGGAGGTAATTGACCAGCAACCCTTCCACGCGCGGGTCGTCGTCCCACTCGGCCACCTTCGCCTTCAACGTACGCGCGCTCCGCTCATCCAGCACCTCGTCGGCCTGGATGTAGATCCCCCACGAGCCACGGCACGCATTCATCGCCCGCTGTGTCTCCACCGCCAGCATGCCGTCGCCGCGCTTCATGTCCCATTCGCATTCGATGATGCGCACGCGCGCGTCGTCGATCCCGGCTACGATCTCGCGGGTCTCGTCGTCCGATTTGCCCACATTCACCACGACTTCATCGCACACACCCAGGACGGAGAAGATCGTCGCGAGGATCGGGAAGTTGAGCTTTACGGCATTGCGAACCAGCGTGAATGCGGACAGCACCTTCAGCTCCGGAATTGCAGGTTGTAGAGCCGGCGGTACAGCCCGTCGGCCGAGAGCAAGTCGCCGTGTGTCCCACGCTCCACGATGCGCCCTTCGGCGAGCACGACGATGAAGTCGGCATGTTGCACCGTCGCGAGCCGGTGGGCGATCACGAACACGGTCCGATGCGCCATGAGCCGCTCGATCGCTTCCTGCACGAGGCGCTCGGACTCGGTGTCGAGCGCGCTGGTGGCCTCGTCGAGGATCAGGATCGGTGGATCGCGCAGCAACGCGCGCGCGATCGCGATGCGCTGGCGCTGGCCGCCGCTGAGCCGGGTGCCGCGCTCGCCGAGCAGCGTGCTGTAGCCCTCGGGGAGGCGCATGATGAACTCGTCGGCATTCGCGGCGCGCGCGGCGGCCCGCACCTGATCGAGCGGCACGTCTTTCAGACCGTAGGCGATGTTCGCCAGCACGGTATCGTTGAGCAGCACCGTTTCCTGCGACACGATCCCCATGAGGCGCCGCAGCGACGTGCGTGTGTAGGTGGTGAGCGGCACGCCGTCCAGCAGGATCTCGCCCCGCGTCGGCTCGTAGAATCGCGGCAGCAGATCGACCAGTGTCGTCTTCCCCGCGCCGGAGGGGCCCACGATGGCGACGACCTGGCCGCGCTTCACCTCCAGATCGACGTCGCGCAGCACCGACTCGGAAGGCTCGTACTCGAACGAGACACCGCGGAACTCGATGCGCTCGCTGAACTCTGCCGTCGTCTCCCCGGGCCGGTCGCCTTCGGCGGACGGCAGGTCGAGCACCTCGAACACCCGGTCCGCGGAGGCCACGGCCGACGCCATGATCGCGGGATAGTTCGACACCGACTTGATCGGCGACATCAGCCGCAAACTGACGGCCAGGAACGTGATCAGCACGGCGGCTTCGAGCGTCGCCGCCGCGCCCAGCGCCAGGCGCGTGCCGACCACGAGGATGAGCACGATCATCACCCCGCCGAACACCTCGCTCACGGGACTCGTAAGACTCGAATACCGCTGCGCGCGTAACACCCGCTTGCGATAGCGCTCGGCGAGCTCCTGGAACCGCCCCAGCTCGAACGCCTCGGCCACGTACGCGCGCACCAGCTTCGCCGAGGCGATCATCTCGCCCACATGACTCGTGACCTCGCCGCGCTCGGCCGCCAGCTCGCGGGAGCGGCGGCGCAGCCGGTTGATCATCGGGCGGATGATCAGCAGCAGCACGGGAGCGAGCAGCAGCGACAGCAGGGTGAGCTTGACCGAGAGGCCGAACAGAATCACGACGTAGACGATGATGACGACGACGTTTTGCAGCAGCGACGCCAGCGCCGCGCTCACGGCGGTCTTCACCTGATCGGTGTCGTTGATGACACGGGCGATCGTCTGGCCGGCGCGCGTGCGCTGGAAGTAGCCGAGCGGCAGCGTCTGCAGGTGCCGGAAGAGACGAACGCGCAGATCGCGGACGACGCCTTCCTGGATCGTGACGCTGCCGAGAGACGCGAGATAGGAAGTCAGGTTCTTGAGCAGCAGCGCGACGAGCAGCACGATGACGACGTTGCGCAGCGCGACCTCCGGCGTGCCGGCCTGGAGGAACGGTCCCGCAATCTTGTTCAGCACCGACTCGACCTGCGAACCGCCTTCGGCGGGCAGCGCGGCTTTCCCGAAGAGCGTCCGCAGGAACGGGATCAGCAGGACGAAGGTGAAGCCATCCAGCACCGACGAGATCACCGTCGCCGAGATCGTGGCGCCGAACAGGAGTTTGTACGGCCGCAGCAGCGACAGCAGCCGGGCGCTGCCTCCCCCGGTCGCCGTCATCAGCGGGAGCGGCGCGGCGTGAGCAGCGCGACGGGCAGGATCATCTCTTCGGGAGTGGCGCCGCCGTGCAGAAAGGCGCCGCGGTAGCGCGCCTGATACTCACGCAGCTTGGTGGGATACACAAAGAAGCGGTCGCCCGTCGCGAGCAGCAGCCGAACGCCGAGACCCTTGTCCGGAAGTCCGTAGGCCTTCAGGTCCTCGACCATAATGGCGGCTTCAGGATCCTCGGCGCGCAGGTCTTCGCCGAACTTGTAGCGCAGGTTCGCGGTCGCGTCGCGCTTGGCGAACACCGTCGCGGGCGTGTTGCAGTGAATCGAGCCGTGATCGGTCGTCAGCAGAACCGGCACGTTGCGCCGCTCGGCTTCTTCCAGCGCGGCGAGCACGGGCGAACGCTCGAACCACGTCTTCGTCAGACCGCGCAGCGCGTCGGCGTCGCGCGCGACCTCGTACAGGATCGCGTTCTCCGAGCGGCCGTGCGTCAGCTGATCGATGAAGTTGAAAACGAGCGCCGTGACGCCCGGCTGCGCGAGATGCGCCGGCAAGCGCCGCAGCAGGTCCGCGCCGTCCGCGGCCGTAAACAGTTTTTCGTAACGGACCGGCACCTCTTCGCCCACAAGCTCGCGGAGCTGCTCGGTGAGCAGCTCGGCCTCGTGGGCGTTGAGACTCTCTTCGTCGGTCGGCGCGCCCCACCACTCGGGATGGCGGGCCGCGATCTCCATCGGAAACAGGCCACTGAAGATTGCGTTGCGGGAAAACGGCGTCGCGGTCGGGAGAATGCTGTAGTAGTGCGATTCCTCCACGTCGAACAGCGGCGTGATCAGATCGCGCAGCACTTCCCACTGATCCAGCCGCAGGCAATCGATCAGGATGAACACCACGCGGCCCGTCCGCTTGAGCGCGGGGACGAGGAACTCGGCGCCGACATCCACCGAGAGCGGCGGCCGATCCCGCTCGGGATCGGACAGCCAGCGCGGATAGTGCCTGGTGATGAATCCCTGAAAGTCTTTGCGCAGGCTCTCCTGCAGCGCGCGCAGCGCTTCGGAGAGACCGGGCTCGTCGCCCGCCGCGAGCCTGACCTCCCACCGCGCCAGCTCGGCCACCAGCTCGCTCCACTCGCGCCACGCCAGCGCGCCGCCGCGCCGGCCCTCGAGCTCGCGGAAGCGCGTGACGAAGTCGCGTGCCAACCGCTGCTGACGGATGCGGTCGCCTTCGAGCAGGCGCGTCACGACCGACAGCACCTGGCGCGGATGCACCGGCTTCACGAGGTAATCGTCGATCTCGGTGCCGATGGCGTCGCGCAGCAGCGCGTCGTCTTCGCTCTGCGTCACCATGACCACCGCCATGGCGGGATCGATGGCGCGGATTTCGGGGAGCAGATCGAGGCCGCGGCGGCCCGGCATCTGCTCGTCGAGCAGGACGACACTGTACGGCTGGCGCCGCAGCATCGCGAGGGCGTCATCGCCGTGCGCCGCCTGCGCCACCGCGAAGCCCTGCTCTTCGAGAAAGCGGCGGTGCGCGGCGAGGCCGTCCACTTCGTCATCGACCCAGAGAATGCTCTTCGGACGCGGCATTGTGTGACAAGCTAGTCCCGCTGGCGAAGCCGGGCAACGCGCGACTACATTGGCCGCGTGTTGCGCGTCCTGTGCGTCCGGTTCAGCTCCATCGGCGATGTCCTCCTCACCACTCCCCTCGTGCGCGCACTGCACCGGCGCCATCCCGACGCCGAGCTGTATTTCGTCACCAAGCGCGCGATGGCGCCGCTGGTGGTCGAGAATCCGAACCTCGACCAGGTCATCGAGCTCGAGCCGCACGAGCGGATCACCGACCTCGCGCGCCGGTTGCGGGCGCTCCGGCCGACGCACGGGCTCGACCTGCACGGCAGCCTCCGGAGTGCCGCGCTACGGCTCCTTGTGCCTTCGGCCCAATGGTCACGCTACTCCAAACGGAAACTCGCCCGGACCGCACTGATCGCCGCGAAGATCAACATGTACGGCAAGCACGTGCCGGTCCCCGTGCGCTACTTCGAGGCGGCGCGCGCCCTCGACGTGCAGCCCGACGGCGGCCCACCCGAGTTTTTTCTGGCACCGGCGGCGCGCGAGCGGATCGCGCGCTGGCTCGCCGAGCGCGGCCTGGACCGCCAGCCGTTCGCGGCGCTCGCTCCGGGCGCCGCGCATGCGACCAAGCGCTGGCCGATTCGCCACTGGGTCGCCCTCGCCGAACAGCTGCGCACGATGGAGTTCGGACTCGTCGCGGTCGGCGGCCCCGGGGGGGGCGACCGCGAGCTCGCCAGTCAGCTCGGTCCCGATGTGCACAACGCCGCGGGAGAGTTCACGCTGCAGGAAACGGGCGCGTGTCTCGCCCGCGCCGCCGTCCTCGTCTCGGGCGACACCGGGGTGATGCACATGGCAACCGGTGTCGGCACGCGCGTGGTCGCGCTGTTCGGGCCGACGGTCGAGCTGTTCGGCTTCTTTCCGTATGGCGGCCGGGCGGAGGTGCTGGAGCGCGATCTGGGGTGCCGGCCGTGTTCCGCGATGGGGACGGAACGTTGCCCGCTCGGTCACCATCACTGTCTCGGGGAAATCTTCCCCGATCAAGTCGCTGCCGCCGTGCAGCGACTCGTGGCATGAGCACGCCCGCCGAAGAGAAGCTCGTCACGCTCATCGCGGAATCGGCGCGCGGTCCGCAACGCGAGGGGCTGTTCGCGCTGTGGCTGGTCGTCCGCGCCGCCGAGGCGCTGCTGCCGCCCGCGCCCGTGAGCGCGAAGAATCACCGGCGCCGCCTCCAGGCGCTCGAAACGCGGATCGGCAGCCTCGCCCTACCCGGGCCGCTCAAGCGGGCACTCGCCGCGGCGCGGCAACACCTCGAGACGGCGACGCCAAACGCCGCCGCCCTGGTGCTGAGCCAGCTCACCGCGCCGGCGCGCGACGTGCTGGGCGTCGAGGCCGCAGACGCCGTGACCGTTGCAGCACGCGCGGCCAGATTGCATCTATAGACCATGCCATCTCCCGCGCGCCGGTTCGAAAAACGTCCCTCCCTCGACAACCTCGTCGAGCGCGTGGATGCTCAACGCCCCGGGGAGATCACCGGGGACACGATTCCCACGGGCTTCGGCTCGCTCGATAAGCTGCTCGGCGGTGGCCTGCGGCGGCGCGATCTCATCCTCCTGGGCGGCGACATCGGCAGCGGCAAGTCGGCGCTCGCCCTCGGCATCGCGTTGCGCGTGGCGCAACAGTCCGTGGGGGTCGCGTATTTCTCCGGGGAGATGAATGAAGAGCGGCTGATGGAGCGCGCGCTCGCGATCGAGGGCAGAGTCGCCGTGGACGAGCTGCGCGCCGCAAAACTCAACGACCAGACGCGCGCCGGAGTGGGCGCCGCCGCGGTGCGGCTGCGCGGCCTTCCGCTTTCACTATTACCGTTGGCCGGCGAAGACTTCGAGACGGTGTTCGAGCGGCTCGATCCGTTACGCCAGGTCGGGCTCGTCATCGTGGACTACCTGCAGCTCGTGCCGCCACCGAAGGCGCGCACGACCCAGGACGAGGACACCGCGCTGGTGCTGCGGCACCTGAAGGCCCTCGCGCTGGCGCGGCAGGTCGCACTGCTCGTGGTGGCCCAGCTGCCGAGTTTCCAGACGGGTCGCGACGCGAAACGCCCGACGCTCGACGACTACGGCGTGATGGGCGCGCCGAAGCAACATGCCGACGTCATCCTGTCGATCTTCCGTGAGGAGATGTACAACCCGGGCGGCGGCGTGGACGGCGCGACCGAGCTGATCGTCGCCAAGAACCGCAACGGCCCGACCGGATTCGCGGATCTCTACTTTTATCGCCGCTGGATGCGGTTCGAGGATATGCTCGATCCTGATCGCTGATGTAACTTGGGAGCTGGAGTTGGGAGTGGGGAGCAGATATGGCTGGTCACAGTAAATGGAAACAGATCAAGCGGAAGAAAGCGGTCACCGATCAGAAGCGCGGTGCGGTGTTCACGCGTCTGATTCGTGAAATCACGATCGCCGCCAAGGCTGGCGGCGGCGATCCCGGCGGCAACGCCCGGCTCCGCACCGCCATCGACGCCGCCAAGGCCGAGAACATGCCGGCCGACAACATCGATCGCGCGATCAAGAAGGGAACAGGCGAGCTGGAAGGCGTGACCTACGAAGAGGTCACGTACGAGGGCTACGGGCCTGGGGGCGCGGCGCTCCTCATTCAGGCCACGACGGACAACCCCAACCGCACCGTCGCCGAGATCCGTAACGTCTTCCAACGCCATGGCGCGAATCTCGCGGCCAGCAATGCCGTCGCATGGATGTTCGACCGCAAGGGCCAGATCGTGGTGGACGGCAAAGCGAGCGAGGACGCGACGATGGAGGTGGCGGTCGATGCCGGCGCCGACGACATGCAGAAAGAGGGCGACATCTACGTGATTACGACGCCGCCCACACAGCTGCACGCGATCGACCAGGCGCTGCGCGCCAAGAAGCTGCCGGTCCAGAGCGCCGAGATCGCGATGGTTCCGAAGAACACGGTGAAGGTCGAGGGCAGCGATGCCAAGCGGCTGCTGCAGCTCGTCGAGGGCCTCGAGGAGATGGACGACGTCGCGAAGGTCTTTTCCAACTTCGACATCGACGCCGAGGCGATGGCGGCGGTGACGGGATGACGTGAGGGTCCTGGGCGTCGACCCCGGTACGGCGATCACCGGCTACGGCGTGATCGAAACGGGGAACGGAACTCCCGGGATGGGGCGACTTGTCGAGTGTGGGGTTTTGCGGTTTGGTCGGAACAACTCGCTTCCCCACCGTCTCGCAGAGCTTCACCACGAAATCGCGCTGCTCATTCGCCGCCACCAGCCAGCGGTGCTCGCCCTCGAGGATGCCTTCTATCATAAGAACGTCCGTACGACACTCGTCCTTGGGCATGCACGAGGAGTCATCTTGCTGGCAGCGCAGCAAGCGGAGCTCGATATCGCCCAGTATGCACCGGCCATGATCAAGAAGACCGTGGTCGGCGCCGGCGGCGCGCCAAAGTCGCAGGTGGCGGCCATGGTGGCTCGCCTGCTGCATCTCAAGCACGCACCGAAGCCGGCCGACGCCGCCGATGGAGTTGCCGTGGCGCTGACCTATATCATTCGCTCATGATTGCGCATGTGCGTGGGAGGCTGGCGACAAAATCCGCCGACCGAGTCGTCGTCGAGACGGCCGGGGGCGTCGGCTATGAGGTCGTCGTGCCGCTCGGCGTGATGGAGCGCTTGCCGGCGACGGGCGCCGAGATCACGCTGTCGACCGAGCTGGTCGTGCGCGAGGACGGCTGGGCGCTGTACGGATTCCTCGATGACGCCGAGCGGCGCTTTTTCCAGCGCCTCACGAGCGTCAGCGGCGTCGGCCCCAAGATCGGCATCGCGCTGCTGTCGGCGCTCGGCGTGGAGCGCGGCGCGCGCGCGCTGCGCGAGAAGAACATCGCGTTGCTCTCGTCGGTCAGCGGGATCGGGCGCAAGACCGCCGAGCGCCTCGCCCTCGAGCTGGGGGAAAAAGTCGAAGACTTCACCGAAGTACCGGCCATTGCGGTCCCCGCCGGTGCCGAAGCCGCGCTCAAGGCGCTCGAGCGGCTGGGATACGGGGTACCCGAAGCAGACCGCGCGATTCGTCAGGCGCTCGCGGGCAACGGAACGGAGACGGAGACGGAGACCCTGGTGCGGCGCGCGCTGCAGATCCTCACGACACGATGACAGCGATTCCCGCCGAGATCACCGCTGAGTGGATCTGCGTCCGCTGTGGCTCGACCAACCGGCGCCTCGTGCCCGCGGGCACCACGAAGGCCGAGGACAGCTGTCTGCAGTGCCACACCCCGCACATTATCGAGGCCGAAGCTCGGCCGGTCCGCTGGCGTTCATGGCTCGCGCGGAAATAACGACCCCCGAAGCGCTCGAGAACGAACGGCTCACCGACGCGGCGCTGCGGCCGTCGCGGCTCGATGAGTTCGTCGGTCAGGCCAAGGTCAAGGAGTCGCTCCAGATCGCGATCGACGCGGCCAAGCAGCGCAACGAGCCGCTCGATCACGTGCTCTTCTTCGGCCCGCCGGGACTCGGCAAGACGACGTTGGCGCTGCTCATGGCGAAGGAGCTGGACGTGAACATCCGCACCACGTCCGGCCCCGTGCTCGAGCGTCCGGGCGACCTCGTCGGCATGCTCACCGGGCTGAAGGCCGGCGACATCCTCTTCATAGATGAAGTGCACCGCCTGCGGCCGGCGCTTGAAGAGTTTCTCTACCCGGCGATGGAGGAGTTCCGGGTGGACGTGCGCATCGCCGACGGGCCACACGCCCAGACGTTGCCGATGCAGCTGGAGCGATTCACGCTGATCGGCGCCACGACGCGGTTCGGCCTGCTGACGCCGCCGCTGCGCGCCCGCTTCGGGTTGGTCGAACGCCTGCACTACTATCCGCCCGACGATCTCGTCCAGATCATCACCCGCTCGGCCGGCATTCTGGGTGTTGCAGCGGACGCGGCGGGCGTCGCGGAGATCGCGCGCCGCAGCCGCGGCACACCGCGCGTCGCGAACCGGCTGCTCAAGCGGGTGCGCGACTACGCGCAGGTCCGCGCCGGCGGCAAGATCACCGCGGCCGTGGCCGGCGAGGCGCTGAAGCGGCTCGACGTCGATGAGTTCGGCCTCGACGATATGGACGCCCGCATCCTCAAGGCCATCATCGAAATGTTCGACGGCGGCCCCGTCGGGGTGCAGACCGTCGCCGCGGCGGTCGGCGAAGACCCGGGGACGCTCGAGGAGGTGTACGAGCCCTTCTTGATGCAACAGGGATTTCTGGCGCGCACACCGCGAGGGCGCGTCGCGACGCCGGCAGCGTATCGGCATTTTGGATTTGTGCCGCCCAAATCCGCAGAACAAGCAAGCATCTTTGACGGGTAACCGCCTCTCAGACTTCGAGTACGACCTCCCCAGCTCGCAGATCGCTCAGCATCCACTTCCAGACCGCTCTGCGAGCCGATTGCTCGTCCTGGATCGCGCGACCGGAGAAACGCGACACCTCCATTTTGGCGACCTGCTCGAGCTGATCCCTCCCGGCGACCTGCTGGTCATCAATACATCTCGCGTCATACCGGCTCGGTTACGCGGCAAGCGAGAAGGTGGACAAGACGCCGAATTTCTCGTCGTGCGGGAAGCCGGGGACCGGGTGTGGCTCGCGATGGTGCATCCCGGTGGCAAACTCAAACCTGGCCGGCGCGTCACATTCGGCAGCGACAGCGCCGCCGAGATCGTCGAGGTCCTGGGCGGCGGACTTCGGCGCGTACGTTTTGTCGGAGCGCTCGACGCGCGCGCGACGCTCGCCAAGTACGGCGAGGTTCCGCTGCCGCCCTACATCAAGCGCGCTCCCACGAAAGCCGACCAGGATCGCTATCAGACGGTCTATGCGACGCACGACGGCAGCGTCGCCGCCCCGACGGCAGGCCTGCATTTCACGACGGAATTGTTAGCGCAGATTCACGAGCGACGCATTCTCGTTACCGCGCTCGACCTGCACGTCGGTCCGGGGACGTTCAAGCCGGTGGAAACGGACGATCTGACGGCGCACACGATGCATCCGGAGGCGTACGAGATTGCACCGGGCGCCGCGAGCGGGATCAATCACAACCGGGGGAAGGTCTGGGCTGTGGGGACCACGGTCGTGCGTGCACTCGAGTCGGCCGCTGACGCTCAGGGTCAGGTGCGCGCCGGCGCCGCCGAGACGAGTCTGTTCATTCGCCCGCCTTACAGTTTCAAAGTCGTGAACCACCTGATCACGAACTTCCACCTGCCCCGCTCGACGCTGTTAATGCTGGTCTGCGCGTTTGGGGGATACGAGCTCGTGATGCAGGCGTATCGGGAAGCAGTAAAGGAGGGGTATCGCTTCTACAGCTACGGCGATGCGATGCTGATCGTGTAGTCCCAAGCAGATCCGTGTCAGGATCCCAGCGGCTTGTCATCCTGAGCGGAGCGCGCGGCACGCGCGCGGAGCGAAGGATCTCCTTTAAGATTAAGCCCTAATGTTCGATTTCTGGATCGACTCGACCTCGGGCGCCGCTCGCTCCGGCTCGCTCACCCTGCCGCACGGCACCGTCGAGACGCCCATGTTCATGCCCGTCGGCACCCAGGCGACGGTGCGGACGCTCTCGCCGGCCGATCTCAAAGCGGTGGGCGCACAGATTGTGCTCGCCAACACCTATCACCTCCACGTCCGCCCGGGCGAAGACGTCATCGCGCAGCTCGGCGGGCTCCACAAGTTCATGGCGTGGGAGCGGCCGCTGCTCACCGACTCCGGTGGCTTTCAGGTGTTCTCGCTCGAGGGCTTCCGGAAGGTCGATGACGACGGCGTCGAGTTTCAAAGTCACGTCGATGGCGGCCGACGCAAGCTCACACCTGAGCGCGCGATCGAGATTCAGTGGACGCTCGGCTCCGACATCGCCATGGCGTTCGATCACGTGATCCCTGGCGGCGCGAACGAGGCAACGGCACGGGACGCTCTGGAAAGAACGTTGAAGTGGTTGCAGCGGTGTGCCAAACGACACCGAGAACTGACGGAAAGAGGGAATGATGGAATGACAAACACGTTCCAACATTCCAACATTCCATCGTTCCGTCAGACGTTGTGGCCGATAATCCAGGGTGGCACGTTACCCGCCCTGAGAACCGAATGTCTCGACCGCGTGATGGAATTAGGCCCGTGGACCGGCATCGCGATCGGCGGCCTCTCCGTCGGCGAGCCCAAAGACAAGATGTACCAGACGATCGATGTCCTGGAGTCACGACTGCCGGCGACGGTGCCCCGTTATCTTATGGGTGTCGGGTTTCCGGCGGATCTGGTGGCCGCGGTGGAGCGAGGTATAGACGTGTTCGACTGTGTCGCGCCCACCCGCGGCGGCCGCAACGGCTCGGCGTACACGCCAGAAGGCACGGTCAATATTCGCAACGCCGCCTACCGGACCGACGACGGGCCGCTGGACCCGAGCTGCGATTGCGAGACCTGCACGACGTATTCGCGCGGCTACCTGCGCCATCTGTTCGTGTCGGGCGAGCTGCTCGGGCTGCGGTTGTTGTCGCTGCACAACGTTCGCTATCTGATCCGCCTCGCGGCGGAGATGCGAGCCGCCATTCAGCGGGGCGGCGACGCGTTCGCCACATGGGCCGATGACTGGCGCCGCCGCTACCAACACACAGGAGTCGCATGACCACGGCACATCTGTCCCTGCTGTTGATCGCGCCTACCGGCTCGGGTGGGCCTGGGGCCAGCGCATTCATCATTCAGATCGGATTGTTCATCGCGATCTTCTACTTCCTGCTGATCCGGCCGCAGCGCCGTCAGGCGGAGCAGCACAAGCAGCTGCTCGCGTCGCTGCAGCGGGGCGATCAGGTGGTGACCTCGAGCGGCATCGTGGGTGAGGTCGTGCACATCAAGGACGATCAGGTCACGATCCGCAGCGGCGAAGCCAAGTTCGTGATCCTGCGCAGCGGGATCTCCAGTATCACCAACCGCACGGCCGTCGAGGCGAAGCCGGCGTGACGGTTCGCCTGCTGCACCTGCTCGGCTCACCCGTCCTGCGACAAAAGTCGGCGCCGGTCACGCAGGTGGATGACGCCGTGCGCCAGCTCGTGGACGACTTGTTCGAAACGATGCGCGCCGCGAAAGGCGTCGGCCTCGCGGCGAATCAGATCGGCGTCGCGCGCCGTGTCGCCGTCGTAGACATCGGCGAGGAGGACCCGCCGCCGCTGGTGCTCATCAATCCGGTCATCGTCGAGCGGGGGGACGAAGACGAGACCGCCGAGGAGGGGTGCCTGTCGATCCCCGACATCTTTGGCGATGTCACGCGGCCCCTCCGCGTCGTCGTCGAGGCGCTCGATCAGGAAGGAAAGCGTTCCCGCATCGAGGCGCACGGCTACAAGGCGCGCGCCATTCAGCACGAGATCGATCATCTCGATGGCATTCTCTTCCTCGATCACCTCAGTGCCGTCAAGCGCAGCCTGCTGCTGTCCAAATGGAAGAAGTCGCGCAAAGGACAGACCGGATATCTCAAGGAGGTTACGCCGGAGCCGGCGGGTGAGCTGTAAGTGCGCGTGGCGTTCTTTGGGACACCCGAATTCGCCGTGCCGTCGCTGCGCGCACTCGTTGGCGAAGGCTTCGACGTCGTCGCCGTCGTCACACAGCCCGACGCACCGCAGGGCCGCTCTCGCTCGAAGCTGATCCCTCCCCCCGTGAAGGTTGCCGCGGAAGCCGAAGAGCTGACCGTCTTTCAGCCCGAGAAGCCGACCGACGGCGCATTCCTGCTGCGCCTCCGCGCTACGCGGCCCGACATCGGTGTAGTGGTCGCCTACGGCCACATCCTCAAGCCCGAGCTGCTCGAGCTGCCGCCGCGCGGGATGGTCAACGTCCATCCCTCGTTGTTGCCCGGGCTGCGCGGTGCGGCGCCCGTCGAGTGGGCCATCATTCGCGGCCTCGAAACCACGGGCGTGACGATCATCCAGCTCGACGCCGGGATGGATTCCGGACCCATTTTGCATCAGATCCCGCACCGCATCGAACCGGATGTGACGGGCGGTGAGCTCTCCGCGCATTTGGCAGAAGTGGGCGCCCAGGCAGTCGTCGAAACGCTGGCGATGATGGAGAGCACCCAGCCGCCGCAGCCCGTCCCGCAAGACGAAGCGCGTGCGACCTACGCGCCGAAGCTGACGCGTGAGACCGCGCGGATCGACTGGACGAAGGACGCGCACGCGATCGGCTGTCTGATTCGCGGCCTTGACCCGCGTCCCGGCGCGTGGACCGAGCTGAACGGCGCGGAGCTCAAGCTCTTCAATCCGAAAGTGACCGAACCGCCTGTCCCCGGCACCGGCGCACCCGGTGAGGTGCTCTCGACCGACGGCTCCCTCGTGATCGCCACGGGCCCGTTCAAGGACAGCGCGGGCGGCACGGTCGAGATTTTCGAGGTGCAGCCGACGGGCAAGGCCCGCATGACGACGGACGACTGGCTGCGCGGTGCGCGTCTAAAAGCCGGCACCCGGCTCACGTGAGACCGCCGCTGCCGCGGCTCCATGCCATCACCGACGAGCGGATCGCGCGGCGGTCCGACATCGATGCGATTGCGGTCGCACTCGCTCAGAGCGGTGGCAGCGATCTCGCGTTTCACGCCCGCGGCCGCGAGCTGACCGGTTTGGAACACTATGAGCTGGCGTCGCGACTGTCGGTCCTGCCGTCGCAGCTGGTCGTCAATGATCGGCTCGATGTCGCGCTCGCCGTCCCCTCGGCCGGTGTGCAACTCGGCCACGGGAGTCTCCCCGTCAGTGCCGCCCGCGCCCTCAATCCACTGTGGTGGATCGGTAAGTCGGTGCACGACTTGGCGGAGGCCGAAGCCGCAAGGACGGAAGGGGCCGACTATCTTGTTGTAGGGCCGGTTTTCGCCACCGCCTCACATCCGGGACGCACGCCGTTGGGTCTGCAACGCCTCACGGCAATCACGGCGGCGGTTGACGGACTTCCGGTAATTGCGATCGGCGGCATCACAGCCGATCGGGTGCGCGAGGTACGCAAGAGCGGAGCCTACGGCGTCGCGGCGATTCGGGCCCTGTGGGACGACGTCGAGCCGGCCGAGGCTGCGCGGAGGATGCGGGAGTGGATGTCGTAATCAACGGAGAACACAAGCGCGTCACCCCCGGGGCGTCGTTGCTCGATGTGCTGAGCCAGCTCGAGCTCGATCCGCGCGCGGTGGTCGTCGAGCACAACCGTCGCATCGTGCGCAGACCCGCGCTGGGGGTCGTGACAGTGAACGAAGGCGACGCCATCGAGCTGGTGCATTTTGTTGGAGGGGGATGAGGGACGGGGGAAGGGGGACGGGTGACTACGGCAGTTGAGACAATCCAGGATACTCCCCTCGAAATCGGCGGGCGCACGTTCCAGTCGCGCCTCATGGTGGGCACGGGGAAGTATCCCGACATGGACACGATGGTGCGCGCGATTGAAGCGTCCGGTGCCGAGGTCGTGACGGTCGCCGTGCGGCGCGTGAACCTCGACCGCTCGAAGGAATCGAGCGTCCTGCACTTCCTCGATCCCAAGAGGATCTTTCTGCTCGCCAACACCGCGGGGTGCTATACCGCCGCCGACGCGATTCGCTATGCGCGACTCGCGCGCGAGGCGGGGTTCAACGACTTCGTGAAGCTCGAAGTGATCGGCGACGAAGAGACGCTGCTCCCCGACGTCGCCGGTCTGCTCGAGGCAGCGAAGGTGCTGGTCCAGGAAGGCTTCAAGGTGCTCGCCTACACGAACGAAGACCTCGTCACTGCGCTGCGGCTCGAGGACGCGGGCTGCGCGGCCGTGATGCCGCTCGCCTCGCCGATCGGCAGCGGGCTGGGCCTGCTGAATCCGTTCAGCGTGCGCACGATCAAGCGACGCCTGCATGTGCCGGTGATCGTCGACGCCGGGGTGGGCACGGCGTCCGACGCGTGCGTCACGATGGAGCAGGGCGTGGACGGGATTCTGATGAACACGGCGATCGCCGCCGCCCAGGATCCCGTCGCCATGGCGCAGGCGATGCGGCTGGCGACGATCGCGGGCCGCGCCGCTTACCTCGCGGGCCGGATGCCGCGCCGTGAAGTCGCGATGCCGTCATCTCCCACGCGGGGGATGCTGGATTAAGGAAGCCACCGCCGCTCGCCGGGCGGCTCTGGAGATTCTCCGCGACGTACGCGCCGGCGCGCCCCTGACCGATGCGCGAGATCGCCACCTCCGAGGACTCGCCGAGCGTGACCGCCGGCTCGCCTACGAGCTGTCGGCGGGCGTGCTCCGCCGCCAGCGCGAGCTCGACCGCACGCTGGAGCTCGAGCGCGCCGATCCCCGCCTGCACGACGTGCTGCGCCTCGGCGCCTACCAGCTGCGCTGGTTGACGCGGGTGCCGTCGCATGCGGCGGTGTCGACGAGCGTCGAACTCGCCCGAGAGGCTGTGGGCGAGGCGAGCACCGGTTATGTAAACCGGACGTTGCGACACCTGCATCGGGACGGGGGACGAGGGACGGCGGACGGGTCACCAACTCATCCCGAGTGGCTCGTTCAGCGTTGGATCGATCGTTTTGGAAAACCGGAGACAAAACGCCTCCTGGCGTGGAATGACACGCGACCACCGTTGATCGTGCAGCCGGCGCGCTGGAGTTTGGGACGTCTGGAGGAGGAACTCAGGGCGGGCGGAATCGAGACGACTCGGGCTCCTTTCGACGCCGGACTGGAAGTGCGGGCCACCCGTCCCCCGTCCCGGGTCCCCCATCCCGCGAATCTTCCGGGCTACACCGAGGGCGGGTTTGTAGTGCAGGATCCGGCTCACGCGCTGGTTGCCCGTTTCGCAGCCATTCCGCGCGGTGAGTTCGTTTACGACGCCTGCGCCGCGCCCGGTGGGAAGGCGGTCGCCCTCGAAGCCCGCGGTGCACGGATTCTCGCGGGTGATGCACGCCACGAGCGCATGGGTCGGCTGGCCGATACGACACGGCGTGCGGGAGTGGAAATTCGTTGCGTCGCCGCCGATCTTGAGGCGGCGCCGCTAGTCCCGGGCGGCGTCGATGCGGTCCTGGTGGACGCGCCGTGCAGCGCAACCGGCACCATGCGGCGCCATCCCGATGCGCGGTGGCGGCTCGACCCCGCAGTTTTTGCGCGTGCGGCGTCTCGCCAGGCCAGACTGCTGGCAGCTGCGGCACGGCTCGTCCGCCGGGGCGGGCTGCTCATCTACGCAACGTGCTCGCTCGAGCCCGAGGAGAATGAACGCATCGTGGAAGATTTTTTGACCCGCAACCCGGAATTCGCGCGGGCGCCGCGCGGTGACGCGTCGCTTCCCGCCGAGCTGCTCACGGAGATCGGTGACTTCCAGACGCTGCCGCAGCGGCACGGCATCGACGGCGCGTACGCGGCGCGGCTGGTGCGAGTGAGCTGATGCGCGTCCGCCGCCGCTTCGAGACGTTTCAGGACGTCAAGATCACCCCGAAATTCTGGAGGTGGGTGGGCATCGGCGTTGGGATGGTGCTCGCAGGCTACCTCACCGCCTACCTCCTGATTTTCCCCGCGCCGCTCCTGCCCGGCCACCAGGCGGTGCCGCGCGTGTTGGGGCTCACGGTTCCCGAAGCGCAGGCCGAGATACAGAAATCCAAGCTGCAGGTCACCGACGGCGGCGCCGAGCCGCACCCCACCGCGCCCGCCGGCATCGTCATCTGGCAGGATCCACCGCCGGGCGTCATCGCGCCGGAAGGAACGAAAGTCACCCTGGTATCGAGCGCCGGCCCGCCCAAGATTCCGGTTCCCGACGTCTCCGGTCTCGATGCGACGCTGGCGCAATCGCTCGTCGCCGCCGCGGGACTCGTGGTGAGCCAGGTGGAGTCGGTCCAGGCGGCCGCCCCATCGGGCCTCGCGATGCTGACGCGGCCGCCGGCGGGAACCGCGCTGGCGCCGGGCAGCGGGCTGGCTATCGTCGTCAGTCGCGGCGCGCCGACCATTCCGATTCCCGATCTCCTCGGCATGGCTTCGGGGGATGCCCGCACCAGACTGGAAACGGAAGGACTGCAGCTCGGCACGGTGACTCGGCGCCGCACCGCCGACGCGTCGCCCGGAACGGTCGTGGGCCAACGGCCGGGAGCCGGGACGCTCGCCGCCCCCGGTACCGTGGTGGACATCGTCGTGGCTCGGAGTCCGCAATGACGACGAACGGGATCCGCATCGCACCCAGCGTGCTGTCCGCGGATCTGGCGCGCCTCCCTGATCAGGTGGCGCGGGTCCTGGCCGCAGGCGCCGACTGGCTGCATGTGGATGTGATGGATGGGCGGTTCGTCCCCAACATTACGTTCGGCGCCAACATGATCGAGACGCTGCGCAAGCTGACGGACAAGCCGATCGACGTGCATCTCATGGTGGTCGAACCGGAGCACTACATCGAATCGTTCGCCGGGGCCGGAGCATCCGTGTTTTCGTTTCACCCCGAAGCGACGATTCACGTGCAGCGCCAGCTCGACGCGGTGAAACAGGCTGGCATGATGGCAGGTCTGGTGCTCAACCCCGGAACCCCGTTGGCGCATGCTGAAGAGGTGATCCGCGATCTCGATTTGCTGCTGCTCATGACCGTGAATCCCGGATTCGGCGGCCAGAGCTACCTTCCAGGCTCGACCGAAAAGATCCAGCGGTCCCGCGCACTGCTCACCGCGCACCGCGCACAGTGTTTTCTTGAGGTCGATGGAGGAATCACGAAGCAAACGATTGCCGCGGCACACCAGGCCGGTGCCGACACCTTCGTGGCCGGCAACGCCATTTTCGCGAGCGCCGACCCCGGACGGGAAGTGCAGGAGCTGCGCCGCCGCTGCATGGTGACGGTATGACGAACCGGCAGCAGTGGACGTTGATCGCCAGCGTCGTGACGACGGCCGTGTTCGGTATCGCGCTCGCGATCAAGCTGCGGCCGCAGCTCAACCCCGTGGAGATCGGGTCCAAGGCGCCGGATTTCGCTGCCACGGACCTGCGCGCGAACCGGCCGATTGCACTCGGCGATTATCGCGGAAAGGTCGTACTGGTCAACATCTGGGCCACGTGGTGCCTGCCCTGCCGCGCCGAGATGCCCTCGATGGAGAAGCTGTACAAGAAGCTCGCGGGCACCGACTTCCGGATTGCCGCGGTGAGTGTGGATGGCGACCCCTTTCATCTGGAGGGGTCGGAGGATCAGAAGGGCATCATGGCGTTTGCGACCAACCTGGGTCTCACCTTCGACATCCTGCATGATCCCAGTGGCGCGATCCGGCAAGCGTACGACATTTTCGGGGTACCCGAGAGTTACCTGATCGATCGCGATGGGGTAATCGTGAAGCGGGTGATTGGCGCTGCCAACTGGGAGGAGCCCGTCAACGACATGCTGATCCGCCGGCTCCTGAGCGGGCACTAACGTGTTCCAGGGAATCAGGCGCAACTGGCCCATCAAGGGCGCGGCGCTGTTCCTCGCGCTGATGCTTTATGTCGCCGTGCAGCTGCAGCAGCCCGTGACGACGAGCTTCGACGTGACGCTGAACATACAGCTGCCGCGCGGTCGCACGCTGATGCAGAAGCCGCCCAAGGTGCGCGTGCAGATTTCCGGCAAGGGCAGCCAGATTCTGAAGCTGCGCTCGCTCGCGGGCGATATCACGCGCCGCGTGCCCGACACGCTGACCACGTCCACGTGGTCGATCAGCCTCGATCCTTCCGAGGTGGAGCTCGCGCTTCCCAAGGGCGCGGATGTTCGCGTCATGGAAGTCCGGCCGAGCGAGATCACGCTGGTGCTGGACAGCGTCGCCCGCAAAGAAGTGAGAATCGTGTCGCTCGTGAGCGTCACGCCCGATTCGGGACAGGTCCTGCACGGCGGACTCTCGATGACGCCGACCACGGTGCGGCTCGTCGGCCCCGAGCGGAGTCTCGCGACAATCGACTCCGTGACGACAGTGCCGACGGAGATCACCAACGTTTCGGGTGAGTTCTCGCGTAACGTCCCGATCGACACGATGGCGCTCGGCATCGTACGCCTCTCGCCGAAGCAGGTGACCGTCACCGGCGACATGGGCCGGATCGCGGAGCGTTCGTTCGCCGGTATTCCGGTTGAGAGCGGCGGGGGCGCGATCACCAGCTTCATCGTCACGCCGTCACGCGTGTCGGTCGCGATTCGCGGCCCCGAAGAGCGGGTTCAGGCAATGACGCGCGATTCGCTGCGCGTCGTCGCGCACATCACGGGAACGAGCGGCGGCGCAGCCCGGATCACCGTCGTCGCGCCGCGCGGCATCACCGCCCGCGCGATTCCCGACTCGGTGACGTTGCGGCGGCGCACCACGCCCCCCCCCGCCCGCCGACGTGGCTGACGCCGTCCTCGGCATCGAGACGTCGTGCGACGAGACTTCGGCCGCCGTTCTCGTGACCGGTGAGCTGGCGAGCCTCGTCATTCTCTCCCAGGACATCCACAAAGTCTTCGGCGGCGTCGTCCCCGAGCTGGCGAGCCGCGCGCATCTCGCGGCGCTTCCCGCGGTCGTCGATCGCGCGCTCGCGGAAGCAGGCCTCGCGCCCTCCGCCATCGACGCGGTCGCCGTAACCGCAGGGCCGGGCCTGGCCGGTGCGTTGCTCGTCGGCGTCGTCTACGCCAAGTCGTTCGCATTTGCCGGCGGTCGCGCCCTGATCGGCGTGCACCATATGGAAGGGCACCTGTTCGCGCCGGCGATCGAGGATCGCGATCTCGCGCCGCCGTTCGTGGCGCTGCTCGTGTCGGGAGGCCACACCCTGCTGCTCGACGTGCCCGCCTGGGGCCGGTACCGGCTGCTCGGCGAGACGCGTGATGACGCCGCGGGCGAGGCGTTCGACAAGGTTGCGACGCTCCTCGGACTCGGGTATCCGGGCGGCCCCGCGATCGAGAAGCTGGCACGCGAAGGCGATCCGACTCGCTTCAGCTTCCCGCGTCCGATGATCGCGGAAGGATTCGAGTTCTCGTTCTCCGGATTGAAGACCGCGGTGCTCCATGCGGTGCGTGCTTCGGACAACCTCGAGCGGGATCGCGCGCACCTCGCGCGCGGGTTTCAGGACGCCGTGCTCGACGTGCTGGTGACCAAGCTGGAGCGTGCCGTCCGCGCCACCGGCTATACGACGGCGGTGCTCGGCGGCGGCGTCGCCTGCAGTCGCACGCTCGCGGCCCGGGCGGCGGAGCGCCTGGCGGGAGTCGCCCGTGTCGCCGTCGCGAGCCCGCGCCTCAACGCCGACAACGCGGCGATGATCGCGCGCGCCGGTTGGCACCGGCTGCGGCTCGGGGAGCGCAGCGACTGGACGCTCGACGCCCGCGCCGATTTGCCGCTCCCGGGGCTCGAAGTCGGCGAACCCACGCACCACGCGCCACGCACCACGGACTCACGATGACCGTTTATCCGTTCGCGATACACCTCGGGCCACTGGAGCTCACCGGCGACGGGCTGATGATGATGGTGGCGTTCTTGATGGCGGGGTGGGCGATTCAGCTCGACCTGCGCGCGCGCGGGCTCGACGAAGACTACGCCGCCGACATCATCATCGCCGGCGTCATCGGCGGGTTGGTCGGCGCCAAGCTGTGGTACGTGCTGCTCACGCACAACGCGGACATGCTGTTTCGCCGCGGCGGATTCGTCTGGTACGGCGGCTTCCTGGGTGCGACGGCCGGCATTCTCCTGAACGGGTGGCGGCGGCGTGTGCCCGCGCGATTCACCGCGGAGATCTGCGCGGCGCCATTGGCCCTCGGCTACGCATTGGGGCGCGTCGGGTGCTTTCTCGTGAACGACGATTACGGCATCCCCTCCAGCCTGCCGTGGGCGATGAAGTTCCCGAACGGGTTGCCGCCGACGACGGTCGGGGAACTGCAGCGGATGGGGGTGCATTTTCCGGCGCTGACAGACCCGAATACGCTGGTCGCGGTGCATCCGACCCAGATCTACGAGACGATCGCAATGCTGTGCGTGTTCTGGTGGCTGTGGCGGCGCCGGGACCACGGTCATGCCATCGGCTGGCTGTTCGCCTGCTACCTCGTGTTTGCCGGCGTTGAACGGTTTCTGGTCGAGCTTGTCCGGGCAAAAGACGACCGCCGGCTGGGGGCGTTTACGCTGGCGCAGGGGATGAGCGTGCTGCTCGTTCTGGTGGGGGCATTCCTGGTGCTCAAGTGGCGCGTCCCGTCGGGTCCGCAGCCGCTGCCCGAATCACTGCGACCGAAGCAGGTCCCGCTCCGCAGCAGCGCCTGACGGCTTTGCCTTAGGCCGCATCGCCCAGATCGCAGCGACGATCGCCAGCGCCAACAGCAGTCCCTGCACGATCAACGACTCCACGGTCGGGTAGATGCCGAACACGGGAATGCGCGGCGCGCCTTCGATCACGGTCAACGGAATGATCCCCGCGCCCTGCAGCTCCGCGACGCCCTTCCCCGCGAACACGAACGCCATGTAGTAAAGCATCACGCCCGTCACCGCGAAGAACGGTTTCATCGCCACGCGAAGTCCCAGCTGATTGACGAGCAGGTAGATCGCCACGAGTCCGACCGCGCCGGCCGCGATTCCTCCGACGACCGGTACGGTGCTCGCGCCCGCCGACGTGAACAGCGCCTTGTAGAACAGGATCGTCTCGAACCCCTCGCGGTACACGGCCAGGAACGCGACCGCGCTCAATGCCAGGCCGGAGCCGGAGGAGAGTGCGCTCTGCATTTTGCCGCGCACGAAGGCGGTCCACTTGTCGGCTTCGATCTTGGAGAGGAGCCAGTAGCTCACGTAGAAGAGGACGGCAGCGGCGACCAGCATCGTGACGCCCTCGATCATCTCACGCTGGCCCGGCGTCACCTGAAACAGCAGCTCGACCAGCACCCAGGTGATGAGGCTCGCCCCCACCGCCGCCCACGCGCCGCGCGCCACCTCGCGCCGGCGCTCCGACGCTCCCGCCTTCGCGAGGAACGTCATCAGCGCGGCGACGATGAGGATCGCTTCGAATCCTTCGCGTACGAGCAGGAAGAACGAGGCCACGAAGAGACTCATCCCCGACTGTCGATCCGCAACGACGCGCTCCGCACGCTCGAGGCCGGCCAGCAAGCGCTCGCGAATCGTGTGACGCTCCGCGTCGTCGGCTTTCGCCACGCGCGTGCGCAGCCACGCGAAGTTGCCTTCCAGCTCGCTCGCGAGCCCGGCATTCTTGGCGCGAATGGCGGTCTCGACCTGCTCGAACGTCATGTAGGCGTCGACCGCGATCTTGTCGGAGCGCCGCGCGAACGCAGAATCGATCTGGTGCCGCACCGCCGCGAAGACGGCGGCCGTCGCCGATCCCCCGTACTGCATTGCGGCGACGTACGACGCGACCGCCCAGCGATCTTCCGCGGGAAGGTCTTCGGCGAACTCCGGCATCGCGGTCCCCGGAGTGCCGACGGCGATCCGCCGGAAGATGTCGAGCAGCGACTTGTTGCCCATCACCGCCGGATCCGCCAGGTTCGCGGGCGGCGGGCCCTTCAGCGATTTCGCCTTTGGCCCGTCACCGCGTCCCGATTCCCCGTGACATGCGGCGCACTGCTCCCGGTAGACGAGCGCGCCGCGCTCGAGCGACGGTGGCCGGTTGGGCAACGGCTCCACGACCTTCGGCCCACCGGCGGCTGCTGTGATGAGCGCCACCAGGCTATCGGTGGCGCGGCTGACTGAATCGGGGGCTGCGAGGGCCTCGAGAAGCTGCGCGATGTGGGCCAGCGCGTACTGAGATTTTGCCCGGGCCGGCAGCGGCAGCCCCGGAACGTCGAACTGGGCCTGCTGGATGAAGAGCTTGGCCTCGTCCACTTCCTCGGGCTGGGTGATCTGTCCCCCGGCCGGGACTACGCCGAGGGCGTACTCTTTGGCTGCCAGGGACGCGGCGGCAACCACGCGCCGCGCCAGGGCCAGAGAGTCAGTCGCCTGCCCTGCGAGTGGCTGAGCAAGGCAGGCGGTGATCAAGAGCAGTGTTTTCGAGAGCCGCACGACAAATAGTAGAGTGATTTTGTCGGAATTTCAATCTGTTGATAGCACTGCGATTGCGACCGCTGCCTCGTGCGTATGGGAAAGAGACAGCAGCACCCGCTTGACCCGTAGTTCCCTCGCGCGCCGCTCGGCTAGCCCGGTGAGCGCGACGTCCGGACGCCCGTCGGGCGCCCGGGTCACCTCGATGTCGCGCCATCCGATCCCGCGTGCCGCGTCACTCCCCTGCAGCGCCTTGTAGACCGCCTCCTTGGCGGCCAGCCGGACCGCGACGTGCTCGGCGGGGTCGGGCCGGGAGCGACAGTACTCCGCCTCGGCCGGCGTGAGGAGGCGATCGAACACATGCGCGCCCTTGTCCGCGAGCATGGACCGCGCGCGCGAGACCTCGACCAGATCGACTCCGACGCCGACCGCGCTCACGGGGCTGGGCGCGCCACGAACAGACGCCGCCGGTAGTGGTGCCCGTCCACGTCCACGACGATGATGTATGCGCCATTCACCACGCGCCGCGCTCCTCCGCCAATTGTGAGGTCCCAAACATATTCGTTCGTCGGCGCCGGCACCGTGGTCTGATACAACCGCTCTCCCAGGAAGCTGAACACAGCGAGTGTGGCGTTGCCGGTCGCGGCAGGCCATGAAATGACGACCTGATTGCTCCGGACCGGGTTCTCGGATACTTCCGCTCCCCCCCCGGTGGCGGCGAGTTGCAAGAACGCCGTGCTGGCATCGGTCGCGAACCCGACAGCATCCACCCACCACGTGAAGTCCTGGGCGATGAACCGCACCCGCGCACCACGCCGGCCCTGGGCCTGCGGCAGATCAACCCGCACCGGATACCAGCTCGGCCCGTCACCGACGATCATGGCGACGTCACTCCACGTCGCGCCGGAGTCCGCCGAGAACTGAATGATGCCCCGTTGCGTCGGCGTGAACGACGAGCCGTAGTGCCGGGTCCACAGATGCAACCACACCTGCGTCCGGTCGCGCAGATCGACGACTGGCGACGTCAGAGTATCGGTCCCCGATATCCCCCAGGAGTATTTGCCCGCCACATGCACCGTGTCATGCCACCAGCCACCGCGCCAGTCCGCATCGAGCGGCTCGGCACCCGCGAGCGAGAGCAGCTCGGCGGCGAGCGGTGTGCCATCGGCGCGCACCGCCCGGACGGCGTCGAGGCGGAGATCGGAGCGCCACACCGTCCGCAGGGTGCCGCGACCGAGCGAATCGGTCTGTGCGCCGCGAGCGACCAGCGCGCCCGTTCCGGTGCGGAGTGTCAGCGGCGGCTGCCCCGCCGCCGCATCGAGACTCAGCCACGCGTCCGGCCACAGGGACATGAATCGCTCCGGCCCGGGCACCGCGCCGCTCGCCCCGGGAGCGTGCGCCAGATCGCCCGATGCGACGATCAACGCGCGCGCAAACGGCAAATTGTCGCGGAACACGCGTTCGACCATCGCGCTGTCGTCCGGGAATTCGAAGCCGTAGTACACGTTGTCCACACAGCAGCCGCTCGTCAGCTCCGTGGTGAACGCGATCGTGCCATGCGTGCGGTAGGCCCAGTCGGTGTATTCACCGTTTGTCGTGTAGAGATTCCAGCCGGGGCCGGGGTGATAATGATCGAGCGTGGAACCGGGCACGCTGTCAGCGACGGCGGGAGTGAGATCGGTGCCGGCCAGCGCCTGAAAGCGCGGCAGGTCGGGCGGCAAGGCGCCGGCACGAAATCCCCAGGGATAGAGGACCAGCCCGCTGTAGCTGTGATAGGACACGGAGACCACGGGGGGGTGCGCGGCATGAAACGCCATCACCGCCTGGGTCTCGGGTTCTGAGCCGGGACTCGTGCCGCGATACGTCTCGGCGTACTGATAGCTGCTCGAACCGACTTCATCAGCGCCCCAGAAGGCGGGGTAGTTGCGGTTCGGATCCACGCCGAAGCTGCCGTCGGCGTTGGGGCGGCGATTCTTCCGCCAGTATCGCTCGTTCGTGAACGTGTACTGGTAACCGTCCGGGTTTTCGACGGGAATCACCCACACGTCGTGCGAAGTGATCAGCGCGGCGGCGGAATCGGCGAGCCAGCGAATCAATTTCATCGCCACGGCGGTCGAAATCCACTCGCGGGCGTGATGCGTCCCCATGAACAGGACGTTGGGCCGGTTGGGCGAGTCGTTCGCCGGTCCGATCTTTACGGCGAGAATCGGCCGGCCTTCGTAGGACGCGCCAACCGAATCCAGATGAATCTCGGTATCGGCGGCGGCCCAGGCAGCGAGCGTCGCGCGAATGCCGTCGCCCGGTTTGTCGAACGAATGGAACATGCGGAACGTGTCGGCCGCCGCGCCCGTGATCACGCGCGCAATGCTGGGCGCCGCCACTCTGAAGCCGTGCTGGCCAAGCTGCGTTTCCGTCTCCGGCGACACGACAATCACAGCCCGCAACGTCCCGCCGATCGAGCGCACGTCCGCGATCTCGAAGCCGAGGCGGGCGAGCGAATCGAGACCGGCCCGCCCGGCGACTGGGACTTCGACGATGCGAAGCTGTGCGGAGGCCGCTATGCCTCCGAACAGCGTCAGCGCTAGAAGCCCAGTCGCGACGCGAGCCACGCGGGAGCCGAGACGTAGCCGCCGAGTATCAGGCCAAGCCACACCAGCAGTGCGGCAAGCGGAATCCAGACGACCAAGATCGGCCAACGCGCGGGCCGCCAGGCGGCGAGCGCCTCGATCTCCGAATTCCAGCGCTCGCGCTCCGCGTCCACTTCGGCCTCGAGGGCGAGCCACGCGGCTTCGAGCCGTCGCGCCACCGTGCGTAGCGCTTCCTGCCACGTGGCGTGCGCGTCCTTTTCGAGGACGGACGCGTCGCCGGCGCGCGCCGCGGCCGCTTCCAGCTCGTCGAGCGCCGCGACGAACGGGCCGCCGCCGGTTCCCAACCGCGCCACGATCGCGCGCTTCTCCGAATTGCTGAGCAGATGCCGGCGCAGGCGGCGGCGCGGCAGGCGTACCGTCCGCGCGGTGCGTGTGATCTCGGCGTCCAGCGCGTCGGCGACCCGGGCTCCGGCACGGCGGACGGCGTGGTCCCAGGCCGCGGCCCAGGCGCCGCGGCCGGTGATTTCGAGGACGCGCGCCCGCGTGTCCCCGTCCGATTCGCGCGCCGCGGCCGACCGCCCTTCACCGCCCAGCTCCAGCACGCGCGTCGCCAGCTCCTCGCGGATGTCGTCGAGTGGCACCCACGGATCGAGCAGGCGACGCGGCACGATGACGCGCCCGAGCGACGGCGCCAGCTCGGGGACGCGCAGCGGCATCAGCAGCTTCATTGGGCGAGCCGCGCGGTCCGTCCGGTGCGCTCCTCGTACGCGCGGACGAAATGCGCTAGGGCTTCCGGCAGGAACCGGTCGCGCGCGAGTCCGGTGGCGCGCACGGCGCGCTCGATGGCTTCCGGTTCACCTTCGATTTCGACCAGCACGTCCATGGCGGGATACCACTCGATGCGCACCGTCGCGCCAGCGAGGCGGTACTCCGCGATCTTGCGGTCGATGCGCAGCACGACCTCGTAACCGAGGCGCTCGAAGATGATGCGCGCGGCCTCCGGTTGCGCGACCTGCGCCTCGTGCTCCGCGCGGTGCTTGTAACCGTCGCGCACGCTGACGGGACCCTTCCAGCCCAGGACGCCGAAGGGCGCCGCGCCGCTGTCGGGGCGGAACACGCGCAGCCGCAACACCTCGTCGCGCCGCGCCAGCCGGCCCTTTCGGTCGTAGCGCCGGTCGATCATCTCGCCGCGGAACATGAGCTCCCCGCCGGCGTCGACGATGGCGCGCTCGAGGGCGGCCGGATCGTCCACCCGCGCTTTCAGCTCGAGCTCGTCCACCGATTGATTCATGACAGCAACGCGCCCAGCACCGCTTGGGTATCGCTGAGGTCTCGGAACACGTGCGTCGCTCCGGCCGCACGCAGCGCGGGCACGTCGTAGAAGCCGGTCGCCACGCCAACCGTGCGCGCGCCCATCGGCTTGCCGCACGCGACATCATCGGGCGTGTCGCCGACGATCACGATGTCGGCGCCGCGGAACGGACGTCCGGTGTGGTCCGCCGCACGGCGCGCCGCGACCGCGGGCAGATCAGGACGGTGATGGGAGTCCGAGCCGAAGGCGCCGACCACAAACCGCGCGGGATCCAATCCCGCCGACCGCAGCTTCAGTCGCGCCCCATGCTCGACGTTTCCGGTGAGCAGTCCGACGAGCGCGCGGCGGTCCGCCTCATAGGGCTCGAGCGCGCTGAGCAGCTCCGTGATGCCCGGATAGATCTTCGTTGTCTGCGTGGGCTTTTCGAGCTCGGCGGTCAGCAATTCGACGTAGCGTCGGCACACCGCCGTCACGCGATCCTCGGAGCTGGCCTCGGGATGACCTGCCAACGTCAGCAGCTCGCGCACGATTTGCGGGTCGGTCTTGCCGTCGAAGCGGTAGCCGTCGATCGGGCCCGCGGTGCCCACTTCATCGAGCATGGCGCGGTGAATGGCACGTCTACCCGCCCCAGCGGTCCAGAGGAGGGTTCCGTCGATGTCGAATAAGATCAAACGCATATCCAAAAATACGCACGCCTTAAAGGCGCCGCACCCCAACCAAGCTCTCCCGCAGCCTCACCATCCGCGGCTCGTCACCAAACAAGCGGTCCCCGCCCACGCCGCCCCGCGAGAGCGCCGAGTGCACGATGCGTCCGGCTCCCGCCCAGAGTGCCACGTGGGACACGCGCCCCCGTTCCGCAAAGAACAGCAGATCGCCGGCCTCGTAACCCGCACCGTCCGACGCCATCACGATCTCCTTCCCGTGGCCGAACTGCTGATCGCTGTCGCGCGGCAGCTGGATACCGCGCGCGGCGTACACCGCTTGCACGAGTCCGGAACAATCGATGCCCCACTCGGTGCGCCCGCCCCAGAGATACGGCGCGCCCGCATACCACTTCTGCGCGAGCTCCGGCAGCGCGAGATGGCGCGCTTCGACACGCAGCTCCTGCTCGCGGCGCACGTTCCCGGCCGCCACCGCACCCCGCTGCCCGTCGGCGAGCTCCACGACGCCGCGCCGGAACGCGACTCGTGCGCCGGTCGGCAGCCTGCGCCGGCCGTCGGTCGTCAGGATGTCGGCACTGAGCGAGCGGGCCGTTGCCCGTTCGCCCCAGTCCGCGGCCCAGTCGGTGGGGCCCATGGCGACAAATCCCCCGTTGAGCCAGCCGATGTAACCGTCCGGCGCGCGCACGCGTAGCCAGTCGTCGCGGCGTTCCAACACGTCGACCACTTCGCCGTGCAGAACTTCGCTCACCCGCGGTGCTGACACCTTCGGCTCGCCGAGGAGCGGCGCGAGCGCCGCGGTGACGATGGCTGCAGGATCGACGACCTTATCGGGAATCAGCGCAACCTTGTCGACCAGCTCCGCATCGTTCGCGAGCCGGCGTAGCGCATCGCGTGCATCGCGGGATGAAGTAATTCCGGATAGCAGGGGCGCCGCATGCTGCGCCCCTACATTGGGCGCGATCGAAATCTCGAACACCGCCAGCCGGCCATCGGGGGCCCACTTGCGGCGAATGTCATCAACCGCGCGCTCGAGCTTATCCACGGCGCACCGCGCGCTCGACCGCTTCGGGGACCACGAGGGCGGCGATCGCGTCCACCTGCAGCGCGGACTTTGGCTGCACCGTCGCGGTGCTCACCGCGAAGATGACGTCGCCGTCGAACAATGTGCCGTACGGTGTGATACGGCGCGCGAGTGCGTCGCTGCCGGACTGCGCGAGCGCTTGCAGCTGCACGCGATCGAGGTCCGCGTTCGTCGCGATCACGGCGAGCGTCGTATTGCGATTCAAGCGTGCCGGGTCGCCGAGCGGCGCGCCCCCTTCGGCGAGGTAGCGGAGACTGTCGACGCTCCCGGCAATGATCTCCCCGCGCGCGTTTCTCACATCGCCCACCGCGTTCACCACCACCAGCACCGCGACGATCACGTCACCGAACTGCGCCGCCCAGGACCCGACACCCGCCGGGACCATCTTCTCGAGTCCGGCCGCCTTGCCGCATGTCGCCCCGCGCCCCACCCCGACGCGCCCGTCGGCGTAATCGGCGCTGGCATTATCGCACGCGCGATAGGCGTCATCGGGAGTGGGCCAGCCGAGTGGCTTGCCGGCGTTGCCCAGATCGAAAATCACTGCCGAGGGCACGATCGGGATGGTGCCCATCGGGCCAACCGGAAGTCCCCGCCCCCGCTCGCGGAGCCAGCGCATCACGCCGTCCGCCACGCCGAGCCCGAGCGCCGATCCGCCGGTGAAGAGGATCGCGTCGATGCGCTCGACGAGGTGACGGGGATCCAGGACATCGAGCTCGCGGGTCCCGGTCGCCCGCCCGCGGACGCAGACTGCGGCCCGCATTCCGGACTCCGGCGCGAGGACGACGGTACACCCCGTGCCGTGCGCTTCGATGGTCGTGTGCCCGACGGTGATACCCGGGACCGCCGCGAGATTCGTGCGTGACGTGCTCATTGACGCGCCAAGATAACGTCGGCAACGTTGACGGCCATGACATCTCCCAACGCCCCCGCCCCTGTCCCGGCGCCTCCCGATCGCACGACCGTGCTCGTCGTGGACGATGAGGACGGCATTCGCCAGGCGCTGACGCGCTTTTTGAGTCGCCTGGGCTATCACGTGCAAGCCGCGGCGAACGCGAACGAGGCGCTGCAGCTGCTCGCGGCGCACAACCCGCAGGCGATGCTGTGCGACATCCGCATGCCCGAAACGAGCGGGGTGGAGCTGCTGCCGAAGGTGCTCGCCCGGGATCCCGATCTCGCGGTGCTGATGCTCACGGCGATCGATGAGCCACGCACCGCGATCGAATGCCTCAAACTCGGTGCGTACGACTATCTCATCAAGCCGGTGGATCTCGAGGAGTTGGAGTTGTCGTTGCAGCATGCATTGCGGCAGCGTCAGCTGGAGGTGGATCGGCGCGAGCTCGAGCAGTGGCTGGCGCGCGAGGTCGCGGTGCGGACGCGCGAGCTCGAGGAGCGGTCGGCCGCGATCGAAGAAGTGGCGCTCGACGCGTTGGCGGCGGCGCGGGAGTGGGAGGGAACCGAGGCGGCGCTGAGCAAGCTGGCCGAGGAGCTCGGCGCGCCACGCGAAGAGCTCGCGCTGGAGTTGAAGCGGCGGCGAGCGGGAGCCTAGGCCTTCGATGCTTTACCGAATCTGCGCGGGTCTCCTGTTGCTGGCGACAATCGGGCACACGCTTGGCGGGATGTTAGGAACTGCACGCCGCGGACCCATGGCTGGCCCCGAGGCTGACCGTGTGTTCGACGCAATGAAGTCCGTGCATTTCGGGTGGCAGGGTGCCGATACAACCTGGTTCAAGTTCTGGCTCGGCAACGGCCTGTGCGTCAGCGCGCTGTTTGTGCCGGCGATCGTCGCGCTCTGGGTTCTGGGCGGTTTGGACTCGATACAACGTCACGCGTTGTTGCCGGTTGCCTGGGCGGTGTTCGCCAGTATCGCTCTGGTCGCCCTGTTGGGCTTCAAGTATTTCGGACCGCGGGCGGGGGTCGGGTTCAGTGCGATCGCGATCCTGACGGCCGTCGCAATCGTCGCAGGGAGCTGAGGTCAGGCTTTTGCGGTTTTTGCCTTTTCCTCGCACGCCTTGCAGCGCGTCACGCCGCGGAATGTGCAGATGAGACAGATGAAGGTGCCGCAGTCCGCGCAGGGGTAACCCTCCGACGCCCGCTCTTCGTTCCCGCAGGCGCGGCACTGCATGCCATCGTGTTCCTTGAGCTTGGGCTTTTCCATCGCCTCAAGATAGCAGCCTAGAGGTTCAACGCGTAGGCTTTGATCTTGTTGATCAGGGTTGCGCGCGAAATCCCCAGCTCCAGCGCGGCCCGCGTGCGATTCCCGCTGTGATGTCGCAGCGTTCGCTCGATGTGCTGCCGCTCCACTTCCGATAGGGACTGCGCCGTGTAACGCCGGTCCGTGCTCGCGCGTTGCCGCAGATCGGGCGGCAGTTGCTCGACACCGATGGTCGGCTGCCCGCGCCCCAGGATCATCGACCGCTCGAGCACATTCCGCATCTCGCGGACATTGCCGGGCCACGGCGCCGATAACAGGCGATCCAGCACGTCCGTCGTACAGTCGCTCGGGCATCCCGGCAGCTGCGTCTTCAGGTCACTGATGATCCGCGTGATCAGATTGAGCCGGTCTTCCCGCGAGCGATCACGCACGGGCGGCAGCGCGAGCGGCATGACGTTCAGCCGGTAGTACAGATCTTCCCGGAACCGCCCCGCTTCGACTTCACGCACGAGATCGCGGTTTGTCGCCGCGATCAGCCGGACATCCACGCTCAGCTCGCGCGTCCCGCCGAGCCGGCGGAATTTCTTCGTCTCGAGAACCTTGAGCAACTTGGGTTGGAGCTCCGACGTCAACTCGCCGATCTCATCGAGGAAGATCGTGCCGTGATCGGCCAGCTCGAACAGGCCGACCTTCCGTTCCTTGGCGTCGGTATACGCACCTTTTTCGTGTCCGAACAATTCGGAATCGAGAAAGGTCGCCGAGAGGCCGGCGCAGTTGACCTCGACGAACGGACCACCGGCGCGGGGCGAGAGATTGTGGATCACGCGCGCGGCCCAGCCCTTGCCCGTCCCGCTCTCGCCTGAGAGCAGCACCGTCGACCGCTCGCTCGCCGCCAGCAGCTCGATCTGCCGCGCCAGCTCCTGCATGGCGGGCGAGACGCCCAGCGAGCCGATGCCCTCCGCCTCGTGGTCCAACGCCCTGAGCCGGGCGTTCTGCCGCGACAACCGCACCTTCTCGGCGACCCGGGCGATCGCGGCTGACAGATGCGTCATGTCCACCGGCTTAGTCAGGAAATTCTCGGCGCCGAGCTGCATCGCTTTCACCGCGGTCTCGATGTCGCCCTGGCCGGTCAGCAGAATCACCGCCGCACCTTCCCGGCGCAGGCGCTCGAGCACGACCAGCCCGTTCGAGTCGGGGAGATGCAGGTCGAGGAGCACCACGTCCGGACGCACGCGATGGAAGGTGTCCATCGCCTGCTCGCCGGTTCCGTCGCGCCACACCTCGTAGCCGATGCGCTCGAAGTAGTCCCCGATGGCGCGCACCACCGCCGCATCATCGTCCACGAGCAGCAGCGTGTCAGCCATGGTGAGCCTTGAACGCGGAGCCGACCAACACGGTGAGCGCCCTCGGCAGCAACTGCGCCTCGAAGGGCGTGTCCCCCGTCACTTCACCGTCGAGCTGCACCGGACGCGGCGCGCCGACCGGCACTTCGACGCGGACCGTGCGGCCGCGCGCCCACCAGACGCGCCGGCCCTGTCCGTCCGCCTTGCCGTTGCCCACCAGCAGCTCGATCACCGCGCTCGCGCTCTGCAACGCGCCGTCGGCGTCGAGCGCCACGACATCGAGCCAGCCGTCGTCGGGAACGAGATTGGAGCGCAAGGTGAGGAATCCGGGGGGCAGCTTGCCGCAGTTCAGGACGAGGAGCATCGCGGCGCGGATTTCGTGGACTGTACCATCGACCGTCACCCGGTGTGGCGCGCTGCGCACCGAGGACAGGGTCAGCGCCGCGCGCACCAGGTATGCTCCCAATTTCCAGCGGCGCTTTTGCTGGAGGCTGGTGTCTGCCATGAGCTGCGCGTCGAAGCCGGTGCCCGCCGCGACCGCGAAGTAATGCGGCCCGTCGGGGCGTTTCACCACCCCAAGGTCGATGGGCTGGCTGCGTGCCTTGAGGAGCGCGCGTGCCGCGCTGGCCATCGAACGCGGCAGGCGCAGGTTCCCCGCGAGCACGTTCCCGGTGCCGCCGGGCACCAGGCCCAGCGCGATTCCCGTGCCCGCGATGCCCGCCGCGACCTGCATCGCCGTCCCGTCGCCGCCGTGGCTCACGAGGACGTCGAATCCCATGCCTCGCGATTCCTCCGCGATCCGGCGCGCGTCGCCGGGGCCGGCCGTGGACCGAACCTCCACGCTCCAGCCGCCGCCCTGCAGGATGTCGCGGATCGCCGTGACCGCCCGTGCGTGCGCGCGCGCCGCGAAAGGATTGGTGATCAGCAGCGCGCGCGTCATTTAGTAGCGCCGCTCCCAGAACACGTCGAAGCCGACCTGACGTGTGGGAGTGCTGGGATTCAGCACCGGATCATCGAGCCCGCAGTTACGGACCGGCTCGAAGCTGGCCTCGGTGCGCCATTCCGGACTGAAGCGGAACTGCAACGTCGCGCCCAGGGTGTTCGTGAATCGCGCCTTTTGGTTCGTGGTATTTCGGCACAGGCCTGCGTTCAGCACGAGGAATGTCTTGGCGCCGATCGCCCACCCCGCGGCGAGTTGCGAGCCGGAGAAGCGGTTCGTGGGATCGCCCGGCCGAATCTCGAAGTAATCGAGCGGTACACCGAGATCCGAAACGACGGTGCGCTCGAGCTCGCCCGCTACCAACGAGGCGGCGAAACTGCTCACATACGCACCCTCGCCCCCGCTCAGCTCGAACGACGGCTTGCCGGTGATCAGATATGAAATCAACTCAGGTTGGGAGTATTCCCCGCGCTCCGCTTCGAGCGTGAGTCGTGGCAGCCGCAACGTCCCCCGGATGTGGGCGAGGATATTGATGTCCCCGACGATCTGGTTCGGACCCGGCAGCGGATGCACGACATGACTCGCCTCGATGTCGAGCGCGGCATCGAGATCGGGCGTGCCGAAGTACTGCACCGTCCCCCGTTGCACGACAAACTCGCGCGTCACCGGTCCGATGATCAACCGATAGGTGCCGCGCGGCGCCTGGAGCGTGCCGCTCAGGATATAGTTGCTGCGGACCTTGTTGACGGTCACCAACCCTGTGAGCTGAATGTTCGCTTCGTTCGACCGGAGCCACACGTCTTCACCCATCCGCAGTTGCAGATTCGTGACCTGCAGGCTGTCGAAGAACAGACTCTGGAATTCCGGACCCAGCCGCTGCGTGCGGATCAGCGACGTGTCGATGAGGTCCTGCACCCAGGGCTCCTCGAGGTTCACGACGCGCTTGTTGACGAGATCGGCGAAGTGCAGCACCCCCGACGTAACGGTGCCGCGTCCCGTGAGCGTCGCGCCGAACACCGGACCCGTCAGCGCGACGCGGCCGCTCGCCGTGAGGGCGAGATAGCCCCGCAGATCGAGCGCCTTGAACTCGGACGTGGTGATGTTCAGCGCGAGTACCGGCTTGGTGAGCCGCTCGAGCCGCATGTAGCCGGTCAGCTCGGCGTGGCCGCGTTCGCTCGTCGCCGTGATGCTGTCCACGCGAATCGTGTCGCCGCGCAGGGACAGGCCGCCGTTCAGGTTCGTATAGCGCACGTTCAGCGCCGGGATCGTGGCCGCCGCATGGCCGATCTCGAGCCCGCCCCTGAGCCTCGGCGCCTCCCACGTGCCGCCGATGCCGAGATCCGCATTGAAGATGCCTTCGACTTGCTGCACCGTCGTAGTGACCGCGGCGAGCACACCGAGATCGACGCTGTCGGCGCGCGCCTGGACCGATAGTGTGTCGGGCAGCTGTCGCTGCGCCACCGGCACGAGCGCGAGATCCAGCGGCAGGTGGGCGATGACGTTCAGAACCTGTTGTCCCGACCGCCACATATGCACTTCACCGTTCAGCCGGCGGTTGCGATAGTCGATGATTCCGTCCAGGAACGGCGCCCGGAATGAACCGAACGCGGCGTTGGAGAACGCGAACGAGCCGCTGTAGAGCGGGTTCGCGCGTGTGCCGGTCGCCGCGACATTGGCGGTGACGGCGCCCGCGACACCGAGCGTGTCGCTCTGGAGCAGCGCGTACACGCCGGTGAGCGGGAAGCTGTCCAGCGAGACGCGCGCGTTGATCGGACCGCGCGCCGGCAGATCGCCGCTGAGGGAGAGGCGCCCCGCCCCGGCAGCATTTTTGAGCGCGGCTGAATCCAGGTGCAGCACTGAGTCGCCGAGCGCAAGCGCCGTGGGATGCTCGAGGAACCACACGCCGCTCGGCAGCAGCAGGGCGAGCGAGTCCACCACCGCGTGCCGTGTCCCGCTCCCACCGGGCTGGGCGTAGCGGCCGCCCGCCAGAAAGGCGCCGAGGTCACCGACACGCGAGCGGGCAAACCAGGTGAGCGAATCGCGCGTGCCGCGGGCATGGGCCGCGGCCAGGCCAAATCCGTACCGGCCGTACCCGATCGAATCCATGTTTGCTTCGACATCGAACCGCGGGAGGGGTCCGGGCTGATAGGCGATCGTGCCCTCACCTTTCGGCACGCGCCAGCCACGCCACCGCAGATCCAGGACGTGTGCGTCGCCGCCGACCGACAGCGAATCGAGCGCGCCGTCCAGCGACATCCGCACCTGAGCCGATCCCTTGAGCTTGTCCTCGCTGAACGCGCTCGCCGCGTTGGGACCGGCGAGCCAGGTCACGAGCGAATCGAGTACGCCGAGACTGTCGGCGTCAAACGCGAAGGTGAGCGTGCCGCGATCGGGACGCTGCCATCCGAGAGATCCGCGCGCGCTCGTCAGCAGACCCGGCTGCTGCAGCCGCAGCGAATCCACCAACAGCTTGCCCTCGGCGAACCGGACCTTGGTCGCACCGCTGTCGATGATCGTTCCGGCGAACAGCGACGGCGCGAGCAGCACGGAGAGCTCGCCGGTGGGCTTGGTCGTGCTGTCCGCGGCGACGCTGCCCGTGGCCGTGAACGTGAGCCGCGACGGCGGCGCGCTACGGCGCGTGAGCCAGCGCTGCAGGTTGACATCCTGCGCGTGCAGCGTGAAGCCGCGGGCGCCGAAGCCCGGATGCATGTCGCGCGCGCCGAGCAGCAGCGTCCCGTCACCGCGCACCGCGCCGCCGCCCCCGAGCATCGCGAGATCCGCATGGGTCTCGACACCCGTGCGATCGCCCTTCAGGCGGATCGTTCCGGCGAGCGCGCCCCGCAGCGGAAATGCGGCGATGCGGCCGGTCAGACCGTCGAGCGACAGCGAATCGGCGTGCACATCGGCGAACACACCCAGGACATCGGTGCGGGAATCGAGCCCGACGACGCCGCGCACGATGCTCGCGTTCCGATCGCCATCGTGATGCCGTAATGTGCCGCTGAACATCGCATTCTTGAGCGTGCCGGTGAGCGTGCCCGACGCGTCGAGCTCGCCCTGCAGATCGAAACCCGGGACGAGCCGGCGCACGGTGCCGATATCGATACGGCCCGTCGCGACGGCAAACGGCTGAAACGCGAGGTCTTTGCCGGCAACGCTGATTTCGCCCTTCCCGAAGATCTGCGACTCGGGCCAGCCGGGCACGAGCGAGTCACGGAACGACCACTCCGTCTCGATCTTCAGCGCGCTCATCGGCCCGTCCACGATCGTCCGGCCGGTCAGGCGGCCATAGAACGGCAGCGAGTCGATGTAGACACGCGCGAAATCGAGGGACAGCTCTCGTGCGACCAGATCGCCCTGGCGCAGCGCGACGAGTCCCGAGTCGGCGGCGCTGAACGCATTGACGTGTCCGACGAGGCGTCCCTGACCGAATGACAGGTCGAGCGGCCGCAGCTGAATCTCGAGCACGCGCCCGCCGTGCGAGGCGAGTGTCACACCGCCGTGCAGCACCGCGTGCTCGGGAAACCGCGGGTCGAGGAACCGGATGTCCGTGAGGGTCGCGGAGTCCGCCTGCATGACGAGGTTCCAGAGCAGCGTGTCGCGCGGCCATTGCACCGTGCCGCGGGCGCGGAACTGCGTGGCCGGGAAGCGCACGCGCGACAGATCGACGTCAAGCGTGCGACCGTCGATCGTCACGCGGCCCACGACGTCGGCGATCGAGAGCTTGGGATCGGTGCTCTCGGTCGCGAGCCGGAGCACGTCGATGCGGATGCCCTTCTCGCGCGGCGCCTGGATGCGCATCGCGGCCAGCCGCGCGTTGAGATGCTCGAAGCGCCGGACGCGGTAGCGTCCGTCTTCGCCCGAAAACTCGATCTCTTCGTTGGCGCTCGAGATTTCACCGTGCTTTTGCAGCCGCAGTGTCAGTGAACCATCCTGGATCTGGACGTTGCGCAACAGAATGAGCGAGCGTGGGCCGGCGGGGCCGAGCGGTTTCACCGTGACGGTGTCTTTCTCACCGAGCCTCAAAAGTTCATCGAAATTCGTCCGGCCAGACGCGTGCTGTACGATGTTGATGATCGGACGCTCGAGCCGCACTTCCATGAACACCACGCGGCCGGCCGCGAAGTCGATGGGGTTGTACCCCAGCTCGGCACGCGGCAGCCAGGCGACCAGCGTCGAATCAGGATCGAGCAGCCGGACGTCGGTGAGCACCACGCCCGTGAAGAGCGACCCGCGCACCTCTCCTACTTCGATCGAGCCGTTGACTGCGCCTTCGACCACCGAGCTGGCCACGCGCGCGAGCAGCGTACGGCCGGCGTGTGTGCCGACGAGCGCGTTGAGCGCGCCGAGGAAGCAGGCGAGCAGTCCCACAAGGGTCCAGAGCGCGACACCCAGGGAGCGACGCATCTAAAAGGCCTGTCCCACGGCGACTTGAATAATCACCTTCTGCCAGAAGGTCTTCTGCGCCCGAAGCGGCGGGTAGGACGTGCGGATCTGCTTGACGACGCCCGTCGAGTCGAGCCACAGCAGCGGTCCGCGCTCGGTCGGGTAGCCGTTGTACGCCGCATCGATGCGTACCGGGCCGAGCGGCGTGGCAAGCCGTATCCCCGCGCCCGGCGTCACCCGCATCCCACGAATCGACACGAGCTCCTCGCCGCGTTCCCATACCTGGCCCGCATCCACGAACAATCCCAGCCGGATGCGTTGGGCCAGGATCGGCGATGGGAAGCGCAGCTCCGCGTTGAGGATAATGGCGGTGTTGCCGCCCGTGGGAACCTTCGTTACGCCCCGCCAGACTGTGTCCCCCGCCGCCGCCTGGGTGGCGGCGACATCGATCGAATCACGGTAGCGGATGAAGTAGGCCAGGGGCCCCAGCTCGTTGCGGCCGTAGCCGCGCACCGACGTGGGCCCGCCGCCATAGAACCGCTGATCCGGCGGCACATACCGGACACCTTGCCCCTGGAGTGTGATCCTGCGCGGCAGAATCGTGCCGCCGCGCGCGCGCCAGGCAAACACAGTCCGCCGGCCGATCGGGTAATACTTCGCGACTTCGACTTCGCCGCGATTGAACTCGTACAGGCTGCCGGAGCCAACGAGACGCGAGGCGTGGAGCAGCGTGGCGGTCGTGAGGCTTCCTTCCGATGGATCGAGAAGATTGTTGACGCGATCACGCACCGCCGTGACCGTCACGGCCCCGAATGGCCGGGCGTTTCGCAGGAACGAACGGCTCGTCGAGTCGCACAACCGGAACAGCACGCAGAACACGGCATCACTCGCCACCGTCTTTCCATACGAATACGAGTAGCCGAGGGTGATCGGGAGGGTGCCGCGCGTGTTCACCGTGAGGTCCGCGTTGCCACCGACGGCCTGTCGCGTGTAGATCCCGAACTCCGATCGCCGCTCCGCCACCAACCCGAGCGTCCCGACATTGGAGCGTGAAAGGAAGGCGGGCTGCCGGAGCGTGATGCCGAACGTGTAGTTAAGCGTGTCGATCGTCCAGGTGCCGGCGAACGGATTACAGAACTGATTCAACGTCGTCGTGCTTTGGGGAGTGCCGGCCCCGAGTTTCGACACCCGAGCCGACAGATCCAGCGTGCGCGCTCCGCCCAGAAAATCATGCGCCGTCCAGCCGCTCTGCACCCGGAAGCACTCGACGGTCGCATAGCCGGCGCCCAGCCGCACCTGGTGGCGAGGACCTTCCAGCACCTGGATCAGGGTTCGCACCGTGGAGTCGCGCAGCACCGTTTCCTGAGGAGCCACGGAATCCACGAGCGCGACGTTGACCGAGCTGAACACACCCATGCCGTAGAGATCGCGCTGCGTCTGGTACAGCGCGTCCTGCTTGAACAGGTTGCCCGGCCGCACCGACATGACGCGCCGCACGGTTCCCGTGTCCACGTCGCGGAGCCCGCGGATGATGACGTCGCCGACCCGCATGCGCGGGCCCGGCTGCGCGTCCAGCTCGACTTCCGCTTTCAGGATTCCTGCCTCGGAATCGAAGTTTCGCAGCACATCGGCGTAGGGATAGCCGTTGTTGCGGAGCCGCCCCAGGATGGTGTCGGCCGAGGCTTGCATGAGGAACCGATTGAAAGGATCGCCGACCTGGAGCGGGAGCTCGCGCTTCAGTTTCGCCACATCGAAGATTCCGTCGAGACCCATGATGTCGAGCCGGGCAACCCGCACGGGTTCGCCTTCGTGAATCCGGAACGTGATGTACACGTCGCGGGAGGTGCGCCGCACAACGGTGTCCACCACCGCGTTCATGTAGCCGCCTTGCCGATAGAGCAGGATGAGACGGACGACGTCGCGGCGGAATTCGACCTCATTGAAATAACGCTTTTCGCCCAATCCCAATGAACGCACGACGGGAAAGCGCGCAAACCAACCCGACTTTGTCGTGGCGATCGCGCTTTCCAGCGTGTAGTCGTCGAGCGCTCGGTTACCGGCGAACGACAGACTCCGAACCACCCGCTCCTGTTCTTGAGCGGCGAGGACGGTTGTCGCTACCAGGGCGGCGAGCAACAGGCAGGGTATGACGCGCAATTGACGTAGTTTGCCGATCTTTGCTATGTTGCGACACTTGCTCCGCACTGTCAACCTTTTCGACACCGCGAAGAGCGTCCTGTTCCTGTGTTTTCTCGCCGCCTGCCATCGTCAGACGGGCGGCGCAGATCAGGCCCGGGGACTCGTCTACTACGAGACATACGATCCACGCTCCCTCGACCCGGCGCTCTCCACTGACGTGCCGACGGGGGAGATGGTGACGCTGCTGTTCGACGGGCTCACCCGGTTCGACCCCGATGGCGGGCTCCTGCCCGGCCTATCCGACCGCTGGACGACGGATCGCAAGGGGCAGCGCTACGTCTTCCATCTCCGCCCGGGCGTCAGCTTTCATGACGGGCGACCCCTCGTTGCCGGGGATGTTGAACGCTCCTTGGTGCGCGTCCTGAATCCCGCGACACACGGCGGGCGGGTGTGGCCGCTGCTGCCGATCGCGGGCGCCGGCGACTTCGCGGACGGCCGCGCGCGCGACGTGCGGGGAATCGAGGTAATCGGTGACACCGCCATCGCGTTCACACTGACGGAACCGCTGGCGATTTTTCCGAAGTTCCTCGCGATGCCCGTCGCGTCGGTCGTGCCGTCGTCCGTAACGCCCGATTTCGGCCAACGGCCCGTCGGCACCGGACCGTGGCGCTTTGTCGCGTGGGAGCACGACGACTACCTGCGGTTCGCCAGGAACCCGAATTACTGGGGTGGAGCGCCGCTGAGTGAGTCACTCACCGTTCGGATCATCCCCGAGGCGCTCACGCGGGCGGCTGAGTTTCTGTCGGGCCGGATCTCGGTCGTCGAGGTTCCGTTCGGCGAGACGAAGAAGTGGGAGCAGGAGCATCCGGACTGGCTGAAGCGCAAGCCGGCGCTCCGCCCGATCTATGTGCCGCTGAACAACCGGCGCGGCCCGTTGCGCGATGCGCGCGTCCGCCAGGCGATCAATCACGCCGTGAACGTCCCCGAAATCCTGCGCACCGTGTGGAATGGCCGCGGCGCCCTGGCCGCGGGTTCGATTCCCCCAACGCTGGGCGGCAGTGATCGCGCGCGCCGGCGCTACAGCTACGACACGACCGAAGCCCGGCGCCTGCTACGCGCGGCCGGATACCCGAACGGGTTTTCCCTGCAGCTGTGGCGTTCGGGGACGAACGTCGAAATGGGTCGCGTCGCCCAGGCGATTCAGTCGCAGCTCGCGGTCCTTGGCATCCAGGTCGAGATCGTGTCGCGCGACGCCTCCAGCATGCGCGAAGCGGTCCGGAAGGGCGACACCGACATGGCGATCACCGACTGGTGGGCCGACTATCCGGATGCCGACAATTTCCTCTATCCGTTGTTTCACAGCGCGAGCGTTGGGCCCGGGGGGAATTACGCCTTCTACAGCGATCGCGTCACCGACTCGCTGATCATGGTGGCGCGCCGCACCGTGGATCAATCGGCGCGCGAGGCGCTGTACGCCCGAATCGATCAGCGCGTCTTTGACGCCGCGCCGTGGCTCTACCTCTGGTTTGCCGTTGATCTCTGGGCGGAGCATCCGTCGGTCGACGGCTGGGACATCTCGGTGATCTTCAACGGCCAGCGCTGGACGAAGGTCCGTGTTACAGCTGGTCGCTAGCCGGCTGCTCGCGACGATTCCCACGCTGTTCGGTGTTCTCGTCGTTGCGTTTCTCCTGTTAAACGTCGTGCCCGGTGATCCGGTCGCCGAAATGGTGGGCGAGCGGGCCGACTCCGCGACGATCGCGCGTCTCCGCGCCGAGCTGCATCTCGACGAGCCGGTCCCCGTGCAATTCGGGCACTACCTCTGGGGCGTCGTGCGGGGCGATCTGGGGCGATCCTACATCACGCAGCGCCCGGTGCTCGGCGATCTGGCCGAGCGCTTTCCCAAAACGCTCCAGCTCGCGGGTGCCGCGATGCTGCTCGCCGTCACCTGTGGCATCACGCTGGGCGTGCTCGCCGCGATCCGCCCCGGTGGCTGGATCGATCGCTTCAGCATGCTCATCGCCTACGTCGGCGTCTCGTTCCCGGTCTACTGGGTCGGACTCCTGCTGATCCTGCTGTTCGCGGTCGCGTTGCGCTGGCTGCCGCCGTCGGGATACGGCGGGATTGCATTCTTGGTGCTACCGGCGCTGACCCTCGGCACCCGGTCGATTGCGTTTCTCGCGCGCATGACGCGCGGCGCCATGCTCGACATCCTGCCGTCCGATTTCGTACGCACCGCGCGGGCCAAGGGACTCGGCGAGCGGCGCGTCATCGGCCGGCACGCGTTGCGGAATGCACTGCTGCCGATCATCACCGTGCTCGGACTGGACGTGGGCAACTATCTGACCGGCAGCATTCTGACCGAGACGATATTCTCCTGGCCCGGCGTGGGCCGGTACGTGCTGCTCGCGATTCAGAAACGCGATCTGCCGGCGGTCCAGGGCAGCATTCTGTTCTTGTCCGTGATCTTTGTGCTGGTCAACCTTCTTGCAGACGTGCTCTATGCAAAAGCTGATCCTCGCGTCGCTTACGATTAGCGCCGCGCTCACTGTTCCGGCCGCGGCGCAGAATCGCGGCTCGCTGCAACAGCGCCTCACGCGCCTGCTCGATCAACCGCCGTTCGACCGCGCGACGTGGAACGTCTACGCGCAGGACAACCGCGGGCGCGTGCTGTTCAATCGCAACGGAGACCGGTTTTCCGTACCGGCAAGCAACACGAAGCTCGTGGTCTCGGCGGCGGCGACCGTCCTGCTACCCGCCGATTACCGCGCGCGCACGAGCATCTATGCCAACGGCACCGTCACCAACGGCGTGCTGCAGGGCGACCTCATTCTGTACGGCCGCGGCGATCCGACGTGGTCGGAGCGCTGCTACACGGTCGATACGCTGGCGCCGGGCGGGTGTGACTCGACGTGGACGGCCGTGGATGCGATCGCGGATTCCCTGCGCGCGCACGGGATCAAACGCATCACAGGCAGGATCGTCGGCGACGGCTCGTATTTCGAACCGATGCTGACGCATCCGAGCTGGAACTCGTTCGATCTCAACTGGTGGTACGCTGCCCCGATCTCCGGGCTCGGATTTCACGACAACAGCGTCGATTTCCAGATCACGCCGGGGCCGTTGGTCGATGCGCCGCCCGTGATCACCTGGAACCCGGATCTGACCTTGTTCACGTTCGAGAACCGGGCTCGCACCGTGCCCGCCGATTCGTCGACGACGATCGGCGACAACTTCTTCCGCAGGCCCGGTACGCTCGACATCTGGGCCGAGGGCACCGTGTCGTTGAGCCGGTCGCCGTGGATCGAGAGCTTCGCGCTTCCCGATCCGAATCTGTATGCGGCGCGCGCGCTCGAGATCTCGTTACGGAAGAAGGGCATCTCGGTCGGCGGCGGCGCCGCCAGCACGACCGACTCGATGGTCTACCGCACGCTGCGGTGCTGTGGCAACCCGCTCGTCGAGTACCGCGGACGTCCGCTGCCGGACATCGTATTCCCGATCCTGAACACGAGCCAGAATTGGTTCGCGGAAATGCTGCTCAAGATTCTCGGCCGGGAAGTCGGCGATACCGGAAGCTGGGGAAAAGGCCTCGACGTCGAGAAGCAGTTTCTGGTGGATTCGGTGAAGATCGATTCGACCGCATTCTCGCTGGAAGATGGCTCCGGCCTGGCCGCGGGCAATCTGGTGACGCCGCACGCGTTCGTGCAGCTGCTGGCCTACATGTATCACCATCCCAAACGCGCGCCGTTCCTGGCCGGCCTGCCGCGCGCGCAGCAGCGCGGCTCGCTGCTGCGGCGCTTTGCGGGAACACCGCTCGAAGGACGCGTGCTCGCGAAGACGGGATCGATCAATCGGGTCAATACGCTGTCGGGCTACATCGAGAAGACGGATGGACGGGTGATCACGTTCTCGATTCAGGCCAACGCCCACGACGTCCCGACGCGGCAGATGCTGGCGCAGATCGATTCGGTGGTGGTGCAGCTGGCGCGCTAGTCTTCTTTCTGTCCAAAGAGCGCCATGTTGGACGAATGCCCCGGCATGACTTTGGCTGCTGGGTTCAGGAAGTGCGCGATCTGGTTCACGGCGATGCAGGCTTCCGAAAAGCCCGTCGCGATCAGCTTGAGCTTCCCCGGATAGGTCGTGATATCTCCGGCGGCGTAGATGCCGGGGATGTTGGTCTCCATCGTCTGCGCCACCTTGATGTCGCCCTTCTCGATCTCGAGCCCCCACTCGGCGATCGCGCCGAGCGATGAGACGAAGCCGAGCTGCGGGATCACGCAGTCCATCGCCAGCGTCTCTTCTTCCTTCGTCTTGTTGTTGAAGATGGTGACCCGCTCGATGCGGTTTCCCCCTGCGATCTCCTTCAGCTCCCAGAACGTCCGCAGCTGCATCTTGCCCGCGGCCGCCAACGCCTCGACCTGATCCACCGTCGCCTGATGCGCGCGGAAGCCATCGCGGCGGTGAATCATGACGATCGATTTCGCGAGGGGGTACAGGTTCACCGCCCAGTCGAACGCCGAGTCGCCACCACCGACGATCAGGACCCGCTTCCCGGCGAAGTCACGCGGGTTCAGGACGCGATCGTGCAGGCCTTTGTCGTTCCACCGATCCGCGTCCTTGAGCGGCAGCTTCCGCGGCGTGAACGCGCCGATCCCGCCGGCGATCAACACGGAACGCCCCGGATACTCGTCCTTGTCGGTGACGATCGTGAAGAGCGGCTTGCCGTTGTCGTCGCTCCGCCGCAGCCCGACGACTTTTTCGGCGAGGTGGACCGGGGGCTTCCATTGCAGGCCCTGTTCCGCAAGCGCTTTCACCAGATCCTTGGCGAGGATCTTTGGAAAACCGGCGACGTCGAAGATGTATTTCTCGGGATAGAGCGCGGTCAGCTGGCCACCGACCTGATCGAGGTTGTCGATCAGGCGGTGTGACGCGCCGCGCATGCCCGCGTAGAACGCGGCGAACAGACCGGTCGGGCCGGCACCGATGATGGTGATATCTTTCGTCTCTTGCATCGCGCCAACGCTAGCTTGCTTGTCGTCCTGGGTCTACTGGGCTGCGCCAGTGGGCGACCGCACGCCGCGCTGGGGTGGAGCCTGGGTGGCGAAGCGCATGTGTTCGTCGCGGACGATCGCTTCGCGCGCGACTTCTACCGCCAACTCACCCACAACAGCGACCTGATGGACACCCTCGCGGGGCAGCCGCTCGTCGCCGTAGACGCGCGCAACAGCTCCAGCCTGACGGTCCTCTCGGCAAACGGCGCCGCACCGGCGCGCTTGACGCTGGCCCGCTTCCACGCGGCGCAGACGTGTAGCTCGCCCACAATCGTCACGGAGTTGGTGCTCGCGTTCCCGCCCGGTGGCGCGGGCGGCCGCAGCACACCCCCCTCGCACGTGACCGTCGTCGCGCTGCTCGACGCGGCGCCGTTCGTCGGCGGCGCGGGAAGACCGCGACCTCGTCTCGCCACCGCCGACGCGCTGGCGCTCGTCAGGCGAGTCGTGGACCGCGCAGAGGTAGCGACGCGAGGGCGAACGCTGGGGCTCCTGCATCCACCGACACTCGATGCCGACCAGGCCGCGGACGCCGGCGAGATTGTCGCCCTCCGCTCGCAGTACGCCGTCGGATTTCGCGCGACGTTTGTCGCCACGGTGGCCGAGACCAAGATCGATACGACGCTGATCACGGGCGTCGCCGTCACCGATCCTGACTTGCGGGAGCTGCACTGGGTCGTCCGGCCGCAACGCCTGCGCCTGCATCGCGGCATGATCGTATCGCCCCGCTCCGCAGAGGAGTTTGCGCGCCAGCGGATGCGATATTCCTTGCGTGGTGCGGTCACCGATGCGGCCGGTGGCGCACTGCTCCTCATCGACCAGATCGCCGACGTGTCGCCGCGCGATTCGCGTGCCACCGCCGTCGACGCGGCCACCCGACGCGTCATCGCCACACAACCGCTCGCGCTCCGCTGCCCCTGAGCATTACGTTCACCCCGTGAAGATCTACACGAAGACTGGTGATGCAGGTGAGACGGGACTCTTCGGCGGCGGCCGCGTTCCCAAAGACGATCCGCGCGTGCAGGCCTACGGCGACGTGGACGAGGCCAACGCTGCGATTGGCTTTGCCGCTTCGCTGGCGCCCCAGAGCTTCGAGTCTTCGCTCATTCAGACCATTCAGCGCGATCTATTCACAATCGGAGCCGAGCTGGCGACACCCGACCCCACGAAACTCGCTAAAGCGCTCGCGCGCAGCGGTACGACGATAAATGCGTCCGACGTTGGTGCGCTGGAAGATGTCATCGACAAACATGAAGCGAAGCTGCTCCCGCTCAAGAATTTCATTCTTCCTGGGGGGACCCCCAAGGCCGCCGCGTTTCACGTCGCGCGCACGGTGTGTCGTCGTGCGGAGCGCTCAGTCGTGGCCCTCGCTCGCGACCAGAAGATCAACGCGTCGATCATTCATTATCTCAACCGGCTGTCCGATTTGCTCTTCGTGCTCGCGCGCGCGGTGAACATGCAGACCGGCCACGAGGACATCGCGTGGTGACCATCCGGGTCCCGCTGGTCGAGCAGCGGGATGCCTCCTACGACATCCTGATCGCTCCCGGTCTCATCCAGCAGCTGGATAAGGTCCTGCCGCAGTATTGTCCGGCTGCGGCGTACGCGGTGATCTCTGATTCGCATGTGGGAAAACTTTATGGCGAGTCGATTGCGAAACATGTGTCTGGTGGCGGGTGTCAGGTCGAACTGATCACGTTTCCGGCCGGAGAGTCGAACAAGACTCGCGACACGTGGGCCGCGCTGTCAGATCGGATGCTCGCGGCGCATCTGGGGCGCGACTGCGCGGTGATCGCTCTGGGGGGCGGCGTGGTGAACGACGTCGGCGGCTTTGTTGCCGCCACGTATCTCCGCGGGGTGCCGCTGGTGCAGGTGCCGACCACCTTGCTGGCGATGATCGATTCCTCGATCGGCGGCAAGACCGGTGTCGATGTCCCCGCCGGCAAGAACCTGCTCGGGGCGTTCCATCAGCCGCGCGTGGTCATCGCCGATCCGGAACTGCTCGGCTCGCTGTCGAGCGTCCAGCTCGCGGCCGGGCTCGCCGAAGCTGTGAAGCACGGCGCGATCGCGGACGCGGAATACTTTGCGTTTCTCGAAAACGAATACGCCGCGATCTTCGCGAAACACGCGCCGGCGCTCGAGCGCGTCGTGCGCCGCTCGGTGGAGATCAAGGCCGCAGTCGTCGCCCAGGATGAACGAGAAAAAGGGAAGCGCGCGATCTTGAATTTCGGTCACACGGTCGGACACGCGATCGAAGCCACGTCGAAGTACGAGATCCTGCACGGCGAAGCGGTCGCGATCGGCATGGTCTACGAAAGCCGGCTCGCCGAAACACTCGGCATCGCGGCAACCGGCACGTCGCAGCGCATCAGCGCCGTTCTGGAACGCTTGCATTTGCCGGTGGAGCGTCCGGACGCGAGTGACGTGGATGACCTGATCGCGGCCATGCGGGCGGACAAGAAGGTGCGCGCCGGAGAGATTCATCTCGCACTCCCCAGCGCGATCGGTCGCGCCTATGGCAGCGACGGACAAGGCTGGACCGTGCCTGTCGCGGAGGCGACGATTCGTCAGGGTCTGGTTAACACGTAGCCCACATTCCTTTCCACGTCTCCACAGCGTAAATCTCATCCTTCGGATTGACGTGCAGGCTATGCGTTTACAGTGTGTCAGTTGCATTTTCCACAGGTTCTGTGGATAGTGGACAAACGGGGGAATCCCTACAAACCCAATAATTTGTGATGTGGAAAACTGCGTTAATTTGCACGTATTGGCAGGAAAACCTATATTGGCGCGTGGTTTAGGTGGCCTGAATGGCGGTGTGACCCGCCGTATCCACACCCACTCGCGTTTCACGGGGAGTCGCGCATGGCGAGGTCGAATGGCGGCAAGGCGAAGGCCTTTTTCCGCACCACCCCCTCCGGAGCATTCGACCAATACCTGCAAGACATACAAAAACTTCCCCTCATCAAAGACCCGGCTGAAGAACGTCGGCTCGCCCGTCGCGTGCAACGCGGTGACGAAAAAGCGGCCGAGCGGTTAGTCACCGCCAATCTCCGATTTGTCATCTCCTACGTCAAAAAATATCAGGGCCACGGTCTCGATCTCTCCGAGCTCGTCGCCATCGGCAACGAAGGGTTGCTCAAGGCGGTGAAGAAGTTCGATCCCGACCAGGGCGTCAAGTTCATTTCGTACGCGGTGTGGTGGGTGCGCCAGGCGGTGCTGAAGGCGTTGGCGGAACAAACGCGTAGCGTGCGCATTCCACTCAACCAGAACTCGCAGTTGATCCGCATGAGCCGTACCGAAACGTATTTGTCGCAAGAGCTCGGCCGCGAACCCACCGACAACGAGATCGCGCAGGCACTCGAGGACTCCGTCGAGAACGTCCGCACCGCGCGCCGCATGACGGCCGCGGAGCTGTCGCTCGACGCGCCGGTCGATCGCACCGACAAGGATGCCGCGACGCTCGGCGAGCGTTTCGCGGGCCAGGAGGGCGGCGAGATCGAAGAGCGCACCGACGGCAAGTTGATGCGCGAGTTCATCGATCGGATCTTCCAGAAGTACCTGACGCCGCGCGAGCGCAAGATTCTCTATCTCTATTACGGGCTCGAAGAGGGCAGCGAGGCGATGACGCTCGAGAAGATCGGCGCGCTGATGGGCGTCACCCGTGAGAGAATCCGGCAGATTAGAGAACGGGCGTTTGAAAAGCTGCGCGAATCTCCGGATGGGAAGGCTTTGAAGGGGTTCTGGAGAGCGGCTTAAGCGAGGACCTGCAAAAACTAGGACCACAGACGCAGCAGCGGGCCATAGTCTAGAGGGGTCGGGACAACACGATTGTCTCGGCCCCTCTTGCCTGTTTACCGCGGTGCGTCTGTACATCTAGTATATAGCATGTCCGCGCCTTCCGTCCTTGCTCGCGATCTCGCCGCCATCGTTGGCGTTAGACACGTTCGAGAAGCTCGGGCTGAACGGTTGACGTACTCGATGGACGGTCTCCCCACTCATCGTCTCATTCCTGATCTCGTCGTTCTCCCCGGTACGCGCGAAGAGCTGGTCGCCGTCGTGCGCCTGCTCGCCGCACTCGGCGTTTCCTTCGTGCCGCGGGGCGCGGGCACCGGGCTCTCGGGCGGTGCGCTCGCAGCTGAAGGCTCCGTTCTGCTTGTTCTCACGCGACTCAATCGCATCGTTCGCATCGATCGCGACAGCCGGTTGGCGGTCGTCGAGCCCGGCGTCGTCAACGCGAAGCTCGGCGCGGCGGCGCGGCCGGCCGGGCTCCAGTACGCGCCCGATCCGTCGAGCCAGAGCGCGTGCACGATCGGCGGCAACGTCGCCGAAAACGCGGGCGGACCGCACTGCTTGAAGTACGGCGTCACGGCCAACCACATCCTCGCGCTCGAGGTGCTGCTCGCCGACGGCTCCCTCGTGGAGATCGGCAGCCCGAGCGGCGAGTCGTGGGGTCCCGACCTCGTGGGCGTCTTCGTCGGGTCGGAAGGCAACTTCGGCATCGCCACCAGGATCACGGTGCGGCTCACGCCCCTGCCGCGCGCGGTCAGAACGCTGCTCGCCGACTTTACCGGGTTGCGCACGGCGGGCGAGGCGGTGTCGGCCATCATCGCCACCGGCATTGTGCCGGCGGCGCTCGAGATGATGGATCAGTCCTGCATCAACGCCGTGGAGGACTCGGTGTACGCCGCGGGATATCCGCGCGACGCCGCGGCCGTGCTGCTCGTCGAGATCGACGGCCGCAACAGCGATGCCGTGGTGGCGGAGACGGACGTGGTCACCGATCTGCTGCGTCAATCGGGCGCGCGATCCGTGAGATCTGCGGCGACCGAGGCGGAGCGCGAGCGGCTGTGGCAGGGCCGCAAGAAGGCATTCGGCGCGATGGGTCGCCTGTCGCGCGACCTCGTCGTACAGGATGCCGTCGTGCCGCGCTCCGTCCTGCCGCAGGTCCTCGAAACGATTGCAGCGATCGCCACACATTACGGCCTGGTCGTGAGCAACGTCTTCCACGCGGGCGACGGCAATCTCCATCCCAACATTTCGTTCGACGCGACCGATCCGGTTCTCAAGAACAAGGTCGAGGCGGCGAGCGCCGAGATCATGCAGGCGTGTATTGCAGCGGGCGGCACGATTACTGGCGAGCACGGCGTGGGTATCGACAAGATGCGCTACATGCCGTTGATCTTCGATGCGGAATCGCTGGGAGCGATGCAGGCGGTGCGGAGGGTGTTTGATCCAGATGAACGCGTGAACCCGGGAAAGGTGGTTCCGGTACACGCCTGCCGCGAGTGGACGCATGCGCGTGGTGACCGGGTCGGGAGCCGCGGGGCCGCGCCCCGGGGCGAGGCCGCATGACGATCCTCGAGAAAGTCACCGCGCTCCTCGGCGAGGGGGCCGTCCTCGAGGCCGGCACGGATCGCGTACCCCGCGTCGCACCGGGCTCGCCCGATGCCGTGGCGTTGCTGCTGGGGACTGCACATCAAGAAGGGTGGCGAGTGCGGATCGAGGGCGCAGGGACGTGGCTGCAGAGCGACGCCCCCGCCGATCTCGCCCTGACGACTCGGCGCCTCGACCGCATCCCCGCGATCGAGCCCTCCGACCTCACGGCGACCGCGGAGGCCGGCATCGGGCTCGATCAGCTGCGCCAGCAGCTCGCCGACCGCGGTGCGTGGCTCGCGATCGATCCGCCCGGTCTGGCCGGACGCACGCTCGGCTCGGTCGTCTCGACCGCGACGGCCGGCCCGCTGCGGCACGGCTTCGGACCGATCAAGGATCATCTGCTCGGCGTCACCTTCGTGACCGGTGACGGTCGCATGGTGCAAAGCGGCGGGCGGGTCATGAAGAACGTCGCCGGCTACGACCTCACCCGGCTGCAGGCCGGCGGATTCGGCGCGTTCGGCGTCATCGTGCTCGTGCACTTGCGACTGCGCACCCTGCCCCGCGCCGACGTCACCTACGTGCTCGAAGGGGCGCGCGAAGACCTGACGCAGGTCGGCGAGGACATCGCGGCCGCCGGGCTCACGCCCGCCGCGCTCGAGCTCGTCTCGCCGGCCCTCGCGCGGCGCGAGCGCTGGGTCCTGGCCGTGCGGCTCGCCGGATCGCCCGCGCTGGTGGCGGCGGACGAAGCGGGACTCGGCGCCGCGAGTGGCGGCGGCCGGTTCTCGCCGCTACGGGCCGAGGAGGCACATGCGTTCTGGATGCGGCTGGCGGAGGGATTCTCGGTTCGGCCCGTGACGTTCCGCATCGGCGGCGTCCCGGCGGCGAGTGACGAGCTGCTCGATCTCCTGCAGCATCAGCTGGGCGATGAATGGATCTCCGCCTCTCCGGCCGCCGGCGCGATCCGCTGGACCGGTGACACGAACATCGATCGCCTGCAGCGGCTGCGCCGCACGCTCGCCGGGCTCGAGGTGCCGCTCACGCTCGAGCGCGCGCCGTGGCCCCTGCGCGGCGCCGTCGGTCACTTCGGGGCATACCGCGAGGGCGTCGGCCCGCTCGTCGCCGGCCTGCGGCGCACATTCGATCCCGGTGGTGCTCTCGTCGTCGCCACAGAAGGCTCATGACGGGGATTGCCCGGGGAGGATTTGAAGGGCTCGACGCGTGCGTACACTGCGGGTTTTGCCTTCAAGCTTGTCCGACGTTCCTCGCCACCGGAGATGAATCCGACTCACCACGCGGCCGCATCGAGCTGATGCGGGGGCTCGAGCGCGGCGACATCGCCGCGACCGACCCCGCGCTCATCTCCCACCTCGACCGTTGCCTCGGTTGCCGCGGCTGCGAACCGGTCTGTCCATCGGGCGTGCAGTACGGCCACGGGCTCGAGGCCGCTCGGTCTCGGATCGCGGGGTCACGCCCGGTGCCCGGAGTGGCTCGGCTGGCACTTTGGGCGCTGACGACGCCTGGCATCAGCTCCGTGGTGTATTGGTTCGCCCGCGTGCTGCGAGCAACGGGACTGCCGCGACTGCTCGCTGGCTGGGGACGGTTCGGGTTTGCGATGGGGATGCTGGCTGCAACCAGGGCGGCGCAGGGCGGTGGAGGGCGGCGGAAGGCGGCAAAAGCCCGCCAAGTTGCCCCTGCCGCCATTCGCCGCCCTTCGCCGCCCCTCGCCACCCTCTTATTCCGCGGCTGCGTCATGCAGGGCCTCTTCTCCCATGTCCACGACGCGACAATCCGAACGCTCGGTGTGAATGGATATCAAGTCCGCGACGTCAGTGGCCAGGTCTGCTGCGGCGCGCTGCATGCCCACGCCGGACTGCTCGACGAAGCCCGTGCACTGGCTCGCGTCAACGTCGACGCCTTTGGTGATGGCGACGAGCCGATCGTCGTCAACAGCGCCGGCTGCGGTGCTTTGATGAAGGAATACGGGCGGCTGCTCGACGATCTGCGCGGGGAACGATTTGGTGCTCGCGTGCGCGACGTCACCGAGCTGCTTGCCGGCAGCGCCATGAAGGGACCGGTGGCTGGGGAGCCGCTCGACCTGCACGTCGCGTACGATCCGCCATGCCACTTGCTGCACGCGCAAGGCATCGCCGTGCAACCGCTCAAGCTGTTCGCCGCGATCCCGCTACTCGAGCTCGTGCCGGTTCCAGGAGCGGCGGAATGCTGTGGCAGTGCCGGCCTGTTCACGTTGCTCGAGCCCGAGATGTCGCGCGCCGTGCTCCAGACGAAGATCGATCGGCTGCGGGAAGCCGCGCCGCAAGTGGTCGCGACCGGCAATCCGGGATGTCTCATGCAGATCGGCGCCGGACTCGCGGCCGCCGGCAGCGCCGCTCGCGCCCGCCACCCGGTCGAGCTGCTGGACGATGCGTACCGCGCCGCCGGGCGCTACGAATGACGGGAGGCGCTCGGCGCGTCACCACGCCCGATGGTGTCGAGCTCGCGTTGCATCGCCTGCGCGCCTTTCGGGATGGCCGTCCGGCCGTCCTTCTCGTGCACGGGGCATTCACGAACCACCGCTTCTGGCTGCACTCCAGCGACGGCACGCAAGCCGGAGGGATGGCGCATTTTCTCGGTGCTGCCGGGCTCGATGTCTGGCTCGCCGACCTGCGGCATCACGGCGAGAGCGCGCGCGAACCACGGCGCGGCGCCTGGACGTTTGAGGACTGGGTCCTGCACGACACACCCACGCTCGTCGCGCGCGTGCGCGAAGAGACGGACGGCGCACCGCTCGCGTGGCTCGGACATTCCGCCGGCGGCGCCGCCGGGTTGTGCTGGCTTGCGCGGGTCGCGGCCGCCGCGCCGATTCGTGGCATCGTGACGCTGGGTACCCCCGGTCCGAGACGGCTCGGGCCGGTGCGGCGCACACTCGCGGCCGCAACGATGGCGGTGTCACGGGCGCTGGGGCGGTTTCCGGCTCGGGCGCTGCGGTTCGGGAACGAAGACGAGGCGGCCGAGATCATTGCAGAATGGATGGAGTGGAACGTGCGGGGCCGTTGGCTCGGAATGGACGGCTTCGACTATTTTGCCGGCCTCGCAGCGCTGAACACGCCGTATCTCGGCGTCGCCGGCGGCGCTGACCGGATCTATGCACCGCCGAAGGCGTGCCGGCAGGTGGTTGACCGCGTGGGCGCCGCCCGCAAGATGCTTGCGATCGCGCCGGGACTGTCGCACCGCGGCCTGGTGTTGAGCGATCGTGCCAGGGTTGCCTGCTGGCCTAACGTGGTCGCGTGGCTGAAGGAGACACTCTGACCGAAGCCGTGCTGTTCGACTTCAACGGCGTGCTCGTGGACGATGAGCCGCAACACTGTGAGGCGCTGCAACGCGTGCTCGCGGACGAGCGCATCACGCTGACGCGCGACCAGTACTATGCCCAGTACCTCGGCCTCGACGATCGCACCGGCTTTGTGCTGGCGTTCCGCAACGCGCAACGCACACTGACGACGGAGATGCTCAAGCACCTTGTCGCGAAGAAATCGCAGGTCTATCTCGAGCTCGTTCGGAAATCGCTGCGAATGGTGCGCGGCGCGCCGGAGTTCGTGCGCGATGCGGCACGGCGCTTCCGTCTGGGCATCGTGTCCGGCGCGCTGCGGCGCGAGATCGACCACGTGCTCGGCCAGACCGACCTCGGCGCGAGTTTCGAAGTGATCATCGCCGCAGACGACGTGTCCCGCTGCAAACCCGATCCGGCATCCTATCTCGCCGCGTACGACGCGTTCAATCGCCGCCGTCCCATTGCGGCCCGGGCGTGCGTCGTCATCGAAGACTCGTTGCCGGGATTGCAGGCGGCACGCGCCGCGGGGATGCCGTGCGTGATGCTGACCACCAGTCATCCGGCGGGCGCGCTCGTGGGCCGCGGCGCGGCGTTGGTGTGGGAGACGCTCGCGGGCCACTCCCCCAGTGAGCTGACCACCGTATGAGCGACGTCTTTCCCACGGCGCCGAGTGCAACCGTGACGCGGCTCGAGCGCGATGCGGTGCCCGCCGACATCGTCGATCGGCTGCGGGCGGGCGCCATCGTTGCGCCTGCCGACGTGGGAATCATCGATTTGGTGGGTCAGGGCGAAGGGGCGATCACCTGCTTCCAAGGCTTGCTCACGAGCGACATCGAGAAGCCGGGAGACGGCGCGTTCGTGTACGGCGCGCTGCTGACACCCAAGGGGATGATTGTGGTGGACGGATGGGCGGCGCGGCTTGGGCCGCGCGTGCGCTTCACTGTCCCGGCCGAGGGGCGCGAGCGCGCGCTCGCAATTCTGCAGCGCTCGGTCCCGCCACGGCTCGCGCGCTCCAGCGATCGCACTGGAGACACGAGCGTGCTCCGCATCGCCGGGGCGCACGCGGTCGCCGTCATGGGGGCGGCCGCCGGCGTCCCGGTCCCGCACGTCGCGAATCACGTGATGGAGGGATCCGCCGGTGGGATCGCGCTCGAAGTCGCCCGTACAAGCGACGTCGCGCCGTTTGTCTTTCAGCTGACGATGGCGACCGAGCACCTCGCCGCCATGCGGCAGCGCTTGGTGGACGCCGGAGCCCACGCCGCGACCTCCGACGCGCTGGAGCTAGCGCGGATCCTCGCGGGATGGCCGCGGCTCGCCTCCGAGGTGGACGAGAAGACCATTCCGCAGGAGGTCCGGTTCGACGAGATCGGCGGCGTGTCGTACACCAAGGGCTGCTATACCGGCCAGGAGACGGTGAGCCGGCTGCATTTCCGCGGGCATGCGAACCGCAACCTCCGCGGCCTGCTGTTCGAGAGCGACCCGCCCGCCGCGCCCGCGAGTGGTTGGAGCGCGGTCACGCATGAGGACCGCGATGTCGGCCGCGTGACCAGCATCGCCTGGCTGCCGGATGGCGGCGGCTCGGTGCTCGGTCGCTGGATCGGCCTCGCGGTCGTGCGGCGCGAGGTCCCGCCTGGCGCGATCGTCCGCGCGGCTGGGCGCGAAGCCCGCGTCGTCGAGCTGCCCTTCGACGCTCCCCGCGTCACGCCCGCGTGACGGTTCTCGTGACCGGCGCCGCCGGGCTCGTCGGCACCCACGTGCTCGACGCGCTCCGGGCGCGGGGCGAGCGCCCGCGGGCGCTGGTGCGCGCGCATTCGGTCGGCACGGTCGAAGCGTTCGGCGCCGAGGCCGTGGTCGGCGACGTCACCGACGTGAGTGCGTGGCAGCGGGCGGCGACCGATGTCCGCGCGATCATTCACGCGGCCGCGCTCGTTGCATCGCACGACTCACTCGACGAGTTCACGCGCGTCAACGTCGGCGGCTCTCGGCTCGCGCTCGAGGCGGCGCGCCGGACCGGCGCGCACCTCATTCATATCTCCACAGTTGCCGTGTACGGCCGCGCCGCCGTGTACAAGGGAGGTCAACAGGGAGTGAGCGAGGACTATCCGTTCCAACCGCTCCCCGCGCAGGACTTCTACGCCAGCAGCAAGCGTGCGGCTGAGCACCTGCTGCAGCGAGAGGCAGCACGCGGCGGCGTCTCCGTCACGGCGATTCGGCCGAATGTCATTTACGGCGAGCGTGATCTACTGTTCACCCGGCGTCTGATCGCCAACCTCAAACGCGGCTTTCTCCCGCGAGTCGGGCCGGGGACGAATCATCTGTCGTGTGTCTATGCCGGCAACGTCGCCGCGGCGATTCTTGCCGCGCTCGACGCGCCCGCGAAACCAGGTTTCCGAGCCTACAACGTGACGCGCGATGCATCGCCGCTGCTCACGCAACGGGAGTTCTTCGCTGCCTTCGCCGAGGCATTGGGGCGACGGCCGTTCCGCGTGCGTGTGCCGGTCCCGCTGATCCGGATCGGGGTCGCTGTGTGGAGCGCGTTGATGCGCCTCGTCATGCCCGGCCGCTACACGGCGCTCGGGAATGCGGCGATGTCGTTCATTCTGGGGGAGAACCCGTATTCGGTCGAGCGCATCCGCACGGAGCTGGGATGGACGCCGCCGTTCGATACGCGAACGGCGATCAGACGTGCGGTCGCGGAAACAAAAAGCCCGGGCAGCGCCCGGGCTTGATTCCCTACTTCTACCGCGGCCGTTACGGACGCCGGGTCGGCCTACGCGCGGGCGCGGGCGGCGGCTTTGGCGCCTTTGCCTTCGTGGTGTCGGCCGCCATATGATGCGTCGTGTCAGCCGGTGCCATCATCTTCATCGAGTCCGCCATTTTCATCGTGTCACCAGGCGTGGTTTCGGCGGCAGGCGTGTTCTGCGCCTTCTTGCACGCGCCAGCGGCCATGACAACGACTGCCACGGCCAATGCGATGCGCTTCATGCTCGCTCCTGTTGAGGTACAGGTTCGGGGGTCGACGACGCGCGAAACGTACATAGGGGACCCGCCGAGTCAAGGCAGCGCTAAGTTATAGGAATTATGCTGCGTTCTGATCGTCGTACGTTCCTGGGGTTGCTCTCGTCGCTCGCCGGATCGCTCGCGAGCAAACGACGGGAGACCCAGCAGCCCGTCATCGAGGTCCGGCCCACCGCGCTCTTCCAACAGCCCGAGGGGCGCAAGAACCTGGTGCGAATCACCGTCTCGGGACTGAGCGCACCGGCGGCGCGCGCGCGCGTGACCGATCGACGCGGCGCGCTGGTCGGCACCGCGGGACTGTTGCCGTCCGCGGGAGGCGTCACGCTGAGCGGCGAAGTGTGGGTCCCGCTCTCCGAGCCGTCGGATTTTCAGGTTGACGTCGAAGTCGGACGAGACCGCGCGGCGCGGCGCCGGCTGCGCCTCACACCGGCGAAACGCTGGACACTCTACTGGCTCCCCTCGATCCACACCGACGTCGGTTATACCGATCTCCAGGAGCGCGCACTCGAGGTTCACCGCAAAAACCTTGACGCGGCGCTCGCCTGGAGCACGACACATCGTGATTTTCATTTCGATTCGGAGTGCGCGCTCCAGGTGCTGTCGTACCTGGAGAACCGCGCGCCCGAAGCGGGCGACGCGCTGGTGCAGGCGATTCGCGACGGCAAGATCGCCTGGCAGGCACTCTTCGCGAACATGCTCACCGGGATTCTCGATCATGAGACGTTCGCGCGGCTTGTGTGGCCGGCAGGCAAACTGGCGCGCGAGCGCGGCCTGACGTTCCTCTCCGCGCAGATCACCGACGTCCCCGGGCAGACCCTGACCTTCCCGACTCTGCTCGCCGCGAGCGGCGTGAAGTATCTCGCTTCGGGTCCCAACCCCGAGCGGGCCGTCCCGCTGTTGCCGGCGTCCGGCACCGAAGGGACGGTCTACCCGCAGCTGTACTATTGGGAAGGACCCGACGGGAGCCGCGTGCTCCATTGGCGCGCCCATCACTATGGCGACGGCACACGATTCGGTTTCGACGTCGGCCCCGACGAGATGGGCCACCGCCTCTCGGATTGGCTGCTGAATCAGCCCGCATTCCTCGCGCAAAACTGGCCGTACGACACGGCCCTGCTATACGGCGCCGACTGGCAAGACAATGCCCTTATGAAGGAAGCGATCGTCGCCAACGTCCAGGAATTCGCGCGACGGTTCACGTTCCCGCGCATCGTCACGGGCCGCGCCGAGGATTTCTTCCGCGATGTGGAGCGCCGCTACGGAACGAAGATTCCGGTGCGTCGGGGTGACACCGGGCTCTACTGGGAGGACGGCGCAGCCTCGACCGCCGCGGAGCTTGCCGAGTTCCGCGCTGCGCAGCTGGTCGCCCGCGCGGCTGAGATCGCCGCGCTGTGGGAGACCCGAATCGAGCCACGCGACGATGACGCGACGCAGCGACGGCGTAGCCGTGCCGAGGTGCGCACCGCGATGTGGCGCGATTTGCTGCTGTTCGGCGAGCACACCTGGGGCGCGGACGAAAGCGTTTCGGCACCCACCTCGCGGCAGACCGTGGCGCAGTGGGAGTACAAGAAGCGCTTCATCGACGTCGGAGTCGCCGCCGCCCGTGATCAGCTGAACGACGGACTGCTGCGCCTCGGCCGGGCGTGCCGCACCGGCCGCGGCCGCCTGGTCTTCAACGCCGGCTCGTGGGAGCGAACCGACGTCGTCCGCGTTCCGGGCGGCGGCGGCAAATCGCTCAGCACCGACGGGCGCGAGCTCGCGTCCGTAGATCTCGAGAATGGCGACGCGCTCGTCCTGTTCCGCGAAGTGCCGCCCCTCGGCTACCTGGCGCTGACCGAAGCGGACCGCGAGGCCCGTGAGCCGGCGGCGGACGGCGAGGCGCTCGAAGTCAAGGCAGGAGGATTCACGGTCCAGATCGACCAGGCGACTGGCGCGATTCGCTCCCTCACCGGTCCCGACGGCAAGGAGCGCGTGAAACCGTCCGACTGGTCCGGCTTGAATCAGCTCGTATACGCGCGCGGCGGCGAGCACAGCGCGCTCTGGACGTCAGGCGACCGCGACGAGCTCAAGAATCCGCCCCAGCTCGCGCTGACACAGGCCAAGCTTGTGCGCGCGCGCCGCGAGCGCTTGCCCGGCATCGGGGTACGGCTCGTCATCGAGCGCGCGCTGGACGGGTTTCCGTCGATTACATCCACCATCACGCTGTACGATGAGCTGCCCTGGGTGGACATCGAGAACCGCATCGTCAAGACGGCAACGCTCACGAAAGAAGCGCTCTACTTCGCATTCCCCTTCGCATTCCTGAAGCCCGTTGTCGACGTCGAGGTGCCACTCGGCCGCATGACGGTCGAGCGCGATCAGCAGCCCGGAAGCTGCCGCGATTGGTACTGTCACACCCACTGGGTGTGGCTGCACGAGGGCAACGACGGCGTGCTCTGGAGCGGCCCCGACACGCCCCTGTTCACGCTGAACGACCTGTTCCGCGGCGCATGGCGGCGGACGATCGTCCCCGACGGTACGCTGTTCGCCTATGCGATGAACAACTACTGGCACACGAATTACGCGGCATCGCAGGGCGGAGCGGTGACGTTCCGGTTCCGGCTCTCGCTGGTCGCGCCAGGCGATGCAGCCGAACCGGTGCGGCGCGGGTGGGCGGCGTGCGAGCCGCTGTACGTCAGCCCTTCCTACACGAACGAGACACCAGGCCCATTGATTGCGAAGGATCGTGCGTTCTTCTACTCCGACAAAAGCGTGATGATCGTCGGCGCGAAGCCCGCGGATGACGGCGACGGCGTTATCGTGAAAGTTCTCGATATTGCAGGCCAGGCGCGCGGCGTCGGCATCTGGCCCGCGGCGTACGCGTTCAAGCTTGCCCGGCGCACCACACTCGTGGAACAGAACGGCGACGCGATCACCGTCGGCGGCGACGGCCGCGCATCGCTCGATCTCGCGGCCTGGGGGGTCGCGGCCGCCCGGCTCTTTACGCCCGGGGAGGCTTCCGGTTAACGAACGGCGCGCCGTCGAGTTCGCGCCGAAGGACGCGCAGCTGCGGGACGACGTCCGGACACTCGGCGCGCTGGTCGGCGACGTCATCCGCGAGCAATGTGGCGAAGCGTTTTTCCAGCTCGTCGAGCGGGCGCGCCACGCGGCGATCGCGGGCGCCGCCGACGAGCTCCAGGCTCTGGTCAAGGGCTTGCCGCCGCGTGATGCCGAAACGCTGGTCCGCGCGTTCGCCGCGTACTTCGAAGTCGTCAATCTCGCCGAGCGGATTCACCGCATCCGCCGCCGGCGCGACTATCTCCGCAGCGCCAGCGATCCCCAGGAAGGCAGTCTGCGGGACATGGTCGTGCGGCTCGCGTCCGCGGGCGTCACGCCACCGCAGGTCGCGGCGCTGCTCCAACGCCTGCTGGTCGAGCCCGTGTTCACCGCACATCCCACCGAAGCGACTCGGCGCACGCTGCTCGAAAAAGAGCAGGTCATCGGCCGCCTGCTCGTGGAGCGACTCGACCCGTCGCGCACGCCGGATGAAGAGCGCGCCTCGCTGGCACGGATTCGAGAGGAAATCACCGCCGCCTGGCAGACCGATCCGCAGCCTTCCGCTCGCCCGACTGTGATGGATGAGCTCGAAAATGTGCTCTTCTACCTGACAGACATCGTCTACCGCGTCGTCCCGCCGTTCTCCGAAGAGCTCGACCAAGCGGTACACAAGTCCTACGATGTCGAAGTACCGACCCGGCCGATGCTGCGCTTCGGCTCCTGGGTCGGCGGCGACATGGACGGCAATCCCAACGTGGGCGCCGAGACGCTCCGTGCGGCGTTGGCGCGCCAACGCGAGCTTGCCCTGGGCCGGTATCGCGCCGAGGCCACCGAGCTGGCGCGGCGGTTGTCGCAATCGGGAGCACTGACAGGCGTGAGCGACGCCGTGCGCGAGGGCGTCGCCGCCTACAGCGCGCTGTTCCCCAGGGCGCTGGCGACGATCCCGGCGCGCTATCACGACATGCCGTACCGTGTGCTATTTCGCCTGATCGCGGCGCGGCTCGAGGCGACCCGGCGCGATGCACCGCCGCCCGAAGGCTACGGCGCCGCCGCGGAGCTGGAGCGGGATCTCGGTCTGGTGATCGCGAGCCTCCGCACGCACCGGGGAGAGCATGCCGGACTGTTCGGTGTGCAGCGCCTGCTGCGCCGCGTCGAGACGTTCGGCTTCCACCTGGCCACGATCGACCTGCGACAGCACGCTCATGTCCATCGCGCGGTGCTCGCGACCCTCCTGAAAGACCCGGACTGGAACGACCGCCCCGCCCCAGACCGGCTCGCCCGGCTGCGCCGCGTGCTCGAGCAGGGAGAACAGCCGGCAGGCGCACCTGACGCGCATGCGACCCGCACGCTCGAGGTCTTCAAGGCGATCGCCGACAGCCGCGCGCGCTTTGGGCCGGACGCCGTAGGTCCCTACATCATCAGCATGGCGCAAGGCGCGGACGACGTCTTCGCCGTTCTGGTGCTCGCGCGCTGGGGTGGGCTCGCTGGATCGGGCGGGGGTGGGGGTGGGGTTCATGTGCCGCTGGACGTCGCGCCGCTCTTCGAGACTGTGGCCGAGCTCGGCGCCGCGCCCGGCGTGATGCGTGAGTTGCTGACCGATCCGTACTACCGTGCGCACCTCGCCGCGCGCCGCATGCATCAGATGGTGATGATCGGCTACTCCGACAGCAACAAGGACGCGGGGATCGGCGCGTCGCGCTGGGGGCTGCAGCACGCGCAGGCAGCGCTCGTGGAGACGACCGAGAAGTCGGGAGTCGATCTCACATTCTTTCACGGCCGCGGCGGCACCGTCAGCCGGGGCGGCGGCAAGATCACGAACGCCATTCTGAGCGCGCCGCGGGGCTCGATCCGGGGACACTTCCGAATGACGGAACAGGGCGAGGCCATCGACGCGCGGTACGGGCTGCGCGGCATCGCCATGCGGACGCTCGCACAGACGGTGAACGCCGTGGCGCTCGCGACCGCCCTTCCCCGCGCGCCCGATGTCCGTGAGTCAGTCTGGACCACTATCATGGACACCATCGCACAGGGCAGCCGGACGGCCTATCGCGCGCTCGTGTACGACG
>QHUZ01000112.1 GCA_003223395.1 Gemmatimonadota bacterium | reverse complement strand
GGTTCTATGCTGGGCCATGAGAGTGCAAATCTAGTCGCCGTTCTGACGTTTGGGGCGGGTAGCCTTGCTGTCCGCGGCGAGCGTGTGATAGGATCCACACTATCGGCTCCAGGAGGGTCGCGTGAGGACACACCTTTTCTACGTCGGCGCCGTCGTCGCGCCGGTGATCATCGTCCTAGCGGCGTGCCAAGAGAGCACCGGACCGGGCGTGCGGCGCACCATCGTGTTCGAGAGCCAGGGGGACGTCTACCTCATGGATTCGGTGGGCGGCCACGTCGTGAACCTCACGAACCGCGTTGGCGAGGACCATTCTCCGGCATGGTCTCCCGACGGTAGAAGAATCGTTTTCACCTCGATCCGGCAAGACAGCGGTGCGGTCTTCGGTGGCCACATCTTTGTGATGAATCCCGACGGCAGCGCGGTCCAGCAGCTCACGTTCGCACCGGGTTACGACTACACCCCCGTATGGTCGTGGGATGGGACGAAGATCGCCTTCATGTCGACCCGGGACGACCCCAACGGGGAGATTTACGTGATGAACGCGGACGGGAGCGAGGTGACGCGTTTGACGACGGATTCGGCAATCGATAGCGATCCGGCGTGGTCGCCCGACGGGCACGTCGCCTTCCGCTCGTCGCGGGGCGCAACTGATCACATCTACGTCATGAACGCCGATGGTAGCGCGTTGGCGCCTCTGACCGATGGGTCGTGGCCTGACATCCAGGCGGCCTGGTCGCCCGACGGCAGTAAGATCGCGTTTGTGAGCTACCGTGACAGCGTCTCGTATCAGATCTACGTGATGAATGCCGACGGTACCGCGCCGACCCGCTTGACCCACACGTCATCCCACGAGTTCGATCCTTCCTGGTCGTCGGACGGGGGCAGGATTGTGTTCTCCTCGGCGCGGGACGGCTATCAACAGATCTATGTGATGAACGCCGATGGGAGCGCGCAGACGCCTCTCACGACCGGTACCGCGGCGAAGAGGATGCCGCGCTGGCGGCCGTAGAAGATGCCCGGGGCAGGACTCGAACCTGCACGGGAGTTTCCTCCCTTGGGCTTTTAAGGCCCATGCGTATACCGATTTCGCCACCCGGGCGGCTGGAGGAATGATCAATTATACGCGTTCGGTGTGCGCTCCGGCCGACGGCTTCACCTCGGTAATCGGCGCCGACCTGCCATAAGCACGTTCGTAGGCACGCTGGATCGCGGGTATGGTCTTCTTGTCCGTTTTGTTGACGAGCACGATCGCCGCCCCGCCCCACCCTGCTCCCGTCAAGCGCGCGCCGAGCGCCCCCGCGCGCTTCGCCGCCGCCACGACGGTATCGAGCTCCGGTGAGCTGCAGTCGTACAGCCGCCGACACGACTCGTGCGACTCATACAGCAGCTTCCCGAACTGCTTGAGCCGGCGCTGTTGCAGCAGTTGCGCGGCGAAACGCGTCCGGGCGGTCTCACTCACGACGTGGACCGCGCGCGCCCGCAACGGCTCGCGCAACGCGCGCTTGAGGCGCGGCAGCCACTCCGCTGGCCAGCTCGCTAGCCAGAGCAGCTCCGGCAGCTCGACTTTGAGGCGCTTCACCGCCTCCTCGCACTCGGCCCGGCGCTGGTTGAGTCCACCCGCCGAGAGATCGTGACGCTTGCCGGTATCCACGAGGAGGAGCCGCGCGTCGAACGGGATCTGCGTCGCTTCGAGCGACGCGCACTCGAACAGCAGCGCGTGATCGCGCTTGCCGAGCGCCGCAATCGTCTGATCCATCACGCCGCACCGCACGCCGACGTGATCGTGTTCGGCACGGAATGCCACGCCGGCGATCTGCCGCGGATTGAGGGAAGGCGCAAGCGCCTTCGCCGTTGCGACCGCCAGCGCGGCCGAGGACGAGAGTCCCGCGCCGATTGGCACGTCGGACGCGACCGCAATCCGCACGGAACCGTCGAACGGAACCGCCTCGAGCGACCACAGCTCGCGGAGCACGCCGCCGACGTACGCAACCCACCCTTTGGGAAGCTCCTCCTGCCATTTGACGCGAGCGACTCCGCTGAATTGCGTCGACACGGCTTCGAGCACGCTCGCGTCGCCGGGCGCACCGGGTCCGACCGCCACCGTTGTGCGCTGCGCGATCGCGATCGGCAACACGGGACCGCCATTGTAGTCGGTGTGTTCGCCGATCAAATTGACGCGCCCCGGAGCCGACGCCGCGGCCCTAGGTGTTGTCCCAAATGTTTTTTTGAAAAGGTCTATCGCGGGTCGTGGCATGGGTTTGACAATGATTCCACGCAATGCTACCGTATCGCGGCCAGATTCACCATCTATTTCAATTCGTCCTTTGGAGATCACGCTATGCGGCGGTTTGCGTTGTTGCTGCTCGCCGGTGCTGCTGCGCTTGTCGCCGCCCTCCCCTCCGGTCTGGCTGGGCAGGGGTTTGGCGTCTATGAACACAACACGTGCGCCATGGGGCGTGCCGGCGTCACCGCCGCCAACCCATGTGCCGACGGTTCCGCCATCTACTTCAGTCCAGCGGGACTGGCCGGACTGACGGGCACCCGGTTCAGTGCGGGCGTCACGCTGATCGGTGCCCAGGGAAGCTTCACCGACGACTTCCTCGGCACCAAGAGCGATCTGAAGAATCCGCTGATCCCCGTTCCCAACTTCTACTTCACCCACGCCGTCAACGCGAAGCTCACGGCGGGTATCGGGTTATACGCCCCGTACGGCCTTGAAACGAAGTGGGATAGCGCTACCTCGCCCGGCCGGTTCATCGGCTACAACACCGACATCCGCTCCATCTACATCCAGCCGACGATCGGTTATCAGATCAGCCCGAAGCTGAAATTCGGGATCGGCGTCGCCTACATCACCAGTCACCTCAAGCTGCGCCAGCGCGTGGACCTGTCGACGCAGCAGGTTCCGCCTGCCTTGGGAGCCTCGGCCGGCACGACATTCGGCATGCTGGGCGTGCCTACGGGCACCGACTTCGCAGACGCGACGCTCGAAGCGAATGGCCACGGCTTCGCGGTCAACTTCGGCGCGATCTGGCAGGCGACGGACCGCTTGAGCATCGGCGGCCACTGGCTCACGCGGAAGCGGATCACGTACGACGGCGACGCGAAGTTCGTGCAAGTCCTGACAGGCCTGGTGCTCCCGGTGGCCCTTGGCCCGTTGCCCGCGGGAACGCCCGTCGATGGCGTGCTCGCAGGAAACTTTGCGAGCGGGGCGCCGCTCTCGAACGGCGCGGTGTCGACCGCGATCGAGATGCCGCCGCAGGGGACGCTGGGCTTTTCCTACAAGGCCAACGATGCGTGGACGTTCGGCGCAGACTACCAGTACGTCGTGTGGGGCTGGTTCAACGAAGTGGACATCGATTTTGCGAATGCGGGGACCCCGGACATCCAGCTGCATCCGAGCAACAAGGACACCCACGGTTTCCGGTTCGGGACCGAGTACCAGTACAACTCAAAGGTCCAATTGCGCGGCGGGTACCTGCATCACTCGGGCGCCTCGCCGGCGCAGTTCGTGACCCCGCTGCTCCCCGAGGCCGCGCGCAACGAGTTCACGGTCGGCGCCGGCATCGAGTTGACGCGGCACTTCCACGCCGACCTCGCGTACCAGTACATCCGACAGAACGACCGGCGCGGCACCGTCAATCTCGCCGCGGGCAACACCGGTCTCTACAACTTCTCGGCCCATCTGTTCGCGGCCGGCATAGCTCTCACGTTCTGAGGAACTGCGACTCATGATTCGCACCAACCGATTGTCCGCCGCGGTCCTCGGTCTCGTCCTGGTTGCTGCGGCCTGCAACGACGACCAGCTGAACCGGCCGTTTGGCAACATACCGGTCGATCCGCTGTTCGCGCGGTACGTCTCGATGGGAAATTCGATCACGGCGGGCTTCCAGTCCGGCGGCATTCTCGACAGCACGCAGCTACAGGCATACCCCGTGTTGCTTGCGCGCGCGATGCACTCGCCGTTCTTCCCGCCACTGCTGAATTCGCCCGGGTGCCCGCCGCCGTACACGAACGTCTTCACGCAGACCCGATTCAAGAAAAAGCCGGCCGATCCGCCGAGCACAGCAACCACCTGCTTGTTGCGCGAGATCCCCAACCCCGCGCCGCCGTACATCAGTAACACGGCCGTGCCGGGCGCCGAGGTGATTGACATCTACAAAAACCTCGACCCTACCTCCAACGCGAATTCGCTGACCCAGTTCTTCCTCGGCGGATTGACGCAAACGCAGATGATGGAGCGGGCGCACCCGACGTTCGTTTCGGTCTGGATCGGCAACAACGACGTATTGGGCGCCGCGACAAACGCCGCGAACGCCGGTGACAGCACGCTCATCACGCCGGTCGCAACCTTCCAGACGAATTATGTCGCGATGCTCGACACAGTCGACGCCGTCAGCCCGCAGGGCGTGATTCTGATCGGCGTCGCCAAGGTCACCGCGATCCCCTTCTTCAGCGCGGGGGCCACGTATTGGGCGATCAAGAACAAACTCGCGCTCCCCGACACATTCCCGACCGTGTTCACCGTGAGCAATAATTGCGCGCCGATTGCGACCGGCATTCCCGGGGCGCGAGGAGACTCGACGCTGGTACCGTTCCCATACGGTGCCACGCTGCTCGGAGCCGCTCAGCTGGGCGCGCCGAGCAATCTCGACTGCGCCGACACCGTGGCGGCGGTCGTGGTGCCGAAAGAGCTCGTCAAGCTGGTTACCACCATCACCGCGTATAACACGTACATCTCCGGCCAGGCGAGTGCTCGGGGGTGGGCGTATCTCGATCCGAACACGACGCTCGATTCCCTGCGCGCCATTCCGACGGCGGTTCGTCCTTTCCCAGCGCTCCTGCAACCGTGCAATGCGACGCTCGGGTTGCCCTTCGGTACGGCGTTCTCCTGCGACGCGGTGCATCCGAGTGCCTCCACGCACCGGCTGATCGCGCAGAAGCTGCGCCTCGCCATCAACGCGGCGTACACGACGTCTATTCCGCCGATCCCCTGAACGAAAAACGGGCGGCGATAAAGACGGCGGCGAAGGCGATCCTCGCCCTCGTTCCGTGCCTGGTCCACGCCCAGGCCGGTCCCCGCACAGACACCCCGCGCGCCGGCACGCTGCGCATCACGTTCGAGCCCGTGATCACGACGTGGGAGCGGCAATTCACGAACAACGGACACGAGCAGCGGATCAGCAACTCGCTGTTCGCAGAGACGCGACCGTCGTTTGGCTGCACCCGTATCAACGGCTTCGTCGTGTGCCGCTATAACTTCACGCCCGTACTCGTGCGGGAGGAGCGCCGCGTGACGCCGCTGGCGCTGGACTTCGGCATCACGAATCGCATTGCGGTGGGTGTCTACGCGCCGCTCGTCCGGGTGAACACCCGGGCGGGCTTCCCGCTCGACAGCGTCGGCGGCCTCGGAGCGCCCGGGGCCGCCGCGCGACTCGATTCGATCCTCTCGGATACGACGTACGGGTTCGGACCAATCCACGGGACCTCGCGCCGCCGGCGCTTCTTCGCGGGCGACGTGGAGGTGAACGCAAAGTACCGTGTGATCGAATCGCACAACTATGCATTGAGCGGCACGATCGTCGTACGATTGCCCACGGGCCACCAGGACTCGCCAAACCACCTGTTCGATCTCTCGACCGGCGATCATCAGACCGACATCGAGCTGCAGGTCGCGCAGGACGTGACGTTGTTCGACCGGCTGTCACTCAATGCGCTCGTGCGCGCCGGGCGGCAGCAGCCGGGCACGCGGGAGCGGCGCGTGGGGCCGCAGTCCGTGCTGCTGATTCCGCACGCGGCGCTCGCGATGCTGAACTGGGATCCGGGAGACTACTTGGGCGTCGACATCGCGCCGATGCTGCGGTTTGGGAAAGACTTCGCCGTGGGATTCACTGCCGGCTACTGGACCCAGACCCGCGACCGCTATACCTACCGCTCGACTCAGGATTCCCTCGACGTCGCGACCCGGCTCGGCAGCCCGGTGTCAGCCGCGGTGCTC
>QHUZ01000111.1 GCA_003223395.1 Gemmatimonadota bacterium | reverse complement strand
GGCCGTGACTTTTCCCCATGTTTGCTCGTGCGTTAGCTCCAGCTCGACGATCCGCGGGCGAGCGCCGTCAGTGGTTTGGGCCAGCGCGAAGTTGCTCCACGCGGAAAACTCGGTGCCGCTTCCCGAGAACCACATCACCGGTTGCACGACGGGGCGGTCGTTGATGATGAAGCCGCGGTCTGCGTGGCCGGAGCGGAACGCGATTTCGACGCCATACGTCGTGTGTTGCGGTGAGCCTTGCGCGAAGAGGAGAGCGAGCAAAGTGGTCTTGATCACGTGAGCTTTTTCCTACACCGGTTTTGCGCGCGGGACGGTGTGGCAGGGGCGCAACACGGGGCAGTCGTTGCTGCGACACGATTCGTGACGTTTATAACTTGTTTGCGAAACGGGTGTTACAGGGAGTGCGTTACCAGTCGCCTACGCCGTTGATCTTCAATGTTTCCCTGATTGAGAAAAAAGTTCTCGCGCGGCGATGGAACCTTAAAAGCGGGATGACAGGCTCGCTTGCTTCGCTGAGAGAGGGGAGGGGCGCAGCATGCTGCGCCCCTACAGTATCTCGGCCTAGATTCCGAATACCACCCGATCGAGCGCGAATTTCCCGCCGCCCACGATGGCGAGCGCGAGCGCGACCATCATGAGCATGAATTCGAACTCCCACCCGGGCGCGTTCTCTTCCTTGAACTTGCGATGGGCCTTGGTCCTGAGGAACGTGATCGCGCCGAGCATCACGATGACGAGGCCGAGGGCGGCGAACTGCGTGAGGAAGCCGAAGATGAGGCCGAGGGCTCCCGCGGGCTCGGCGATCGAGAGGATGCGGAGGTTGCGCAGCATGCTGGCGGGCATGCGGTCCGACGGCTTGGCACTCCAGAGGCCGCGCTTGGGCAGGCCGTGCAGCAAGAAGATGGTGCCGAGCGTGAGACGGAGCAGGAGGCGCGCGACGTCACTGTACTGATGGAGCGAGGCGAAGAAGTTCATGGCCTTCTCCCAGAGGGGTGGGGATGGCAGGAGAATATACAAGCGGCGGCGTGATGAAGCGGCGGCGAAGGGCGGCGAACGACCTGCTTTTTGATGATGGCATCATCCGAGGACGCCTTGTGACGCCCTGATCCGTCACGGTTGTGTCCGCTTCCGCGATCTGAGCAACCTTTCCAAGGCTTCGCGCGTCCTATAAGCCACACGCCGTCGTCACCCATGCTCCGGGAGGGGCTATGAAGACGGCCACGTACCTTCTTGCTGTCGCCACGTTTCTCATCGCACCGAGTCTTTCCGCCACACAATCGGCCATTGTCTCCGGCATTCAGGCGTCCGCCGATGAACTCAGTCCCGACGTGCAGCTGTATGTCGGCCTCGGCGACGAGCTGACCAGCCGCCTTCGCTACGACGCAGCGGCACGCGAGTACACCCGAGCCGCCGACATTGCGCGCCGCGAGGGGCACCTTGCCAGCGGGACGATGTGGATGCTGGCGACGGCACACTACTACAATGGCAACTTGGTTGGCGCCGCCGCGGCGTTGGATCAACTCACCGATGAAGCCGCACGGGTGGGTGATCTCGAGGTGGAAGCGCTGTCGATCTACTACGCGGCCTGGTTAGACGGCAAGGCGGGCCGCGGGCCTGAGATGGCCGCACGTGTCACGCGGCTCGAGGGGCTGCTGCGCTCACAGTATATCCCCGTCGCGCTCCGCGATCGCCTGAGCGGCTGGCTGAGGGACTCGCGGGAAGTGGCGGCGATCGGCTCAAAATGAAGCGGCGGCGAAGGGCGGCCGAGTTACCCAGCTAACTCGGCCGCCAGGGTCGTGAGTGCCGTTTCGTTCTGCGCGATCAGCTTCCGGGCCAGGCCCTTGAGTTTCTGAATGTTTGCCGGGCTCGGATCATCCAGCGCATCCTCACCCTCCCCGAGCTCGGCTTGAAACCGATAGTGGCGCCTTGCGCCGCCCGCCGGCGGCAGCAGCTGGTCGAGCTCGTAGTCCACGGTAGAGCTCACACCGTCAAACAGGATGTCGAGGATCGGCCGAGCCCAGCCGATGACTCCCCAGCGTTTCGCGTTGCGGTACGGGATCGGCTGCTTTGTCTCGCCGGTACCGAGCGACGCGATGATGAAGTCTCTCGCATCCGGGTAGATCGTGTGCGCTTCGACGTAGGCGGCCATCGCCGGGTTTTGCGCGTACACGCCGCCGTCGATGAGCGCGTATCGGCGGAGCGGCGGCGGCGCCGGAAGCGGGAGCGGCGGGAAGTATGTCGGCGCCGCAGAGGTCGCGTAGGCCGCCTCGCGCATGGGGAAGTCGTGATCGGGTCTGATCTTTGCTTTCTCGCTCTTGAACAACCACGGGTCCCGCTTCTCCAGCTCGTAGGCCGTGATGAGGAGCGGCGTGATGGCTTCGGACAATCGCGTGTCGCCAAAGTATTGCCGCAGCACTCGCTCGACTCTTCGCGCTGAGTAGCGGACGAAGAACAGATCGTACAGAAAGCCGATGATCGGCCAGCGGTGCCAGGCGGGCGAGAAGATCCTGTCCCCTTCAACCTCGTAGAGCTCGATCATGCGCGCCGCCGAAAACTCGGGGCTGCCGGCGGCGTCTGGTTTGGTGAGTGCGAGCGCGAGGACTCCTCCGGTCGAAGTCCCGGCGATCAGATCGAACAGCTTGCAGGTCGGACGACCGGTCCGTCGCTCCAGCTCGGCGAGGACCATCGCGGGGATGATGCCGCGGATGCCGCCGCCATCGATGCTCAAGATGCGAATTGGTCGAGGCACGTTGCCTTGTTGGTTACGGGCCGACCTGCGCTGTTACGTCGTAAATGGGATGCAGCTCCCATAACGCGCTGAGCGACGAATTGCAGCGGCCGTGCTGGCTCGCGTGCTTGCCCATTGAACTCTGCTTCTGGTGATAGCCATCGAAGAAGGCAGCTCCCGTGAATGTCACCTCCACCGGGACATCCAAGTCACCGTTTGCGGCCAGATGTGTGGTATCGACGAGCCCAGCGAGCTGGTCACGCGCCTGGCGGTAGATATTGCCGTATGCCGGCGCCGGGATCTCGACGATGATGCACGACGCCGGGGCGGGCGTGTACTCCTCTTCGGTGATTTCGACGTGCCAGTCACCGTCGGTTTCGTGGAGCTTGATGCGCCGCACGAACGCAGTGACCGCATAGACATTCCGTTCTCGCCCGATGCGAGGCGCACACTCGTCCTTGGCGGTGATTGTCCGAGGCGTCCAGGTCAGGATGTCTGACACATCGACGGCCGTGGGTGGGTTTGTCGCGAACGACGTGTCCACCTTCTCACTCCAGCGGTAGTGCGGTTCGATGCAGGTTTGACCGTGGGCGGTACCGAGCGCCAATGCGGCGAGTGCCGCGACGAGCGCTGGGGTGCGAGGCGTCATGGGGTGCGCTCCTCAGGGCCCTCGCATCAGGGTGCGCACGTGCTGCGCGTCCTGTTTGGACAGCACGTCGAGCCGGTGCAGCGCCGTGTACGCCTGGACCGGCTGGCCGGCCATCAACGCGAGCGGCGAGCCCGTGGCCGTGTCCTTCTGGAGCAGGAACGTGCCCTCCTGGCCCGCCGCGAATCTCGGCGTGCCGACGAAGGCGACGTCGCGCGAGCCGGGGAAGCGGACGACGACGCGCTCTCCCGCGGTCGCGCCCTTGAGCCCCTCGTCCACGTGAATGATCGCTTCCTGCCAGTTGGGGTCGTGCTCGGTGAAGCGCCTGGGCCGCGCCGGCGCGCCGGTGGGGCGGGGGCCGTACTCCATGGGCCGGAGTTGCTCGACGCGACCCACGACCACCATCGCCGCCGCTTGAATGCGTGCCTTGAGATCAGCGTCGTTCACCTGTTGCCGAGCCTTCGCGACGAGGTCTTGCTGTGCCGTGCCGGTACCCGCCACCGTGGCGAGCTGCGGACCGATGGCTTCGTGTCCCACCTCGCGCACGGTGATCCAGCGTCCGTAGATCCAACCGGTCGTGTAGAAAGTTGCCTGCATTCCGGGATTCAGGGGGGGGGAGCCGGGGGAGCCCGCGCGCGCAGGCAGCACGGTGACCGAGTCGCCCTTCATTAGAGAGACGGCGGAGGGCTTCTCGAACACCTGGTCCACCCGAACGACACCTGCCCGAGTCACCGTTCCCGCGAAGATGATGTCGGACTGACGCACCAGCGCCGCACGGCTCAATTGCGCGGAGAGCGGCACCGCAAGCGATATCAGGACGATCGGGACGATCAGGGATAGAGTGCGCATGGGACGCTCACGGCATGACAGGGACACTAAAGAAGAAGGGATCGATCGACACGGCCACGGGCGATCCAGAGCCATCGAGCAGCTGGTGGGTCGCCTGGTTCACGCGGCGTTGAAACAACACCCCTGAGGGGAAGTTAGCGGGATCGGGCGTGTTGGCGGCCGAGAAGATGCCGAGGAATTCGGTCCCGCGGGTGAGCAGCATGTCGTAGTCGCCCAGGTACGGGAGGAACTGCAAGGCCGGCGTGCTCGCCGGAACGGTGGCGAGCACCAGATCCTGGTGGGTCGCGAAGCCGTCGCGCGACTGCTCGAAGCGGTTCACCCAGCGGCTCGCGCTTCCGGTGCCGGTGAGCTGTTGATAGAGCAGCCCGACGGTGCCGTCGTCGGCGACGGCGAGGCTTGGGTTCGTGGTGTTCGGGAGCATGCGCAGGTCGTTGCTCCAAGTCGCGCCGCGGTCGAGCGAACGGCGCACGTGCACGGTCTGGATGTCGCCCGATCCGACGCGATCCGCCCAGGCGATGTAGACCGTGTCGCTGCGCGCCGCGTCGACCGCGAGCGACAGGGTCGAGCCGATGCGTTCCTGCCCCAGGGTCGGCGCGTTCGAGAAGACGATCGTGCGGCCCGTGGCGACGAGGCGGCCGGGCTGGTTGTCCGACGGGTCGCGCAGGTCCCGGAACGGCGTCGTGCCGGTGGCGCCGTTGTCGTCGCGGGCGACGACGATGTCGGTCGTGATCGTATCGCCGGCATTGCTGCGCCAGCCGAAGTACGCCACGTACACCATGTTGTTTTGCGCGACTGCGGGGCGGATCGAGGGCCCGTTCTGGCCCAGCGTGTTGCGTGACTCGATCCGGCGCGACGTGAACGTCGCGCCCCCGTTCAGCGAAACGTCCACGGTCGCGGTGCGGCCGTTCGGCGCGGCGAAGTCGTTGATGCCAACGTAGAGCCGGTCGGTGCTCGCGGCGCGGCTGGCGCGGACGAAGGGCTGGTCGA
>QHUZ01000110.1 GCA_003223395.1 Gemmatimonadota bacterium | reverse complement strand
GAAACCGAAGAGAAGGTCTCGCTCGGCATGAAGCAGACCGAGCAGGATCCGTGGATGGCGCTGCCGCAGAAGTATCCGGTCGGCACGCGGCTCCGCGGCAAGGTCCGCAACCTCACGTCGTTCGGGGCGTTCGTCGAAATCGAGCCGGGCATCGACGGCCTGATTCACATCTCCGACATGTCGTGGACCAAGCGGGTCCAGCATCCGTCGGAAGTCGTGAAGAAGGGCGACGAGGTGGACGTGCTGATTCTGAACGTGGACGCCGAGAACAAGCGGATCTCGCTCGGGCTGAAGCAGGCGCAGGAAGATCCGTGGCTGCGCATCGGCGAGACCTACCCGGTTGGCACCGAGCTGCGCGGTCGTGTCATGCGGCTCATGGACAAGGGCGTCGTCGTCGATCTGGGCAGCGATATCGAAGGCTTCGTCCCGATGTCGCAGCTTGGAATTCCCGACATTCAGCAGCCGGGTGACGCGGTGAAGGAAGGGCAGGCGGTGGAGCTGAAGGTTCTGGAAGTGGACCCCATCCACCATCGCATCGTGCTGGCGGCAACGGGATTCCCGAAGGACGACATCATTCCGGTCCCGGCTCCGGCGCCCGTCATTGAGGAGACGCCTGAGGGTGATACAGACGCCTAGACGCCGAGACGCCTAGCGGTTCGAGGTTTGAGGGGTCAGGAAGTCTTCCTGACCCTTCTTTCTTCCATATCTTCTCCTCCCATGTCCATGCGCGAAAAGCTCGAGCTTCTCCAGCAGAAGCGATCGGAGTCGGAGCAGGGCGGTGGCGCGGACCGCATCGAAACACAACACAAAAAAGGGAAGATGACGGCGCGCGAGCGGCTCGACGTGCTGCTCGATCCCGGCTCGTTCGTCGAGCTCGATCGCTTCGTCACGCATCGTGCCACCGATTTCGGTCTCGCGGAGCAAAAGGTCCTCGGCGACGGCGTCGTGACGGGATGGGGCCGCGTCGAAGGGCGCCTGGTCTACGTCTTTTCGCAGGACTTCACCGTCTTCGGCGGCTCGCTGTCGGAAGCGCACGCCGAAAAGATCTGCAAAGTGATGGACCTCGCCGTTCAGAACGGCGCGCCCGTCGTCGGGCTGAACGACTCGGGCGGCGCCAGGATTCAGGAAGGCGTCGCGTCACTCGGCGGCTACGCCGACATCTTCCTGCGGAACACGCTGGCGTCGGGCGTCGTGCCGCAGATCAGCGCCATCCTGGGCCCATGCGCCGGCGGCGCGGTCTACAGCCCAGCGATCACCGATTTCATCTTCATGGTGCGCGGCATCTCGTACATGTTCGTGACCGGCCCGAACGTCGTGAAAACGGTGACGCACGAGGAAGTGGACTTCGAGAAGCTGGGCGGCGCCGACGTGCATGGCGGCACGTCCGGCATTGCGCATTTCGTGCACGACTCCGAAATCGAGTCGATCACGGCGATCCGCACGCTGCTGTCGTTCCTTCCGGGCAACAATCTGGACAGCCCGCCGGCGCGCACGCCGGACGATCCTCCCGACCGCCGCGAGGAGGCGCTGCTCGAAGTCGTGCCGGATGAGCCGACGAAGCCGTACGACATGCATGACGTGCTGCGGCACGTGGTGGACAACGGCGCGTTTCTCGAGGTACAGCGCGACTACGGCAGCAATCTGATCGTCGGGTTCGCGCGGCTCGCGGGCCGGCCGGTCGGGATCGTCGCGAATCAGCCCGCCGCGCTCGCCGGTGTGCTCGACATCGCCGCCTCGCTCAAGGGCGCCCGGTTCATCCGCTTCTGCGACGCGTTCAACATCCCGCTCGTGACCTTCGAGGACGTGCCCGGGTTTCTCCCGGGAATGGCGCAGGAACATGGCGGCATCATCAAGCACGGCGCCAAGCTCCTGTTCGCGTACTGCGAGGCCACGGTCCCCAAGCTCACGGTCATCACGCGCAAAGCCTACGGGGGCGCGTACGACGTCATGAGCTCCAGGCACATCCGCGGCGATTACAACGTGGCCTGGCCGACGGCGGAGATCGCCGTCATGGGTCCCAAGGGAGCGGTCGAGATTCTCTATAAAGGAGAAGCGAGCGACGAGCGCACCAACGAGTACCGCGAGAAGTTCGCCCATCCCTACCAGGCGGCGGCACGCGGCTATCTCGACGACATCATCGATCCGCGTGATACGCGGCCGCGCCTGATCGAGGCGCTGCTGACGCTCGAGACGAAGCGCGCCAAAAACCCGCCCAAGAAGCATGGCAACATTCCTCTTTAAGGCTGTCGCCCTGCTCGTATTGCAGAGCCCACAGCAGGATTTGTGGGCGCGCGTCAACGCTGATTCGACCGACGGACCGGCGTGGCTCGAGCTCGGACGTGCTTACCTGCAGCGAGCCGCGGACTATCACGCGCACCGGAAACCGGTGACGGTCGATACGGTGTGGGCGCACGCGACGCTCGACACGGCGCAATTTGCGTTCGAACGGGCGGCGCGGTGGAGCGCCGGAACGCGGACAGCGGACTCGGCGCGGGTCTACCGCGTGTACGCGTTCGGCGAATGGGCCTACGTGGACTGGGAAGCGGCCGGCAGCGCCGCGGCCACGCTTGCCTGGCACACGCTCCCCGAAGGGTCGCGGCTGCCGCCGGTGCTCGAGGAGCTGGGCGAAAACCTGCTGCGGGCCTGTCCCCACCAGGGCATCCTGTTCACCGCGGGCGAGACCGACACGCAGGCGGCCTGGTATCTGCGCTTTTCGCGCGGGCTCAGGCCGGACCTCATGATCATTCCGTTCGACCGCTGGCGTGGCGACAGCGTGCTGCGCAATCGCGTGCTGCGCGAGCTCCGAACGCGGAATCCGTCGTTGCGTGCGCTCAGCCAATCGCGCGCGGTGTGCGCCAGTATGGGATTCGAGCGCCCGCCTGACGAGCGCGCGGTCAAATGGAATAAGCGACCGCTCGTGTGGGTGACCGGCAAGGAAACGAAGGCCGACCGCGTGCCCGCTCAGGATTTCGTCTTTGCGGCGCTGAAGCTTGCCGTCGATGAACACGAAACCTGGACCGCGCCGGTGACCGCGCTATACCGGCGCGCCGTGACCAACGTCGGCGGGTTGTGCAAGGCGTTCGAGACGTTTGAGTTGCAAACGGAGGTGGGGTGTCATTGAAGCGCGTGCTGGTCGCGAACCGCGGCGAAATCGCGGTTCGCGTCATCCGCGCGTGCCACGACGAAGGTCTTGCGGCGGTCGCCGTTTACTCCGAACCGGATCGCCTCGCCCCGCACGTGCGTGACGCCGACGCGGCAGTGCTGCTCGGCCCCGCGCCGTCATCCGAATCCTATCTCGATGCCAGCAAGCTGATCGCGGCCGCGAAGGACACCGGCTGCCAGGCGATCCATCCCGGCTACGGTTTCTTGTCAGAGCGCGCCGCGTTCGCGGAGGCCTGCAAGGACGCCGGGCTCATCTTCGTCGGGCCGCCGGCCTCGGCGATCCGCGCGATGGGGGACAAGACCGAAGCAAGACGCCGGATGCAAGCTGCAGGAGTCCCGGTTGTCCCCGGAACGACGACGCCGCTGCGCGATCCGATCGAAGCCCGCAAGGAGGCCAAGCGGCTCGGATATCCCGTGCTGGTGAAGGCGGCGGCCGGCGGCGGCGGCAAGGGCATGCGTCTCGTCGCCAACGATGCGGACGTCGAGGGCGCCTTCCAGGCCGCGCGGCGCGAGGCGCAAAAGGCGTTCGGCGACGGCAGCCTCTACGTCGAGAAGTACCTCGAGCGGCCGCGTCACATCGAGATCCAGATTCTGGCCGACCACCGGGGTCGCGTCGTCGCGCTCGGCGAGCGCGAGTGCAGTATCCAGCGGCGCCATCAGAAGCTCATCGAGGAGTCGCCGTCGGTGGCGGTGTCGCCGGCGCTGCGGCGGCGGCTGTCGGAGGCCGCCACGGCGGCGGCCGGCGCGGTCGGCTACGTCAGCGCGGGCACGATCGAGTTCCTGCTCACGCCGTCTGGGGAGTTCTACTTTCTCGAGATGAACACGCGGATTCAGGTCGAGCATCCCGTCACGGAATTCGTGTACGGCGTGGACCTGGTGCGCGAGCAGCTGCGCATCGCCGCGGGCCAGCCGATGCGCGTGCACGGCGCGAGCGGGCCGGGTGGCCAGCTCCATCCGCGCGGTCACGCGATCGAATGCCGAATCACGGCCGAGGATCCGTTCAACGACTTTCTCCCGCAGACCGGTGTGCTGCAGTACCTGCGCGTGCCGAGCGGACCGGGGATTCGCTGGGATGCCGGGATCGAGGCAGGGAATGACGTGACGCTGTTCTACGATCCGTTGCTCGCGAAGCTGATCGCCTGGGGTGAGACCCGCGAGATCGCGATCCAACGTATGCGGCGCGCCTTGAGCGAGCTGGTGATCGTCGGCCTGCCGACGAGCCAGCCATTCCATCTGCGCGTCATGGATGACGCCGAGTTCCTCAAAGGCGAGATCGACATCCGGTACCTCGAGCGCGCCGGGGCGCGAGTGCTCGCCGCGCCGCCGCGCGCCGGCCTGGAGCGGGCGCTCGCGGTCGCTGCGGCGATGGTGGCTGACCAGGGGCATGATCGACCGCCGCCTAGCAGTTTGACCGCCCGACCGCCGCAGTCAAACGCATGGACGCAAGCCGCTCGTCTCGATGCGCTTCGCGACGGCCTCGAGTGACCGACATCGTGACGATCATCGGCATTGCAGTGGGAGGAGATGGCGTCGGCAAGCTGAGCGATGGCCGCGTCGTGTTCGTGCCGCGCACGGCGCCTGGCGATCGCATTCGACTGCGCGAAGGCTCGCTCCAGCGCCACCGCAGCTACGCTCGGGCGGAGCTCGGTGAGCTCGTCGCTCCTGGTCCCGGGAGAGTCACGCCTCCCTGCCCGCACTACGTCAACGATCACTGCGGCGGCTGTCAGCTGCAGCATCTTGCCTACGACGAGCAGCTCAAGGCTAAACGTGCCATCGTCGGTGAGACACTGCGGCGGCTCGGCAAACTCAAGCTCGAGGACCCCGAAATCGTAGAGGCGCTTGATGAGTGGCGGTATGGCTCGAAGATCTCTATGGCGGCGAAGGGCGGCGAAGGGGCGGCAAAGGCCGTTGGCCTGCACCCCTATGACCGGCCGAACTTCGTCTTCCCGCTCGCCGATTGTCATATCACTGACTTTCGCTTGATGGCGCTCTGGCGCGAGCTGCGTGGCCGGTTGGCGCTGTTGCCGCAGCCACTGACACGCCTGACGTTGCGGCTCGATCGCGACGAGCGCCGGCACATCATCGCCGAATCGGCCGGAGAGCCGTGGCTCAATGCGGACGAGTTACGGCGCGCCCTGCTCGGCAGCGTGGATGGCGCGATCGTCTGTTGGTGGCAGCCCGTCGATGGCGCCGCGCGCGTCGTGGCCGGACCGGCGACCGGATTCCCCGCGACCGCGTTCGAGCAGGTGAATCCGGGGATGGGCATGATCACACGGCGCTGGGCGGTCGAACAGCTCGGCGATGTGCGCAGTCAGACGGTGTGGGATCTGTACGGCGGCATCGGTGATACGGCCGCACTCCTGATCGAGCGCGGCGCCAATGTCGTCAGCGTGGACGCCGATGAAAAAGCGGTGAGTTGGGGACGGGCCCGGCTTCCGGCGGCGCGGTTCATCGCGGCCAAGGCGGAGGACGTCTTGCCGAGCCTGCCGCCGCCCCACGCGGTCGTGCTGAATCCGCCGCCGGCGGGGCTCCACTGGGACGTGTCACTGCGGCTCACGTCCGATCCAGCCCCCAAGGTCGTCTACATCTCGTGCGACCCGGCGACGCTCGCGCGCGATCTGCAGCGGCTGAACGTCAACTACCTCGTCAAGGAAGTGCGTGCGTTCGACCTGTTCCCGCAGACCGCACACGTGGAGACAGTAGCAGTGTTGGAAGCCGCATGAAGTATCACGTCACCATTCGTTCCCGTACTTA
>QHUZ01000085.1 GCA_003223395.1 Gemmatimonadota bacterium | reverse complement strand
CCAAGGGTTCTTGGACGGCGACATCCGGAACACCCGCATCCGGTTCGACTTCAGCGCCGGACCGGTGTTGGGCAGGTGGGCACCGAAGGCCACGCTCGAGGCCGATTTCTTCGGCGCCATCAACGGTACCCCGCCGTTCGGGGACGAGCAGCCACAGCTCCGCGCCCGCTTTGCCTACGTGGATCTGACGAACGGCCACACGACGCTGCGCGTGGGCCAGTTCTGGGCGCCGCTGTTCGGCGAAGTGCCCGTGTCCGTGACGCACCTCGCCTTCCCCCTGGGATATGGGGCGACCGGCATGATTGGCTGGCGGTTCCCGGGCGTGTTCCTCTATCACGACCTCAGGCCCGGCAAGCCGCTGACCGTGCAGCTGCAGTTGGCCCTGTTGAAGGGCTCGGGCCCGGCCGTGGGGGCTAGCGGCGTCGGGAGCGGTGAGGCGTCCGGAAAGCCGCAGTTCGAAGCCCGGTTCAACCTCGCCAAGAAATTCGGCGGCGCGAACTGGAACGGCTACGTGGTCTACCACGTGGACAACAAGGACGTGAACGGGGTTGGGGTCACCGGCGGCGAGTTGAACGGCTGGGCTTTCGAGACCGGCCATAACGTCACGTCGGGGAAACTGACAGTGCACGGCAACTATTATTTCGGCCACAACCTCGGACAGCAGTTTGGCCACATCACGCAGGGCGCCGGGTCCAACGCCGTCGCTGCGCAGCAAGGGAAAATCCAGGGCTGGGGCGCGTGGGCCCAGGCCGGTTACGACCTGACGCCCCGCTGGGGCCTGTGGTTCTACTACGGCATGGACCAGCCGGACGCGTCGAAGTTCCTGGCGGACAACGGCGTCGCGCTACTCCGTCGGTTGAATCACGACACCGATGCGCTGATCCGGTTTCGGGCCGGCCGCTACGCGCTGGGGCTCGAGTATTTCCGGGCGGTGACAAGGTGGAGCACTGGTATCCGGACGGCTGACCAGTACGCCCTCAGCGTGCTGTACACGCTCTGAAGAGTCTTGCGAGCTCGCGGCGGAGCGTCGTCCGCTTCGCCGCGAGTCGCCTTCCGAATGAAATGAATGGAGGGTAGGTCCATGACCAGGCGGAAAGGGATGGATCGGCGGCAATTCGTCACCACGACCGGCGCCGCCGCGGCGGCGCTCGCGCTCGGTCCAACCATCCTGATCAAGCGCCCGCAGAAGACGCTCAAGATCATTCAATGGAGTCATTTCGTCCCGGCCTACGACACCTGGTTCGACAAGTACGCCAAGGACTGGGGCACGCAGAAGGGCGTCGAGGTCACCGTCGACCACATCGCCCTGGCGGACCTGACGACGCGAGCGAACGCGGAGGTCGCGGCGCAACAAGGCCACGACCTCTTTCAATTTCTGTCGCCGCCGGGCGCGTTCGAGCCGCAGGTCCTCGACATGGCGGACGTGGTCCGCGACGCCGAGCGCGCCCACGGGCCGATCATCGATCTGTGCAAGCGCGCCACCTACAATCCCGTGACGCGAAAATGGTTCGGCTTCAGCGACAACTACGTGCCCGATCCTGGTGACTACCTGAAGAGCATCTGGACCGAGATCGGCATGCCTGACGGGCCGAAAACGTGGGAGGACCTCGTCACGGCGGGGCCGCAGATCCACGCCAAGCATCCCGAGATCCAGATCCCGATCGGAATCGGGATGTCGCAGGAGCTCGACACCAACATGGCGACGCGCGCGATGCTGTGGTCGTTCGACGGTTCGATTCAGGACGCCAACGAGAACGTCGTCCTGAAGTCGGAGCAGGCGCTCGAGGCGCTGCGGTTTGGCGTGCGGCTGTACCAAGCGGGGATGACGCCCGCCGTGTTGAGCTGGAACGCCGCGTCCAACAATCAGGCCCTGAACGCCCGCCAGACCTCGTACATCCTGAATTCGATCTCCGCGTATCGCACCGCGCAGGACAACAAGCTCCCGGTCGCCGACGACATCTTTTTCGTCCCGGCGCTGAAAGGGCCGCGCGGCACGGGATGGGCGTCCGAGCACGTGATGGGGATCTACGCCATCTGGAAGTTCGCCCAGAGTCCCGACGTGGCGAAGCAGTTCCTGCTCGATCTCGTGGCCCACAATCGCGAGGCCATCACGGCGAGCAAGCTCTACAACTTCCCCTCCTTCCCCGGCGCCGTCGCCGACCCCGGCACGGCGCAGGCGCAGAAGCCGGCCGCGGGCAACCGCTGGATGGAGCAACAGACGTCAAACGACCCGTTCGGGTCGAATCCGCCGACGAAGCTCAAGCCCATCGGCACCGCGCTCCAGTGGGCCACGAATATCGGCCATCCGGGACCGGCCAATCCCGCCGAGAGCGAGGTGTTCGATACGTTTGTACTGCCGACGATGTTCGCCAACGCGGCGACCGGCCGTATGAGTCCGGAGCAGGCCCTGGATGAGGCCCACAAACAAGTGAAGGCAATTTTCGAGCGGTGGCGGGCGAAGGGTTTGGTCGCGGGCGGGGCCGGCGACAAGGCGTAAGCATGCGGGTTGCAGCTCGACTTCAACCTCCACCTTCCGAGGGCGTCCATGACCGCTCCTCAGCTGTCGTTCAAAGAACTTCGCCGGGTCGTCATCGCCGCAGCAGTCGGGAACGTCATCGAATGGTACGACTTCTACATCTTTGGCAGTCTGGCGGCGCTCCTCGCCCCGAAGTTCTTCGCACAGAGCGCCTCGGGCTCGGATCTCATCAAGTACGTTGGAACGTTCACGGCCGGGTTCCTCATTCGCCCGGTCGGGGCATTCCTGTTCGGACGCATCGGAGACTTGATCGGCCGGAAGTACACCTTCTTGATCACGCTGAGCGGCATGGGCCTCGCCACGGCACTCATCGGTCTCGTGCCGACTTATGCGCAGATCGGCGCGACGGCTGGTGTCCTCCTCCTCGGCCTGCGTCTGATTCAAGGTCTGTGTCTCGGGGGTGAGTACGGCGGCGCGATCACCTACGTCGCGGAACACGCCCCCGATGAAAAGCGGGGCTATTACACCGGCTGGCTGCAGACTTCCCCGACGCTGGGGATTATCCTGTCATTGGCCGTGATCATTGCGACGCGCGAGATCGTCGGGCCCACGGCGTGGCCCGCATGGGGGTGGCGGTTCCCGTTCCTCCTCTCTCTGCTCATGATCGCGATCGCGATCTATATCCGGCTGCAGCTGCAGGAGACGCCGATCTTCCAGGCGATCAAGGCGAAGGGGCAGACGGCCAAGAATCCCTGGAAAGAGGCGTTCCTCAGCCAGAACATCAAATACGTCCTCATCGCGAGCGCGGTCGTGATCGGCGAGGGGGTCGTGTGGTACAGCGGCCAGTTCTGGGCACTCTACTTCCTGCAGCAGGTCCGCAAGCCGGACACCCTGTCGCCCGCCATCATCACCGGAGTGGCGCTGCTGATCGCCACACCGTCCCTCATCTTCTTCGGGTGGCTGTCGGACAGGATCGGGCGCAAGCCGATCATCCTCGCCGGCTTCGCGCTCGCCGCGCTCACGTACTACCCGCTCTACACGGCCCTCGGCCATGCCGCGGACCCGGCGAACACGAACTGGGTGCTGTCCATCCTGATCGTCGCCGTGATGGTGAGCTATGTGGGCATGGTGTACGGACCGATCGGCGCGTTCCTCGCCGAGTACTTCCCGGCGCGCATCCGGTACACGTCGGTCTCCGTGCCCTATCACATCGGCAATGGATGGGGTGGTGGTTTGGTACCGGTGATCACGACCGCGGCGTACCTGAAGGCTGGGCTCAGCACGGCCTTGATTTATCCTATCGTGGTACCGTCCGTGGCCTTCTTAGTTGGTCTCTGGCTGATGCCGGAAACGCGCAAGATGAAGATTTGGGACACTCAGACTGTGGGAGCCCCAGGCCGGTAGCCGTTCCCGCCGGGGCGTCGGCCAGACCGGGGCCGGGAGCGAGCTCCCGGCCCCGGTTAGTTCCAGGGCTTCATTCGACCTGCCCGAAGTTCGCGATATCCTCCGGCAACGCTTCTTGCGTCGTCTTCACGTCTTTCCCCTGCACCATCGCGCGAATTTGCTCGACCACGTCGGGGTTCGCGAGCGTCGTCACGTCGCCGACGTCCCGGCGATTCGAAATCGCCGCAAGCACACGGCGCATGATCTTTCCGGACCGCGTCTTCGGCATGTCGGGGACGATGTACACGCGCTTGGGCCGCGCAATCTTGCCGATCACCTCTTCGTTCGCCTTGATCACGCGATCGACGATCGCCTGGCTCGGTTGCACCCCCGGCTTGACCGCGACATAAACCTCGGGCACCCGTCCCTTCAACTCGTCCTGGACGGGCACGACCGCCGCCTCGGCGATTTCCGGGACTGTGAGACACGCCGACTCGATTTCTTTCGTGCCGAGCCGGTGACCGGCGACGTTGATCACGTCGTCGATGCGGCCGAGGATGCGGTAATACCCATCGCTGGACTGCAGCGCGCCGTCGCCGGCCATGAACGGCCAGTCGCGCCAGTCTTTGCTTTTGGGATTCCGGTTGTACTTGCCGAAGTAGGTCTTCACGTAGCGATCGCGGTCGCCCCAGATCGTCTGCATGATCCCCGGCCAGGGATTGCGGATACAGATGTTCCCAGCCTTCCCGGAGCCCTTCGGGACTTCCGCACCGGTCTCATCGTAAATGACCGGATGAATCCCCGGCACGGCTGGGCCGCAGCTTCCCGGCTTCATCGCGTGAATCGCCGGCATCGTACTGCAGAGAAATCCGCCGGTCTCGGTCATCCACCACGTATCGGTGATGACCGCTTCGCGCTTGCCGACTTCGTCATAATACCAGCGCCACGCTTCCGGCTCGATGGGCTCACCGACCGTCGTCATCGATTTGAAGCGGTACTTGTATTTGCGGGGCTCTTGGGCCCCGAGTTTGCGCAGCATCCGGATGGCGGTGGGCGCGGTGTGGAAGATGTTCACGCCAAGGCGCTCGGCGATGCGCCACGGACGCCCTGGATCCGGGTACGTCGGCACGCCCTCATACATCACGCTGGTCGCCGCGTTCGCCAGCGGCCCGTACACGATGTAGGAATGCCCGGTGATCCAGCCGATATCGGCCATGCACCAGTAGATGTCTTCGGGATGAACGTCGAGGACCCACTTGGAGGTGGCGGTGACGTACGCGAGGTAGCCGGCGATGCTGTGTTGTGCACCCTTCGGCTTGCCCGTCGTGCCGCTCGAATACATCAGAAACAGCGCGCCATCCGACGGCAACGCCACCGCATCCACCTTCTGGCCGCGGTACTGTCGCAGCAGCTCGTTCATGAAGACGTCGCGCCCCGCCACCATCGGGGTCTTGGCGGAATACTTCCCGGGGTAGCGCTGCCATACCAAGACCTTCTCCACATCTTGGCCCAGCTCCGTCGCGGTCCGCACGGCGATGTCCGCATTGGCTTTGTGATCGACGAGGGTGCCGTTCCGCCAGTAACTGTCCATCGTGATCAGGAATCGGCTGCCCGAATCCTGAATGCGCGACCCGCACGCCTGGCCGCTGAACCCCCCGAACACCTGGGAGTGGATCACTCCCAGCCGCGCGCACGCCAGCATGGTGATCGGCAGCTCCGGCACCATCGGCATGTGCAGGGTCACGCGGTCTCCGGCCTTCAGTCCCAAGCCCCGGAGGAGCGCCGCCACCTCATTCACGCGCTCGTACAGCTCCTGGTATGTGATCCTCACGTCCGATTCGGATTCCGGCTCGGCCACGAAGACGAACGCAGGCTTATCGCGGTATTTCTCGAGATGGCGGTCCACGCAGTTGTAGCAGGCGTTGATCTTTCCGCCGGCGAACCACTTCCAGAACGGGGCGTCGCTCGTGTCGAGTACCGTGCGATAGGGCTCGAACCACGTCAGCATGTCGGCATACGCCTTGAAGCAATCGGGAAACTTGTCGAGGGTGAACTGCTCGAAGATTCGGGGGTCGCGCATGTTCGCCTGTGCTTTGAACTTCTCGGAAGGCTGGTAGTGGTCCTCTTCCTTCCAATGCACCGCGATCTGTGCTTCACTGACCTCGGTGAGCTCCTCGTTGTTGATTTTCTTCGCCATCCGATTCTTCATGTTCGAGCCCCAGAGTTGCACAGTGGACGCACCGCGATAAAGTGACGCCATTTGGACTGTCCAGCAACGGCCTTGACGCGACGCGTACCAGTGGTG
>QHUZ01000084.1 GCA_003223395.1 Gemmatimonadota bacterium | reverse complement strand
GGCCGAATCACTCGCGAAGCGCTTCGAGATCGGCGCGGTAGCAATCACGCTGCGGGACCAGACGCTCGCGGCGGTCATCGCGGCGGACGGGAAGGTCTACAGCGCGCCGCGCTTCGAGGTCGAGTCGGTGGATCCGATCGGCGGCGGCGACGCATTCTGTGGTGGGCTGATCGTGAGCCGCCTCGACGGTCGTGGCTGGGACGACGCCGTCCGTTTTGCCTCCGCGACGGCCGCGCTCAAGCACAAGATCCCGGGCGACTTCTGTCTGGTTACCCGCAACGAGGTCGAGCAGCGGGTGTCGCGGTGAAGGCGGTGGCGCGGCTGCGCGAGGTCGGCATCATCCCCATCATCCGCGCCTCCAGCGCTGACACGGTGGTGCCGGTGGCAGAAGCACTGCTCCAGGCGGGACTCCCCGTCGTCGAAATCACGCTGACGGTTCCCAATGCGATCGACGCGATCAGCGCGGCGGCGAAACGCTTTTCCGGCAAAATCCTCGTCGGCGCCGGGACGGTGTCGGACGCCGAGATGTGCAAACGCGCCGCTCAAGCCGGTGCGGAGTTCATCGTGACGCCGTGTCTGGTACCGGCAGTCATCGAGGCCGCGCAGCGCGCGGGTGTCGCGGTGCTGCCGGGCGCGCTCACGCCGGGCGAAGTCTTCGAGGCGCATCGACTCGGCGGGGACATGGTGAAGGTGTTTCCGGTCCAGAGCGTCGGCGGCGCAGCGTATCTGCGGGCACTGCGCGGGCCGTTCCCCGACATTCCGCTCGTCCCGACGGGCGGTGTGACACTCGAGAACCTGGCGGAGCTGTTCGAGGCAGGCGCCGCGGCCGTGGGTGTCGGCACCGAGCTGATCCCAAAAGATGCGTTGGCTCGGCGCGACTACGGCGCGATCGGGGCGCTGGCCAAACAATTCGTCGAGGCGGTGCGGCGGGCGCGCTCCTAAAGCAGAGCCCTCCCAACAGCAGGTCCTTCGCTCGCGCGCGTGCCGCGCGCTCGCTCAGGATGACAGGCTCCGCGCGTCTTTTACAAAAAAAGAGGGAGCGACCCTGTCATCCTGAGCGCCGAAGGCGCGAAGGATCTGCTTCACCGAGTAACAGAGATGATCACCCGGTGATAACGGGTGAGTGCCGGTGTTCCGTTGTCTGTCGCCTCAAGGATCAAATGAATTGTCTGCCCCGCGGTCGCGTCAGCGGGTATCTGCACGCTCGTGGCAAGAGCACCGGGATTCGTAAACGTGACCCGTCCCGGATAGGTGCCCACATCCTTCCACTGCCACCGCAGCTCTTCAGCCCTCATGAGCTGGGACATGTCGGGAACGTAAGCGTGCTGGATCGATCGGCTCAACGGACAACATCGAAATGCGCCATCATGCCTGCTGCGTGATGCTCGAGGATGTGGCAGTGATACATCCAGCTCCCAGGCCGGTCATCCGGCATCCATGCAATCCTGGTCGTGCTTTTCGGAGGAAGATTGACGACATCCTCCCACGAGAGCCACGCCGGCGGCTTGCCGTCCACCGCGAGAACCTGGAAACAAAAGCCGTGCAGATGGAACGGGTGATCCATGCGCGTCGAGTTCACGACGTCCCAGACCTGCAACTCGCCTACCTTCACGGGAGCGTCGTGGTGGTGCATCTCTTTGTTGACCACGAAATCCATGCCTCGGCGCAGACTGTACTTGACGCCGAAGTCCACCGTGCGCGTCGGCGTTGCCGAGCCGGTCGCAAGCGGCGTGATGGTCCGCAGGCGGTCGGGGATCACGGCCTTCGAAGGCTTCGCCGGCCCCACGAGCAGCGTCGCGAAGCGCTCGGTCTTCCGTCGCTTGATCGTGGTCCGCCAGTACGCGAGTCCCTCGATCGCCAGCTCCTCTCCCGCCTCGAACGGTCCCACGGCGATCTCCACGCGATCCGCGGGGGCGAGCAGCACCTCCGTGGCAGCGACCGGTGCTTCGAGCAACCCCACGTCGGTGCCGAGGATCTGGAACGGCGCTCCTCCGATCGAGAGGCGCACGTACCGCGCGCCTGAGACGTTGATGATCCGCCACCGCTCGATCTGGCCCGCGGCGATTGCTAGTTGCGGCTCGCGCTTCCCGTTGACGAGCCGCGCGTCTCCCTCGCGGCCATCGTGCCGTTGGACCAGGCCGCCGAACTTCGCCATCTGTCCCTGGGCGTCGAGCTTGAGATCATCCAGGATCAGTACTTGCTCGCCGTCGAGCATCGGCTCTGCGTCGCCACGGACGATCAGCGCCCCGTAGAGGCCTCGCTCCATCTGCTCCGATTCGTTGACGTGCGGGTGATACCAGAAGGTCCCGGCGTCAGGGAGTCTGAAACGGTAGGTAAACGATTCTCCCGGTTTGACCGGGCTCTGCACCATATCCGTCCCGTCCATCGGGGCCGGTATCCGCAGCCCGTGCCAGTGGAGGGTCGTCGGCTCGGCGAGGCGGTTTGTGAAACGCAGCTCGAGCACGTCCCCCACCCGCGCCTCGATGGTAGGCCCCGGGATCTGGCCGTTAAACCCCCAGCCTTTGACGGTTGTCCCAGGAGCGATCGTCCAATCGAACTCGCGCGCCTCGAAGTTCACCGCAACGACGGTCCTGCCGGGGTCCGGGCGCGCGGCGTCAAACGCCTGGCGGTATGCCGTGCTCGCGTCAGCAGGCGGCGCATGAACGACGGGGCCGTGATGGTGCGCCGCGTGATCCTGTGGTGATGGCATGTGAAAGTCTCCTCGTGCGCAGTGGCGAGCTTCTCCTGGGTGACCATCTTATCCCCATGGACGAGTCCCAGCGAACCTTGCGGGTCGGGGCGACACTGGTGTTCGGAGGCGTTCTCATCTCCCTGGTTGCGGGCTTCTTTCACCCCAATCAGGCGCCCGCCAACGATCACGCCGCCGCCTTTGCGGAATACGCCGCCAGCGACGTCTGGATCGCGGTCCACCTTGGTCAGTTCGTCGGGATGATGATGATCGTTGCCGGACTCGTTGCGTTGTTTCCCGTCCTCGACGCGAGACCGGGACGGTCAGGATGGGCTGGTAGGTTCGGCGCCGTCGCTGCCGTGCTGGCCCTTGGGCTGTACGGCGTCCTCCAAGCGGTGGATGGAGTCGCGCTCAAGCACGCCGTGGATGCGTGGGCGACTGCACCTAAGTCAGAGCGAGCAGCGCGCTTCGCGAGCGCCGAGGCGATTCGCTGGCTCGAGTGGAGCGTCCGCAGCTATCACAGCTACTTGCTCGGTGCGTCCTTCCTCTTATATGGCACCGTCGTTACATCGACCGCCGGCCTGCCGAGACCGATTGGGTATATCATGGGATTGTCTGGACTCGCGTACATCGCACAGGGTTGGGTGATCGGCTCGCAGGGTTTCTCGAGCGCCAATGCGGCGCCGACACTGGCGGGGATTATTCTCGTGCTGACGTGGAGCGTCTGGCTATTGGCCAACGCCTGGCGAAAGTTTACGGCACACATTTTTCCGACTACCTAGTGAAGGAATCCGGAAGGCGTTTCTTGGTGTGCGCTGTCCATGGCAACGTTGTTCCTCGCCGTGATGAGAGTCGCCCCTCCCAGCATCATTCCGATCACCAGCGCGACGACTATCGACGTCCGCGTCACTTTAGTCATAAGACCTCCGTTGTCCTACTGATGTGAGAGCAACACCGGCCTACCATGCTCGATCTCCCACACGGCCGGCATCGATTGGAAGTTGCCACTGCCCGACATCTTGGTCAGCGTGCCCGCGTTGCCCTCATAGGTTCGGATATTGCGGACGTAGACGGCCGGATTCTCGCCGCGTTCGAACGCCTGCACGATCATGTTGAAATCGTCATAGGCGTAGGGCATCATGTGCGTAGCGAACTGCGTGCCGGGATACAGCTTCTCGAACCGGGTCTTGAAGGCAAAATCCCGGAGATTGCTGTCGGTATACCAGGTCGCTTCGAACAGTTCGGGCCGCTGACTGACCGACGGAGCAACGACCGAAGCGATGTTGCGGATCCTGGCGTCGGCTAACTGTTGGCCGAGCACATCCAGCTGCGGGTTCAACGTTTCGACATAATAGACGTCGGGGTGCGAGGCCCGCGCTTGCGCGATCATCTTCCGAAAATCGGTGACCGAATCGGCGAATTCCTGCGCGTCGGTGATCGTGAGCCCGGCGCGGCGTACTTCCACCTTGAGCGCCTCGAGGTGACCCTGGATGCTCGGATAGTCCTGCGTGAGCAGGGCGATGTTCCGGATGCCGCGCCGCTGCGCTTCCTGCACCCAGCGCACGCCCTCGGCTTCCGGCGACGGGATGTTCGTGAAGTTGTACGCCCCATCGCCAATCGAGGTGACGGAGCAGACACACGTATGAAGGATCCGCGCCTGAGTCGCCAGCGGCCGTGTGACCTGACCGAACCGCGAGATGCCACCGACGATTGCCGAGACCCGCTCGTCCTGAATCGCTCGTTGAATCGCTGCCCTCGCCTGATCGGGATCTTGTCCGACATCGACGAGGACGAGCTGGTACTGATACTTCGTGCCGCGCAGGTCGGACTGTGCCATCTGGACGGCTTTGAGGAACGAGTTTCCCAAGACGGCGTACGGTCCACCCGTCGGCACGATCACGCCGATCTTGACGATGCCGTTGGACGGCGCGACCCAGCGGTCGCGATCCGTGACCACGTAGGCGGCGACGAGGACCCCCAGCGCGAGGACGCCGGCGGGCGCGGACAGGATGGATGCGCGTGCGGTGCCCCACCGCGTCCGGACCAGCTGATATGCGAAAGCGGCAACGAACGCGCTGCCGATGAACATCGCGACGCCGCTGACCTCCACCCACACCGGACCGAGCGTGGGTCGGGGATATGCCGTCGCAAGCGCGGACAGGAGCGTGCCGACGAAGACCGGCAGCGTGCTCTTCCACAATCCCTTGAGCAACCCGAAGCCGATCACCACCCAGAGATTCATCACGAGGTAGCCGCCAAACGCCACGGTGCTCCTGGTCCGCATGAACCACCAGAGCAGCAGTGTCGGCGCGACGATCAGGACGGCGCCGAGGCCGAACGCCTTGGGCCCGAGCACGGCGAGGTGATTGATCGTGATGAGCGCGGCGGTCACGCCGATGCTCAGCAGCGAGCGGCGGGCAGCGCGATGGAGCCCCAAGTCCTGGATCATTGTGCCACTCCCGAACGATGTGTTTTGTAGTTGACATTCTATCTATTACTGAACATCGTGTTCATGTACGGGCGTTGGCTACGAGGAGTTGCCGCCCGCGCTGGGCGATTCGGGACAATCACCCACGTTTCGTTCCGTTGGGGACGGCGCGGACGGGATGTTCACTCACGAGGCAGAATGGCCAAGGCGAAAAAGCCGGACCGACGGGTGCAGCGAACCCGTCAGCTGCTGCAGGACGCGCTCCTTGCGATGGTGATCGAGAAGGGGTACGACGCGACGACGGTGCAGGACATCATCGATCGAGCCAACGTCGGGCGGGCGACTTTTTACGCGCACTTTCCCGACAAGCAGACCCTGCTGACCAGCCGGCTCGAAGACCTGCGGGGTCTGCTGACGGAACGGCGGCGCCAGGCTCCGGGGCCGCTCGGGTTCAGTCTCGCGATGCTCGAGCACGCGCGCAGCCATCTGCCGCTGTATCGCGCGATCGTGGGTCGCGAGAGCGGCGCCTTCATTGTGCAGCGAATCCATCGCACGATCGCCGATCTCGCCGAGCTGGATCTCAAGGCGCTCGGCTTCAAGGGAGCGCCCGAGCAGCGGCGGCTTGCGGTGGAGTTCCTGGCGGGGGCCTTCATGGCCGTGCTCACCTGGTGGCTCGATGAGGGAGCGACGCTACCGCCGGAGGAAATTGACGGCATCGTGCGTCGCTTGGTGATGCAGGGGCTGGCCATCAAGCTGGCGTGACGTTTGCCAAGACTAACCCTCACATCTCGGGTAACTCCGCTAGTCAGCGTCCCAATCGTTTGGCATCTTGGTACCGGCGCTTTTCTCGGAGGAATCATGCGGGCTCGCATTGTTATCCCCACGCTTGCGGCTTGCTGCGGCGGCCTGCTCGGCTGCGACCGAGCGGTAACGAATCTCCCAGGCCCTGATCGTCCTTCCTTCATTACGTACGGTTCGCTCGACGGCAATACCCATCCCGCCGTCGTGCTCATCGTCATGGACATCGCCGGCGAGCCGGCATTTCGCTGCTCCGGCACGTTGATCGCCCCCAAAGTCGTCCTCACCGCCGGACATTGCGCGGGCGAGCCGGGCGAGTTCAGCGGCATGCGCGTCTTCACCGAATCGGATGTCGAGAACGGCAACAACAACTTTCCCTTTGCGGGTCCAA
>QHUZ01000083.1:6466-9354 GCA_003223395.1 Gemmatimonadota bacterium | reverse complement strand
GGCTCACCCACATCGGGCGCGTAGGCGGCGATGTAAACGAGGGCTCGCACGTTCGGATTCCCCGCCGCGGCGCCGGTGATCACGGCGCCCCCATAGGAGTGGCCCACGACGACGACAGGACCGCTCTGAGCCTCGATCACTCGTCGCGTCCAAGCGACATCGCTGGCAAGCGAGCTGAGAGGATTCTGCACCGCGATCACATTGAAGCCGTCGCGCTGCAAGATGGGGATCACGTCCTGCCACCCCGAGGCATCGGCAAAGGCGCCGTGCACGAGGACGATCGTCACGCCTCGGCCGATGTTCCGACCTTGCGCGAGCACGCTCGGGGACGCGCGCGAGGCCGCCACCGCGAGCTCGTCGCCGCCGAAGCTCGGCGAAGTGGCTCGCCGGCTGTCACACCCAAGCGCCAGGACAATGAGCCCCGACACCAAGACCCGCGCCGCCTGTGTTTTTTGCATGATGCGCATCCTAGTGTTGTCCTGCGTGTCGGCTCGAACGAAGTGACCGGAACGCCGCCCGCGTCTCTGCCGTGAACAGCTCCGGCTGCTCCCACGCCGCAAAGTGTCCACCCTTCTCGGTTTGGTGGAAATAGATCAAGCTCGGATAGGCGCGCAGGGCCCACGTCTCCGGAGGGAGAAAGGGATCCTCGCCGCACCAGGCCAGCGACAGCCTCACCACTGGCCACGCGTGGCAGGAGCTCGTTTCAAGACGCCGCTCACGACGAGGATCCACACGAGGCTGATGACCGGGAGGATCAGCCGCGAATAGAGTCCGTCCGGTGCCCAGAACCCGCTGCTCATCCACGTCGTGCCGCCCGCCACACCGAGCACGACCGCGGCGACCCCGGCCCCGAACAGTCCGTTGGAGATCATGCCGGCCCGCCACAGCCCGAACGATCCTGACATGATCAGCATCGCCCGAGGGAACGCGCTCATCACGACGCCGGCCCACACGAGGTCGTTCAGTCCGGACACGAACGCGGCGTTGCCCGAGCCGGCGATCGAATACGCGAGGGCCGCACACACCGCGATCAGCACGAGGAAGACACCGCCGACCGCGGCACTGGAGGCAGTCGCCGCCGCCCCCCACCCCGCTTGCCCAGCCTCACGCAGCGTAGCCCGGATCGCGGCTGCGAACCACATCAGGTTGAGGACTCCTCCCAGGCCGAAGAAGACCGCAGCCCAGAGGATCCGCGTGTGATGGCTGGCGTAGAACGCGACGACCGTGTCGGCCGGCGCACCGATGCCGGGTTGAGTGCCGTAGACGAAATAGCCGGCGATGAACAAGGCGACGGCGTTGACGCCGCTCCCGCGCCACAACCGTTCCCAGGTGTTGGGGGTCACGGTGGTCGACGACGCGGTGGTGGTGGACGCGCTCATGAGGATCTCCTCTCGAACTGAAGGTGCATTCGGATCGTCATCGCGGGCCTACTGGCCTGCCTGGTTGCTTGCGCGGAGCGGCTTGAACGCGGCGCGTAGCTCGGCCGCGAACAGCTCCGGCTGCTCCCACGCGGCGAAGTGGCCGCCCCGGTCCACTTCGTGGAAGTAGATCAAGTTCTTATAGGCGCGGCGGGCCCACGACTCGGGCGGCCGATAGACGTCCTCGGGAAATACCGTGATCGCCACCGGCAGCGTGAGCTCGGTAGTCTTCCACGCGGCCGACTGCGTGGGGTTGCGTCCCACATTCTCCCAGTACAGCCGCCCCGCCGAGGTCGAGGTGTTGGTGAGCCAGTACAGCGTGAAGTCGTCGAGGACCTGATCTCTGGTCGGGGTCTTTGTAGCGTCCTCGTCGCCATACGTCCACTTCGCGAAGCCTGGATGGACGAGCATGAATGCCGCCATACCAACCGGCGAGTCGTTGAGGCTGTACCCCATCGCCTGTGGCCGCGCGGTCAGCATCGCGAAGTAGCTCGAGCTCCCACTCATCCCGTACTTTCGGAGCGCGTTGAACACCGCGAGCTCCTGTTCGGAAAGTCCCGCGGGCTGCGGACTGCCGCTGACCAGCGCCGCTGTCACCTCGGGCGGTACCGTCGCTGGCAGGTTGAGATGAATGCCGAGCAATCCCGGGGGCGCCTGCCGCGCCAGCTCGGTAGAGATGGGAGCACCCCAATCGCCCCCCTGGGCTACGTAGTGGGTGTAGCCGAGACGTCTCATCAGCTCAGCCCAGACGCGCGCGACGTGCTCGGGACCCCAACCGGCGGCGGTTGGTCTGCCCGAAAGACCGTAGCCGGGAATCGACGGAATCACGACATCGAAAGCGTCCGCGGCGGTGCCGCCGTGCGCCGCCGGATCGGTGAGTGGACCGATGGTCCCGAGGAACTCGAACACCGAGCCCGGCCAACCGTGCGTGATGAGGACCGGCAGCGCGTTCTTTTCCTTCGACGTGACCTGAATGAAGTGGATGTCCACACCGTCGATGTTCGTCACAAACTGCGGCAACGCATTCAGCTTCGCCTCCGCCTTACGCCAGTCGTAGCCGCTGCCCCAGTACTGCACCAGCGCCTGCAGCCGGGCCAACTGCGCACCCTGTGACTGATCGGGGACGGTTTCCTTGTCGGGCCAGCGGGTGGCTGCGATGCGCCGGCGCAGATCGTCGAGTGCCGCTTGCGGAACCTGGACGCGGAACGGACGGATCGCTTCCGATGCCATCGGCGCTTGCGTGGCGGTTTGTGTTACAGTTCCGGTCATGGTCATGTCGTTCAGTGTGGAGACTGCGAACAGAGCGAGACAGCAGGCGAGCATCGTCATCAGACGCTCCGGTGTTCTAGGATGCTATGACGATGGAGCGCGTATGCGCCCAGTCGATAAGACTTTGGTATCGTTGCAGACTGGTACTAACGGGATTCGATACAAAAACGTAGGGGGACATTCGCGAAGCAGGCGACGCAC
>QHUZ01000083.1:0-6373 GCA_003223395.1 Gemmatimonadota bacterium | reverse complement strand
CGGCCATGATCAGCATCGCGCGTGGGAACGAGCTCATCACGATGCCGGCCCACACGAGGTCGTTCAGCCCCGACGTGAGCGCCCCGTTCCCTGCGCCGGCGATCGAGTACGCGCGGGCCGCGCACACCGAGATGAGCACGAGGAGGATGCTGCCGAGCGCTGCACTGGACGCGGTCGCCGCCGCCCCCCAACCGCCTTGCCCAGCTTCACGCAACGTGCTCCTGATCGCGGCTGCGAACCACATGACTGCGCTGGCCGGTTGTCGTTCCGTTGATCTTTCGGACATCGTCTCTCCAACGGACGGAAAGACGGCGCGCACGTGTGTGCGCGCCGCCTCCTTCAGTTCAACTAGTGCGTTGCTCCCTGCGTCGAGCGCAAGGACCGGAACCCCGCCCGGAGATCTTCGGTAAGGAGCTGCGGCTGCTCCCACGCCGCGAAGTGCCCGCCTTTGGGGAGCTTGTTGTAGTAGATGAGTTTGGGAAACGCCCGCTCCGTCCAGCTCCGCGGGGCTGGATAGAGTTCGTCAGGGAAGACGCTCACGGCAACTGGGATGGAGACCCCTTTGGAATTGAAATACCCTTTGCCCCAATACTCCCAATAGAGACGGGCGCCAGAAAGCGCCGTGTTCGTCAACCAGGTGATCGTGATGTTGTCGAGGATGTCGTCGCGCGTAAGGCCCTCGGACTGTCCGTCAAAGACACGCGCGATGAGCTCATAGCTGCGCGCGTCGTGATCGAGGAAATAGGCCGCCAGGCCGACGGGTGAGTCCGCGATTCCGTATAATGTCTGCGGCCGCAGCCCCATCTGGAACCCATAGGCGATTCCCTTTTGATAGACGAACCGCAAACGTTCGTAAGCGACCTTCTCATCGTCTGAGAGACCCGATGGCGTGGGCGCCCCTGAAAAGGCCGCCCCGTCAATCTCGGCTGGAAAGATGCCGGGCATGTTGACGTGAATGCCGAGCAATCCCGGAGGCGCCTGCAGACCCATCTGTTCGGTGACGACCGCGCCCCAATCGCCGCCTTGCGCCACATATCGCGTGTACCCGAGGCGGTTCATCAGCACCGCCCAGGCACGTGCGATGCGGGGTGGGCCCCAGCCGGTAGTGGTCGGCTTGCCCGAAAACCCGTAGCCCGGCATCGACGGAATCACCACGTCGAAGGCGTCCTCCGCCCGCCCGCCATAGGCGGTGGGATCGGTGAGCGGACCGATGACCTTCATCTGCTCGACGATGGAGCCGGGCCATCCGTGCGTGATGATCATCGGCATCGCATTCTTGTGTTTCGAACGAACATGAATGAAATGGATGTCCAGCCCATCAATCTGCGTGATGAATTGCGGTAGGGCGTTGAGTCTCGCCTCGACCTTGCGCCAATCGTACCCCGTCACCCAATAGCGCGCGAGTTTCTGCATCGTCGCGAGCTGCACGCCTTGCGTCGCATCCGCGACCGTCTCCTTGTCGGGCCATTGCGTCGCCGCGATGCGTCGGCGGAGGTCGGCGAGGGCCTCGTCCGAAGCGTGAAACTGGAAGGGGCGGATGGCGTCCGATGCGGGCGCCTGAGGGGACTGCGTCAACGTGCTGGTCATGGTCGTCTCCTTCAGTGCAGGGCCGGCGGCGCCGAGCAGCACCAAGCTGCACGCACCCGCCGCGGCGGTGATGAGGAACTTGCCTGTCGTCATAGGATGCTCCGTGTTCGAGGTGCGCTCAGTGTACGCGCGACGACGGAGCGAATCGATTGGACGTTGGTGCCGGCGAGACGTTGGTATCGGTCGGCGCCGCGAGTACTAGTCTCCTCGTCCAGTAGGAAGTGGCCGGTGTATCCGCCGGGTGCTGGCGCAGTAGTCTTGGTGGTATTCCTCCGCCTGCATCACTTGGAGGGACCGGGCGTTTTTGGGCCGCGCTGACGGTGCGGGTGATACGAAGGTATCATGGACGTTTGGCCAGAGCTGGTACACCCTCAAGTAGTGAGGTACTTCAAGTCGATCGGAGACAATGACAATGCCCGGCGAGCTTGATCATGAAGCGAACGGCCTGAGCGGGCGTCAGCCGTGGGATCGAGTGGTGGTGGACGCCGCCCCACGCGATCACATCGTGCAGCTGTATCAGGACCAGGATTTTCTCAACCGCGCCGTCTGCCGGTTCGCCGGTGCTGCTATCGCGAACGGAGAGGGCATGATACTCGTGCCAACGCTCACTCACTGGAACGCCTTTCGCCCACGCCTCGAGGCCGAAGGGGTGGACGTGGAAGCGGCACGGGAACGCGGTCAGCTGACGGTGGTTGACGCCGACGAATTCCTCCCTCATTTCATGCGGGACGGCATGCCGGATTCGCCCGTATTCCTCGGTCTCGCCGCGGACGTCATCGGGCAGGCGCGCGCTGGAGGGCGCTACCCAAGAGTGCGTTGGTGGGGAGAAATGGTCAACGTCTTATGGGAGCGCGGGGATGTCGCCGCCAGCATGAACCTCGAAGATTTGTTCGATCAGCTCGGCGGAGAGCAGGACGTCGCGCTGTTCTGCTCGTTCCTGATGGACAACTTTGACGGTGAAGTTCATACGCGCATGCTGCCCAGGCTCGGGACGAATCACTCTCATCTTATTCCGGTGGAGGACTATGCTCGGCTGGAGCACGCCGTAGCCGACGCGCTCAGGGAGACGGTGGGTCCGGACGAAGCCCGTGTCCTGGAAGGTCGGCTGCTCTCCGACTATCAGCCGCCCTTCAACATGCCGCGCGCCCAAACGCTGCTGCTGGCACTGCGTCAGGTTCTCCCGGCGGTTGCCGATCCGGTGCTGCAACGGTGTCGCAGGCTGTACAGTGCTTCACGCGCCGGCCGATGACGACCGGTTTCCAGGGCATCCCGGCAGCGATCGATCTGATCCACATCCTTGATACCATTGAAGTGCCCATCGTTTTCGTGAGACGTGACTTTGTAATCGCGTGCTTCAATAAGGCGGCGGCGGATGGGCTTGGTCTCTCGGCTGCGGACGTGGGCCGGACCTGCCGCGATGTCTCGGTGCTCGCCCGCTTGCCCCGCCTGGAACAGCAATGCCGCCAGGTCATCGCCGACGGTGTGGAATGGCGGGCCGATTTTCGCGACGGGGACAGATGGTTCGTCGTTCGGATATCCCCCTGCTCGATAGGTGATCGCCCGATCAGCGGCACCGTGTTGACGTTCACGAATGTGACTGCGTTCCGCGCAAGCACCGATCAGGCCATCTACGAACGCGAATTCACCAAGGCAATCCTCAACACGGTCGCGGATCCTCTCGTGGTGGTGAGCCCTGACCTCCGAATTCAGTCGGGCAATCGCGCCTTCTACACAACGTTCAGTGTCTCTCGCGATGAGACCCAAGGGGTGCCCCTCGATGAGGTCGGAAACGGAGCGTTTGCATTTCGCACGTTACGTGCGCAGTTCGAGGAGATGCTCGCCGGCAGGCATGCGTTCCAGCCCGTTGAGGTAGAGCATGTCTTTCCGCGAAAGGGTCAACGGACGCTGATTCTTGGCGCCCATCCCCTGTCTGTGCCGGGCCATTCGCAACGCAGGGTACTGGTGACATTCCAGGACATCACGGCGCGCAAACAGGCTGAAGCGGCCAAGGATTTGCGTTCTGAGAAGGAATTACGGCGCAGCGAGGCATTTCTCACCGAGGGTCAACGCCTCAGCCTAACCGGGACCTTTTCTTGGAAAGTGGCGACCGACGAAATCACGTGGTCAGAGCAGCTTTATCGCATCTACGAGTTTGAAGTGGGCATGCCGGTGACGCTGGAACTGATCCGTACTCGAGTCCATCCGGAAGACGTCAGCTTGTTAGAGAAAATGAAAATGGTCGACCAGGCACGAGGCGGCAGCAACGATTTTGAGTGGCAGTACCGTCTGCTAATGCCAGACCACTCGATCAAGTATATGCATGCAGTCGCTCATGCGACCCGGGACCGGGATGGTCAGCTGGAGTACATCGCGGCGGTTCAGGACGTCACGGTGCGCCGAATATCGGAAGAAGCTCTCACCAGGGCCCGCACCGAGCTCGCCCATGTGGCCAGGGCCACGACTCTCGGCACGTTGACGGCGTCGATCGCGCACGAAGTCAACCAGCCCCTCTCAGGCATCATCACCAACGCCAGCACCTGTCTACGAATGCTGGACGCCGATCCTCCCAATGTCGACGGCGCACGTGAAACCGTGCGGCGGACGATCCGCGACGCCGATCGTGCGTCGGATGTGATCACGCGGTTGCGCGCGCTCTTCGGCAGGAAAAGCACCACTACTGAATCGCTGGATTTGAATGAAGCGACACGAGAAGTGATTGCGCTGTCGCTGAGTGAGTTGCAGGGAAGCGGAGTGATTCTGCGCGCAGATCTTGGTGACGACCTCCCGCTTGTCACCGGAGATCGTGTTCAGCTGCAGCAAGTCATCCTGAACCTGCTCCGGAACGCGGCGGACGCGATGAGCGGCATCGACGATCGTCCGAAGCAGTTAGTCATCAGAACGGAGCGAGTCGACGACGATGGTGTGTGCCTGAGCGTACAAGATGCGGGCGTAGGTTTCGCACCTGAGGATATTGACCGGATGTTCGATGCGTTCTACACGACGAAGAGCGGCGGTATGGGGATCGGCTTATCCGTGAGTCGCTCCATTATCGAGCGCCACCGTGGCCGCCTCTGGGCAGCACGGAACGATGATCAAGGAGCGACGTTTGCATTCTCCATTCCCTGCGCGCCCGACACGAAACCGAGGCCTGCCGTGATAGAACCGGAACACGCCATGGGGAAGCCGTGATGGCCAAGCGCTCGCTCGTGTCGGTCGTCGATGACGACGAATCGGTGCGCGAGTCACTTCCAGACTTGCTCCGAGAGTTCGGCTTTGAGGCCAAAGCGTTTGCGTCGGCGGAAGAATTCCTGGCGTCTGGTTATCTCGAGCAGACCAGATGCCTGATCCTCGACATCGCGATGCCGGGCATGTCCGGACAGGATCTGCAAGAGGAATTGACGCGCCGTCGCCAGAAGATTCCGATCGTGTTCATTACCGCGACCGGGGATGAGACGGTCCGCCCCCTCGTGCTCGAACGGGGCGCGGTCGAGTGCCTGTTCAAGCCATTCAGCGAGAAAGCTCTGCTGGGGGCCCTCAACGCCGCACTCAGCGTAGCCTGAGTCGAGGGAATCACCCATGTCGCAGACGACGCCCATCGTGTTCGTTGTTGACGACGACATCTCCGTGCGCGAATCACTGGAATTGCTGATCCGCAACGCGGGCTGGCAGCCCGAGCTGCTCGCGACCGCACAGGAATTCCTCGCTCGTCCCCGCGTACTCGCTCCCAGCTGCCTGGTGCTCGACGTCTCGCTGCCGGGTCTCAATGGGCTCGAGCTGCAACGCCGCATCGCCGCCGATCGCACGGACATGCCCATCATCTTCATCACGGGCCACGGGGACGTCCCGATGTCGGTCCAGGCCATGAAGGCTGGAGCCGTCGAGTTCCTCACCAAGCCGTTCGGTGACGGCGTCATGTTGGGGGCCATCCGGAACGCCATCGAGCGCAGCCGCAACGCACTTGGTCACGATGCGGAGATGCGAGAACTCCGGGACCGGCACGCGTCTCTCAGCCGTCGCGAACGGCAAGTCATGGCGTTGGTGGTCACCGGGAAGTTGAACAAACAGGTCGGTGGCGATCTCGGCATCAGCGAGATCACGGTCAAGGCCCACCGCGGCCAGGTCATGCGAAAGATGAAGGCCGGGTCGGTCGCTGATCTCGTGAAGATGGCCGGGAAATTGTCCTCACCACCGGCTAGTCGCGCGTGAAGTGACAGGTGTACCCGCCCGTTGAGTCCGTCAACCCGGCGACCGAGGCAGTGATCGCCAGCTTCGAGCAGTTCACACCCGCGCAGGTCGAGCAGGCGTTGGTCGAGGCCGATGCGGCGTTTCGCCAGTGGCGGCGGCAGAGTTTCGGCGAGCGGTCCAACGCGATGCGGCGCGCGGCGGAGCTGCTGCGGTCGCGCAAGGAGCGTTACGCCGGCCTGATCACGGCCGAGATGGGGAAGCCGATCACGCAGGCCGAGGCCGAAGTCGAGAAGTGCGCGTGGGTGTGTGACTACTTCGCCGAGCATGCCGAGCGCTTTCTCGCCCGGCAGCCCGTCCAGACCAACGCGCGACTCAGCTATGTGGCGTTCGAGCCGCTCGGCGTCGTGCTCGCGGTGATGCCGTGGAATTTCCCGTTCTGGCAAGTCTTCCGCTTTGCCGCACCGACACTGATGGCTGGGAACACGGCGGTGCTGAAGCACGCCTCCAACGTGCCGCAGTGCGCGCTCGCCATCGAGGAGGTGTTCCGCGATGCCGACTTCCCGCGCGGCGCGTTGCGGACCGTGCTCGTCCCCGGTAGTGC
>QHUZ01000082.1 GCA_003223395.1 Gemmatimonadota bacterium | reverse complement strand
CTTGCCATTCACGATGTCGGTGTAGGCCACGTAGAGGCGGCCCGTGGTCGGATCGAATGCGGGAGCGGGATACGAGCCAGGAGCGCGGAACTGCCCGCCGGAGATGTTGAAGCAGTATGGCGGATACAGGCAGACCGGGTTTTGGAATGTGGCGAACTTGAACGAATTACTCCACGTCGCACCGCGGTCGGTGGACACACTCACGAACATCGCGGTGCCTTTGCCGCCCTGCACCGAATTGTCGAACGTCAGATAGGCATACCCGGTCGCGTTGTCGACCACGACACGCGCATCCTGATCGCTGCGGACCGAGCCGCTGGAGACCTTTACCGGGAGCGCGAAGCTGTTGCCGCCGTCGCGCGACACCCCGATGAAGATCGGCGAGTGCCCGCTGAATCCCGTAAAGTGCGCCCACGGCACATAGATCGTGCCGTCGTTCGCGACCGTCATGGACTCGTGGTCGGGGAATTGCCCATTCGATCCTCTCGCTTTCCCCTCGCCCTGGAATGCGCTGACGAGCGCGAGCGGATGATCGGGGCCGCCCGCGGTCCAGGTGCGGCCACCGTCGCTCGAGCGGCTGAGCCAGAGCGCGACGTTCTTTCCCTTGTAGCCGAAGCAGGTGAAATAGGCGGTGCCGCCGTCGGGGCTGAACGCGACCGCCGGATCGCCGCCAAAATCGTACGTGCCGGTGCCCGGCACGGAGGGATCATTCGTGAACGCGGTGATGCCGGGGATGAAGCCGCTCGGCAGCGTCGGCGTCCATGTCTTGCCGCCGTCGAAGGTGGCGTTGACGCCGCAGCCGTCGTTGTAGTTCCAGTCGTTGTTGCCGGTGATCATGTTGCTCGGGTTCGCCGGATTGAAGGCCAGGGGGGTCTCGTTCTGGGCCGTCGTATCGCGGCTGACGTCGACGACGACCGCGCCCCCAGCGCCAAACGTGCTGAAACTCGGCGCAGGGGTGCGGGTGATAGTTGGTGCGTCTTGGCAGGCGGCGAGCAACAGGCTCGCGCCGATGGCGGCGGTCAATGAGGGTGAGAATCGCATGCAGGGTCTCCGAGTGAAGCGGTTCATCTGGGGGCGCTAACGAGCGTTAAAATAGGCGGCGTATGCCGATCAGTCGCAACCCCATGAGTTTCGCCAACCTCGTGGGTGAAGCTCGCCATTCGCGGCCGGCTCGAAACGCAGCGAGGCTCTGCTCGTAGGACGAGACACACATGACCGCGTCGATCAGCGCAGAGTTCCTGGGCCTCCAGGAGCTGCTCGCCGGCCGCTATTCGATCGAGCGCGAGCTCGGACGAGGCGGTATGGGGATCGTGCTGCTCGCCCGTGATGTGGCGCTCGACCGCCCGGTCGCGATCAAGCTGCTCCCGCCGCACCTCGCGACGCGCCCCGACGAGCGCGACCGCTTCCTGCAGGAGGCGCGAACCGCCGCCGGCCTCTCGCATCCCAATATCGTGCCGATTCACCTCGTCGAGGCACACGGGGATCTCGTGTTCTTCGTGATGGGCTTCGTGGACGGCGAGACACTGCGCGATCGGGTGGAGCGGGCCGGCCCGCTCCCGCCGCGCTTGGCGACGAAGCTGCTGCAGGAAGTGGCGTGGGCGCTGGGCGCCGCGCATCAGCGCGGCGTGATTCACCGCGACGTGAAGCCCGACAACATCATGATCGAGCGCGCGACCGAGCGCGCGGTCGTCACCGACTTCGGAATCGCGCTCGGAAAAAGCGCGGGCGGGGGAGGCTCGGTCACCGGGACCGCGCGCTACATGAGCCCCGAGCAAGCGTGCGGCGAGCCGGCGGACGCGCGCAGCGACCTCTACTCCCTGGGCGCGACGTTCTTCTACGCCCTCACCGGCCGGGCACCCTTCGACGCCGCAAACGTGCCCGCGATCCTGACGAAACACGTCTACGAGCCCGCCCCCCTGGTCCAGGTGCTCCGGCCCGAGGTGCCCGCCAAACTTTCAACCGTAGTCGACCGCCTGCTCCGCAAAGCGCCGCCGGAGCGGTTTCAGACGGCGGACGATCTCGCGCGAGTCGCGGGCGAGCTGCGGGGGCGGGACTTTCGCGCCCCGCCGCTGGTCCGCGCCTTCGTGCGGAACGCGCAAGTCTCCACCCTGGTCCTGTTGACGTCGGTGCTCGCTGGGAGAGGGATGGGGATAATCGGTGCGATCCTCCTCTTCCAACTGGTTGTGGTGGCGCGCCGACTCCTGAAGGATGGCTACACGTTCGGCGACATTCGGGCGGCCCTGCTCGCCGAACGGCAGGTGCAGCAGGAGGAGGACGAAGTCATCAAGCGGCGCCGTTGGTTCCTGCGGCTGGACGCGTTGTGGTACCGGATCTGGGCTGGAAGAGCCGGGCGCGCGTTCTTCCGCCTGGCGGGGATCGGTCTCAAGACAACCGCACGCCCGGCTCTGCCCTCCGTCGAGCGGACCGAGCTCGTGCTGGGACGCTCGGCGCTCTCCGCGTATGAGGCGCTGCCGGACGCGGAGCGGCGCCAGGCGCGAGACCTTCCGGCCGTGGTCGAACGATTGGAGACCGGGGCCGAAGCACTGCGGGCACGGGGCGACACGGGTGAATCGCTCACCGAAGCCGTGGCCGCGCTCGAACACCTGCGCCTTGCCCTCGTGAAGCGGCAGTCCGGCGTGGGGTCGCCCTCCGATCTTACGCTCGTGCTCGAGCGCGCCCGGGCGATCGGGGACCACGTCGACCGCCGGCTTGCGGCGGCGGCTGAAGTGCAGGCGCTCCTCGAGTAGCTACGAGCCAATCCGCCAAACCATTCGCCGGCGTACTGTTTGCACACCCTGTGAATCGCCGCCACTTTCGAGGCCGTGGACCGGTCACTCGTTGAGCGCATGGCCGCTGGCGACGAGCGCGCCCTGGGCGAGCTGTACGACCGCCACGGGAGCACCGTCTACGCCCTGGCACGCGCCATCGTCGGGGAACGCGCGGACACCGAGGAAGTCGTCGCGGACGCGTTCGGCCAGGCGTGGCGCACGGCCGGCAAGTTCGACCCGGCGCGCGGCACTGTCACCGCCTGGCTCGCCACGATCACGCGCACGCGCGCGCTCGATCTCGTGCGCGCGCGCGGGCGACGGTCCAAGGTGCTGGCGCGCGCCGCACAAGAGAGCGACGCCGGCTTCGCCACTCCGCTCGCCGCCAGCGACGCGCCCGATCGCGACGTCGAGCGGCAAGAAGCGCGACAGCTTGTGAAGCAATCGCTCGGCGAGCTCCCCGAGCCGCAACGGCGCGTCATCGAGCTCGCCTACTTCGGCGGACTCTCCCACAGCGAGATCGCCGCCGAGCTGAAGGAGCCCCTGGGCACGGTGAAGACCAGGCTGCGAGCCGGGATGGAGAAGCTGCGTGACGCGCTCAGCCCGCGCATCTCGAGGGTGGAGCCATGAACGAGCATCGCTGGGCCGAACACGCCGCCGCGTACGCTTTGGGTTCTCTCGATCCCGGTGAGCGCGCCGAGTTCGAGCAGCACCTCGAGACCTGCGCGAGCTGCCGCGCCGAAGTCCAGTCGTTCCACGAAGTCACGGGGCTGCTGGCGCAGAGCGTCACGCCTGCCGCGCCACCGCCCGCGCTGCGCCAGCGTGTCCTGCGCACTGCGCGGCGGGTTCGTCCCATTCCCTGGCTCGCCGCGGCCGCCGTCGTGGTCGCGCTCCTCGGCGCCTACGGGTACTGGCGCGCGGAATCCCAGAAGCGCGCGTTCCAGACTGCGCTCGCGACGGCTCAGGCGCAGCTCGACAGCACGCAGCAAGTCGTCGCGGCGTTGCTGGACTCCTCGGTCGCGATTACCGATCTCGCGGCGACGGGCAAGGCGCCGACCATGCGGCTGTACTGGAACCGCGCGCGCAACATCGTCGTCGTCACTGCGTTCGACCTGCCGCCCGCACCGGCCGGCCGCACCTATCAGCTCTGGGCCATCGAGAAAGGTCGCGCGCCGGTGAGCGTCGGCACGTTCAACCCGCCGCCGAACGGACGGGCGGTCATTACGCTGCCAATGCCGGCGGGCGTGAAGCCGGACCTCAGCGCGGTCACGGACGAACCGGCGGGCGGCTCGCCGCAACCCACGCAGCAACCGTTCCTCGTCGGATCCTGGCAACGCCGCACCTAGCGGCGACCAATCCGATCGTCGCGGACGGGCGTAGAGAAGATGTCACTCTACGCCCGTCTCTTTTTCCGGAGGAACCCATCATGTCCCGCAAGGTTGTGTTGACCCTGCTGCTCGTGGCTGCCGCCGGGCTCGGCGTCACGCGTTTCATCACGGCGTCGGATCACAAGGACAGCATGCTGCTCGCCGGCGATCCGGCCGCCGACATCGCGGACATCTACACGTTCCGCAGCCCCACGAATCCGGCCAACGTCGTATTGGCGATGACGGTGTCCGGATTCATCCCACCCTCCGAAGCGAGCACGACGTTTTTCGATCCGAACGTGCTCTATCAATGGAAAATCGATAACGATGGCGATGCGGTCGAAGATCTCGTGATGCAGGCATTCGTAACCGGGACCGGCGGGCACCAGGTCATGCACTTCCGCGGTCCGGCCAAGGCGTCCGAGCTCGGTTCGACGACCCGCGTCATCGAGGGACCTGAGACTGCCACCGTCGCGGTCAGTAACACCGCCACGCCCATCGCCGCCACGCGCAACGGCATGACGGTGTTCGCGGGAGTTCGCGACGATCCGTTCTTCTTCGACCTCGTGCAGTTCAAAAAGATCATCGCGGGCCAAGCCACCTCGTTCCGCAACCCCGGCGTCGACACGTTCGCCGGAACCAACGTGCTCGCGATCGTCGTCGAGCTCCCCAGCTCAATGCTCGGCGGCACCAAACTCGGCGTCTGGGGCAGCACCAGCCGGCCGCAGCTCTAGATCGCCATCCTGTTCTCGAGGAGACCACGCACCATGAAACGCACCGCATGCAGAGTTGCTTCGTTGCTGGCGAGTCTGATGGCGATAGCGGCAGCAGGCTGCCAGAATTCCTCCGCGCCGATCACGAGCCCGCGCATCGAGGCGAGTGTGTTGATGCATCAGCAGATGCTGCAGGAAGACCGCTTCGGGCTGCCGGCGATCGCGACCGTCTTCATCCCGACGGATCTGCGGGACGCCTACAACCTGGGGTCGCCCAGCGGCGATGTCGCGACCTTCAAGAGCTTGATCGTTGCCAAGCTGATGGCGTTCGGGCAGGATGCCGCCTCGGCCAACGCGCTGGCGAGCGCCTTGTCGCCGGACGTGCAGCCGATCGACCTGTCGCAGCCGAGCAACTTCCTGAACGGTCGGAAGCCAAGCGACGATGTCATCACCGCCGAGCTGCATCTCATTTTCGGCTCGAACGCGGCGTTGAATGACGATCACGTCGATGCGAATGACGCGCCGTTCTTGACGACGTTTCCCTATCTCGCCGGCCCGCACGTCCAATGAAACGCGCCCGCTTCTGGGTCGGTGGCATGGCGTTGGGAGGCGCGCTCGGTTTGGCGCTCTCCCGCGCCGCGCTGCCCGGCGCGGCGACAACCCTGCCCGCGCCGAATGACACATCCATCACGTCACGCAGCATCGCGTTCTTCGAAGGCCGGCTGGCGCAGGACCCCGGCAACTTCATGATCGCCGGGCAGCTGGTCGCCCGGTA
>QHUZ01000081.1 GCA_003223395.1 Gemmatimonadota bacterium | reverse complement strand
GCGATGTGCGGTACAAGGAGATCACGCGCGATGGACTCCTCCGGCAATCGGTTTTTGTCCGGTTCCGCGACGATAAAAAGCCGGAGGATGTGATGATGCCTGGAGAAAAGGGAGATGGGAGAAGGGAGAAGGACGATACGGTGCCACCGCAACGTACATCTCCCATCTCCCCTCTCCCAAGAGAGGTGAAATTCTCCAATCTCGATAAGGTCTTTTGGCCCGAGGAGAAGTACACCAAGGGCGATCTCATCGAGTACTACCGCTCGCTGGCGCCGTGGCTCCTGCCGTATCTCAAAGACCGTCCCGTCGTCCTCACGCGCTATCCCGACGGCATCAACGGCAAGTCGTTCTATCAGAAGGACGCGCCCGGCTTCGTGCCCGACTGGATTCAGACGATCCCGATCTGGAGCGAAGACACCCAGCGGGATATCGACTACTTCGTCTGCAACGACGTGGAATCGCTGGTCTATCTCGTCAACCTCGGCACGATTCCGCTGCACATCTGGATGAGTCGCATCACCGACCTCACGAAGCCCGATTGGTGCCTGATCGATCTCGATCCGAAAGACGCGCCATTCGAACACGTCATCACGCTCGCCAAAACGATGCGACAGCTGTGCGAGCAGGTCGAAATGCCCGCGTTCGTCAAGACGACCGGCAAATCGGGGCTGCACATCATGCTGCCACTGGGCCGGCAGATGACCTACCAGCAGTGCCTGCAGTTCGCGATGCTGTTCGCGCGTCTCGTGACCGATCGGCATCCCGATATCGCGACGACACAGCGCACCATCAGCAAGCGCGACGGCAAAGTCTATGTCGACGCGTTCCAGAACCGCGCCGGGCAGTTGATGGTCGCGGCCTACAGTGTGCGGCCGAGCCCCGGCGCGCCGGTCTCGATGCCGATCGAGTGGGACGAGGTGAACGCGAAGCTGCGCAACAGCAACTGGACGATCGCGAATGCGCTGAAGCGGATGCAGAAGCTTGGGCACGATCCTGTCGTCAAAGTGCTCGAGGTGAAGCCCAAGCTCATGGGCGTGCTGGAACGCCTCAACAAGCTCATTGGCGAAGACTGACGCGCGGTACGTCTACGTGTTTGCGCACGGCGCCGGTGCGGGCATGAACCATCCGTTTATGCTGCGCGCGTCCGCAGCGCTCGAAGCTCGCGGCATCGCGACGCAGCGGTACGAATTCCCGTACATGCAGGCGAAGAAAAGCCGCCCCGATCCGCCGGCGGTCGCCGAGGAAGCCGTACGCGAAGCCGTGGCGGAGGCTGCCCGCAACTATCCTGGATTGCCGATTTTGGCGGGCGGGAAGTCGTTCGGCGGGCGCATGACGTCCCAGGCGCAAGCGTCGCAGCCGATGCCTGGCGTGCGCGGGCTCGTGTTCTTTGGCTTTCCCCTGCATGCACCTGGCCGGCCAGGAACTACTCGTGCCGAGCATTTAATGTCTGTTGACGTGCCGATGCTATTTTTGCAAGGGACGCGCGACGAGTTTGCGCAGCTCGATCTACTGCAGCAGGTCGTGAAGGGCCTGGGCGATCGGGCGACGCTGCATCTGATCGAAGAAGGCGATCACTCCTTCAAAGTCCCAAAACGCACGGGAAAGACCGAAACAGATGTCATGAACGAACTGGCGGACACATTCCTGCAATGGGTTAATGCGGCGCGAGTTTCACTCCCACGCTGAGATCGACGAAGCTGCGCGATCCGCTCGGCCCGAACGACGCAGTCAGCCCCTCCTTCGACGGTGAGACGTGCTGCCCCGCTGCCGTAAGCCAGAGCGACGTGCGCGGGCTCGCGGTCCAACGCAGGCCGATCGCACCCAGCAACGGATGCGCCGGCCGCGATGCGAGATCGTATTCCGGTAACTCATAGGTCCGATAAATCGAGCCGAGCGCGTAGGGAGCGGGGTACCGGCTGTTAGCGGAGTAGCTCGCGGTGCCAAGCGTAGCCGTGCCGAACAGCCGCGTCGAGAGTTGTCGGCCGAGTTGGACGGTCACGCTGTTCGTGAGCCCGGTGACTTCGGCGGCGATCGGGACGGTCAACGCGTCGCGCAGGCGATGCTCCAACCGCACCTGGAGGCCGATGGCAAGCGCAAGCCGACTCGAGTCCGGGAGCACGCGGATTTCCGCCGATCCCACGATGGCGCGCTCGGTGGCTCTGAAGATGACGCCGCTCGAGTCCAGGGCGAGGTCGCCGTCGCCCCGCAACGTCGTGTACCGCAGATCCACGGTGAGAAGTGCGCGAGGTCCAAGCGCGTGCTGGTAGGCGCCACCGGCGCTCCACGCATCGGCATTCCACTTGTCCGCCGCGGGATTGTCGGCTTCCTGGCGCGTGAGTCGTTGCCGCAGCCAGGTCCGTTCGGCATAGAGCGTCCAGCTCTTGCCACCGAGCGACCAGCCTAGGGTCGGGGTGGTCTCCTCGATGCGGCGATAATAAAAGGAAAGGATCTCGAGCGGCTGCACCTCGCGCAGGCCCTCGAGCTGGATCACGAGCCCTTCTCCGGCACGCTCGATCAAATAGACGCTTTCGGCGCTGCCCTGCCAGCGTGCGTACGCTCCGAGCCGAATCGTGCCGATCTGTTTGGTCACGCCGAGGGTAGCGGCAGGCACGGCCCGGCGGCTGCGGCGCACCAGTCCCGCGTTGATCGTCTCGCGCTCGAGCGCGTCATACCCCAGCGCCAGCCCAAGCCCCCACGTGCCGAACTGCGTACTGACGGCGCCCTCGAGCCGGGCGCCGGTATTTCGTGTAGCGCTCGTGCTGGTATCGAGGGTCACGAACGGGCTCGTGGGATATGCCTCGACCACATCTGCATGCGAGCCCGGATCGAACGTTTCCTGAGCGAGCCCGACCGAGCCTAGCACGGCGACGCGCTCGCTGAGCGGCATCCAGCCGATGGCGCTCGCGCGGCGCTGCGAGGCGGCGCCCGGATCGAGCGGCCGCCGCAGACTACCGCTTTCGTGTGCGAGCGTCATCCCGAAATCCGTCAGCGTATCGCTGAGCTCGTGCTGGAGCGCCGCGGGATTGCCGGCGGTCCAGAACAACCCCACGCGCGGCGGCAGCAGCAGCAGGCCACTGGCGCCGCCCACGAAGGGGAGGCGTCGCGGCAAATCGGCTCGGGTTTCGAGCGGGCTCCACATGACGACCCAGCTCGGCTGATTCTGCGAGGAGCCGCCCGCGACCTGTGAGACTGCGGGCCGCGCGCCGAGCGCCGCGCAGAGTACCACCAGCGCCCGCGGCAGACTCAGTGTTCGCCCCACGCGAGGCCGAGCGGCATCGTGACCTCGAGCCCGAACCGCGCCGCGGGAAAGAGCCGCGGCGCCGTCGTGCGGCCACCATAACTCCCGATGCGATCCAACGCATTGAAGGCGTAGAACGACAGCCGTCCATCGAGCGGCAGGCTCTTGCTGACCTGAATGCCAAGGAGCCAGTCGACGGGGGCGCGCTGCGGGTCGGTGAGCACACCCACGCGCGGGAGCCGGAGGTCGTGGTACTGCGAATCCGCACGCTGCGACGCGGGCACTGGGACGGGTGTGCCGGCGCGCGTGATGTAGCCGGCGAACGTGAGCGTGTCTGTCCCGCCTTCGTTCGCGCGCAGCTCGCGGACAAAGAGCTGCATCGTCGCGGTGATGACGAGCCCGATCCTGGGCTGATGGTGGATGAGTCGCGAGGTGACGACCAGGCGTTCGCCGGTCCTGACGACGCTCTCCCAATAGGGCGCGCGGGGGACACGCTCATTGAGCTGGAAGTCGTCGAAGCCGACGCCGAAGTCGAGTCCCTCCGACGCTAGCTTGCTGTGCGTCCATGCGGCGAGAATGGCGACGCGCGTGCGCAGCGGCGCGATCTCCGGTAGGATGGCGGTCAGCTCGAAGCCGCGCGAGCGCAAGTCAAGGTTGTTGGCGGGGTGGTCGATCAGGACGGGAACGGTATCGGAGGCAGTGGGCGGCTGCAGCACGTCGGGCGGCCGTCCTTGATTGATTGTCGAGCTGTCGACGGCGTAGCGGTCGCGAATGAGAAAGGTCGGAATCAGGTTGATCCCGACCGCGCCGCGCACACGATCGAGATATCCGACGAGCGCAATCTGGCTCCCGCTTCCCAGATCCAGCTCGGCCCCCACCTCGGCTTTGTCGGCCCGCGACATCTGGAGCTTGGGGTTCTGCCGCTGCAGGATTCGCGTCGTGAGGATCGCGCGCCGCTCGGCGGGATCGTTGGCGTACCAGTTGAAATTCACCAGGTCGTAGTACTGCGGCGCCGGGTAGAGGTCGCCGAGGCTCGGGGTTTTGGCGAGGCGTCCCGCGCCGGCCCGCAGGCGGAAGCGGGCGGCGGGTTGCAGCTCGAGCTGCAGCCGCGGCTGGACGAGGTAGTCGCGCGCGGCGCGCAGCCAGTGCGATCCCCAGTGCAGCAGGTCGAGGCGCGCGCCGCCCTGCACATTGAATAGCCAGCCGTTGCCGACCTGTCGCGTGACGCGGTCATCCACGTACACCGCGCTCGTGACGAGCGGCGGAATCAAGTCAAAGCGCCGCGGGCGATCGTAGCCGTTCACGCCGTTGAACTCCACCTGGGGCGGGAACTCGATGTCGAAGATGTAGCCCGGCCCGCTGTTCCACTCGCGGCGCAGCTCGAGTCCCGCGCGCAGGTCCCCGCGAGCAGCCTCGATGCGGGAGTAGAAGTGCCGCGGGTCGCCGTTCACGTCTACGCGCGCGACGTACGTGCCGCCGATGAATTTCCCGTCCTGTGTTCCTTCCGTCAGCCGATTGGTGAACGGCATCGCGCCGCGCAGGAGCGGCGATGCGGTGAAGGAGCGCTGGCGGATTCCCTCGAAGGCTGCGGTCCAGTCGATCCTGCTGCGCTCACCAAAGCGCCAGCGCAGGCGTTCCGAGATGCTGAACCCCATGTCGCGGCTGCGCGCCGCGAGATTGGGAAGCTGGGGGCTCGGCGGTTCGTCCTCGAACACCTGATAGCCATCGAGTCGCGTATCGAGTGTGAGCCGCGTGCCCTCGAAGCGGTGCGCCGCCTGCGCGGTGATGCGCGAGCCGATGTCGTCGCGCAACCCCGGGGCGAGCCGCGTGCGCGCGAGGTTCAGCGACGCGGTGCCCGTGCTCCGCCCCGCGAGCCGGCGGCCGCCGAGCAGCGTCGCTTCGACGGTGCGGGCATCGAGCCGCACGCGCGTTTCGGGATCCACGGCGCCGGCGCGCGTCTCCACCAGCACGACCCCCTGGGTGAGGTCGCCAAATCGAGCCGAGGGCAGGCCGCGGATCACTTCCACTCGCTCGATGGTGGCGGCCGGGATGCGCCGCAGATCGATGCCGCCACCTGCGGCCGTCGCGAACATCAGCTCGCCTCTCGGCCCGAGGCTCTGGAGGTTCACGTTGTTGGAAACCGGCACGCCGTCGAGCACGATCTGGGTGCCGAACGACGCGAGCAGTGAGGCCGAGGGGCCGCTGATGCTGCCGGCTGTCTGCGGCGCGCCCGCGCTGATTGGGACGGCTCGCAGTCCGAACTGCTGCACGCCGTCGAGCCCGGGTGGCTGGAGCAGTGTGCCCGGTACCAGCTCGAGCACGCCGGAGAGAGTTGCGGCCGTCTGGTTCTTGATTGCGTCTTCACCGATCACGGACGCCGTGCCGAGCTCGCCCTGCGCCCGGCTCAATGGATCGGCGGTCACGACGAGGCCCGGCAGTTGGAGTGCGTTTCTGGCGATGGTGAGCTCGAGGGTTACGCTGCCCGCACCGGGCACAACCAGCTGATGGCGGAGCGGGGCGTACCCGATGCGCGCGACGCGAATGACTTGAGGTCCGGGCGGCACATGGGTGAGCTGGAAACGGCCCGCGTCGTCGGTGACGGCGCGAAGGGATGAACCTTCCAAGGTTACCGTCGCGCCTGCGACAGGAGTGCCCGATGTGATGTCTGTGACGCGACCTGTGATGGACGAGCCCCGTTGTTGCGCGCGCACGGCGACTGGAATGGTCAGGACAAGACTAATGATGGCGACGTGGGCGAGTGCCTTGGCGAATGTCATCGACAGGCCGTGAACGCGTCTCAGGGTTTGGCGAAGGGATCTCGGGGGGCCACGTTGAAATCCCAGGCAGAGGTGCCCGTGTGCTGCAGCACGGGCTGCCCCCCGATGCTGAAAGG
>QHUZ01000094.1:35958-39986 GCA_003223395.1 Gemmatimonadota bacterium | reverse complement strand
TCGCGCGTCCCGAGCTGGTCAGGCCCGTGAGCCGCACGAGCGCGCCGTACTGGGGATGAGTGCCTGCGGGGACGGGCTGCGTGGTGATGACGTCACCGATCGGCTCGATGGATTCGAGTGCTTCGAGCAGCTCGGTGACGTGGACGCCGAGGCGCTGGCGCTTGGCCTCCCAGCCCGCGGCCTTCACGAGGTGGCTCGTGCCCAGGCCGAGTCGCAGCCGCGCGGGAATGGAGAGCTCATCGAACCGCCGCTCGAGCCGCGTGGCGTTGTCGTCCGGCGCGATGAGCGAATTCAGCTGCTCCTGTGCGTGGCCGGCCGCGCTGCTCCGTTCGAGATCCAGGCCCAACGTCTCCACGCGGCGCTCGAAGTCCGCGTCGTTCTCCGCCGCCAGCCACTCGTCCGCGAGCCGCACCTCGAACTTCTGCGCGCCGCCGAACTCGCCGAGGATCAGGTCGAGCTCGCCCACGACCAGCTCGAACAGTTTGATCTTCTTGTCGAGCAGCTGGAGGATGTACGACTCGATGGTGCCGGCCGCTGCCAGGTTCACGATGTGGACCTCGCGCTTTTGCCCGATGCGGTGCACCCGCCCGATGCGCTGCTCGACTACCATAGGATTCCACGGCAGGTCGTAGTTCACGAGCACGTTACAGATCTGCAGATTGCGACCCTCGCTGCCCGCGCGCGTCGCGATCAGCACGCTGCGTTCGTCGTCGTGGAACGCGCGAACCCGCTTATCGCGTTCGGCGGTGGTGAGGGCACCCCAATACACGATCGGCGTCCGGCCCAGCGCCTTCACCCGCTGCTCGATGAGCTCGATCGTCGGGCGGTGATCGCTGAAGACCACGACCCGGTCGGGCGTCTCCTTGAGGATTTTGGTGAGCACGTTGAGCTTGGCGTGCGTTTTGACCTTACGCGCACGTTCGGCGAGCTGGCGCGCGATGGTGCGATGCTGGGGCTTGATGCGCTCCCCCTCGGCCAGATGCGCGAGCGATTCCGCCAGCGCCTTGGCCGACGAGCACAGGCGCTGCCGCAGATGGATCATCGCGAGCTGGACCATCGCCTTGCCCGTGCGCCGCCGTGGGCTTCCGTCCTCCGCTTCGTCTTCGTCGTCCTCGTGCTGTACGAAGCCCTCGCGATACAGCCGGCGCAGGAACTGGGTGGTGCGCTCGTAGAGGTCGGCTTCCGCCTTGGTCAGCTTGACTACGGGATGCCGGGGGCGGCGGGGCGGCAGGTCCAGATCGTCGACCACGCTCGCGCGGCGCGTGCGGATCATGACCGCGTGGGTGAGCGCGCGCAGCGCCTCAGGGTCCTTGGGCTGGCGGCGATCGCCCCCCACCAGGTGCGCGGCGCGAAATTCTTCCCACGTGCCGAGCTGCCCGGGGCGGAGCAGGGTGATGAGGTTGTACAGCTCGCGCAGGTCGTTTTGCAGCGGCGTCGCCGTGAGCAGTAAGAGAAAATCGCGCTCGATTTTTTCGATGAACTGGTACGTCGCGCCGCGGTGGCTCTTGATCTTATGCGCCTCGTCCACGATCACGAGGTCCCAATGATGCCGCAGAATCTCCTCGGCGTGACGGCGCGAGCGCGCGCGGTCGTGCGACACGATCGCGCGGGTGACGCGCTGCCAGTCGTCGGGATCGGTCGGGGTGTCGAAGTGCTGAAAGAACTTCTCCTCCAGCTCTCCCTGCCACTGCCCTACCAGCGATGCCGGCGTGAGGATGAGCGTCCGGCGGGCCAGCCCGCGAATCGCCAGCTCCCGGTAGATGATGCTCGCCTCGATCGTCTTGCCGAGCCCGACTTCGTCGGCGAGGATCGCGCGGCCGCCCATCTGCCGCAGCACCCGCTGGGCGACGTCGATCTGGTGCGGCAGCTCCTTGATGGCGTGCCCGCCGAGCGTGATGAGCCGGTCGAAGCCCGGGACGAGCGCGACGTGCTCCGCCTCGCGCCGCAGCTCGTACCAGGCGCGTGGTGCCGGCGGGGCGTCGAGCTGCTTGGCAAACAGCTCCAACGAGCGTTCGTCGACCGACCAGAGATCGGCAGGTGCAGGCGAGAGCGTAACCGGGACAGCTGGATCGGGCATTTGCAGCAGTGGGAAGAGGGGCCGCAATATTCAATTCTAGGGCTGCACACGCCACCCCGTCCGGCTACGCGGGTCCTGAAGGCACGCCGAGTAGTACCCTATCGTTGCGCGTCGTGTCAATAGTTCTGCCTGGACACAAGGCCAGCACGCCTCCATGCTTGATCGCATCCGGAGAGTCTATGCGCGCTCGTCTTGCGATCGTCTTCCTCGTTGGTCTCCCCTCAGCAGCACTCGCTCAGGATTCGCTCAAGTTCACGGTGGTCACCGCAGGCGGCTGGCATACCTGCGCGATAACGACAGCAGGTGCCGCCTACTGCTGGGGGTACGGCCGCTTCGGCCAGCTCGGCAACGGCGATACCGGCGTACAGACCGCGCCGGTACCCGTCGCCACTGGACTCCGCTTCACGACGATCAGCGCCGGGCGGTTCCACACCTGCGGGCTCACGACCGACAGCATCGCCTACTGTTGGGGCACCAACGGGTGGGGACAACTGGGGAGCCAATCGGCCACCAGCAGTTGTACGAACCGTGAGGGAAAAAAGAACGAGCCGTTCGCGTGCAGCTTGCGCCCGCGTGCCGTCGCGGGCGACCGGCATTTCGCCACCCTGAGCGTCAACGGACTGCACGCGTGCGCGACCACCGGGGACCACGACGCATACTGCTGGGGCAGCAACGGTGCCGGCGAGCTCGGAATTGGCCCGGGGCTAGCTTTGGCGCAGACTCCCACCGCGGTCGTGGGCGGCCTGAAATTCATGTCGGTCGCGGCAGGCCTGAACCATTCGTGCGGCGTCACGGTCGATGGGCTCCTCTACTGCTGGGGCTGGAACAAGGACAACCAGCTTGCGACCGATACCGTCAAGGGGAGCTACTCCCCGCTCGCGATCGCCAGCGACGTCAAGTTCGTGTTCGTGACGGCCGGCGGATCCCACTCCTGCGCGATCGCCACGGATACGACCGCCTATTGTTGGGGCGACTTTGAGCACGGGCGCCTCGGCATCGGCGAGTCCTTCGCCGAGCGACTGAAAGGCAAATCGCACCAGATGCGGCCCACGCCGGTCGACGAGGCCATCAAGTACCGCTCGCTCAGTGCGGGTGGAGTGCATACCTGCGGCGTCGCGACGAGCGGCGCAGCGTACTGTTGGGGCGACAACCTCGAGGGGCGGCTGGGGGTCGGCGGCAACTCCTTCACGCGTCGCTCCTGGAACACGAAGCCTTCGCCGCCGAAGGGTGACCTCAAATTCACGATGATCAGCGCCGGCGACTATCACAGCTGCGGTGTGACGACCGACGGCGCGGTGTACTGCTGGGGCGGAAACAAAGAGGGCCAGCTCGGCATCGGCACGACCAAGGGCAAGAACGAGCCCGTGCGCGTGGGTGCCACGCCCGCGGTGGCGGCGGATAGCAGCAGACATTAGTGGAGCAGCTAGGGGTTGACGGTTACCGATCCCGTCATCCCCACGTGGTTGGTGCACCGAAACTGGAAGGTCCCCGCCGTGTCGAACGTCCGGCCGACGTCCCCCGATGTCCGGTTCGGAATGTTGGCCGGCACACCCGTTGCCGCGGTGAACGTAACGTTGTGGATATTCGACCCCTGCCACGACCACGTCACCGTCGCATGCAGAGGGACCGTCACCGCTGAGGGCGTGAAGCTGTTGTCCGCGATGTCAATCGTCGTGATGACCAGTGCATGGGTCGTGAACGTCAGCTGCGGCGTTCCGGTCAACCCCGACGCCGTGGCCGTCGCCGTCTGGTCGCCGGTCCCGCTCCCGAGCGTGCGCTGTGCGGTCGCGGTGCCGGTCGCGCCGGTCGTGTTCTGCGCCGGCGTGATCGACCCACCGCCGGTCGCGACCGCCCAGTCGATCGTCACGCCCTGCTTCGGGTTGTTGTTCGCGTCGCGCGCAGTCACGGTGTAGGTGACCGGCGACGACGGCGGCGCGGTGCCGCCGTCCCC
>QHUZ01000094.1:0-35917 GCA_003223395.1 Gemmatimonadota bacterium | reverse complement strand
GACGTCGAGCGATTCGGCCTTGGTGGCGAGCACGGTGTCGGTGAGCGGACCCGTCGTCGCATTGGCGATGTTGACGGCACCTTGAATCTGGGAAACGGCACTGAAATTGACGGGAGTGAGACTGGAGACAGTCGCGCGCGCCGTCTGCGTGCCGGCGTTCGGACCGAGCGTGCGGCGCGTCTTGGCAATGCCGCTCGCGTCGCTGGTGCGGGTGGTGGGCGACACGCTGCCGCCGCCTGCCGTCACAGACCAGGTCACCGCGACACCCGGCAGCGCCGCGCCGGCATTATCGCGCACGATCACCGCCAACGATTCGGGTAACGCCGCGCCCGCCGCCGCGACCTGATTGTCGCCGGCGCTCAGCGCGATCGAACTGGCGTGCGGACCTCCGTCACCACCACCACCACATGCACACAGCGCGACAACGGCAAGCGTTGCCAGACCAGGGAAACGCATCGCGAACCTCCGGCGGCTAAGGTGAGCGTGAATGACATGCCCTTAAACTACCCCGAAGGCTAGCAGATTGGAGCACCCTCGAAACGCAGCGAGGCTGCGCTCGTAGGACCAGTCACCCATGACCGCGTCGATCAGCCCCGAATTCCTCGCCCTCCAGGAGCTGCTCGCCGGCCGCTATTCGATCGAGCGCGAGCTCGGGCGCGGTGGTATGGGCATCGTGCTGCTCGCCCGTGATGTGGCGCTCGACCGCCCGGTCGCGATCAAGCTGCTGCCGCTGCACCTCGCGACGCGCCCCGACGAACGAGACCGCTTCCTGCAGGAGGCGCGGACCGCCGCCGGCCTAGCGCATCCCAACATCGTGCCGATTCACCTCGTCGAGGCACACGGTGACCTCGTGTTCTTCGTGATGGGCTTCGTGGACGGCGAGACACTGCGCGATCGGGTGGAGCGGGGCGGCCCGCTCTCGCCGCGCCTGGCGATGAAACTGCTGCAGGAAGTCGCGTGGGCGCTCGGCGCCGCACATCAGCGCGGCGTGATTCACCGCGACGTGAAGCCCGACAACATCATGATCGAGCGCGCGACCGAGCGGGCGGTCGTCACCGACTTCGGCATCGCGCTCGGAAAAAGCGCGGGCGGGGGAGGCTCGGTCACCGGGACCGCGCGCTACATGAGCCCCGAGCAGGCGTGCGGCGAGCCGGTGGACGCGCGCAGCGACCTCTACTCTCTGGGCGCGACGTTCTTCTACGCCCTCACCGGCCGGGCACCGTTCGAGGCCGCAAACGTGCCCGCGATCCTGACGAAACACGTCTACGAGCCCGCCCCCCAGGTCCAAGCGCTCCGGGCCGAGGTGCCCGCCAAACTTTCAGCCGTAGTCGACCGCCTGCTCCGCAAAGCGCCGCCGGAGCGATTTCAGACGGCGGACGATCTCGCGCGGGTCGCGGGCGAACTGCGGGGCCGGGACTTTCGCGCGCCGCCACTGGTGCGTGCCTTCGTGCGGAACGCGCAAGTCTCCACCCTGGTCCTGTTGACGTCGGTGCTGGCTGGGAGAGGGATGGGGATAATCGGCGCGATCCTCCTCTTTCAACTGGTCGCGGTGGCGCGCCGACTCTTGAAGGACGGCTACACGTTCGACGACATCCGGGCGGCCCTGCTTGCCGAACGGCAGGTGCAGCAGGAGGAGGACGAAGTCATCAAGCGGCGCCGCTGGTTCCTGCGGCTGGACTCGCTGTGGTATCGGATCTGGGCCGGCAGAGCCGGACGCACGTTCTTCCGCCTAGCGGGGATCGGTCTCAAGACAACCGCACGCCCGGCTCTGCCCTCCGTCGAGCGGACCGAGCTCGTGCTCGGACGCTCGGCACTCTCGGCGTATCAGGCGCTGCCGGACGCGGAGCGGCGCCAGGCGCGAGACCTTCCGGCCGTGGTCGAACGATTGGAGACCGGGGCCGAAGCACTCCGCGCACGGGGCGACACGGGTGAATCGCTCACCGAAGCGGTGGCCGCGCTCGAACACCTGCGCCTTGCCCTCGTGAAGCGGCAGTCGGGCGTGGGGTCGCCCTCCGATCTGACGCTCGTGCTCGAACGCGCCCGGGCGATCGGGGACCATGTCGACCGCCGGATTGCGGCGGCGGCTGAAGTGCAGGCGCTCCTCGAGTAGCGTCTTACGGCACCGGCTGAAACTTCGGCACGCCACACTGCCATAACAAAAATGACCACTCATCGGCCAGTTCAGCCTCGCGCTGCGACATGCTCGAGCCGAACCCGTGCCCGGCATCAAACTCGACGCGGAGCAACACCGGCTTGCCACTCGTGGTCGCGGCCTGGAAACGCGCCGCCGTCTTCGCTGGAATCCACGTGTCCACGCGCGGATCGTTGAACCCGCTCGTGAACAACATCGCCGGGTACGCAGTCCCCGCCTTCACGTGCTGCTACGTATCCATCGCCAACAACTCGCGCGCGCCCTGGGCGGTCGTGGGATCGCCGAACTCCGGACGATTCGCGGGGCCGCTGACGCCGACCAGCATCTCCCGGAGTGGATTGAGCGTGCCGACGCGCGGCAGGGCGGCCCCGAACAGCTCCGGGCGTTCGGTGACCGCCATCCCGATCTCGATTCCGCCGGCGCTCGTGCCGCTGCCGGCGAGTCGCGCCGGTGACGTCCACTTCTGGGCCACGAGATAGTCGCCGCACGCGATCAGATCGCGCCACGTATTCGACTTCGTCGGGCCGCGACCGGCCTGGTGCCACGCCTCGCCGAACTCGCCGCCGCCACGCACGTGACACACGGCATACACGCCGCCCTGCTCGAACCACGCGAGCCAGGCGGGACCGAAATAAGGATCGTACGTGAACCCGTAGGCGCCGTACCCGTCGAGATAGAGCGGATGGCTGGCGTCCTGCTTGGCATCGCGGCGATGCACGATCGACAGTGGCACCATCGTGCCGTCGGGTGCCCGCACGCGCACTTCCTCGGATTTAATCGCCGAAAAATCCACCGGCGACACGGGCAGCAGACCGGTGTCCGTCAAGTGACCGGTCTTCTGATCGGACGCAAACCACAGCGGCGAATGGGTCCACGATTCGAGTGAGAAGAGCGCGCCATCGCGGGAGAGTATGGTGCTGAAGCTGTTGATCGCGCCATCGTACGGCAGCGCCACCGGCTGGGCAGCGGGGGGGGCCGCGCCCCACGCGAGACGGAACAGGCGCCCCAACCCACCGTCCAAGGTCTTGATGTACAGCCCGTCGCGCGAGGTGCCGAAGACCACCACCACGCCCTGCGACTCGGGGAAGACGACCGCCGCGTGCGCCACGTCGGGGCTCTTCAGGTTGGTGCGCAACACCCTGTAGCGCGCTGCATGGAGGTGCGAAAGCAGATAGATGTCGTCACCGTGCACGTCGAACAGCACGATGCTGTCGGTCGGCGCGATCAGCGGCCGCCACACCGTGGTCGAGTCACGCACATCGGCCAGCGGCGCGACGTATGCGGTGACCTCGTTCTGCACGCCATGCGCGATTGTGGCGAACGCCCACGCGGTTCCCGGAATCGTGTTCATGAAGGGGATGTCATCCGGCTCGAGCGGGATGCGGCGCATCACGCCGAGACCGACGAGCGGGACGTCGGTCGTGTCGGATTGTCCTACCGTGTGCAGGTAAATGCGACTGTTGCGGTATTTCTCGGATGTCGGCGCCCCGGGCGGCAGCTTCTGCAGCCGGTTGTAGAAAAACGCCCGGCCATCCGGTCGCCACGACGGGCCGCCGAACTGCGCACGGTCAATCGAATCGGGCAGCAGTTTGCCGGTCGTCACGTCGAGAATCCGCATGATGCTGTTCTCCGAGCCGGCCGGCGAGGCGCCATAGGCGACGTAGCGGCCATCCCACGACGCGGAGTAGTAGTCGAGCGCCCAGTGCGGGCCGCCTGCCTGCTGCAGCCGCTCGGGATCGACGAGCAGGTGCTCGGGGGCGCCGAGGCTGTCGCGCACATAGAGCTTGTTGACCTCTTCGCCGGGGAGCCGCTTGAAATAGAACAGGCGCTTCCCACCAAAATTTGGCGCGCTGATCGACGGATTGGCATTCGAGAGCGCGTGAATCCGCGCCGCCAGGTCGGCGTGGCCGGGAATCGCGGCGAGGAGATGACGGGTATAGTTATCCTGCGCGTGCAACCATTGGAGGACAGCGCTGTCCTGCACGTTCTCGAGCCAACGATAGGGATCAGGGACGACGGTGCCAAAGATGGTGTCGTTGACGACACGGACGGGCGTCGCCGGCGGACCTCCCGTATTGGCCTGCGCGAGTACGGCGACTGGGATCAGCGCGGCGAGACCGGCGAGCACGGATCGACGCATAGAGCACCCACCAATTTTCAGGGGGGTTAGAGATAGCCCAAATGCCTGAGTGCGTCCAGAAAGGAGCGGGACACGTGGGCGATGGTGAAGGTGCTGGAGAGGCTGAGAGAGCTGGCGCGGGGTTAAAGAGTTCCCCCTCTCCAGAATGGAGAGGGGGTCAGGGGGTGAGGACCGCCGCGGGTGCCGGCCCGGCGTCAACGAGCCGCTTCGTGACCGGCTCCACGCGGAAGTTGAGTCCCTCCAGCGTGCGCGAGCCAAGCAACGTGAGGTCGCCCGGCTCACCGAAGACGACATCATCCCCCGTTCGCTTTCCCGCTACGGTGATCACGACGATACCGGTCCAGCGCTCGAGCACCGTCCCGTTCGCTTGGCGGAACCGCCACTGGTTGTTGCGCTCCACGCCTAACGCTTCGAGCACCTCGGCCGGCACCCAACTCAATTCCGCGCCCGTGTCGACGAGGACGGACCCGAGTGTGCGTCTTTGGCCCGGCCTGGCCGGGTTCTCAATTTCGATGTCAACGCGAAACGTCCCCATGTCGTTTGGCATAGTAGCTCGTGATGGCACGCCGAGTAGTACCGTATCGTTGCGGGGCGTGTCAATAGCGGCTGGCGCAATGGAGTGCTTCTGGCCGCGCCGGCGTATTCGGACATCCTCGCGCAGTACGCCGGGTGGTAGAGCGCGCAAGCTAATCGCCTACAAAATCTAGTTACGAATCTGCGTCCGCAGTCCGTCGGTGCCCGCATTCCCGCCGGGTGATGTTCCCCCAGTCCCACCAGTGCCAAGCACAAACACATTGCCGGCCTGCGCGAGCGTTCCTCCCTGCGAGACGATCCCAATGCTGGGCCCACCACCACCGCCGCCGCCCGGACCGCCCGCACCGCCGTTGCCACCCGCGCCGCCGTTGCCGCCGGCGCCGACTTGCGGCGCATCGTTCGTCGCACCGAGGCCACCAGCGGCGCCGGCACCACCCGCCGCGCCGCTGCCACCCGCACCGCCGGCACCGCCGTTCCCCGTCTCGATCGTGTTGCCGGTGATGGTCAACGTCGAGAGCACGCCGACGATGCCGAACGAGCCGCCGGCGCCCCTGCCACCACCACCGCCGGTCCCGGCGCAGCCACCGGTGCCACCACTACCGGCACCATTGCCGCCGCCCGTGGGGTCGAGCCCGCCACCCCCACCGCCGCCGCCGCCACCGCCGCCGTGTTGGCCCAACACTCCAGCAGAGCCATCCGCCCGGACGTAGACGCCGAAGCTAGAGAAGCCTCCAAAGGAGTCACCGCCCGATCCCGCGGCTCCAGCGATCCCGGCGAAGCCGTCCTGCCCATTTTCGCCAGCGGGTAACGGGGGTGTCGCGCCGCCGAGTCCACCCGTTCCACCATTGCCGCCGTTGGGCGAGTTGCCGGGCGCGCCATCTTGGCCCACCGCGCCGGGCGCTCCGCCCGCCCCACCGGCGCCACCGATGAGTGTGGAGCCGAGACACACGAGCGATCTCTCAAAACCGCCGTCACCTTCGGGTCCGTTCGCCGACCCCGGCTGTCCGTCGAGACCGGCGATACCATCCTGTCCTGGGAAACCAATGAAGCCGTCGGTGCCCGCGGTGCCGTTGCCCGCGATGATGTGATTGCCCGAGATCGTCGCCACGCTATTGGTCAACACCATCCCGTAGGCGCTCTCACGGGGACCGATCGCGTCGCCGCTCCGGATGCTGAAGCCGTCGACGGTCACTCCCGTCACGTTGTCGCCTTGCACGGCAACGGCCGAAGTGGATGGTCCGGGTCCAATCGTCGTGACGAACGTCGCCGGTGCGCGCGTCCAGGTTGCGGCCTCGTAGCCGCCGTACAAACTGACCCCTGCGCGCAGCTGCACATTCTCTGGATAGGTGCCCTGCGCGACATTTACTCTGTTCTTACCAGATGTGCCGGCCAGCGCGAGCGCCGCACCTATGGTCTTGAGCGGCGCGGCCCGCGTGCCGTTCGCCGCATCGTCGCCCGCGGGACTGACGTAAATCGCGTCCTCGGTGACGACCACCGTAATGCAGCTCGGACTGCTCACGTTGCCGGCGGCATCTCTGCCGGTCACGCAGAAGGTGTGCGAACCGCCGGCCGCGAACGGCGACACGGTGGCGCGCACCGCTTCGCTTGGCTCATCAAACGCGCCGTCTTGCGCGACCATCGCGACCGGCGGACCGCCATCGACCGCGTAGGTCGCCCCCGCGATGTTCGAGCCGCCCGTAGTGGCGTCGTTCACGACTGCCGTCAGGTCGAACGGGCTGCCTGAGACCGGAGCGGTCGGCGACGTGGCCACCTCGGACACGACCGGTGCCTGTACGTCGGTCAGCGTCGCGTCGAAGCTCGCGAAGGTGAGCTTTGCGCCCGTCTGGGTATCGATCGCGCGCGCCTCGACGCGCTGCGGTCCCGAAGCGCCGAGGGTCCAGCGCTCCTGCACGATGCCATCGGCGCCGGTAATCGCGGCACCTGCGAATACACTGCCGCCGCCCGAGACCACGACGAAATTGACGATCTGCCCTCTCACGGCGTGGGCGCGGGAGTCCTCCACGAGCGCGACGAGCGGATTCGGCAACTCGGTCCCAGGTGGTCCACTCTGGTTGTTGCCGGACACGACCGAGAGCGAGAGTGGACCGACTGCCTGGTCCGTATCCACGGGAGCGATACACGAGGCCAGCACGAGCAGCCCGGCGACCCGGGCGAGTGAGGAGAGACGCATAACTCCTCCAACAGGGCGGGGACTCGTCGAAACTGCTCTGCGGGGCGGCGGCCCGCAAGGTTTATAAGAGGAGGCGTTGGCCCCGGCATCGCCGTTGCAATGTGCAGGTCGGCACGTTACGCAACCGGCCTCCCGGTACTCTTCAACACGTGACCGCTGACCTTACCGTCATCGTCCCCGCCTACAATGAGGCAGGGAGCGTGGCGGACACGATCCGCAGCCTGCAGGCGCAGACCGCGCCGCCGCGTGAGATCATCGTCGTGGACGACTGCTCCACCGATGGAACCGGCGGCGTGGCGCGCGCCCTGGGGGTCACCGTCGTTCGCCCTCCGACCAACACCGGCTCCAAGGCGGGAGCCCAGAGCTTCGGGCTCAGGTACGTGTGCACCCCGTTCACCGCCGCCATCGACGCCGATACCGTGCTCGCCCCCGACGCCATCGAACGCCTGCTGCCGGTGTTCGACCGACCGCGCGTGGCGGCGGCGTGCGGATTGGTTTTGCCGCGCCACGTGCGCAGCATCTGGGAGCGCGGGCGGTACATCGAGTACCTGTTCGCGTTCACCTACTACAAGCAGGTGCAGGAGTGCTACGGCAAGCCGCTGATCTCCTCGGGGTGCTTCTCGATCTACCGGACGGCGCTGCTGCGGGCGCAGCAGGGGTGGTCCGACCGAACGCTCGCCGAGGACATGGATTTGACCTGGACGTTCTACCAGGCCGGCCATGAGGTGCACTTCGTCCCTGAGGCGGTGTGTTATCCGATAGAGCCCCACACCTTCCGCTTGATGGGGAAGCAGTTGCGCCGCTGGTCGCACGGCTTCGTCCAGAACGTGATGCTGCACTGGCGCGGTTTGCTCCGTGTGCCGTTTCTCCGCTCCGCCGTAGCGGTGGCGTTCTGGGACGCGACGATTGCGGCGGCGCTGTATCTGGTGCTGCTCCCCCTCCTCGCTCTCGCATTCAAGAGCCCCTGGGTGCTGCTCGGCTATCTGATCGATGCACCGGTCGTGCTGGTGCCGGTGTTGGTCGGCGCCACGCGACGCCGGGAAGTGCTCCGGGCGCTGGCGAGCGTTCCGGCCTTCTTCGTGCTGCGCACGGTCAACGCGGTGTTCTTTCTCCGCGCGGTGTGCGCCGAGCTGGTGTTCGGTCGTTCGCTGCACGTCTACGAGAAGGGGCACTGAGATGACAGTTGGCGTGCCGGGGACCGGGATCGGCGGGATGTTCTATTTGGTCAGCGCGCTCGCCATGCCGCTCCGCCAGGCGTATCGGTCGTTACGACGTCGCCCGTCGGCTGGGTGGCGCATCGTTGCAGGGCAGACTGCCATGGCCGGCGCGATCCTCGCCGCCATATGGGTGACGGGGTGGCTCGTAGGGATCGCGATCACCGCATCCGCCGCCATCGTTCGTCCACCCCATCTGCTCGCGGGCGCGCACCCGGGAAACGTATTGCGCACGGCCGCGCTCGTGCTCTCTGCCGCGACCCTCGCTGCGGTTCTCCTTGGCGTCGAGCTGCTGCGCCTGTGGGTCCATCGGGAGACGGGGCCGAGGCTTGAGCGCGGTGCGGAAATACCGATCACGAGGGTGGCGGTACTCGTCGTGCTCGCCGTGGCGGCGGACGGGACGCACACGGTGGCCGCACAGAACACCAGCGCGCTCGCTCGCCGTCTCGCCCGAGCGGACTCCGCCTTTGCGGCAGGAGATGCGACATCGGCCGAGCGTGAGTACGCGGCAGCGCTGGCGGTCGATCCTGAGAACTCGCGCGCGACCTATCGTCTCGCCGACCTGAGCAAGCGGGGTGACCCGGCCCGTGCGCTCCAGTTGTTCCGCCGCTACGTCGCCCTGGAGCCGTCCGATCCATGGGGCTACATGGCCCTGGGCGACGCCCTCGCACGGTCTGGCAGTTACGGTGACGCGTTGCGCTCGTACGATGATGCTCTCCGGCTCGCGCCCGACGAGCGCGACGCCGTCATCGGTCGGGCGCGGGTCCTCGCTCGCGCGGGGCACACCGATGCTGCCGTCGCTGACTATCGGCACTGGCTCGACGCGAACCCCAGTGACGCGGAGGCATGGGGCGAGCTGGCGCGCCAACGGCTGCGACAGGGTCGGGAGCGCGATGCGGCCCTAGCATTCGAGCGTGCTCAGGCGATTGCGCCGGACCCGACTGTTGCCCGGCGACTCGCCGTGGCGCGAGCGGCAGCCGCGGCCGCGATCACGCCCCTCGCGAGCGGTACTCACGACTCGGACGGCAACACCACACTCCGGCTGGGCGGTACGGGTGAGATCGCGTCTTGGGGACCGATGCGGTTCGGCCTGACCGCGAGCCGGACGGCGATCGAGGATGGCGTGACGACCACCGGCCGCCAAGACCTCACCTTGGGCGCGGCGTGGCGGCCCGGAGCGGCGTGGCAAGTCCAAGCGAGCGGTGGAGCGAGCCGGCTCGATGCCGTCGCTGGACGGAGTGCGACGATCCTGCCGACGGGCCAGCTGCGGGCGCGCTGGCGAGTTCCCGGGGCGGGGCCGATCGTCGACCTGAGAGCGCGGCGAGACCTCCTGGACGCGACCCCGTTGCTTGCGGCGAACCGTGTGCTGCGAACGGAGCTCGGCGCCACGGTCGAACTGCCCGTCGCCCGCGTCTTCAAGCTGCGGGGGATTGGTCGCACGGTGGCCCTCAGCGACTCCGCTGAGGTCAATCATCGGACGACGCTCGCCGGGATGGTGGCGGTTCCTGTGACGCCGAGCGTCGAGGTGTCAGCCCAGTTCCACACCATTCGCTTCGCTCACTCGACGACCGCCGGCTACTTCGCGCCACGTCTGGTCCAAGTCGCCCAGGCGGGATCGTACCTCGAGTTCGAAACTGCACAGGGGATCCTGTTGGTCTTCGACATCGGGGCGGGGGTGCAGCGCGTCGCTGAGCAAGGCGCGACCATCGGCCCATGGGGCCGCGCGTTGCGCCTGTACTCACTCATCGTCGTGCCGCTCGCGGTGGGGCGCGATCTCCGGCTCGAGTTCGACGGCGAGCAATCGGCATTCGCGAACGAGGTTGCGACCACGGCGCAATGGCGCTACGTCTCGGCGACGATGTCGTTGCGGTGGGCGCTTGATTGATCTGCTGTCGAGCGCCGGCAAAGCAGATCCGCCGCCCTAGAGGCGGTACGTCTTCTTCACCAGCTCATATGCCAGCGCCCGCGCCATGCGCCGCGCGTCGCTTTCGTCGATCATGTGGCGCGCCACCAGGCCCCCCAAGAAATTCGCATCCATGCGTCGCGCCAGATCGTGCCGCGCAGGGATCGAGCAGAACGCGCGCGTGTCGTCGTTGAACCCGGCGGTCTTGTAGATCGACGCCGTTTCGGTGGTTTGCTCACGGAAGCGCCGCATGCCCTCCATCGAATCGTGGAACCACCACGGGGGGCCGAGGCGCACGGCGGGGTAGTGGCCAGCGAGCGGCGCGAGCTCGCGGCTGTAGGTCGATTCGTCCAGCGTGAACAACACGAGCGTGAACCGCGGGTCGTTGCCGTAGGCATTGAGCAGCGCCCGCAGGTTGCGCGTGAACTCGGTCGCCACCGGAATGTCGGCGCCCATGTTAGGGCCGAAGCGCTCGAAGACCTGGCTGTTGTGGTCGCGCAGCGCGCCGGCATGCAGCTGCATCACCAGGCCGTCGGCCAGCGACAAACGCGCCATTTCCATCAGTAAGTGCGCGGTGAAGCGGCGCTCGTCGTCCGGCGTCGCCTGACCCTGCCGCGCGCGCTGAAACAGGCGCTCGACCTCCTCCTCGGACAGCGCGGCAGTGTACGGCTCGAGCACCGCGTGATCGGTCGCCGTCGCACCCAGCTGCTTGAAGTGCACACGGCGCTCCGCGATCGCGCGGATGAAGCTCGTGAAATCGCGCGCCCCGAGCCCGTCGAACCCGGGCGAGGAAATCTTGAACAGCGCGTCCGGCCGAAACGTCGGGATCACTCGGCCTTTCCAGCCGGACTCGCGGATCGCGCAATGGTGCTCGAGGCTGTCGGTCGCCGCGTCCGTCGTCGCCAGCACTTCGATGTTGAAGCGCTCGAACAGCGCGCGCGGCCGGTACTCTGGGCTCTTGAGCTTCTCGACGATCTCGTCGTAAATCCGTGTAGCAGTTTCCCCGGAAACCGAGTCCCGAATCCCGAATCCCTCGCACAGCTCATAGTCGAGCCATGCCCCGCTCGGCGTGCCGCGAAACAAGTAATAATGCTCGGCGAAGAGCTGCCACACGCGGCGCGGCTCGCCCTTGAGCAACGCTTCGAGCGGCACGCCGTTGGCGTACAGCAGGCGCAGGATGTAGTGGTCGGGCTGGATGATGAGCGACGCCGGCTCGGGGAACGGCGCGTTCTCCGCGAGGATGCGCGCGTCCACGTGGCCGTGGGGCGAGACGATGGGTAGGCCCCGAGTCTCCTCGTACAGCGCGCGCGCGACGCGCCGTATCGCTGGATCGGAGTCGAAGAAGCGATCGGGGTTCAGACTGTTGGAGCCCAACCGGGCGCGTACTCCCGCTGCCAGTGAGCCATCGCCGCCTCGTCGCCCTGGATGCGACCCGTCGTGGCATCGACGCGCAGCGCGCGACCCGTCCATTGCGCGATGTTGCCGAGATGGCACAGCAGCACGGTCTTCGCGCCTTCCTCGATCGGCTGGCTGACCGGAGCGCCGGTGCGGACGCCTTCGACGAAGTTCGCGATGTGGAATGCCGTGAGCTGATCGTCGCCGCTCAGCGCGAGCGAATCGGTGCCTGACGGCGGAGGCGCGACGTTCTGTTTCACGATCTTGTTGTCCATGTCGTACACGACGTAGCCGTCCTGATCGAGCACCATCGAGCCGGTCGTGCCGTGCACCATCGTTCCGCGGCCGCGGCCCTCTACGGGATAGGGATTGCAGCTCAGTCCCTGCCACGCGATCGACCGGCCGCCGTCGAACTCGAACGCCGCTTCCTGCGTGTCGGTAAACTCCCAGTCGTCGTCGAAGTGGTAGCGCCCGCCCGCGGACGTGACGCGCACCGGATGATCGACGCCGAGGGCCCAGCGGGCGACGTCGATCTCATGCGTGCCGTTGTTGCAGATCTCGCCCGTGCCCCAGCGGCGGAACCAGTGCCAGTTGTAGTGAATCACGTTGTCGCGGTACAGCGTGCGCGGCGCCGGCCCCTGCCACAGCTCGTAATCCAAGTCTGTTGGTACCGGCGCAGCTTTGCCCCGCCCGATGGTCGCGCGGCGGTTCGCATACCACGCGCGGGCGAAGTAGGGGCGGCCGATGATCCCGTCCCGGATTGCCTGCACGGCTTCGATGGCGCGTGGCGAGCTGCGGCGCTGCGTTCCCATCTGGACCACGCGGCGTGTCTTGCGCTGCGCATCGACGAGCAGCTCGCCCTCGCGCGCGTTGTGGCCGCACGGCTTCTCGAGGTAGACATGCTTGCCGGCCGCCATCGCGAGGATCGCGGCGGGCGCGTGCCAGTGGTCGGGCGTCGCGATGACGAGCGCGTCGATGGACTTGTCGTCGAGCGCGCGCCGGAAATCGGCGATGGCTTTCGCGTTCACGGTTGCGGCAGCCTTGGCCAGCACCTTGGCGTCCACGTCGCACACACTGGCGACCTCGGCGTGCGGCGTCTTGGCGAACGTTTTCGCCAGCACGGTCCCGCGGCCGTTCAGGCCCATCACGCAGACCACGACCTTCTCGCTGGGGGAGCCTGACCCGAACAGCGGCGCACGCGCCGCGACGAGTCCGAGTGCGGCGCTGGAAACGGTTTTCACGAAGCGACGGCGTTTCATAGTGGCCTCACTTTGATACTGCGGAAATAGACTTCGTCCCCGTGGTCCTGCAAGACGGGACTGGTCGAGCGTCACGGTGAACTAAAAGCTAGTTTCAGGAACGACGCTATGACCACTCGACGGGAGTTTGTCGGAACTGCGGCTGCGCTGCTGCTGCCTTGGCACGCGGCCAAGAAGCTGCCTCTGGGCTTCTCCACGCTCGGCTGCCCCAGCTGGCCTTGGCCCCGAATCCTCGATTTTGCGGCCGAGCAGCAATTCGCGTCGGTCGAGCTACGCGGCATCCTGACGAACATGGATCTCACGAAGGTGCCCGAGCTTGCGCCAGAGCGAATCGCCGAAGCGCGACGCCAGCTCGCGGCGCACGAGCTCAGCGTGTCCTGCCTTGGCGCGTCGGCGCAGATGCACGACATGGACCCGGTCAAGCATGCCGCGCAGCTCGACGAGGCGCGCCGCTTCATCGATCTCGCCCACGCACTCGGCGCGCCGTACGTGCGCGTGTTCGGCAACGAGTACGTCGCCGGCGTGCCACGCGACGAGATGCTCGCGCACATCGGCGGCGCGCTGCACGAGCTTGGCGATTATGCGCGCGGCAAAGACGTCACCGTGATCATCGAATCGCATGGCGACTTCACCGACTCGCCCGCGCTGTTCGAAATCCTCCAGAAAGCCGACTCACCCAACGTGGCGTTGCTGTGGGACGCGCATCACACCTTCGTGTCGGGCAAAGAGCAGCCCGAGGACACCGTGCGGCAGCTGGGGCGCTACATCCGGCACACCCATCTCAAGGACTCCGTCGCCGCCGGCACCGACCGGCGCTATGTCCTCACCGGCACCGGTGACGTACCCGTGAAACGGCAGATCGCGGCGCTCGCGAAGATCGGCTACCGTGGGTTCTTTAGCTTCGAGTGGGAGAAGCGGTGGCATCCGGAGATTGAGGAGCCCGAGGTCGCGATTGAGCAGTATGCGAAAGTGGCGGCCGGATATTTGAGAGATGCGGGGATAGGCTGAGTTCGGTTTCCAACGAGGAGTTGAACCGTGAGTCCATCATCCCGTTTCTGTCGTTAGTCCTTCCCACAGTCCCTGAAGGTAAGTCGCGCCCAGCGCGCGGTCATACAATCCGTAGCCCGGCCGTCCGCGCTCGCCCCAGATCATCCGCCCGTGGTCGGGGCGCATCGGGCCGGCGAAGCCCGTGTCGCGCAATGCTCGCAGCACGGCTGCTAGATTGACATCGCCCAACGCCGAGGGATGTGGCGTCTCGTGGAACTGCCGCTCACCGGTGACGCGCACGTTGCGGCAGTGCGCAAAGTGGATGCGCGGGCCGAGGCGCCGCACCATCGCCGGCAGGTCGTTCTCGGGGAGGGCGCCGAGCGAGCCCGTGCAGAACGTGACGCCGTTGGCGGGACGGTCGACGAGCTGCAGGAGTCGCTCCAAGTCCCGGCCGCGGCAGATGATGCGCGGCAGCCCGAAGATGGGCCACGGTGGGTCGTCGGGGTGGATCGCCATCCGCACGCCCGCTTGCTCGGCGACGGGGACGACGCGCTCGAGGAAGTAGGCGAGGTGATCCCACAGCCGCTCCGCGTGCACCTTGCGGTACGCCTCGAGCAGCCCACGTAGCTCGGTTGCATCATAGGTCGCAGCCCAGCCGGGGAGATCGCCGGTCCCCCGCGCGATGTCCATGCGGGCGAGCGCCGCATCGTCGTACGCGAGCGCGGTCGATCCATCGGGCAGCGGCAGCGCGAGATCGGTGCGCATCCAGTCGAACACGGGCATGAAGTTGTAACACAGCACCCGCACGCCCAGCTCGCCCATGGTGCGAACGCTCTCACAGTAGTTCGCGATCAGGCGGTCGCGCGTGGGACGTCCGAGCTTGATGTCTTCGTGAACCGGAATGCTCTCGACGACCGCGAGCTTGAGCCCTGCGTCCGCGATGTCATTCTGCAGCTGCGCGAGCCGGCCCCTCGGCCACGCATCGCCGACCGGCACGTCGTACAGCGCGCTCACCACGCCTTCCACGCCGGGGATTTGGCGGATGTGCGCGAGCGGGATCGGGTCGGTGGGCCCGAACCAGCGGAACGTCATGTACATCGGGCACTCTCCGTCAGCGCGGCTAGCGCCGCCTCGACGCCGTCCCGCGCCAGCACCGCCATCCAGCGCGTCGTCGCTGCGGCGAATTCCGAGATGCGCGCCGCCTCGCCGAGCGCGTCGAGCGGCGCCCGGGTGAATGTCAGGTGGGCCGCGGCGGCGAGGGACAATCCTGGTGCAGGACGGCGAACGATGAGCGGCACGACCCGGATTCGGAACTTCTCTTCCTGATTCGTCGCGATGACGCGGTACTCGTGCTCGAGCCACGGATTAGCGAACCGCTCGAGCACCTGGTGTGCGAACGCGCGCGCGTCGTCCGCCGGGATATCAGTCGCGGGGATGATCTCGTCGAACAGCAGCCGTTTCTGGAAGCCGCCGAGCAGCGGATGCAGCGTGGCGTCGCGCACAGTGCGGACGCCGGCCAGAGCGGCGAGCGGTGCCGTCGCCGTGTGCACCGCATTGAGCAGGCGCAGCTTGCGCTCGCGGTAGAACGCGATATCGGGTGCGAACACGACATTTGCGCTGTCAATCGGAAACACGGTCCGCAGCTCGGCGGGATCCACCTCGATGGCCCACAGGGCGTACGGTTCGGTCACGGTGAGCAACGCGTCGCGGTAGCCCAGCGTCGCCTCGAGCGCGGCATGCTGATCGGGCGGCGGCGCGGTGACGATCCGGTCGACGAGTGAGGAGCAGAATCGCACGCGCGCCTCGAGCCAGGCGCGAAAGCTGTTGTCGTACTTCCTCGCCACTTCGTGAATCATGGCCGCCAGGCGTGGGCCGTTATCTGGCACTAGCTCGGTCGGGATGACGAACACGGGCGGTGCAGCGGGTGCGCGCGTGAATCGCGCGTGCAGCGCATCCGTCAGCCGGCCCGGGAAGGGCGCGTCGATCCGGAACCCCGCCTCCGAGACATTGCTGACGATCACCTGGATCTCAGGCTGCGCCGCGACGTCGCGCACGGCGTTCCACTGACTGTCCGCGGCGAGCGCGCGCGAGATCGCGCCGATCAGGCCAACGCGTTCGAGCGGCGCGCCGCCGGACAGGCCGCGCTCGACCAGGGTGAACAAGCCGTCCTGGGCGTTCAGGGTGCGGGCGCGGGCCGCTCCTTCCGCCGTGCTCTGCACGACGACAATGCGACCGGCACGCGCCCCCGCCCGGTTTGCCGCGTCCACTGCCGCCGCGCACAGCGCGCGCAGCAGCATGCCGCTGCCGAACTGGAGCACGCGCTCGGGCAACTGATCGCGTCGATAGGCGCTGGCGGGCCAGAGCGCGGCGGTGAGGGAGGGAAGCACCCCGAATAAGCTGTGCGCGCGGCCGAGGGACGCAACGGAGGGGCCGGGGGGGGGCGACTACGGAGAGTCGCTGAGAACATGACGTTGCTGCGGCAAATTGCGTGGCTTGTAGTCGGGAACGCGCTCTAGACGTTGTTGCACCGACTCATGGACCAGCGCGTCGGCCGGAATCAACCGTCTTCGCCCCAGATTCACGCGAATCGACTGCCGCCATACGCCCGGCGTGACCTGCCGGTGAGTCAGTTTTGGCCATAACTCAGCAATCCACCACCACCCCTTCAGCGATTCGTGCTGGTTTGTCGTGGCAGAATCAGGGGCGACATACGGCGGCTTCCCGCCGAGAATGTCCGCCTTGCGATACTGGTCAACTCGAAGGCCAGCCCGCTCGGCCTCACCCAACATCCACCGCAACGCAATCTTGGAGAGCTGACTCTCCGACTCGGGATAACTGCCGCCGACGTCAGAGTGCACGCCGGCGAACCACACTTCCTTGATATCCTGCTGGGTGTCGTGCGGGTCGCCGAACGAGTTCTGGCGGAAGAAGGCGCGACGCTCATCAATGGAAACGGCGTGCCGCACGATATTGAAGTCGGGGTTCTTGGTCGCTCGCGTGAATGGAAAGTGCACCGCGTCGTACACCCATCCTACGGAGCTGACCGTATCCCACACCCCGACGAGGTGCGGCTTGCATTCACGTGCGAAGGTGTGCTTGAAATCAGCGGCGACCGCGAAATCGATCTGCTTGCGCTTGATCATCCGGATCGCATAGGGAATCAAGGCTTCGTTACCCTCGGTCAGCAGGCCGACGATGTGGAGCATCCCACACAACGCTCGTGCTGTGTATGCCCCCCGACTGAACCCAAAGATGTACAACCGGTCGCCGGCTGCGAATTCTCGCATGAGAAACTGGTACGCGTCAGCAATGTTGTCGGAAATCCCATACCCAAAGGCGAGACCGAGGACACGGGTCCACCACTGCTCGATTTGCGTGAGCGCGGCGCGCGCCCCCATCGTCCCGACACCGGGGTGGTAATAGGCGATCTGCGTCGTGTCGCAGACCAACGTCTTATAGAGCTTTATGACGTTCGAGTTTTGCGTTCCAAATTGATTGCCCGTGCCATCGCAGCAGATAACGATGTTCTTGGACACGATTCAGGGCTGACTGATGATCGTAAGTGCCGTAATGGGGTGAATCTCCCAAGCGGTCGCTCGCCAGTTCCCGTCTCCTCCCGGACGCGTGTTTTCGGATTGGGCTTTGTGCTCTGAGTCGAACATCAGCCACCCACGCACCTTGGCCCAGTGGCCCTCGAGCGTCTGCTGCAGCGTGGCGGTGGACCATTCCACCGAGTCCTGCAAGGCGGCCGCACGCCAACGCGGGGTCACCTCGACAATGACCCGGCGGATTTCGACGGTATCGGTCGGGCTCGTGGTGAGCTCGATATGGGTATCGCGATGGATGGGATCCCCTTTCTCGCAGTTCGTGGTCTCGAAGTGCCCGCCGGGAATCACACGGAAGACATACCCGGTGATCTCCGCGGCCTTCCCGTCGCCGAATCGACCGCTGTCGTTTGTGCTGGGCGCGAGCATGGCGGCCAGGGTCACACTACTGTCGATGTCCACATCTTGAGGTTGCGCACTCCGGTTCTTCAGGCGATTCAAGGCCCGTACGTTGCGCAGCTTCGCATTGCCCGAGTCGGGACACGAGTCGAAGTCGCCCGGTCCGGCCGCCAGCGCGGGCGCTCCAGCGCTGAATGTGTGCGCTGGAGCAGGCGCGTGTAGCTCGGTGGGATCAACGATCGTGACATAGCGCTCGTAGACCCACCCGACTTCCTCGTTCTGCGTGCGCACGCGGAGATACCCCGTCCGATGTCCGTTGCCGACCAGTGTGACGGCGTCGCCAGTCTGTAATACGCCCACTTTGGCCGATGAGCTCGACGGTCCGCTGTGTAACGTGGCGTCATGAGTGAGGACCCCGACCTGCTGTGCATCCACAGTCGGCGCGAACCAGAGCAGGGCAGCAATGGCAATTGCGAGTCTGCTCATGACACCTCCGAACCCGGGTCATCGGCAACCTGTCCGCCACTCAAACGATAGGCGTTCCGTGCGACGGACTATCACACTTTGAGCGATTCTGATGAGGGGGGGTATGCTCAAAGTGTCCTAGTCGACACATCGTGACGGCCGTACCATGAGACGATGGCCAACCCGCAGGAGGTTCTATGGGCACGCGTCAGATCCTATTTACGATGCTGCTTGGCTTGGGCTTCGTCGGATCGTGTCGCAAAGTAGAGCCGACTCGCCCCGCGGCGCGCGACTTCAGCCGCAATCCCCCCGGCATCGAGTCGGCCACGATCCGGCCACTCCCGAACGGACAGCCGGGCGGCAATGCAGTCCTCGAAGTCCGTTTTGAGCAAGGTGATTCGAGCGTGCAGCAGGGCGTCAGCATTTATCCGCGCGGCAAGGAAATCGTGTTGCGCGACGACGGCAGTAACGGCGATTCCACGGCGCACGACGGCGTCTTCTCCGCCATCGTCGACTTCGATTTTGCGGAGCTCGGCAAGGATGTCGCACGCGGAGCGGCGCTCAAATCGAATACGATGCCGCAAATCATCTTCCGAGGCCGGGAAGTCATCGGGATCGAAGACACCGCCATGGTGCGAGGACGGCTCGCGCGCTTTGCCGCGTTGCGCGACATCAACAACGTCATCAGCGCCCGGATGCGCATCAACCTCTTCGATCTTGTTCCCGCGGTGGACCCGATGAGCATGGAGCGGTGGCTGCAGAAATGGAACGCGAGCCAACCGGTGACGAGCGGGTTCAACGCGGCGCCACGCGGAACCATCCAGACGCGCATCATCAACCCGTGGCCGCGGACCGGCGGCAAGCTCGACCTCGATCATTCGCCGTTCCGACTGGCCGCGATCGTGAACCGCATCGACCTCGGGGACAACCCGGCCTACGGCGGCCGCGGCAGCGCCGGAGAGGGGCGATTCATCTTCGGGGTGCAGAACCGGGACAGCGGCACCGTCGGCTGCCAATTCCTGCCGTTCTCGGTGATCTTCGAATACGGGATCCCCAAGCATACGTGCCCGGATGTCCGCGCCTGGGCGCTCCGCTGGGTGGCACTCAGCTCACTCCCGCTCGGCAGCGCCACGTACAACGACTCGCTCGAAAAGATCACCGAGGTCTTCGTGCGCGCGAATGCCGATCCAGCGAAACCGAACGGCAGCGCGCTCAACCAGCTCCGCACCAACGAGAACGCGTTGGACCCGCTGTGGGAATTACGCGAGTTTGCGATTGATTCGGCGACGCACCAGCTCAAAGAGGTGACGACCAAGCAAACTACCGACGAGACGTTGAACACCCAACCGGTAATTGCCACGTATGTGAATGCCAATGCGCCGGCGATCAAGCTCGACAAGCATGTTGTGCCCGATCATTTCCCCGGCGCGACCGATCCGTTCATGGCCGCGACCTCACGGGCGACTCCGACCAATCAGCTGAACACGCATTTCCGGGCGACCGGCATCGTCGACAACGACGCACGCTTCCACTTTTCGCTGAACACCTGCAGCGCGTGCCACATCCGCGAAACGCAAACGCCGTTTCTGCACGTGGACCCGCGGCCGATGCCCGCGCAGTTGTCGCGATTCATGACGGGGTTGACGCCGTCGATCACCGACTCGCCCGATCTGTTCTTTGTGGTCGATCCGGTCGTCGGTTTACCCACGACGCATCCGTTCAATGATCTCGACCGCCGCCGGAAAAAACTTGCGTCGATCGCGGGGAGCAGCTGCTTCAGGATCATCCTGGTACCGCCGCGGCACCTGTTCGAGGAGCTGCCGCCGATACCGCCCCGCGGTCCACTGCCGGTGATCCGGGATCCGCGGCTGAACGGTCTCAACGACCCGTTGCGCATGACGCATTGACGGTCTCAAAAGAATCCCGGACTGGGCTTTGGACGATTCGGAAGGCGCGTTTCGGGTGCGCGTGAGCTGCTCACCAGCAGACGTACGGTTTGTATACGAGCTCCAGCGGCTCCTCCAACCGTGCTTTCAGGGTGGCAAGCGCGACATTTCCGTTGGGCACGCCCTTTTCTCCGCGTCCATCGGGCTGCACGGTCGCAATCGCCGTTACCGAAAACAGCTTCTTCGACCGCGCTCGCAGCACTTGGACACCGTCGGAAGAGATCGTCATGCGGGATTCGACGAGACTCCCTTCGCCCAGGATTGAGAACAGGGCGCCGAGCAGTCCGGAAGTCGGACGTCCCGATACCCCCTTTATCTCGTCGTACAGCACCATATCGCCGAAATCCACGAGGCGGTACGTGATCATCTGCTGACTCGTGACCTTCAGCTTCGGCACCGAGAGGGTATCGCGGTAGCTGTAACTCGTGGGGACGCGGGGCCCAGGAGGCCATGAAATCCGAACGTTCATCGCCAGCACCGGCTGAGGCCCCCGGCGGACGTCACTGAGGACATGCGCGGGATTGTAGTCGAGCTGCATGTCTTGACCCAGATCGTGCGCGCGCCGCGTGCCGAGCGGTGCCGAGTCGGGATTCAGTCCGGCCACCGCGACGTAATTCCAAAACCAATCTTCCGCCCTGATCAGGATAGGCTTGCGCCCGCTCGAATCGCGCGCCCGGGCGGCGCGCGCGAGGCGCAAGAAGACATAGGTCTGAAAGCGCGCCCAATTCGTGGTCGCGACGAGATTGTAGCCTTGCTCCTCCCGCATCGCGGCAATCAGCTCATCGCGAGAAACGACGGTGGTGGAGCAGGTCTGTGCCCCGGCGGCGCGGCCCGCCAACGCGATGGTCAACGCGACGGCCATCAGCCGCGCCATACGAGCTCCGCGACGAGGACCGAGACGAGCGATGCGCATCCCGCGACGACCGCGAGCTGCCGCAGATACTTCCGGTGTCCGTTGTGATAGGGCCGTCCGGGCCACCGATCACGGCCCGGCGGGAGCTGCCGCAGCTCCACCAGCCGCTTCCCAATGGCGAGCGCCGCGAACAGTGCGACGGAGGCGATCACCAGTGCGTTCGAGACGGGCGCTCCCGTCGCGACACCGCCCGCGACGATCCGCAGCGTGTAGAGCGCCCCCAGCGTGAACACGTCGGCGAGAAATACGTGCTTCAGCCCGAGTGAATAAAGCGAGCTCAATACGAGGTACGCGGCGAGCGGACCCGCGGCGCGAGGCGCGAGGGAGACCCCAGCCAGCGTCGCGCCACCCGCCAACCCGGCGGCAAACAACAGTCCCGTGCGCAGGTCCAGCGCGCCGCTCGCAAACGGCCGATGCCGTTTGACGGGATGCTGTCGATCACTGCCCACATCGAGCACATCGTTGAGGACGTACGCGCTCGAAGCGGCGAGACTGAACGCGACGACGGCGCCCAGCGCGAGCAGCATGGTGCCCTGTTGGGTGCCGCGCCCCTGCAGGAGGGGCACGAACACCAAGGCGTTCTTGAGCCAGTACGCGGGGCGCAGCGCAAGCAGGATCGGACGCATCGTCGCGAGCGCGAAACGCTAGGTGGGGCATGCCGACTGTCAATGAATCCTTTTCTAGATCCTTTTTCGATGTGCTCAAAGTGTTCTAGAGCGTGTGGGAGCCACGGGGCATGTTCCGGCGCTCCCGCGCCCAGGTGGCGGCATGCAGCGAACGGATGTGATGCCGGAGCACTTCCCGACCGACGCCGGGGATCCGGTCGTGCGGTTTCTCCGCGACTACCTCCGCGTCGATTGGCCGCAGGCGTGGCTCGTTTCGTTCCTCATTTACGGCCCCATCGAGAAGCTCATCCTTCCCACGCTGGGCGGGTATGGCCACCTCGGCCCTGATGTGCGCCTCTGGCGGCCCGACATCGAATCGATGTTGACGGGGTTCGTGTGGTTTCCGTTTTGCTTCGCCTTCTATGTCTGGATGGGGAGTGACATCGCGAACGTGTTTCGCCGCCTCGGGCACAACGCGAGCTTCAAGGACCCGGAGGCCTACACGCGGTTCATCCGCACCGTCTATGCGTCGATGTCCCGACTGCGGTGGTGGTTCATCGGGCTTGGGATGGCCGCGCTGGCCGTCCTGCTCGTCGCAAAGCAGCTCTGGGGCCCGCATCCCAAGGTCGAGCCGTGGTTCGACGGCTATGTCATGCCGCGATACGTATCGCTGGTCCTCGTTGGCGGCGTGGCCTACGTGGTCAGCCAGATTCTCATCCGCGAATGGCTGACGCTCTACTGGTGGCGCCGGATGTGGCGCGAAGTGCCGGGAGGGCTGGTGCTGCATCCGTTCCATCCCGACGAGGCGTGCGGGCTGAGCGCGGTCGGGCTCCACGCGATCGGCATTTCCTATTTCCTCGCCGTGATGACGCTCTTTGTCTTCATGGGAAGCGTGCTCCCCAGCTTGCGCTCCGATCAGCGGGACGTTGTCGCAGACACGATCCTCGTCACCGCTCCCGCGAAGGGCGTGCGCTGGCTCCCTCCTTGTACGTCGGCCGGGACGTGCGCGGGGATTCCCTGGGAACTCGGCATGGTCGCCGCCAACGGAAAGGAGATTCTGGTCACCGTCGCGCTCGACTCGGCGAGGGACACGGTCCGCACCAAGCTGCGGCGACTCGGGCGACACGACGTGTTGCGCCTGCAGGTCACGAAGCTGACCTCGCAAACCGTTGCACTCGATACGACGGTGGTGATGGACAGCCTGCATCGCGGCATGCGGGCGTTCACGTTCCTGAATCGGCTCGGGATGGAGCCGTTCGAGATCAGCGTCGTCAGCGTACACGCGGCGTCACGACTTGACGTCCCGACCGTCACGGTGTGGGGGATCAGGCTGTACGTCTGGTCGCCACTGATCCCGGTGGAATGGGGACTTCTGCTGATCGTGACGGTCGCCACCCTGGGATTCATCCTCTGGCCGACTCACGAGGCCATGGAGGAGGCGCGCGAGCGGGAACTGAACGGGATCTCACAGGACATCGAGGAGCTGCTGGCCGCTGCACGGAGAGACGCCAAGACCGATCCGGCCAAGGTGCCGGCCACGCTGGAAGGAATCGAGCGCGCGAAACAGGTGCGGACGGTGTTCATCGAACAGTGCGATACCTGGCCGATCAGCCGCAACTTGCGCGTACACCTGAAGATCACCTCGGCCATCCCCGTCGTCACATCGTTCCTGCAGCTCCTCGGGACCGGGTTTTTGGCGCTGCTGCGAGGGCCCTGACGGCATGCGCCCTCGGGCCACGCTCTTTGCCGGCGCCTTGGCGCTGTATTGCGCGACCCTCGCGCCGTCGTTGGATTGGGCCGATGCGGGTCGCATGCAGCTGGACGTCGTGCTGGGCGGCTCGAACTACTGGTTTCTCCCCGAGCTGAGCCACGCGCCGATGGATGGCGGACCGTTTGCTCGATTGGGCGTGACTCCCTGGGATCATCCGCTGTACATCGTGCTGGCCCGCGGCGCGCTGCTCGTGCCGCTCGGGTCTCCCGGCCTCCGGCTGAACTTGTTCTCGGCCCTCATCGCCGCACTCGCGGTCGCGCTCGCCTATCCCCTCGCGCGGCGACTGGGCGCCGATCGCACCGGCGCAGCGCTCGGCGCGCTCGCCCTCGCCGTCTCACACACGTTCTGGTGGCACGCCGTCACGACGGAAGTGCTTGCGCTGCATTGCCTGTTCATGATTGCGGTCATCTCGCTCTCGCTGCGGTGGCTCGAGCACCGGCGGGTCACGGATCTTCGTTGGTTGGCCTTTATCAGCGGGCTGGGTCTCGCGAATCACGTCATGCTGGTGCTGACCCTGATCCCGACAGCGGGCTACTTGATCTGGGAGGGTGGGGGTACGCGCCGGCCGACCATGATGCAGACTACGGCAGTCATCGGCGCATTTCTCGCGGGCTTCGCGCCATGGTGGATTCAGTTTCTTCGCGTGGCGCGCGTCATTGGACTGGGACCGGCGTTCACGGCCGCCACGTGGTTGCCCGCGCTCCCGGACGACACCGTGCCACACGCACTCGCGGCCGTCGCGATCAACATCGTCCATTATGCCGGATACCTGCTCTACCAGTTCACGCCGCTGGGCGTTGCACTCGGGATCCTCGGCTTCGCCACACTCAGGAAGACCCGGCCCGAGGCTGCCACGTATCTGGCGTGGCTCTTCGGGACGCATGTCGCGTTCTCGTTGAACTTCCCGTTCGAAGATCGATTCGCGTTTCATTTGCCGTCCTACCTGGTCTTTGCTCTGTGCATCGGCGTGGGCGCCACGCGCGCGATCGCGACCGTGCAGTCTGGGACTCGGCGCGTTGCGACCCTTGCGGCCCTCGGGGCTGCCGTGGTCATCGCGCCGATCGCCTTGTATCAGGCGGCGCCGAGCGCCCTGCGCGCCGCGGGGATCGACGATGCCGATCTGGGGATTCCGGATATTGGACCTGGGGGACGCGCGCGCGATGGGCTCGCCTATTTCCTGAATCCCAACAAGCACGGCGACCACTCGGCGGAGCGGTTTGCGCGCGCGACGCTCGCCAAGCTGAAGGCCAACGCCGTCGTGATTGCGCCGCGGCCGGACCTCGAGGTCAGCATGGTACTGCGGTACGTGCAGGTGGTCGAGGGCGTTCGCCCCGACGTGTATGTGGATCCGTTGGGCTTCGTCGCAATGCCGCTGATGCCGCATGTCCTCGCGGTCAAAGCACGCACCGTCAGCCCCTGCCGGCCGTTTTACGTCCCCACTATGACCGCGCGCGCCTACAGCGCCGAGATGCGGCGCGAGTTTCGCGTCTTCCCCGATGCAAACCTGTACCGCGTGCAACCTCGGCATCCGTCAGCCGGCACGTGCGCGGAGCCGTATCAACCACAGACGCTGGCGCAAGTCATCGACGCGGTCCTGCGATGAACGACCTCCAGCGTCTGCTCGTCCCCCAACCTGGGCGCGTGCGCCAATTCTCGAGTTTTGACAGGGATCCGCACCGCGGCGGCGATTGGTTGGGCCTGCGGCCCGCTCCAGCGCGGCGGAAGAGAATTGTGGTGGCGGCGGGGGAAACGCACACGATGGCCAGCACTACGGGTCCGGGGCTCGTGACTCGCGTGTGGATGACCACGCTGCTGCCGTTCAACCGGCGCGCGCTGCGCCACCTTGTGCTCCGCTTCTACTGGGACGGTGAGACCGAGCCCAGCGTGCAGTGCCCCATGGGAGACTTCTTCGGCGCGCCGTTCGGTTGCTACGTGCAGTACACCTCCGCAGCGACGAGCTTAGGCAGCGGCGGCTATCATTGCGCGTTTCCAATGCCGTACGCCGCCGGCGCGCGTCTCGACGTAACCAATGACGGTCCGAAGCTGATCGATCCGCTGTACTACCAGATCACGGTGCTCGAGCAGGTTGAGCCGCCGAGCGCATTGCGTTTTCATGCGGAGTGGCGGCGCGAAAACCCGACGCCGCGTGGCGTGCCGTACACGATTCTGGAGGCCAACGGGAGCGGCCATTATGTGGGGTGTCACGCGTTTCTGCAGAATCGCGATCGCTGGTTGCGGCTGCCGCCCGCGCGCATGGGATATCCGTACGGCTACGGTCTGGGACTGCTGGAGGGGCAGGAAGCGATCTATGTCGATGGCGAGAAGCAGCCGTCGGTACAGGGGACCGGCACCGAAGACTATTTCAACGCCGGATGGTATTTCGCGCGCGGCACCTATGACGGCGCGACGCACGGGTGCACGGTCCGGTCGTACGTGAAGGGCCGCGTCGCGGCGTACCGCTTCGATCTCGATGCGCCGACGCCGTTCCAAAAATCGTTGCGGGTGATGCTGGATCACGGACTCGACAACATGTTGCGCAGCGACTATGCGAGCGTCGCCTATTGGTATCAGAGTGAGCCGCACCGGCCGTTCGGGGTGCTGCCGCCGGCGGTCGCGCGCGCCGTGACATCTGCGGCGCCCAACATCCTCCAGGCTGCCCTCGTGGTGGCGGTCCCGATCGCGCTCTTCCTCTTGGTCGCGCTCCGCTGAGGGGAGATCCTCGCTACGTCGGCTGCGGCGCGCCCTTGTACAACAGGGGCGCAAAAAAGGTGAAGAGGCCGAGCAATACCGAACCCATGAACGGCTTGTACCAGGGCAGGTCGTGGAACGGTCCGCCGATCGTGAACACCCACACCACGAACGCGAGCGTCAAGACCACGTACTGGACGACGTCGGTAACGCCTGTCTTCCGCCAATAGAGGACGTTCCCCACTACAACAACGACGAACAGTGCCCACATCCAGGTTGAAAGCGCAGGATCGCCCTTGAGGCCGCTGCGCACGATGCCATCGAGCGAGAGGTAGAGAGCGACGGTGTCGGCCGGAATCAACTTCATGAGCCGGTCGATATAGTCATCCGGCGTGCCGGCCGTCACCGCGCCCGCACCCGCAGGCGCCGGGGCAGCGGCAGGCTCAGTGGTAGGGGTACGGGTAGGGGCAGGCGCAGGAGCGCCACCTCCCAGCCCGCGAGTCCCCGTCGCTCCAGATATTCCGCCCCTTCCCAAGACGGCCCCCGAGGCCCTCCTCACTTGACGCGTCATTGTTGTCCTTTCGTTACCTGACGATGTGGGCAGCAAAAAGATCATGTCTGTTGCCAAGCGACTGGACTATGACACTTTGAGCATCCCGGCAAAGCACCGAGGGTTTCGATCTCGTGAAAGGCGTTATGACATTTTGAGCAACACGGGTCTAGTCCAGAGATTGCAACCCGCGGCGATGGCGCACATCATTGGTCGGCTCTCGGCCCTCGGGACCCTGCGTGCTCGAACGCGTAATGGTGGCCATCCGCTCCGCCCGTCCTCAGATGCGGCTTCGTGCACGCGCCGTCATCGAAGCCGTGCTCCTGTCGAAAGGACCGATCGGCTCGGCACAGGTCGTAGCCCGCGCCCTCGGACTCAGCAACCGCTTCCAGCTTGCCCGCCTGCTCGAACACGAAGGGCTCCCACCGCTACACCGTATGACCGAATGGGTCACGGTGCTCAATTGGGTTGAATCTGCTGAGCGCGAACACGTGTCGCTCTGTTGGATGGCGTTTCGCTGCCATCGCCACCCCAGCGCGTGTTATCGCCTGGTGAAGAAGGTGACAGGGCATGGCTGGGAAGAGGTTCTGGACAAGGGATCGCCGTGGGCGCTGCGCCGGTTCCTTAGTGAGCTGCGGGTGTGGGAAAAGCAGAGCCCGCAGCGTCGCGCCACGCCAGCTCGTCGCCTGCCGCCCGTTGCAGCGAAGGGGCGCGCCGCCCAACACCACCGCGCGCGGCTCAGATTGTCATAAGTCTGTTTTCTCCTCCGCTCAAAATGTCCTAGTCGTCGTGTCCGGGGAGCCCTCGCGACTCGCGGTCGTCGGCACAGCGGCCGATGTGCCCGCGGCGCTGCGGGAGGTCGCGGCGCACGCGCCCGACGCCGGTGCCTTAGTGTAGCGGGAGCTTGATGCGCTCGCCTGCGACGTTCATCGAGACGCCGATCTGTGCAAGCAAGCTGCCAGGCGCGCTGGCGCTGTAGTCGCGTCCGAACGTGCCGGTCACCCACAGCCCTTTCTGTAGCTCGAAGTCCACGAGTGCGGCGAAGCGGTACTCGTTAGCCGGCGCGCCGCGATCGGTGAATGAGCGAAAGCTGCCCTCCGCCGACAGCGCGTAGCGGCCGGTCGTGTAGATCAACCGCATACCGAGATCCAGCGCATCGAAGCTCGAGTCCACCGAGCTGGCCAGAAAGCGGTTCACGACGACGAAGCTCAAGGACTTTCCTTCATAACCGGCGGTGATCCACGCGCCCCAGCGAGCCAGCTTGGCACTGTCCGCCGCGCCACCCGGCGCTTGCATCGCCGCGCCGCCGGCGACTTCCAGCACGAATCCTTCGCGAATCAACGCCAGATCCTTGAACGTCTCTTTCATGTCGGCAACCGCCGTGGTGTACGCCTCGGACTCGGTGACGGTGCGCGTGAGTTCGGCCACGGCGGCAGCGTGGCGGTTCTGCGCGGCTTGTCGCTCGGCGTCGCTCGTCGCCGCCCTGCGCTCGCGGATGAGGATGCTGTCGAGCCGGGCGACGTCCACCGCGGTGAGCGAATCGACGAGCGAGCTGAGATTCCCCAACTGCGCCTCCAGCTCGTGCAGCCGCGTAATGGACTGATGCGACAGCCGTCCCGAGAACGGGGCCGCGCGAAATCCGACGGAGAGTCCGGTCACCGGTCGCGTGCTCGTGCCAAGCTCCGCGGTGGCAAACGACAGGGTCATCGTGCGGGAGAGCGAGGTGCTAAGCCCCCGCACGGTGTCCGCGGTCCAGGTGAGCGTCGGATGCTTGACCAGCCAATAGGGGCTGAGCTCGAGCGCGATGTCGCGGGGTAGGCTGGTGAATGCCGCACTGCGGTTCAGCACGCTGAATGCGAGATCTGCCGGCGTGTTCGGGCGTTCGACGACGGTGGGCGCGATGCCGAGCAGGACGAATGCCGGCGACACAGGCGTCCGCAGCCCGTTGAATGCGGGCCCGGCGTCAGGCGTCTGCGCCGCAAGCGGACCCGCGGCGGCGCCGAGCACGACAACCAGTCTCCACACGTTGGTGTGCGTCACGGCTCGTTCACTCGAAGATGATGGTGGTGCGGTACTCGGCAAGTTGCCCCATCTCGGGCAGCGTGGCGTCGAACGTGAAGTCGCTGTCCTGGCCGCCGCCGCGCAGCGAATACGTCACACTCGAATGGCTCGACGCGGAGTTGATCCGTTCCACGGTCGTGGTGCAGGACACCGTTTTGTCCTTCAGATCCTGATCGGCGTCGCCGGCTTGCGGGATGCGGAGGCTCTGAATGGCCGGCCCAGGACCGATCTTCGCGCCCTTGAATCGCACGACGCTCCCGCCTGCCTGTCCGTCGCCGATGGTGATGGAAAGGGTGACCGACGCACTGGGCTTGACCTCGTAGACCGCGCTCTTCGCCACGATCACGGCTGCCATCGTTACCTCCGGGGAGAGTGGGCGCCGAGGCAAGAGCCTGCGCCGTCGCGCAGCGCAGGTCAAGATTCAGCCGACGATCCAGATCCGCCCCACCGAACGGCTCATATGTGGGCCCCGAATGGGACGATCTGTTTCGACTGTATCCCAAACTCCCCGTGCTGGCGGTGACGCCAGATGGGCACCGCGCCTGTTTGTTCCGCGAGCCATTGGTGAAGAGTCTCGTCGCCGCGCTGAAGGCGTCGGCGAGAGTGGCGATGCACGATAGCGATGCGCTGAGCCGACTCCTGGCGCGGTTGGACGCGCTGCTCGCGAGCGCGGTCCAGGCCGCCGTCGCCACGTTTGGCGCAGCGGCTGAGTACCTCGGATCAAGGTAGCGACACTGATTGGTCGCTCAATGCCGACGTTCGGGTGGTCAGGTCTGTCTAACCGTTCACCAACGCCCCCACCAACTGCGGCACCGTAAACGGCTCCACCTCCGCCGCGGGCAAATTCATGCGCGCCACCTGATCGACGTTCTGGCCCGGAGTGGTTTCGAGCTGGAGGTCCTTCTCGTATAACAGCGTATAGTGCAGCCCGATTCCCGTCGTCGCGTTCGACGGCGAGAATACCGTGATCAAATCCAGCAGCACGTTGTACGCACCCTTCGTCTTTGCGCCGAGACCGCCGTACGTCGGGGCTGCGAACGCCGAGCAGTCGACGACGGCACCGCGATGGTTGAGATACCGCGTCCCTTCGATGACCTGGCATCCTGCCGACCAGTTGCCCGTGCCCGCGCCGCTCCAATGGATATTGATATCGCCAACCGCATCGAGACCATTCGCCAGGTCAGCGTCCGTCAGGGCGTCATCGTTCACCGTGTCCCGGCAAACGAGCACGCCCGGCCCAACCGGTCGGAACGCGCGATAGACCCGGTTCTGATCCTCGCGCTTGTGCCAGCCGAACCGATACTGGTGTTGCCCACGCACGAGATACGGCTCGTCGGAGCGCGTCGCCTGCTTGGGATTGGCATCGGTCGAGCCTGAGAATGCAAACGCGAGGCCGTTCACCAACAACACGAACACATCGTCGTTCCGGCGGACCTGCGCCGTGCGCCATTCCTGACGACGCACGCCGATCAAATGGATCGCGCGCCGGTCCAGGTTCCATCGTGCGATCTTGAGCGTGTCGCTTGGCCTCGAATACGCTTCAGCCTTCTGCATGATCAGCGTGACAGGCTTCTGCGCGTTGTATGCTTGATACATTGCCAACACCAGCATCCAGTAACGAAAGGCGGGCATCGCGTTGTCGGGCGAACGGTTCGCCCAGTCAACCCGTGTGCCGGCATTCTTCCAGCGGGCGAGATGCGCCGCGGTGTTGGGACCTACCAGACCATCCGGCGCGCCGATGGCGCTGAGGCCTTCGACGCTCCGCACGTATTCCTGAAACAGCCGGATCGCCGACAAGGTGCGATAGTCGAGTATACCATTTGCTTCCCCCGTGGGGAGAAACCCCGCCGCGCGCAGTGTGGTCTGCATATCGCGCACGCTCGGCGCGCTCTCGTTGTGGAAAGGCACCCACTCCGCGTCCTTCTCTCCACGAAAGCGTCGAACATCCATGTTGCCTTCGTGCAACGGGCGCAGGAATGTCGTCACATCCGCGGGCACGGCCGCGGGATCGCACGATCCCAGCGAGATGCTCACGGCGAGACTACATCACTGGCCGTACGCCGTGATCAGCTGCCCCCACCGCGTCGATTTGGCAAAATCCAGTTTCCCGTAGTTCACCGTCACGTCGCCCACCAGCGGGAAGTAGATCGCGGTGCCAGTGGCGCCCGCGACCGTCTTGCCCTTGTGCCCCTCGGCGATCACGAACGGCTGCGGTCCCTGCAGGTTGGTCAGCACCTGTTGCGCGGCCTGCTGCACCGCGGGCCGCGGGGAGCGAAGGATGAGCTGGTTGCAGAGCGCACCCAGATCCACGTAGTCCTTCATGTCGAACCGCTGCGCGGTACGCACCGAACGGCCGAAGGCGTCCGCCTCGCTCGGCGCCTGCAAGGTGGGGATGCAGGCCGCCGCCAGATTGTCCACCGCCTGGGCCAGCACCTGCACGCGACTGACGTCGACGGCCGAATCCGTGACTTCTTCGGAAGACGGATACGAAGCCAGATACCGCTTGACGATCGAGCGAGCCACGGTCGCGCCGTCTGCGCTCGGCTTCGCGGCGAGATCGCCGATGACCTTCTCATACGGCCAACCGTCTCCCGGCTCGACCGCCTCAGAGGCCACGATATGGCCAACCAAGCCACGGAGTTGATAGGCCACCTCCACCATGTTCATGAGACAAGCATCGAATCCGAGCACGTCGATGGGGCGCTTGGCTTGCTTGACGACGTTCACGAGCACGCGCTTGAGCTCGGCGTTATCGAGGAAGTCCCGATTGTAATCGTCGTAGGCGATGGCCCGCAGCCGAATCGCAGAATCGAGGGTGGTGCCGAATAGCGAACGGCCGAACCCGCTCGTGACAATCGCCCGCGCCTGGCTGCGCGGCCGGATATTGGGGCGCGCCCGGGCCCGGCGCTCGATGCGGATGCCGGAATTCCGCGCGCGCGCGTAGACATCGGCCTCATCGATGCCGCTGCCGTGATTCCAAATCACGGCCAGCACCTTTTCGGACGGATACGTCCGTATCCCCCAGGTGAAGAAATCGGTTGCGACCGCCGGATCGCCGGTATCGGTCTCGCCGAGCGTATCTACAACGTCGGATGCGAGCGGCGTCCCCTTCTTCAGGTGGTATCGGTAGGTTTTACCGTTTCCACGGCGGTCGAACTGGACGACGACGTCCACGTCCTTCGTCGATCCGATGCGCTTCATCTCCTTGATATCGTTCAATCCGTAGCTATCGAGGTTGTTGTCACCCGCGATCCAGGCGAGCACGGTCCAGCGCTTCGGTGTTTTCGTTTTTGGCACAGGTATTCCTCCCTTTCCTCAGCGGTGATTCTGCGCGTCGACCGAGTGATCGCAAGGCTGCGCTCAAAGTGTCATAGCTATGAGCGACGCGCGATTTAGGCTTTCGTTGGATGATCATATCTGTCGTCAACCACACCCACGGCCGTCTGAAGGATGAGGAGGTGTTGCACGCGATCCGCGCGATCAACACGCAAGTCACCGAGGACTTCGAGCCGTATTGGAGCATGGGGGCACGCTTGCGGTTGGAGCGGCGGACCGAACGCCGGTCGGACCCGCAGCCCGGGGCGGATCTGCGCGGCGATGCGATCATCTACCTGTGGGACAAGATTGCGCCCGATGACGCACTCGGGTATCACGACAAGACCGATCGCGGCTTGCCGTATGGCTTTGTGTTTACCGAGCTCGCCGACCAACTCAAGGAAGATTGGCGCACGACGCTGTCACACGAGGTGCTCGAGCTGATCGCCGATCCCGAAGCCAACCTGCTCGTCCGGGGGCCAGGTCCCAGCGGTCACAACGGCGTCGCCTACTATTGGTACGAGATGTGTGATCCGGTGCAGGATGAGTCCTATTACATCGGCGACGTGCCCGTCTGCAACTTCGTGCTTCCTTTGTATTTCACGAGTGGGAACGAGATACATGGTCGCAACGATTTCCTGGGTCGGTCGCACCCCGGCGGTACGCTGTCATCGTTCCGGGTCAACCCCGGTGGATATCTTGGATTTTATGACCCCGACACGGGGAAGCCCGGCATGTTGAAGCGGCCCGGGGACCAGCGCGCGCAAGAACGACTGGATATCAAGGCCAAGGCACTCGCGGCGCGCGGAGCGTCCCGCTCGCATCGTCGCGCCGCGCCGCCACGACGATTCAGTAAAGACGGGAATTAGGAAGGCGCATTCAGGGCACGGACCACCCCTCGCACCTTCTCCGCATCTTTCACGCTGAAGTGCACTTCTTGGACGCCCGTCTCTTGCACGAGCCGAGCCACGTTGTGAGCGTTGATCCCGCCTCCGGGCAGAATCCCGATCCGCCCCTTCGCCTGCACGACGAGCTGTCGAATCTGCTCGGCGCCCTCCGGCGCCGTCGGCGCGCCGCCCGACGTCAGCACCCGCTCGACCCCGAGTTCGATGAGCCGCTCCAGCGCTTCGGAGCGATCCGGGAAGACGTCGAATGCACGATGGAACGTCACGGGGAGCGGCCGAGCGGCAGCGACGAGGTCGCGCGAGCGATCGAGGCTTAAGTCTCCTGTCACAATGCCGTGCGCGCCCGCACTCTTGGCTCGAGAGATTTGCCCGAGCATCGTGCGATGCTCGGCATCGGTGTAGACGAAATCGCCCGGGCGGGGACGCACGAGCACGAAAACGGGAATAGGAAGTTGCACGTGAAGGAGGTTCAGGTCGGGAGTCGTGCCGCCATGGGCGAGGTCGGTGCACAGCTCGAGGCGGTTGGCGCCCCCTGCGACGGCCGCGCGCGCGGCGTCGAGCGACTCAACGGCTGCCTCGATGAGAATCGGCATCCGGGAAGTTATATTATCCGTCACATGGTCTTCTCCAAAATCGTTACCCCCATCGGCGAGCTGGTCCTCACAGCCTCCGACACCGCGTTGACCGGGGTCTTCTTCCCGACCTCGCGCCGCGGCCCCGCGCCAACGCACCAGGCGGGCTGGGTCGAGGCCGGTACCGAAGGCCCAGCCGCCGAGATTCTCGCGCGCGCGCGCCAACAGCTCGAGGAGTATTTCGCGCGCACGCGCACGACGTTCGACTTACCCCTCGAAGCGCTGGGGTCGGCATTCGAGCATCGGGTGTGGAACGCGCTGCGCCAGATCCCCTACGGCTCGACGACGAGCTACGGCGCACTCGCCAAGCTCCTCGGCGACAAGCACGCCACCCGTGCCGTGGGCCTCGCCAACGGCAAGAATCCGATTCCGATCATCGTGCCCTGCCACCGCGTGGTGGGGTCAAAGGGTGAGCTGACGGGCTTTGGTGGAGGATTGGATACGAAACGGTGGCTGCTGGAGCACGAAGGGGCACTAATGCAGTTGGGAGCGTAGCTCGTCTAAGAATCCGATCTGACCCTTCAGGATCTTTTTTCGAGCCTCATCCGGACGAAACCACGCCGCGCGATCGACCTCCGGATACTCGCGCCCCTTGAACGCGAATGTGTTGCTGCGCACGCGCGCCGGATCCGCATCACCCTTCACCGCCCACGCGTGCACCACCTTCCCACTCGGCTGCTTGAGCGGTTTGAGCGGGACGAAGTCTCCCGACGCCGTGAAGCCCGTTTCTTCCGTGAACTCACGCTTGGCGGCGTCCAGAGGATCCTCACCAGGCTCGAACTCGCCTTTGGGAATCGACCAGACGCCGTCGTCTTTGCGGGCCCAGAACGGGCCACCGGGATGGACGAGAAATACCTCAAGCGCCCCATCTCTCAGACGGTAGAGTAGCAGTCCAGCGCTCGTTGTTGGTATTGCGGACTACTTGTGGCGGTAGACGATCCGGCCCCTGGTCAGATCATAGGGCGAGAGTGCGAGCGTCACGCGGTCTCCAGCCAGCACTCGAATCCGAAACTTCCTCATCTTGCCCGCAATCGTGGCGAGCACCGAATGCCCGTTGACGAGCGTCACGCGGAACGTCGAGTTGCGGAGCAGCTCGGCGACCGTTCCTTCTATTTCCAACGGCACTTCTTTTGTCACTGCGTGGGCTCCTGAGGGGCGTCGCGTTTGCCGCTGCGCCGTTCCACAAACGTGCGATGACCGCAGGGACAGTACTCCACCATGCGGCCGAGGCGATCGGTGCGGAATTCGAGGTATTGGTGACAGGCCGGACACCGTGCCGGCCCACGATCGACGACGAGTGGACTCCGCGCCGCTGCGCGATTGCTGCTAATTGCGCGACGCCGATCTGATGCGCTGCAGCGGCATTGTGGCGGGGGCAATGCCGTAGACGACGGCATGCTCGCACGCGCAGAGCGCGCTGTGCGGAACCGCTGCAGATGGAGCAGAGGGGTCCGGTGCTCGATACGTCGTTCCGGCGGGGTTGGCGATGAAGCCGCCACAGAGATGACAATGAACGGTAGGCATCGCGCAAGCTAGTGGATCGGACGTCCAAAAGCGAACTTTCGCGCGCCGTTGAGCACAAACTAGTTTTCGCGCGTGCTCCTGAACGTCCTCGTCACCACTTCGAACCAGGTCGCGGCCACGTCCGGCCGCCTCGCCAAAATCACATTGCTCGCCGATCTCTTGAAGCAGGCGGGCCCCGAGGAGATCGAGCTCGCGATCGCGTATCTCTCGGGCACGATCCGTCAATCGAAGATCGGTGTCGGGTGGGCAACACTGCAGAAGGCCAAGACTCACGTCGGCAAGTCGGCACGCCTGCAACTGCGCGATATCGATGAGACTCTCGAGAAGATCGCGACGACGTCGGGCAAAGGCTCGGGCGGCGAGAAACAGCGTCTGCTCACCGATCTGTTCTCCCACGCGACAGCCGAAGAGCAGGACTTCTTGTTTCGCTTACTGACCGGAGAGCTACGGCAAGGCGCGCTCGAGGGGATCATGGTCGAGGCGCTCGCCAAAGCGCGCGAGCTCCCCGCAAGCGACGTGCGGCGCGCCATGATGCTGGCCGGCAACCTCGGCGCCGTCGCCAAGGGTGATTTAAAGAGCTTCGCGATCGAGCTCTTTCGCCCCATCAAGCCGATGCTGGCGAAGACGGCCACGGATGTGCAAGACGCGCTTGCGGAGCTCGGTCCGGCGTCGTTCGAGTACAAGCTCGATGGCATTCGGATTCAGGTACACAAAAACGCAGACAAGGTGCGTGTTTACTCGCGCACGCTGAATGACATCACCGCGGAGCTCCCCACCGTCGTCGACATATCGACAATTATGGATATGTCCGCGGTGATACTGG
>QHUZ01000093.1 GCA_003223395.1 Gemmatimonadota bacterium | reverse complement strand
CGACACATCGGTGAACGCCCCGTTGCCGTTGTTCCTGTACAGCGTGTTCCAGCCTTCCGGACTGTCGCTGCGCAGGCCGAGGGGGTGGGTGTCCGCTTCGCCCCGCGCAAAGTCCTTGGGGGAGTTGTTCAGCAGGAACAGGTCGAGGTAGCCGTCCCCGTTGTAATCGAGGAAGACGGCGTGGGTTGTGAAGCCGGTGTCGGCGATGCCGTATTTCTGCGCGGCCTCGGTGAACGTGCCGTTGCCGTTGTTGATGAACAGGAGGTTGGCGCGGTCGGCGCCTTTGGATCCGGCCCCGGGACCGGAGACGGAAACGTAGATATCCAGCAGCCCATCGTTATTGATGTCCACCATCGTTGCGCCGGTACACCACCGGTTCGTCTTGACCCCGGCGCGTTCCGTGATGTCTTCGAACTGCATGTTGCCCTTGTTCAGGTATAGCCGGCTCGACACCATGTTGCCGCTGAAGAACAGGTCGGGGAGGCCGTCGTTGTCGATGTCGCCGACGGCCACGCCGGCGCCGTTGTAGATGTACACGTTGCTTTGGATGTTGAAGGAATCGTTGGTGGTGATCGTGTTGGCGAACGTGACGCCCGTCCGCCCCGGGGAGAGCAGCGTGAAGACGGGCGCGGCCGCTTCGCCGCCGCAGCTCGCCACAGCGAGCAGCAGCAGCATACCGATGGAAGAGGTGGATGCGCGAAACACGGACCCGGAAGCTAACGCACCCTTGCCGGGCCGGATATCGTTTAGGCCATGCTTTCACGGCGTCGTTTCATTGTGATCGCGGCATTCGTCGCCGCTATCGGTGCGGTCGTCTTTTTGAATGCCGGCGCCCTGACGAGTGGCGGCAGCGCGAGTGAATCCATTCATCTGACGGAAGTCGCGCACGCGAGCGGCATCGACTTCGTCCACCAATCGCCCACGCTCGACCCGAAAGTGAATCACATCGCCGCCCACATCGGGGCGCTCGGCGCCTGTGTATCGGTGGCGGACGTGAACAACGACGGCTGGCCCGACCTCTATTTCACGACCTCGCGGTTCGGCGCGGCCAACGCGCTGTACCTGAATCAGAAAGACGGCACGTTCCGCGACGTGGCCGCCGAGGCAGGCGTCGCGGCAGTGAATCGGCCGGGCGAGGGCGTGTCGATGGGCGCGGTATGGGGCGACTACGACAACGACGGCTTCGAAGACCTGCTCGTGTACAAGTGGGGCTACCCGCAGCTCTTCCATAATCTGGGCAACGGGCACTTCGAGGACGTCACGGCGCAGTCGGGCCTGCGGACCTGGATGAATTCCAACGGCGCCGTCTGGCTCGATTTCGATCGCGACGGCTTGCTCGACCTCTACATCACCGGCTACTTCCGCTCCGACATCGACTTCTGGCACCTCAAGACCACGCGCATCATGCAGTCTAGCTGGGACTTCGCGTCCAATGGCGGCAAGAATCTGCTGTTCAAGAACATGGGCAAAGGGCACTTCAAGGATGTGACCGACTCGTTGGGCGTTGGCAGCACGCGGTGGACGCTCGCCGCCGCGTCCGCCGACTTCAACGACGACGGCTGGCCCGATCTCTATCTCGCCAACGACTACGGACCCGAAGTGCTGTACCTGAACCACGAGGGCAAGCGCTTCGTGCTCGCGCGTGCCGGTCTCGAGGACGATTCCAAAAGCGGCATGGCGGTCGCGCTGGGCGACGTGTACAATCGCGGCGAGCACGACGTCTTCGTCACGAACATTTCCGAGAAGGGGTTTCTGTTTCAGGGGAACAACCTGCGGCTCAATTTCCTGAAGCAGCTGGGGCGGTTTGACGAAGTCGCGAGCGGCGTCGTCGCCGACGCGGGGTGGGCGTGGGGCGCGCAATTCGGGGACCTGAACAACGACGGGTTGCTCGATCTCGTGGTGGCGAACGGCTTCATCTCCGCCGACTCAGGGCGTGACTACTGGTATGCGATGTCCAAAATCGCGGGGGCGCAGGGCAACATCTTCGAGGACGCGAAGAACTGGCCGCCGATCGGCAGTGCCAGCCTGTCGGGCTACGAGCGCTCGCGCGTGTTGCTGAATCGCGGTCAGGCAGGATTCGACGATGTCGCGCAGGAGGCGGGAGCCACGGATCTGCTCGACGGGCGCGCGGTCGCGATGGCCGATCTGTTCAACCGGGGGCTCCTCGACGTCGTGATTGCGAATGAGAAGGCCAGGGCGCTCGTGTACCGCAATAGCGCCAACCCCGCGCACTGGGTCGAGCTCAAGCTGGTGGGCACCCGCAGCAATCGCAGCGCGATCGGCGCCGAAGTGACCGTGGAGATCGGGCCCGGCCGGCAGCGCCAGGTGGTGGACGGCGGCTCGGGATTCTGCAGTCAGAATGACCGGCGACTGCACTTTGGACTCGGGGATCAGCGATTGGGCAGCGTGACGATTCAGTGGCCGTCGGGGCGGACGCAGGTGTTGAACGGTCTGGCGATCGATCAGCTGCACGTGGTCACGGAGCCGCGATGAAGACGGCTGCGGCGCTCGATCCGAAGTACCTCATCGTATTTCTCATTACGCTCGTCTTGGTCGTTGGGGAAGCCCGCTACCACATTCTGGGCGGTTACCAGCGGCTGGCGACGACGCTGGGTATCTGTCTGGCGACGGAAGCGCTGTTGTCGTGGTGGCTCCGGGGCCGAGTCGCCAATCTGGCGAGCGCCTACATCACGGGGATCAGTCTGGCGCTGCTGATCAAGCCGCAGGCGAACATCCTCTGGCCGTTTGCACTCGGTGCGTTCATCGCCATCGCATCGAAGTACGTCCTCACTTATCGCGGCCGCCACCTGTGGAATCCCAGCAACTTCGCGATCGCGCTGCTCGTGCTGATCGCGGCCGATTCCGTGGCGATCCTCAGCCACCAGTGGGGCAACGATCTCGGCACGAACCTGGTGATCTGGGCGTTCGGCCTCGTGATCGCGTGGCGCGCGCGAGTCCTGCACGTCACGCTGACGTATGTCGCCTGCTTCATTCTCTTTGCCGTCCTGCGGCACTTCATCGTGGGCGGCCCGCTCTTTGCCGAGCTCGCGCCGATCACCGGGCCGATGTATCAGCTGTTCGTGTTCTTCATGGTCACCGATCCGCGGACGACGGTGAGTACGCGGCGCGGCCGCATGATCGTCGTGGCGATCGTCGCGCTGGTCGAGACTCTGATCCGCCTTGGGGGTGATTATCAGCTCGAGCTGCTGCGGCCCTTCTACGTGTCGCCGCCGATTCTGGCGCTGGCGCTGGTGGGGCCGGTGGCGATGTGGTGGGATCTGCGGCGCAAGGCAGCCGCGTGAAGCTTCGCTGGCAGACGATCGCCGGGCTCATGCTGCTGGGTGTGGCAGGGGTCACTATCGGACTCGCCCTGGCGAGGAGTCCCATCGAGCCGGTGCGCCCGGATAACGCCGTTGGAGACTCGGCCTGTCTTGGGTGTCACACCCAGATGGCGACCTTCGAGCAGACGGCTCATCGGTGACCTCGACCCTGCCGACGCGCGCGAGCATTCAGGGCCGCTTCGACCCCGGCGAGAATGTGCTGCGCACCGCGAATCCGCATCTGTACTTCCGCATGGACTCCACGGCGACGGGCTTCTATGAGACTGCGGTCCAGGGACGCGCGCCCGATACGTCAACTCGACGCGAGCGCATAGACGTGGTCACCGGCGTGCGGAAGGGTCAGTCCTATCTCTATTGGCGTGGCGACCGGCTGTACCAGCACCCAGTATCTCATTGGGCGGGGTTCGGATGGACCAACAGCCCGGGATACCGGGACGGCGTACTCAACTTCGATCGTCCCATTTATCCCCGGTGTCTGGAGTGTCACTCATCCGGGTTCCAGTCGGTGGCCGACTCCAACGTCCTCAATCGGTATCAGCCCGGTGCCGCACTCCTCGGGATAACCTGCGAGGTGTGTCACGGCTCGGGGCGAGACCACGTGGCGCGCGAACGTTCGCTGCTGTCCCGTCTGCGGGGCCGTGCGATCGTGAACCCGGCACGCCTGCCGCGCGCGCGTCAGTTGGACGCCTGCGCGCTGCTCGAGCGCAGCGCGTGCTTCCGTTCGTCGCAGATGACGTGCGCCACCTGCCACGACGTGCATCGCGAGCAGCGGGACGTCGTCGCGCTCTCTGTCCGCTGTCTGACGTGTCACAATCCCCAAAGCAGTGGATTCCCCGCGCGCCACGGCGACCGTGTTATGGGACGCTGCATGGATTGTCACATGCCGCTGCAGCCGTCGCAAATCCTGGTCTCCAACTCGCTCGGCCATCAGTTGCGGCCGCAAGTGCGTAGCCACTGGATCAAGGTCTACCCGGAGTTGGGGTCGCCATGATACTCCGGGGCGTCTTGGTCGCACTTGGCTTCGCGGCCGGAATCGGCTTGCTCGTCTGGCGCATCGTGAAAACCGAAGTGTCGATCATGGAGAACGTCGAGCACGAGTTCGTGCAGCTCAAGACCTACCCGGCCGGCCACGACTCGTACACGGTTGACGACATGCTGTTACGCGCCAATCACATCGTATCTCTGACGCGCACCTACGGCGGCGCCAGGGGAGCCATCTACTGGGCGATTTGCGTCCCGCGCGAGCAGCTGGAGCAGGCGCGCCAGGTTCTGGGGAAGGCGACGCCCGCATGAGCACCTGGGCGGAGCCTACGCACCCATCCGGCTCAACTGTACCGGCGGTCCCGGGGACTTTCCCTCGTTTCTCGAGTTCAGTCTGCAACCACGGATCTTTCTCTTGAGCGCCGTGTTGTCTGCTGGAACGGCGTCGGTGCTGTACGGACTCTTCGACCGCTTCGTACGTCGCCGCGGCTGAGACCCGAGTCACGGCATGTAGCCGATGATCTCCCAGCGCGCGCCTTTCGCGATGTCCACGGCTCGGACGACCTCGCGATACGGTCGCTTTGGCGCTGCACGAACGAAGATTAACTTCCGATTGCGCCATTGATGGCGTAAGGGCCATCGTCCTTGAGCTCCAGGACGACCTGAGACGGGGCGCGCGTCGGCTGGCGCGCATGATCGGGCCGATCGCCGGTTTCCTGCCCGATCGTTGATCGCCGAACTGTCCGGTCAGGCCAGGGGTACCTAGAGCAAACCAATCGAATCGCCATCATGTCGATCGGGTACGCCGGGATCCTCGCTGTCGTTGTCTCGAGCGCCGCAGCGGCGCAGTCGAGAACGTGGGAAATCGGTGTGGCAGCGGGTGGTGGACCTTCCATTGTCACGGCTTCGCTCGGTGGCGTTTCGGATCGTCAGCTACTTGTCACCAGTGTCTTCGTTAGCCGTCCGTTCCTGCGGTGGGGGCGTCTGAGCGCGAGCTACTTCGGCGAAGTGATGCCTGTCGTAGTCGCGACGAAGGTCCCCGAGCTCGTGGGAAGCTGGTTCTACAACCGGACACACACCGATTCGACATTCTACGCTTTTCCGTTCGGCGACGGCCCCGATCTTGGCGCGGGCATTGCCCCGGTGGGACTGCGCCTTGGGTTGCAGCTCAGTCCTCGACTCTCCGTCTTTGCGGAGGGCAACGGTGGCGGCCTGGCGTTCGCCCGTGCGATGCCCGAGCCGGCGGCGCGGTCGCTGAACTTCCTCGGGAGCGCTGGCGCAGGGCTACGTTTTGGCAGCGGCGACCGTCGGTCCTTCATCATCGGCTATCGATTCACCCATTTATCCAACGCGAACACCGCCGCGGAGAACCCCGGGTTCAACGCGCATGTGTTCTACCTGGGGATCACCTTTCACTAGCGTAGATTAGGACTGGTGCCCACACCGGTCTCGCATGCCGCCGTCGGATTCGCGATCGCTGCGTGGACGCAGCAGCGCCCGCCCACTCGGCGCGTGTGTCTCGTCGCCGCGGGGTGCGCCGTCCTCCCCGACATCGATTTCTTCGGATGGCCCGTCGCGCATCGCGGGCTGACGCATTCGCTCGCGTTCGCGATCGCCGCGGCCGCTGCGGCGACGTTCATCTTTTTCCGCGGCCCGCAATGGAGCCGGCAGCGGGCTCGAGTCGCCGTCGCCCTCGGCGTCGCGGCGCTGTCGCATGGTTTCCTCGACGCGCTCTCGACGTATTCGTACGGGGTGGGGTTTTTCGTGCCGTTTTCCCAGCAGCGGTACCGCTTTCCGTGGACGCCGCTGGGAAATCCCACGGGCAGTCTGGCCGGCCAACTGGTGCAGGAAGCGCTCGTGGTGTTCCTCCCCGCGGTCCTGCTCGCCTGGTTGGCGTTCAGGGCTCCGGCTCGATCGGCGTGATCAGGATCGTGCTGGCGCGCCACGGGAGACCGGCGTGGGACTTTCGGACCCCGATTGCGGGCCACGCATTGGCCGAGTGGCTGCGGGGCGAGGCGGAGGCACCGCTCGCGGGGTCTCCGCGTCCCAGCGCCGAGCTCGAGCGGCTCAGCCGAACGGCGCAATGTCTGGTCGCGAGTCCGCTGCGCCGGTCGCGCGACTCGGCGCAATTGCTCGCGCCGGCGGCGGTGCCGCTCGTCGATCCCTGTTTTCGCGAGGCCGAGCTGCCGAGCGCGTTTCGGTCGAGCCTGCGCCTCCGCCCCGAAATGTGGAGCTGGCTCGCGCGGTCGGCGTGGTTTTGCGGCTGGTCGGCGGGTGTCGAGAGCTTCAGTGCAGCTCGTGCGCGCGCGGCCAGCGCCGCAGCACTCCTCACCAGGCACGCCGCAGCTGGCGGCGCGGTCGTGCTGGTCGGCCACGGGCTCATGAACATCTTGATCGCGCGGCGACTGCGTGCGTCGGGGTGGCGCGGTCCACGCTTTCCGTCGCCACAACACTGGACGTTTGGAGTGTATGAACGAGCCGCGGCGTAAGGAGTCGTTTAACACTTCTCGGCAGAACGCGATGATCGATGTCCTCGCCGTGGTTGGCGCGTCTGTGGGCTACGTCATCCTCGAGGCCTTTCAGGTTCCGAAGCGCTGGTCGTTCGTGGCCATCGGTGTGGTCCTCACAGTGTACGCGATTTACCTCATTCGCCGACGCACTGAATCATGGCGGGCACTGGGGTTTCGTACGGACAACCTCCGCGAAGGCCTTCTTCCCGTTGGAATTGTTACCGTCGTCGCGGCTGCCGGATTGATCGGCGTTGCAACGCTACGTGGCGCAGAAGTTCGGCTGTCAGACATCTTGCTTCTCCTGGCCCTGTATCCAGTGTGGGCACTCGTCCAGCAGCTGGCGTTTCAGGGCTTGCTGCATCAGCGGCTGACGATGCTGGTTCGCGCGCCCCTTCTTCAGGTACTGATTACGGCGGCGGCGTTCGCCAGCGTGCATTTCGGGAACCGTGTTCTGATGGGGCTGACGTTCCTAGGCGGGATTGCGTGGTCAGTCTTGTATCGTCGTTGGCCGAATCTCTGGCTTCTAGCAGGCTCGCATACGGTGTTAGCAGCTCTCGTATATCCGCTCATACTGGCCGACGCGCCGCTCTCGAGAGTATGAGGGTCGCCCGCGGCCGGACGTCACACCGTTAGACTGAGGACTCGGTCAGCATTCTCCCGCGCGAACTCCGTGTCGTGCGTCGCGATCAGCAGTCCTCGCCCCTGTTTACTCAGCTGACGCAGCGTCGTCCCTAACGCGGTCCGGCGCGCCGGATCGAGCGCCGCCGTCGGTTCGTCCATGAGCAGCAGCGGCGGGTTTGGCGCGAGCGCCCGCGCGATCGCGACCCGCTGCGCCTCACCACCCGACAGCTGACTCGGCCACGCGCCGGCCCGCGTGCCGACGTCGAGCGACGCAAGGAGCTGCTCCGCGACCGCGTCCGCCTCGGTGGGGCTCTGGCCCAGGACGTGTCGCAGCGCGAGCGTCACGTTGGCGAGCGCGCTGAGGTGCGAAAACAGCGCGTGCGCCTGGAAGACGAGCCCCACCCGGCGCCGCAGTGGGACGAGCCGCGACTCCGGCGGGACCGGTCCAGGCGCGAGCGCGAATCCGTCCACGACGATGCGCCCGCCGTCGAACGGCTGCAGTGCGGCCACGACGCGCAGCGCCGTCGATTTCCCCACGCCCGACGGCCCCATCAGCGCGACGATCTCGCCGCGTGCGACATCGAGCGACAGCGCGCGGAGCACGTCCCGCGAGCCATAGCGGACCGACAGCTGGTCGATCACGAGCAGCGCGCTCATGCTGCCGGGCTCCAGCGCCGCTCGAGCCGGCGTGCTAAACGCGCCAGCGGCAGCGACATCGCCAGGTACACCGCGGCGCAAAGCGCGCCGGGGACGACCCAGCTCCCCACGTTGGTCGCGTAGATCGCCGTCTCTTTGGTCAGCTCGACGACCGTGATGACGGAGACGAGCGAGGAATCCTTGAGCAGCGCGACGAAGTCGTTGGTCATCGGCGCGAGCGCGAAGCGCAGCGCCTGCGGTCCGCGCACGAGGCGCAGGATCTGGAGCTCGGACAGGCCGAGCGTCCGCGCGGCCTCGAGCTGGGACCGCGGCACAGCCTCGAGCGCGCCGCGATAGATCTCCGCCTCATAGGCGGCGTAGTTCAGGCCGAGCGCCAGCACCGCGGCCAGGAACGCCGGCAGCCGCACCACGCCGGCGAGGCCGTAGTAAATGACGAACAGCTGCAGGAGCAGCGGCGTGCCGCGAATAACTTCGACGTACACGGTCGTCGCGGCGCGGAGCCAACCCGGTCCGTACACGCGGGCCGACGCAAGCCCGAGCCCGATGATGACCGCCAGCGCCATCGACAGGAAGGACACCAACAGGGTCACGACGGCGGCCCGGGCGAGTGACGGGAGATAGGCGAGAGCCGAGTTGACCGCTGCCGCCCCTGCCGCCTTTGCCGCCGTGTTGCTGCGCGCCACGCGCACGAACAACGCCCCCTGGCTCGGGTCCCAGACGTCCCAGCGGCGGTAGATCTGTTCCAGCGAGCCGTCGTGCATCGCGGCGCGCAGTACTGCGTCCATGGAATCACGCAGCACGGAGTCCCCGCGTGCGAGGACGCCAACGTAGTGGCCCAGCGCAACCGGTTGTGCCTGGATCACAAACGCCGATCCACCGGCTCGGCGCAGCGCGCGCTGTGCGATGATGTGGTCCAGTAATACCGCATCCACTCGGCCCGCGACCAGATCCGCGTACGGATGGACGTCGTCGTCGTAGGACAGGGGGAGCACACCTGTGGAATCGCGCGCAGCGAGGAGTAAGTCGTACGCGATTGTGGCGCCGAGCGTCGCGACGCGCCGCCCGCGCAGGTCGGCGAGGCCATGGATGCGGCCGGCATCTCCCGGTCGTACCGCGAGCACTTCGCGGAATTCGAAATACGGAATGGTGACCGCGTGACGGGCGCGGCGCACAGGGGTGTCCTCGACCCCGGAGAGGCCGAGCGTGAAGTCGCCGCGTTCGACGGACTGGTCGATGTTGGACCACTGCACCTGCACGAACCGGGCGCCGCGGCGCCCCAAGCCGCGTGCGATGCGCTCGGCGACCTCGACGTCGAAGCCGCGCACACGCGCCGGATTGGCGGGATCAGCCTCGACGAACGGAGCGCCGCCCTCGGCATCGCCGCCCCACACCAGCCCCCCGGAGTCGGGATGCTGCTGTGCGGCGACGAGACACAGCGCGAGCGCCGCGATCACGCCGTGAGGGCGACCGCGTGCAACCAGCGCTTCGCTTCGACGTCTCCCGCCCACAGCGCGGGCCCGACTGGCGAACCGAGATAGATCAGCGTTCCCGCGCCAACCCGCCGCTTGAATGCGACCGGAAGTTCACCGGCCCAGGCGATGATCTCGCCAGGCTGCTCGGCAGGCGGGACCACGCGACTAAAATCCCGGATTCTGGCACGCTGGGGCCAGGTGTACTCGACGTAGGGTGTGCTCGGCCTCGACCCGTGGGACCACAGATCGACAGGCGCAGTGACCGGAATCTGCAGTCGCTCCCGTAACTGGCGGCGGTGCCGGCGGAACGCGAAATGCTTCATGAAGCCGGCGCCCGATTCGATGACGACCGTCGCGCCGCGGTTCATGCATCTCGTGAGAAAAGCGGCGTCCTTCTGATTGATGACCAGGAGACTCGGGTAGATCAGCAACGAGCAACTAGGCACTGAAGGTCTTTCCCAGGGGTCGACGCGCTGCCTTTCCTGCGGGAGTGCCGCGTGGTAACCAAGCGCGGACTCCGGGATCGAAGGCCGTCCGGTTGTGCCGAGCACCTGCCACTTGTCCAACTTCCGCAGCCGGGTCGCCGTCGGAGTCGATTCCGGGAGCGGCAGTCCCACGACGCTGATCGCGCCGGCGGTGTAGCCGAGAAACTCCCTCCGCGTGATCTCCATCTCAGAGCCTCCCCGAGATCAGCCGGTCCATCGCCTGCGCAGTGTCGTAGAACTGCTGATCCGGCGCGTACCGGTAGCGCGCCTCCATCTCGGCGATCAGCCAGCCGTCGTAGCCCACCTTCGTGAGCGCGGCGCGGATCGCCGGCCAGTTGTTGTCGCCCAAAAAGAGATTCGTGTACACGCTCTGATCACCGGAGCGTCCGCGATGCTTCAACACGTCCTTCAGATGGACCCGCGTGATCCTCGGCCCGTGGATCTCGATCCACTGCTCGGCAAATCCGGTGTCGTGGATGTTGCCGACGTCGAGATGAATCCCGACGGCTGGGTTGTTCACGTCGTTGAGGAATTGCCAGAATTCGCGCGGGCTGAGAAGAAACCGCTGCTCGGAGTTGCAGTTCTCGCACCCGATTCTCACGCCGGCTCGTGCGGCCTTCTCGCCGAGGGGCTTGAGGGCCTCGACGCAGCGCTGGTACACCTCGTTGTAGGGGACCTCGTCGGTCACGAGTCCCGCGACCACCAGGATCGCGTCCGTGCCGAACAAGGTCGCGGTCTCGATTTGGCGCTCGACGATGCGCGCCGCTTGCGCACGTACGGTCGGATCTCGCGCCGAGAGGGGCGACGCCCAGTGCAATCCGGTCGAGACATTGGAGACGACGAGCCCGGCGTTCTCGACTTTGCGGCGCAGGTCGCGCACCTGCGCGTCGGTGGTCGCCATCTGAAACCAGGGGACGTCGCCCAGCCACAGCTCGACGCCGTCGAATCCGGCCTTCTTGATGAGCTCGAGCCCGCGTTCGAATCCCCAGTCCTTCGGGATCATGTTGTCGCCGATAGATTTTTTCATATGCCGGGCAGCGCGCTGGTCTGATCGCGGTTGAGATGCACAAACGCTTCGGCTGCGGCAACGCCGGCTTCCCGCCCGCGCCACTGCGCCATGACCTCGTGATGTTCTCGCCAGATGCCCTGGCCGTCCTGGCTGACGTGCGCGAACAGCGCCCGCTTTTTCTGATCGAGCACGGGCGAGACGTCGACGTAGGTGTTCGGCAGGAACCCTTCCGTTTGACTGCCCGTGTCGACCTCGAAGAAGTACAGAAGTGGGGTTTTGAGGTTCATCCACGCGCGGATCGTGAGCATACTCGCCACTTGATGATCCATGTGCGTGTCCACGGGCCAGTGCGTGTACAGCACATCGGGCGTCTGCGTGGCGAGCAGGCGCTGCATCGCGTCCACCTGGGCGCGCGTCACTTCGGTCGCGCCGTCGATTTGCCCAAAGAACGCCGGCTTCGCGCCGATGATGCGGCACGCAGCGTCACACTCGGCGGTGCGAATCCGCGCCGCTTCGTCCAATGATTTGCCTTCGATGCCGCGCTCGCCACGCGTGAGATACACGATCGTCACCGCGTGGCCCAGCGCCGCGTAGCGCGCGAGGGTCCCGCCACACCCCGACTCGGGATCGTCGGGATGCGCGCCGACACAGACGATTTTCAGACTGGCTGGCACGGAGCGGGTTTCGGAATTGGATGCGAGTGGCAGCGAGGTCACCGCTGCCAGAGCCGACTGTTTTACGAACGTGCGGCGGGTCAGGTCCCCATCGTTCATGAGACCAGAATAGAACTAAGGCTCGACGAGATCGATAGTCTGCCCCGCCTTGCACCCAGTGAAACCTCGCCTGAACGCGTCCCGTCGGGTCTCTGACCCTCCCGAGCCAACAGCGAGATCACGATGACGCGCAGAACGAACGCGACAATCGCCGGAATCGCGTACCTCCTCTACATCGCCGTCGCCTTTCCCAGCATGGTCCTGTTCGATCGGGCGACCAAAGGGGAAGGGATGGCCGCGAAACTGGCGACGCTGGCGCAACACAGCGGAGACGTCCACGTCGCCGCGGTGCTCGGACTACTCGGGTGCTTCTGCGCGCTCGTCCTGGCCGTGACGCTGTACGCGATCACGCGGGAGGAAGATCCTGACATTGCGATGCTCGGCCTGACGTGTCGCGTTGCCGAAGGCGTCATCGGTGCCGCCTCGACTCCGGCGACGCTGGCGCTCCTCGCCCTCGTTACGGTAAGCGGGGCACCGGGATCCGACGTGACGGCCGGGACCCAGGCGATCGGGGCGCTCGTGCTCGAGCGCGTCCCGCTGGTCGCCGCGATCTTCTTTGGCGTCGGGAGTACGCTGTTTTCCTGGCTGCTGCTGCGTGGCCGCATGGTTCCCACATGGCTAGCCTGGCTCGGAGTCTACGGATCGGCACTGGTTGCGGTGGCGCTGTTTCTCCAAGTCGGCGGCGTGCTATCCGATACGATCATCCAGCTCAGCTGGATACCGGTGGCCATCTTCGAATTGACGCTCGCGGGGTGGTTCATCGTAAAAGGCGTCGCGGTCAGGGAGTCTTGACCCAGACACGAGATCGTCAAACGTTGAAGTCGTGAATACCCCCAACATCGGGCCACGTGGCCAACGACGGCGCCTGACGTTTGCTGTTGTCTCACTCGGCGCCGCAGTGCTCCTTGGTCTACTCCTGTTTGTGGTCGATGCCGCGCGCCCCTGGCGGCTCGCCCTGTCCGTTCCGCTCTGGATTGCCGCGCTGGGAATCTTTCAAGCCCTCGATAAGACCTGAGTCAGGCTCGCGTCGCGCGGGCTGCGCGATATGGATGCAGGCTCTCAGCCGATCACCGATCCGATTGAGCTGGCGCGGGTAAGAAGTCAGGCGCGCGGAGTCCACGTGAAGTCGTTGCTCGTTGCGGTCGTCGTCACCGCTATCGTGATGCTGATCTAGACTCAAAGGAGGTGCTGGGGAATGGCTACTCGATCGCGCCTGCCCATCGCTGTGGTCTGGCTCGTCGCAACGGCATTGAACCCCGCGATCCTTCCTGGTCAGGGCGTCACCCACGTCGAGGTCAGTCAAGGCTGGAGCCGCAATCCGGCAACCGACGCCGAGATGACCGGTCGCCTCCACGCGGCCGCGAGTCAGTACCGTCAGTACGCCCCCATTCCGCGGATCGCGGTTTACAACATCGGGTATCCGAGCAGTTCCGCTGAGTACGAGGCGCTCAACGGCTATGGCGCGATCGTCGTGACCGTCGTGGCGCAGGACAGCGCCGAGCTGCCCCTCGCTCGTCTGTATTTCCGCAGCGCGGCAGGCGTGGAGACGGAACTGCCGGTGGTTGTGTTCAGCTGCGGACGGCTGGTGCCTGCCGATTCTGTCGTTGCCACGACGTTCGGCAACAATCGGTGTGATGCGCTGCATTTCTTCCCCGTTCAGCTCGCGACCACGCAGGGCGATCTCCTGGCCGACTTTGCCGTTCGCCGCAGCGGATTTCGAATCGAACAGTTCGGCGGCCAGACGCCACCGGCACTGGTCGGGTTTCCGATTCGCCAACCCTCTGGTGCGCCTGCGGGCGCTGCCTGGATGGGCTTTCTGACGCGGGAATTCCCAGCGTTCTCGCGCCTGCTTTCGACCAGATAGAGTACACGGTGCCTTCAGTGCAGCAGCTGCGCTGGGAAGCGTTCGCCGATGCCGTCGAGCGCGCCGCACACTCACACATTCTCCGGGCGTTCAGCGCGCAAAGTAGGGAATACGTGGACGTCCGGGTCGAGACCGAAGCAGGCGTTTCCGTGGAATGCCGCCTGTTGGAGGTAGATCTCGACAAACAAGTGCTCGTGGGTCGCGCGCTCACGGGGCGAGACGCCGTGGTCCTGCCGCTCTCTCGCGTGCGCGCCGTCTGGCACATGCGGCGCAAGATGGGGAGAGCGCTGTCCATCTGGTTAGCCGTGCTCCTCGGCGGAACCGCGGTCGGAGCGCTCCTGGCGCCGCCCGTCAGGGCGAGTGCAACCAGCGGCGCGGTCGTTGGCGCATTGCTGGGCGCTTTCGCGGGCATGGGAATCCTGTTCCTGATTGACGGGTGGCCGGCGCTCTACGAATTGGTTCCGATGTACGACAGCACGCAGCCGAGCTGACGATCCGAGCGCGTCTTGTAGTTTTTTGCACGATCGCGATCGCCGCGTGCTCCCAAGTGCGCCAAGGGAGCCTCTCACCGGGCGGCGTCGAGCAGACACAGCAGGGAAACCGGCCGCCTGCAGCGCTCGTCACGAGCTTCGACGGCCTGGGTGTCGGCCTGCAAGGGCCGCACGGCCGCTGGGAGGCTCGCAACCCCTCCGACAACTCGCTGGCCGTGGGACGCGACTACGTCTTCCAGATCGTCAACACCCGCATGGCGATCTTCCGGAAGAACGGTGAGATCGTCTACGGTCCGGTGCCGACCAACACGCTGTTCAAGGGCTTGGGCGGCGCGTGTGAGGCGCACAACAACGGCGATGCGGTGGTGCGCTACGATCAGCTCGCCGACCGCTGGCTCATCGTGATGCCGGTCTTCACGCGCAGTCGGGAGCGGCCGGATCAACCGCCGGCGTGGAAGGCATCAGACCGCGCCTACATCAGCCCGCCCGGTGTGCCCGATCAGCCCGGACCACCGGCGCCATTGTTCGTGCCGCCCCCCGTGCCGCCGGCGCCACCTGCGCCGCCGGACACCACACCCCGAGCACGTCCGCCGCGGCCACCCGAGGAGAAGGGCCCGTTCTCGATGTGCTATGCGATCAGCACGGGCCCCGATCCGCTCGGCTCGTACTATCGCTACGAATTCCTGCGGCCGCTCTTCCCGGATTATCCGCGGCCCGCCGTTTGGCCCGACGGCTATTACGTACCGACCAGCACCGGCGACGACGTCATCCAGAAGCACACGTGCGCCGTCGATCGCGGGCACATGTTGCTCGGCGAGCCTGCGACCGAGCAGTGCATGATCGTGGACGGGGTGAACTTTCTGAACAACGCGGATCTCGACGGCAAGGCGCTGCCGCCCGCTGGGGCACCCAACGTGGTCCTGGCTGCCGGCGGCACACAGCTGCACGGCATCTTCAATGACGACGGGATTTACGCGTGGCGCTTCTCGGTCGACTGGTCCGACCCCGCGAACTCGCGCCTCACCGGACCGGAGAAGATCGCGGTCGCTCCGTACCACTATTTGTGCGACGGCCAGCTGACGACGTGCGTGCGCCAACCGGGCACCGACCAGCATCTCGACGCGCAAGGCGACAAGCTCATGGCGCGCGTGGTGTACCGGAACGTGAGTGGCCGCGAGTCGATCGTTGCGGTGCACTCGGTTGCCACCGCGGCGGGCGGCGGCGGCGTGCGGTGGTATGAGTTCTCGATCGCGCCGTCCGATCGCAGTCTGCGCCTGCGGCAGCAGGGCACCTACGCCCCGGACGGTTTTTATCGCTGGATGGGGAGTCCGGCCATCGACAGCCAGGGCAACATCGGCATCGGCTATTCGTTCGGCGGCACACCCAATTTTGCGGGACAGCGATTCGCCGCGCGACTCGCCGGCGACCCGCTCGGCGTTCTCACGTTGCACGAGGCGGTCCTGGCGGAAGGGCAGGCGCCCCAAATCAACACGATGCGGTGGGAGGATTATTCGCAGACCGCGGTCGATCCCACCGATGACTGCACCATCTGGTACGTCGGCGACTATCTCAAAAAGGACGCGACGACCTACTCCACGAGGATCGGGGCATTCCGGTTGTGCCGCTGAGCACCGTGACCTAGAGGCGAAACACAGCCATGTTTACTCCCCGTGAAGAACCTGGTTCAGACACACTCGATTGCCTGGGCCCGAGGGATACAGATAGCGCTCGAAGCCGACGGGATTCGCGCCTCAATCCTCGACGAGTTCGACCGCGGTGCGCTGGGAGTGCCTGGCCGTGTGCGCGTGGTCGTGCTCGACGACGACGATCTAGCCAAAGCGCAGGCGATTGTCGCGCGCCTCGCTCCACCGCGTGCCGGCCCGCCACCACCATCGTGGCGATGGCAGAAACCCGGGTGCATCCTGTTCGTGATCGATCTGGTGTTGATCGGTGTCTGGGTCGCATTGCTTGACGAATATGGTCTAGGCACTCTCACCTACGCCGTAGCGGCACTCGTCGTAATCGTGTTCATTGGCGGTTCGTTGCTCATCATGCTCGGTCCAAGAGCCGACAAAGGGACTCCATGACCTCACCACTGCTGGGGGAATTTCTCGGCACGCTGGTCCTCATCCTGCTGGGCAACGGCGTCGTCGCCGGCGTGCTCCTGAAGGGATCGAAGGCCGAGGGCGGCGGCTGGATCGTGATCACCGCCGGATGGGCATTTGCCGTCATGGCCGGCGTCTTTACCGCGATTGCCTGTGGCTCGAGTGACGCGCACCTGAACCCAGCCGTGACATTGGGCTTCGCGGCGCGCGGCGGCGACTTCTCGAAAGTCGCAGGCTACTTCATCGCCCAGATGTTGGGGGCGATCGCCGGCGCCGCCCTGGTGTGGCTACACTACCTGCCGCACTGGAAGGAAACGCCGGACGGCAATCTCAAGCGCGCGTGCTTCTGCACTGCGCCTGCCATCCGCCAGTTCATCCCGAACCTGGTGAGCGAAGTGATCGGCACCTTCGTGCTCGTCTTTGTGGTTGGGGCGATCTTCTCGAAGAGCGTCGCGGCGACCGGCCCTGCTGCCGGACTCGGCGCGTATCTCGTGGGGAGCCTGGTCTGGGGTATCGGGCTCTCGCTCGGCGGGACGACGGGCTACGCCATCAACCCGGCGCGCGATCTCGGCCCGCGGATCGCGCATGCGCTGCTTCCGGTCGCCGGCAAGGGGGCGTCCGATTGGAACTACGCGTCGATCCCCGTTGTCGGTCCCCTCGTAGGCGGACTCGTGGCCGGCGTCGCGCTCCGCATTATCGGTGTCCGGTGACGTGAAGCTGCACCGTAGCGCTCGGGTTGCGGCAGTGGTTGGCGCTGTGGGCTCCACGGCGTTGATGCTCTACGCCGGCCGCGCGAATCAGCACATCCTCGTGACCGTGCTTTTCGTCTTCTGGGTCCTTGCCCCCTTCGTCACCCTCGCCTGGGCCGACCGAATGTCAGTCCGGTGGTCGGTTATCACCCAAAGGGCTCTTCATTGGATGACGCTGGTGATCACGGTGGGGTCGCTGGCGATCTACGTACACCGCGTCTTGCGGCCCCCGAGGACGACCGGCGCGTTCGTGTTCGTCGCCGTGCCTGTGGCGTCTTGCCTGCTGGCGGCGATCGCGGTCGGGGTCGCCGCGCTCCTGTCACGCCGGTCGTTACCCCCAGGCTCTGGTGCTTAGCCTCGCGCTGGTCCTCGCCGTCTACGGCGGGCTGTCCCAGCAATCATGGATGTTCGGTCCGTTCACGAAGCCGGCGCTGGTCAATCCAGTTATCACACCGAACCCCGCGGTGGCGTGGGAGGCCTACGCCACGTTCAATCCCGCGGCCGTCGTGAAAGACGGCAAGATATTCCTTCTGTATCGCGCCGAGGATGCAACGGGCAGGCAGGAGATTGGCGGGCACACGTCGCGGCTGGGCCTGGCCGAGAGCACGGACGGTCTGCATTTCACCCGGCGAGCCACCCCGGTGTTGTATCCCGATCGCGATGCGCAGCGGCAGAACGAGTGGCCCGGTGGGGTCGAGGACCCGCGCATCGTGGAATCGGACGACGGCACCTACGTCCTCACGTACACGCAGTGGAATCGCGACGTGCCGCGCCTGGCGGTCGCGACGTCGCGAGACCTTATCCATTGGATCAAGCACGGACCGGCGTTCGCGAAAGTGGCCGGCGGGAAGTACCTGCGCACGGAGTCGAAGTCGGGCGCGATTCTCAGCCGCGTCGCTGGCGAGCGGACCATCGCGACGCGCGTGAACGGCAAATACTGGATGTACTTCGGGGTGCCCGATCTTCGGATCGCGACGTCCGAGAACTTGCTGGACTGGACGCCGGTCGAGGATTCGAGCGGGCAGGCAGTCAAAGTGTTGTCGGCGCGTCCCGGCTCCTTCGATTCCTGGCTGGTCGAGGCCGGCCCGCCCGCGCTCCTCACGCCCGCGGGGATCCTCGTGGTGTACAACGCGGGCAGCCTTCCGTCACGCACGTATTCGGCCGGGCAGGCGCTGTTCGATGCGCGGGATCCCACCAAACTGATTGCGCGCGCTGATAGCGCATTCATCAAGCCGACCGAGAGCTACGAGCGAACGGGGCAGTACACCGCAGGTACGACGTTCGTCGAGGGGCTCGTACATTTTCGAGGCCGGTGGTTTCTCTACTACGGAACGGCGGATTCGCGTGTTGGAGTCGCGGTGTGGGATCCGCCGCGCGGTCGGTAGAGTCACGCTAGGCAGCCGCCACCCTGTCCAACCTCTGCGACCACAGGTATTTTGGCGCCCTCCCCTATGTCCAAAGTGAAGATCGGCATCGTGGGCTCGCGCTTTCAGGCGGACTGCATTGCGGGCGCCGTGAAAGCCATTCCGGAAGAGGCCGAATTGGTCGCGGTAGCATCACCCACCAAGGGCCACGCGGCGGATTTCGCCAAACGCCACCGCATCCCCCAGGCATTCACCGACTACCGCGAGCTGCTGCGCGATCCGCAGGTCGAGATGATTTCGATCACCGCCCCCAATCGCCTGCACGCGCAGATCGCGATCGATGCCGCCAGAGCCGGCAAGCACGTCGTGTGCGAAAAGCCGTTGTGCATGACGCTCGAGGAAGCCGATGCGATGATCAACGCCTGCGCGAAGGCGGGCGTGCTGCTGCTCTATGCCGAGGAGCTGTTCTTTGCGCCGAAATACGTGAAGGCGAAGCAGATGGCGGATGAGGGCGCATTCGGCCGCGTCCACCTGGTCAAACAGGGCGAGAAACATTCCGGCCCGCACTCGCCCTGGTTCTGGGACGTCGAACAGTCTGGCGGTGGTGCGGTGATGGACCTCGGCTGTCACGGCATCGCGTTCT
>QHUZ01000092.1 GCA_003223395.1 Gemmatimonadota bacterium | reverse complement strand
CGAAGTAGAGAATCCGGGCCGAGTGATCCCGCGGTCGATTCTCATCAGCGCGATCGCGGTGGCGTTCATCTACATCGCGATCAACTTCTCGATCATCGGCGTCGTGCCGTGGCGCGAGTTCGTCCCCGTCGAGTCGCACCCGCAGGCGGACTTCGTGGTCTCGATTTTCATGGAGCGGATCTACGGCTCCGGCGTCGCCACGATCGTCACGGCGATGATTCTGTGGACGGCGTTCGGATCGGTCTTCGCGCTGCTCCTCGGCTACTCACGCGTGCCCTACGCGGCGGCGCGCGACGGCTACTTCTTCAAGGTGTTTGCGCGGCTGCATCCGTCCCAGGGCTTCCCGTACGTGTCGCTGGTGGTGCTCGGCGTGCTGTCGATCGTCGCGGGGTTCGTATCGCTGGGAATGGTGATCGACGCGCTGCTCACGACGCGGATTCTCGTACAGTTCATCGGGCAGATCGGCGCGGTCACGCTGCTGCGGCGGCGGGCGCCCGATATGCCGCGGCCCTATCGGATGTGGCTCTATCCGCTCCCCAGCCTGGTTGCGCTCCTCGGATGGATCTTCATCTTTGCGACCACGCCCAAGCTGGTAATCGCGTTCGGGCTCGGCGCGCTCCTGTTGGGCGTGCTGTGCTTTGGAGTATGGTCGTGGAAGGCTCGGACGTGGCCGTTCGCGGAGTCCCTGGGATAGACAGCACAAGGAGCAGCAATGAGAGCTACGGTAGTAGCAACGCTCGCGGGCGGAGCCCTCGCACTCAGCGCCCTCGCTGGCTGCGTTCATCCGCCGAAGGTCTTTGGACTGCGCCACGACCCCACCTTCACCTACGAGAGCTTGGATAGCGGGAGGATCGCGGTCGGTGGAGTCACGTCCATCTTCGACGACCCAGCACACTCCCCGCGCACGCGAGCCGGGTCCGAGAGCCTGCTGATCAATTCACTCCGAGAGGCGCATCCTCTCCTCCAGGTGGCGCCGGCCGGCGCGGTGGCCGCGGAATTCGGGGATAAAGCGCACGGCGACCTGCTCGACCGCTATGGGCGTGTCGGAGAGCTCGACTCTGCGTCGCTCCACGAGATGAGCGCTCGGCTTCCGAAACTGCGGTATGTGGTGTTCGCGCGGATCGACGCCAATGTCATCGACAGCACCGAAACGGTGACTCTGGATTCAACCAATAAGGAGCACACCGAGCTGTCGAGGTCGCGCACCATGACCGTGGGCTTCAACGTCTACGACATGTCCCTCAGACGCTCGGTCTGGAGCGGCCAGTTTACCCAGAGGAAGGGCTCCTCCCATAACTATGACGAACCTCGTACCCTTCTCGCGGCGGTGGTCAGCGCCGTCCTAGACCCACACGAGTACCCGGCTCCCCCGGCGGAGGACAGAGTCCTGCGTCCCATATTCGATGCATTCGCGCAGAGCCTTCCCCAATCGTCGAAGCGGCGAATGTGAGGCTGTAGGCGGAGATCGGAGGAGATCGTGTCGAACGAGATCAATCGGCGAGAATTCATCGCCGCAACGACCATACTGGCCGGAGCCGCGATATCGCCGGCGGGAGCCGCCGAGCCGCCGCCAGCGGCTGCGGCCAAGGCGACCGTCGTCCTATTCCAAGGAGACTCGATCACCGACGCCGGCCGCAACCGCGATTCCGCGGATCCGAACGCCGCGGGGGCGCTCGGCAACGGTTACCCGCTGCTCGTGGCGTCCGCCGTGCTGGCCGCGCGGCCGGCGAGCGGGTTCCAGTTCTACAATCGCGGCATCAGCGGCAACAAAGTGCCCGATCTCCAGCAACGCTGGACGACCGACACCGTCGATCTGCACCCGGACGTGCTGAGTATTCTGATCGGCGTCAACGACTTCTGGCACAAGCTGGATCACGGCTACAACGGCACGGTGCAGGACTACGAGCAGCAATACACGGCCCTACTCGACGAGACGCGCAAAGCCCTGCCGCGGGTGCACCTGATCGTACTGGAGCCGTTTGTGCTCCGAACCGGGGCGGTGGATGCACGCTGGTTCCCCGAATTCGACCAGCGCCGTGCGGCTGCGGCGCGCGTGGCGGCGCACGCGCGCGCGACGTTCGTGCCGCTGCAGTCAATCTTCAATCAGCGGGCCCGCACGGCGCCGCCTGCATACTGGGCCGCTGACGGCGTCCATCCCACGCCGGCGGGACATGCGGTCATCGCGGAGCACTGGCGTCGTGTGGCGCGTCTGTAGCTCGGTGCAAGCCGCTAGACATCGCCCGGTAACCGCGGTCGCGCTGTGCGCGGCGATTGCGTGCGCGTCAGGCGCCGTTTCCCCGCCGCCACCTCCTCCGCCGCCGGGCCCTCCACCACCTCCACCCGTGTGGGTGCAGGTGTGGAGTGATGAATTCGAGGGGTCGGCCGGCAGCAGCATTGACACCACGAAGTGGGGATTCGACCTGGGTGGAGGCGGCTGGGGGAACAATGAGAGGGAGTACTACACCTCGGACACCGCCAACGTCCGCTTGAACGGTCACGGCGAGTTGGAGATCGTGGCCCGCGTCGCGCCCGCCGGACTCACCTGTTGGTACGGACCGTGCCGCTACACGTCGGCCAGGATTTTAACGCGCGGGAAGATGACGGAATTCTGGGGACGAGTAGAAGCGCGCATCAAGCTGGCGGCTGGGCAGGGGCTGTGGCCCGCGTTCTGGATGCTCGGCAACAACATCGGGACCGTCGGATGGCCCACCTGCGGCGAGTTGGACATCATGGAGAATAAGGGCAGCCAGAACACCACGACTAGCTCAGCGGTTCACGGCCCCGGGTATTCTGGCAATACCCCGTTCGCTCACGCGTACTCACCCGTGACGACGACGGACTACCATATCTACTCCGTCGAATGGGACGGTCAGTCAATCCGCTATTTTGTCGACAGCACTCAGCATTACATCGTGACGCGGGCAGACGTGAGCCAGCGCGGCAGCTGGGTTTTCGACCAGCCGTTCTTCGTGATTCTCAACCTCGCGGTCGGCGGCAACTTCGATCATGATCCGCAGTCTGACGCAATCTTCCCCGCCACCATGCTGGTGGACTGGGTTCGAGTCTACACCAAGCAATAGCGCTCAGCGCAGCGGTCGATAGTTCACATCCAACACGCTGAGCCGCGTGAAGTGCTTCGCGAGCCGAGCGGTAAAATCGCTGAAATTCCTGAGCTCGCGCGGGGTCCACGCCACCTCGGCGAGCGCGACCAAACGCGGAAACACCATGAACTCGACGTTTTTGGGGGTGCGCTGGTACTCGGTCCAGATCTGGCCCTGGGTACCGAGCACGCGCTTCGCTTGTACGGAGTCGAGCGCGGGTGGTACGGGCTCGTAGGCGTACACCGTCTCCAGCGGCAGAAAGCCACCGATGGCGAGCGGCTCCTTCGCCAGGTCCTGCGACTGGTAGTAGTCGAAGTACGTGTTCGACGTGGGCGTCATGACGACGTCGTGTCCTGCCTGCGCGGCCGCGATGCCGCCGTCGATGCCGCGCCACGACATGACGACCGCGTTCGGCGCGAGTCCCTCCATCCCGCCTTCCAGGATCTCGTCCCAGCCGATCAGCGATCGACCACGCCCGGCGAGCCATTGGCTCATCTGCGCGGTCAGCCAACTCTGCAGCTCGTTTTCGCTGTGCAGGCCGAGCTGCCGGATGCGCTCCTGCGCGAGGGGGCTCGACTGCCACTGCCGCTTCGGCGCCTCATCCCCGCCGGTATGGATCCAGTGACTCGGGAACAGCGCCAACACTTCGGTCAGCACATCCTGCATGAAGTGAATCGCCGAGTCGGACGGGTTCAGGATGTTTTCATCCACGCCCCAATGGCCGAGGACCTCGAGCTGCTGGCCGGTGTTGCCGAGCCAGGGATAGGCGGCGATGGCGGCCTGCGCGTGACCCGGCATCTCGATTTCGGGCACGACGGTGATGAAGCGCGCGGTCGCGTATGCGACGACTTCCCGGATGTCATCCTGGGTGTAGAAGCCGCCATGCGGCACGTTGTCGTAGACCCACTGCGTCGTATCGGCGTAGCTGCGTTGCACGCCGACGAGCGAGTTGCGGCGCCAGGCGCCGATCGATGTGAGCAGGGGATACTTCTTGATTTCGATCCGCCAGCCCTGATCGTCGGTGAGATGCCAGTGGAAGCGGTTCAGCTTATGGAGCGCGAGCAGGTCGATGTATTTCTTGACGAATTCCTTCGGCATGAACGAGCGCGACACGTCGAGATGCGCGCCGCGCCATGGGAAGCGCGGCATGTCCTCGATCTCGACCGCCGGCACGGTCCAGACAACCCCGGCGACCGGGGCCGCGCGAAAGACGTCAGGCGGCAGCAGCTGCCGCAGCGTCTCGACACCGTAGAACACACCCGCGGGACGAAACGCGCGAATCGTGATGCGCGTGCCCGCGACGGTAAGGCGATATCCCTCCTCGCCCAGCCGCGACAAGGCCGGATCGACGCGGAGCGATATGGTCCGCGCGGCCGTTCCGGCTGCGCCGCTCACCGCGAGGCGGTACCCAGTCGCAGGTTGCAACCAATCGCTGAGCTGGTAGCCGATTTGACGCGTGGCGCGGTCGGTGACGACAACGGTCGCCGGCGTGAGCAGGAATGTCCCGGTGCCGCGGGTCAGCTGCGCGGGCCGGGGAATGACGGCAAGCGTGGTGTCCTGGACACCGGCGGCGAGGACGAGCAGCGCGAGGAGGTTGATCATGCGGATAGGATATCGCTCGCTGAGACGTTCGGCGAACGGTAGAATTCTGTGGATGTGTGGTGTAGGGGCGCAGCATGCTGCGCCCCTACTTTCCGCAACCTTGCCAATGAGGGCACTGTGAAACGGCGCGACTTTCTCCACACCATGGGAGCGGCTGCCGCGAGCGGGATGCTCGCGCGAGTTCCCCTGGGTTCAGCCAGACGACTGGACCGTATTGGCCTCGAGACGTACGCGGTCCGTCACGCGATGGCGCAGGATCCGGAGCGCACGCTCGCCGCGATCCGCGCGATCGGCTACACCGACGTCGAGCTGCTCTGGTCCTTCAATCTCTTTGGGCGTACGCCACAGCAGGTCGCGGCGACGCTCAAGAACGAGGGATTGCGCGCGCCGTCGGCCCACATGTCCGCCGACACGATCTTCGTGGGCTGGGAGCGCAGCCTCGAAAAGGCGAAGATCCTCGGACATCAATACCTATTCGTGCCCGATTTCGAGGACTGGACCAAACAGACGCTCGACGACTGGCGGGAATGGGCCGATCGCTTCAACACGGCCGGCGCGGTCGCGCGGAAGGCCGGGATCTGGCTGGGATTCCACAACGAGGCGTATCACCAGAAGCCGATCGACGGCCAAATTCCCTTCGATGTCTTTATCAGCCGCCTCGATCCCTCCGTCACTCGGCTCCAGCTCGACGTCGGCAACATGCTGATCGGTGGCGGCGATCCGATGCAGTATCTCCAGAAATATCCCGATCGCTTCTGGAGCTTCCATCTGAAAGACGCGGTCGCCGACCGCTCGCGCGACACCGGATTGGGCAAGGGCATTTTCGATTTCAAGCGCTTCCTCGCCGCCGTGTCGATGCTGGAGCAGAAGCCGGCCCACGTCGAGCAGGAAACCGCGACTGACCCGGCCGGGGACCTCGCGGACGCGCGCAGCAATTTCGAATACCTGCACGGACTGGAGTTCTAATCCGGACAGCACCCCGTTTCTAGAAGACGCTAAGGCGCCAAGACGCCGGAGTGGTGTATAGCGGACAGCTACTAGCTGTTCACCACTCCGGCGTCTTAGCGTCTTAGCGCCTTCTGTTTTCGTAGTGCATGTTATTTGACATGATTTCCCTGCTCATCGTCATTTCTCTCGTTGCACAGAATCCAACTACTTCCTCACGTAGCACGCATTACACGTACGTGATCGTGCACGGCGCGTGGGGCGGGGGATGGGATTGGCTGGCGATCGATTCCATGCTCACGCGACGCGGCCATAAGGTCGTCCGTGTCACGTTGACTGGCCTGGGCGAGCGCCACCATCTCGCCTCGCCCAACATCGGGCTCGACACCCATATCGACGACGTCGTCAACAAGATCCTCTGGGACAACCTGCACGACGTCGTGCTCGTGGGGCACAGCTACGGCGGGATGGTGATCACGGGGGTCGTGGACCGGATCCCCGACCGGATCAAGCGCGTGGTGTATCTCGACGCGCTGTTGCCCGATTCGGGCGAATCGCTGATGTCGATCCCGGACACCGCGCGCGCGAAGTTCGTCCAGAGCGTGACGCGCGACGGCTACCTCGTGCCGGTCTGGGTGCAGGACACGACGGTGATTCCGCGCGACGTGCCGCAATCGCTGCGCACGTTCACCGATACCCTGCGGCTCGTGAATCCCGCTCGGCTCAGGGTTCCCGCGGCGTACATCCTGACCTATGAGCCGCAGATCACGCCCGATCCGTTCCAGATGTTCGCCGATCGCGCCGCCGCGCGCGGCTGGCCTGTTTACAAGATGGTATCCGATCATCTGCCGGAGCGGACCCATCGGTCTGAGTTGGTGACCTTATTGGAGAAGGTGCCGTAAGCCCATGATGATTCCGGTGCTCTTCCTTGCGACGCTGATGCAGGACACCACGACCCGCAGCTTCTTGAAGACCGTCGATATCGCCACCGGACAAATTCAAACCGTCTACAGCGCCGACCGTCGCTTCGAAGCCCCCAACTGGTCTCGCGACGGCCGCTACTTTCTGATCAACCATGAGGGACGGCTGTATCGCCTCAGCGTGGGCGGGAGTCAGCTCGCCGAACTTCCTGTCGAACTGGCCACGCCGCGGATCAACAACGATCACGGCATCTCTCCCGACGGCAAATCCCTCGTCATCAGTCACGAGCCCACGGACGACTGGTTGACCTCGAGCGTCTACGTGCTGCCGATCGGCGGCGGTACACCCAGGCAGATCACGACGAAGGCGCCGAGCTTCTGGCACGGCTGGTCGCCCGATGGAAAGACGCTGGCGTTCGTGGGCCGCCGCGATGGCGAGTTCGACATCTACACGATTCCGGTGAGTGGTGGCGAGGAGCGCCGCATCACCACGTGCAAGGGGCTCGACGATGGTCCCGACTACTCGCCCGACGGGGCTTTCATTTATTACAACTCGTTCTGCAGCGGCAAGATGGAAATCTGGCGCATGCGGCCTGATGGGACGGGGGCCGAGCAGCTGACGCACGACGCCTACTCGAACTGGTTCCCGCATCCCTCGCCCGACGGGCGGTGGATCGCCTACCTGTCGTTCATTCAGGATCAGGGTCAGGATCATCCGTTCGGCAGGCAGGTGAAGCTCCGGCTCATGGATCTGCGCGACCGGTCGGTGCGCGATCTCACGCCGGAATTCTTCGGCGGGCAGGGAACGATCAACGTTCCAAGTTGGTCACCCGACAGCCGCCGCGTAGCGTTCGTGACATACGAGCAGCATGTTAGAGCGCGATAAAAGCCGGTTGTTGGTAGGGGCGCAGCATGCTGCGCCCTACCCATTGCCCGCCGCCTATTAAGGAAAGCGCCCTCATGACTCTCATTCGCTTCAAAGCCTCGCAGGAGCAGGACGTCGACCTCTCCCGCACTTATGACGCCATCGTGGTCGGCTCTGGCGCGGCGGGCGGCATGGCCGCTCACGTCCTCACGTCGCAGGGGATGAAAGTGCTGCTGCTCGAGGCAGGCAAGAAAATCCCCATCGAGCAGGAGCTGCGGTCGATGGAATGGCCGTACGATCATCCCCGTCGCGGCGAGGCCCCGCCCGGATACCATGCGATCCGCTTCAACGAGTACAACATCCGGAAACCGCCGTACGCGAAGGGCTCCGCCTTCAAGCACGTGTTCTCGTACGTCGGCGGCTGGGGCGGATCGGACTACGTCAAGAACATCCTGGTCGATGAGAAGGACCATCCCTACACGGGCACCAAGTACGCCTGGGTGCGCGCGCGGCTCCTGGGCGGCAAGACGAACATCTGGGGCCGCCTCGCGCTGCGACTCTCCGACTACGACTTCAAAGGCAAAACGCACGACGGCTACGGCGAAGATTGGCCGATCTCCTACGCTGATATCGAGCCCTACTACGACAAGGTCGATCTCTACCTCGGCATCAGCGGTCATAAAGAGAATCTGCCGCATCTGCCGGACAGTCTGTTCCAGCGGCCCAACAAGCTGACGGCTTCCGAAGTGACGCTCCGCAAGAGTCTCGCGACGATGGGCCGCACGCTGACGCCGTATCGCGCCGGCGTGACGACGGACGGCGTGAAGAACAAGTATCGCAGCAAATGTTTCGGTCGCGGCGCGTGCGGCCGGCGGCCGGGTGGCTGCGATATCCATGCCGCGTTCGATTCTCCCACCGGGCTGATTTATCCTGCGATGGACACGGGGAACCTCACGCTGCGCACGAATTCCACCGCGCATGAGGTGCTCGTCGACCCGAACACCGGCAAAGCCCGCGGGGTCTCATTCGTCGATTCGGTGAATCACAAGACGTACGAAGCAAAGGCTAAGGTCGTCATCGTGGCGGCGTCGACGTTGGAGAGTGCCAGACTCTTGTTGCTATCGAAGTCGCGGCAACATCCCAACGGCATCGGCAATTCGAGCGGCCATGTCGGCCACAACTTCTGCGAACACGTGATGGGACCGGGCGTCACCGGGCTCGTCAAAGAGATGGTAGGAGCGCCGCCCACACTGGACGACGGCAAGCCGGGCGGGTTCTACGTGCCGCGATTCCGGAACCTGCAGGACAAGCAGCCGGGCTTTGTCCGCGGCTACGGCTTCGAGGGTGGCTCCGGCTTCTCGATTTTCCCCGACAGCGCGTGGAGCACGCCGGGATTCGGCGGGCAGTTCAAGAAATCGGTGCGTGAGCACGCCGGGGCCTTCATTAGTATGGGCGGCTTTGGCGAAGTGCTGGCCCGCTACGAGAACTACGTCGATCTCGACCCCGAGGTGAAGGACGCGTGGGGGATTCCGTCGCTGCGCTTCCACTACGAGTTCAGCGACAACGAGAAAAAGATGTGCGAGGACATGGCCAACGCCGGCAAGGAAATGTTCGAAGCGGCGGGCATCGAGGTCGTCGGCGTGGACAAGAACATCCTCACCGAAGGCTGGTCGATTCACGAGCTCGGCACGGCACGCATGGGCACCGATCCCAAGACGTCGGTCTTGAATCAGTTCCAGCAATCGCACGACGTGAAGAATCTCTTCGTGGTGGACGGCTCGAGTCACGTGAGCGCGTCGTGCCAGAACCCGACGTGGACGATCATGGCGCTGGCGTGGCGCTCCTGCGAGCATCTGGCCGACGAATTCAAGCGGGGGAACCTATGACGATCTCGCGTCGCGACATGATTCAGGCAACCGCCGCGGCCATGGCGCTGCCGGCACTCGCCAAGGCCCCACGCCCCAGCCCCAAGCCTCTGTTCTTCACGCCGGCGGAGTTCGCGCTGGTGGACGAGATGAGCGACATGATCATCCCGACGGACCAGCAGTCGGCAGGAGCGCGCGCGGCCGGGGTGGCGCTTTACATCGACGGCCGTCTCGCCGAGGCGTTCGAGAAGGACCAGCCGGAGCGGTGGCGCGCGGGGATCAAGGCGGTGGAGGCGCTGTCGACCGAGATGCACGGCAAGGCGTTCATGGCGGCCACGCCGGAGCAGCGGCTCGCGCTCCTAACGCGCATCGCCGCCGCCGAATCCGATCCGAAGAGCGACGCCGAAAAGTTCTTCCGGGAGATCAAGAGCGGGACGGTTCGCGCGTACTACACCTCGAAGATCGGGATTCACGACGATCAGCAGTACAAGGGCAACGTGATTCAACCGGGAGAATACGCCGGCTACGATGCCACGTGATCGCACCGAGCTCGACACCCCGCGCCTGACCCTGCTCGCGTACCCGCCCGAGCACATACTCGGGCTGATCGAGGATCCGGAGCGCTTCGAGGAACAGTTCGCCCTCACCCCCGCGGATGGATTGCGGGGGTTCTACGTTTCCGGCGAGGTATCGCCGCAGTGGCTCGAGGCGCTGCGCAATTGCGTCGGGCAGGGTCCCAACCCCTGGCGTCATGGCTTCTGGATCATCGAGAAAGAGAGTGGGGAGATCATCGGGGGCGCCGGGTTCAAGGGGGCGCCCGATGAGGACGGCATGGTCGAGATCGCCTATGGTGTAGTGCCGTCGCGCGAAGGGCGCGGATACGCGACGGAGGCCGCGCGCGCGCTGATCCACTTCGCCACGGGGGATGCGCGCGTGAAGTGCATCCGGGCGCATACGCGCCCCGAGGCGAATGCGTCCACGCGCGTGCTCGCGAAATGCGGCTTCGTGCTCATCGGTCCGGTCGTCGATCCCGAGGACGGTCCGGTCTGGCGGTGGGAACGAAACGCACAGCATATTGGAACGCCATGAGAGAGACCGTTGTGACGGCAACCGGCCAAGCAGTGTTCGTTCCGGGCGAGTGGCGCTCGCTCGCCAGCTGTCTCGGCCTCTCGCCGCGCGAATGCGGCATCGTGCGCGCCGTCTTCGACGGCAACTCGGAGAAGGACACCGCGGCGCGGCTCGGGCTGTCGCCGCACACCGTCCATACCTATCTCTGGCGCATCTATCGCAAGCTGAATGTGCAGAGCCGCGAGGAGCTGCTCGTGCGCGTCTTCGCCGAATTCCGTTCCCTTCCCAAACGTGGCAGCAACGGGCGCAAGCGCCCGGAGACCAGACACCGCGCGTTGTAGGCTGATCAGGTGACCCGGTGTAGGGGTCTTGTCGTTCCATCCTGCAGGGGCATGTTACGCCATTGTAACGCGTTCGATGCCGTTCACCAACGGAGCGCCGTCCATGCGCCTGATCCGGACTGTCACCTGTGTCAGCTGGTTGCTATCGGCCAGCCTGGTGACGGTCGTGTCGGCGCAGACTGACAAGCCCCGCACCGCATCCCCCGTTTCCCTGATCATCCGCGCCGACGACATCGGCATGAGCCACAGCGTGAACATGGCCATGCAGAAGCTCGTCTCCACCGGAATGCCGGTATCCGTGTCGGTGCTGTTCGTGTGCCCGTGGTATCAGGAAGCGGTCGAGATTCTCAAGCAGCATCCGAATGTCTCGGTCGGGATCCATCTGGCGTTGAATTCCGAATGGAAGAATTATCGCTGGGGTCCCGTCACAGGCAGTACCGCCGTTCCGTCGCTGGTCGATGAGAACGGCTTTTTCTTTTCCTCCTCCGAGGCGTTGCACCAGCATAACCCACAAGTCGCCGAAGTCGAGAAGGAGCTCCGCGCTCAGATCGACCGCGCGTTGCGCTCCGGCGTGAAGATCGACTACGTCGATGAGCACATGGGCACGGCGACGCGCTATCCGGAGTTCCGCGAAGTCACGGAACGGCTGGCGCGCGAGTATGGCCTGGGAATGTCGGGCTACTTCGGGGAGGCGATGGATTCGCCGCAGTATGCCGCGGCGCCGGCGCGGAAGGCCGACAGTCTGGTCGCTTTCATCAATCGGTTGCAGCCGGGCTTGAACGCCGTCGTGACGCACGTCGGCATCGATGACGCCGAGTTGGGCGCGCTGCTCGACATGAACACCGACCAGCCCCTACCCGACATGAGCAAAAATCGCCAGGGCGAGCTGACGGCCCTGACGTCGCCCCGGTTCAGCGCGGCTCTGAAGGCGCGCAACGTAGTGTTGCTGACGTATCGAGACGTGATCGCCAAGGAAGGCCTGCAGTCCATGCGGAGACCAGTCGAATGAGGGAGGCGGAGGAGTTCATGGAAAAGAAAATCATTCGTGCTATCGTTGCACTCGGCATGGGCCTGTTGCTCACGCTCACGGTGAGCGGCGCGGCCCTGGCGCAGGAGACGCAAGTCTCCGGCACCGTCTCCTCGATCACCGGGGAGCGGTTGCCAGGCGTCACGGTCCAGGTGCGTGGGACGACGACCACCACCACGACCGACGCGAACGGCAAGTACACCATCACGGCACCGTCCGACGGCGTGCTCCTGTTCGCGCTGATCGGGTACAAGGGAGGCGCGCGAACCATCGCGAGCCGTCCGCAAATTGACGTCGTCCTGGAATCGGCCGTCGCCGTGCTCGAGCCGGTGATCGTGACCGGATACACCGCGCAGCGTCGCGCTGACATCACGGGCTCCGTGAGCAGCGTCAACGTCGAGAGCGCGCAACAGCAGACCTCGACCAGCGTGCTGCAGCGCCTCGACGGGCGCGTGCCCGGGGTCACGGTCGAGGCCGGCGGCGCGCCGGGCTCCCGCAGCACCGTGCGCATCCGCGGCGTCACGGGGTTCCAGAACAACGACCCGCTCTACGTCATCGACGGGACGCCCGTGTCGGAATCGTACATGAATTTCCTGAACCCGGACGACATCGCCTCGATGCAGGTCTTGAAGGACGGGTCGGCGACGTCGATCTACGGGTCGCGCGCGAGCAACGGCGTCGTCATCATCGAGACGAAGAAGGGTCGGCCGGGGCTGCAGCAGGTGACGCTGGACGTCCGGACCGGTGTCGCCACGCCGACCCACGGCTATGACGACATCCTGATGCAGAATTCGCTCGAGTACTTTCAGGTCGTGAAGACGTCGTACGTCAACGCCGGGACGGGGGTCCCCAGGAACATCTACGGCGATCCCAATAATCCCAGCGTGCCCGCCTACATCTGGCCAAACGACGGCGTGGGCCAGAGCTGCGCTGTCGCCGGGACGGGGTCCTGTACGTTGGCCGTGGATACGTCCAAGTACTCCTACCCGAACAACCTGATCATGCCCGGCAGTCCCGGGACCAACTGGTGGAAAGCGGTCTTCGGCGCGGCGCAATATCGCGACGCGAACCTGGCGGTCTCAGGCGGCGGGGATAACAACGCGTACCATGTATCGCTGAATTATCTCGATCAGGACGGCACGGCGAAGTACACGCGGTTCCAGCGGGGCGGGGCGCGGATCAATACGACGTTCAACATGGGCCGCGCCAGCATCGGGGAGAACATCTCCCTCTCGCGCGAACAACACCATGGCGCCGAGGGACTGACCGATGACAACGTCGGCGAGGGCGGGATCGTCGGCAAGAACATCTTCATGCAGCCCGTGATCCCGGTCCATGACATCGCCGGTAACTTCGCCTCCGGGAAGGCGAATACGCTCGGCAACCAGTCGAACCCGGCCAAGGTCAACTACTTTGCGCAGAACAACATCGCGACGAACGACCGTATGTTCGGCAACGTCTTCGGCAGCATCGACGCCAGCCACGCCCTGTCGCTGAAGACCAAGTTCGGCTTCAATCTCCTCCAGGGCTCGTATCACGGGTACGTGCCCGCGACACCGGAAGACCATGAGCCGACGAACATCGACGGCATCAACGAGAACTACAGCGGGTTCTCGGAGCTGACGATCACGAATACGCTCAACTATTCGCGGACGATGAACCAGCACAACCTCACGGTGCTGCTGGGCCAGGAAGCCATCAAGGCCAATTTCCGCTTTGAGTCGGGCAACTGCGCCAGCCTGCGCAAGAACGACGTCAACTCGCGCTACATCGACGACGCCCTGTGCGATCCGAACTCCAAGAACGTCAGTAGCTCGGGCAGCAAGCGGGCTTTGCTGTCGTTCTTCGGCAAGGCGGACTACAACTACGGTGAGCGCTATTACCTCAGTCTGACGATGCGGCGCGACGGCTCGTCCACGTTCGGACCGGCGAACCGCTGGGGGACGTTCCCCGCCGTCGGCGCCGGCTGGCGGCTCTCGCGGGAATCGTTCTTCCAGAATCTGCCGCTGCAGAACATCATGCTGCGATTCGGGTGGGGCGTCACGGGCAACCAGAACGTGCCGTTCCGGATCTACGATACGTACGGCGGCGGCCGCGGCGAGACGTTCTACGACATCGGCGGCACCGGCTCCACGATTGTGCCGGGGTTCAAGACCACCGCGCTCGGCAACACGACGCTCAAGTGGGAAGAGAATCACTCCACCAACGTCGGGCTCGACTTCGAGTTCCTGAACAGCCGCGGCAACTTCAGCATGGACGTCTATCGCCGCAACACGAACAATCTGATGTTCGATGCGCCGCAGCCGGCGGCAGGCGGCTCCGCGGCGTCGCCGATCCTCAACATCGGCAGCATGCGGAACACCGGGATCGACTTCTCGGTCGGCTATCGCAGCACGATCGGGAGCACGGTGTGGAGCGTGGCGTTCAACGGCAGCCACTACAACAACGAGATCACCAAGATCGACGGCGTGCAGACCTTCTTCTTCGGTCGCGGCTCCTCGGTGGTCCGCGAGCAGAACGCCGTGCGCAACGACATCGGGCACCCGCTCGGGTCCTTCTATGGCTTGATCGCCGAGGGGTATTACGTCGATTCGCTGGATGCGGCGCCGTACTGGGCACAAGGCGCCCGTCCGGGTCGAATCAAGTTCCGCGATCTGGACGGCGACGGCCAGATCACCGCGGCCGATCGCACCTACATCGGGAGCCCGCATCCCAAGTTCACCGGTGGGCTCGATCTCGCGGTGCGGCACGGCAACTGGGAGCTGAGCGGCACGGTGTTCGGCACGTTCGGCGGCAAGATCTTCAACACGCAGAGGTACTGGTATGCGTTCCGGTACTTCCAGACGAACGTGGCCAAGGACATGCTGACCAATTCGGCGCAGCTCGACGGCCCCTGCGCGCCGGCCCCGGCGCCGGCGAAGGGATATATCTGCCCAGGGAAGCTGACGAATCCGGACGCCAAGTATCCCAGACTCGACAACAGCGACGACTTCAGCCGGCAGTTCAGCAGCTATTGGGTGGAAGACGGCTCGTACGTGCGGCTGCGCACCCTGCAGCTCGCGTACAACCTGCCGCCCGCCATCGTGCGCTGGATCCCGGCCGCCCGGGTCTACCTGCAGGCGGAGAACCTGTTCACCATCAGCGGATACTCCGGGCTCGATCCGTCGCTGCCCGTCCCCGCCGCTGGCACGAACGACGGACGCGATATTCGGGATGAATCCCGTGGCATCGACCAGGGCGTGTATCCTAGCAACAGGATCATTACGATCGGGATTTCGACCACCTTCTAACGCCTAGCGTCTTTACTGAGAGGGACGAAGACGATGAACAGACACAAGTGGCAGCGACTGTTGTACAGCGTGGCGGGAGTGGTGGTCGTCGCCGGCGTCACGTACGCCTGCAAAGACTTCCTCGACCAACCCGCCCAGGGCACGGTCGATCAAGCGACCCTGCTGAACAAGGTCGGCGTGGAAGGCTCGCTCATTGCCGCGTACCGGGCACTGGACTGCCAATCCAGCTCCGGGGCATGGGGTTGCGCCGTCAGCAATTGGGTATGGGGCGGCGTCACCAGCAACGACGCGTACAAGGGATCCGACCTCGGGGACCAGAATCCCATCCACAGTATTGAGATCATGCAGTGGAACCTGGGTGACGCCGATAGCTATTTGAACCAGAAATGGTCCCAGGTCTACGATGGCGTCTTCCGCGCCAATGCGACGCTGCGCCTCCTGGCTGGGGTGGTGGCGGCGAAGCCCAATGAGATCCCCCTGTCGGATCAGCGCAGCATTCGCGGTGAAGCCTTGTTCCTGCGGGCGCACTATCACTTCGAAGCGTATCGCATGTGGGGGCATATTCCCTACTACTTCCCAGAGGATTCAACCCCGGTCGCCCTGGGCGGTTACCGGAAGGCCAACAATCTGGCGCTCGACTCAATCGTCAAGCTGATCATTCGGGATCTCACGGTAGCAGACTCCCTGCTCCCCGAGACGCCTCGCAACGGTGAGAAGGGACGCGTCACCAAGTGGACAGCAGTGGCGTACAGGGGACGCGTTCAGGTCTACGCGGCGGCGCTGGATCCGACTTATTGGGCGAAGGCCAAGGTCTCGTTCGACTCGGTGAAGGCGAAAGGGGTATACGGATTGGAAGCCGGGTTCAATCGCGTCTGGACCGCCGATCCGGCGTACCGGAATGGGAAGGAGACGATCTTCGCCTACCAGGCCTCGGTGCGGGACGGCGAGCCGAACGGCCAGAACGCGAACTTCGGCGAGCGGTTGAATTTCCCCTACAGCGAAGCCAATCACTTCACCTGCTGCGGCTTCTATCAACCGACGTTCAATCTGGTCAATTTCTACCGGGTCGACGCAGCAGGGTTGCCGCTGGCGATGGACAGCGCCACCTGGAATAGCCCGCCGCTCGAGCCCCCCGCGCAGATCCCGCTTTCCGACACGAGTCAGGTGTGGAAAGGTCAGAACTTCCACGCCGGTATCATGAGGCCGGTCGATCCGCGGCTCGATTGGACCGTGGGCCGCGACGGCGTACCCTACAAGGACTGGAATCTGCACGCGCGTTCCTGGATCCGGGACGCCTCGTACAGCGGGCCCTACAGCCCCAAGAAGAACATCCATGAGCAGGCTTTCCCGGACGCCGAGGACAACGTCGGTTGGGTGGCGACACAGACCAATAACGTGCCGATCCACATCTTCCGGTATGCCGACATGCTGCTGATGGACGCCGAAGCGGAGGTCGAGCTCGGCAATCTCGAAGCCGCCCGGACGATCGTGAATCAGATTCGGGCGCGCGCGGGCGTCGCGGCGCAGGGGTGCGGCGCGGACGCCACGGTGTTGGCCGCCTATACGGCGTACTGCACCGGCAACCAGGCCATGGCGGACTCGATGCAGGCGAATGTGGCGACCGGGGTGGATTCCCTGCAGACGGCGTGGGCGTTTTACAAGATCGGGCTCTACAACACGCCCTGGACCGGTCTGGGAGCAGCGTACGCGCGGAACGCGGTGCGCGCGGAGCGGCGGCTCGAGCTAGCGATGGAAGGTCAGCGATTCTTCGACCTGCGGCGTTGGGGCATTGCCGATACCGCGGTCAACAACTACGTCTCGAGTGAGGGCGCCCGAATCGGATATCTTGCCGGTGCGGCGGGTCAGTTCACAGTGCCGAAGTATGATTTCTATCCGATCCCGTCGGTGCAAGTCGAGTTGAGCAGGGTGGGCGGGCAATGCCAGCTGCAGCAGAATCCCGGTTGGGGAGCCTGCCAGTAGGCAGCGCGACCTAGCGCCGGCGCAACAGCGTAAACGCCTGCAGGGAGTCGCCCGTGTTCGCTACGAGCACGGCACTCCCTGCAGGCGTTTTCATGAGCGTCAATCCCGACACGCCCCGTGGCGCGAGGAAGCCGCTCTCGAGCGGCGAGACCGGGGTGAAGTGCCCTCGGCCATCCCCCCTGAGCCAGAGCCCGTTGCCCGCATCCGGCGGCGTCGTGTTCGGCTCCATCTCGGCGAGATTGCCGGCGATGATCAGGTCCAGATTCCCATCGCCATCGACATCGCGCGCCACGATCCCCCGGATCGGAGAGAGCTGCGCGAGGTTCGGCAACCGCGTCGCGGTGAACGTGCCGCTGCCGGTGTTCTGGAGATACAGGCTCGCGAACGTGTCCGCCTGATAGTGCAGGGCGCGCTTGAGCGCGTCGGCGCCGAACAATTGCTCGACCGTGGCTGCCGCAAAAATCGAGTAGCGCGGCACGCGCAGGGCGAGAGGATAGATCACCGGGCCGAGTTTCGCCCGTCCGAAGAACGGAAACTCCTTCCCGTCGATCGTCTGCGTCAAGACGATGTCGGTCGCCTGGTTACCGGCGAAGTCGGCGGCATAGACGCCGAACGGGTTCCGAGACGACGTCTGATACATGAAGTTCAGCCCGACGTTACCCGCCACGAGATCGGGCCGGCCGTCGTGATTGAAGTCGGCTGCGGTGAGACTCCACCACCAGCCTCGGGTCGGCGGCAGGCCCACTGAGACACGCACGAGCTTCTTGCCGTCATTGTGCCAAAACTCGAGCGGCATCCATTCGCCCGCCGTCACGAGGTCGAGGCGGCCATCGCCGTCGAAATCCACCCAGACCGCGGCGGTGATCATGCCGACGGGCTTTGCCAGCTCCGGCGCCACCTCGTTCGTGACATCAGTGAAGTGGCCACCGTCATTGCGGAGGATGTAGCTGCGGGCCGGATAGGGATAATTCCGCGGCGTGAGCCGGCCGCCGACGAACAGATCCAGCTTGCCGTCGCCGTTGAAATCGCCCGCCGCCACGGCCGCGGTGCAGGTGAGCATCTCCGGGAGTGCCTGGAGATCGCGGACGAATTTCCCGCCGCCCCGGTTGATATAGAGGCGGTCTTGCAGCAGCCGCGACACCGGCGCGTGCTGGTAGCCGCAGCTCGCCACGTAGAGATCGGGCCGGCCGTCGCCGTTGGCGTCGAAGAACACGGCCCCCCAATCTTCGTACGCCCTGTCGGCCGCCCAGGGCTGGCCCTGCGCCGATTCGACAAAGCTCCCGTCCTTCTTTTGAAGAAAGAGCTTGCCCGGATTTCCTGGCGTGCCGCCTACGAACACATCGTCCAAACCGTCGCCGTTGACGTCGGCGACTGCGACGGGAGGCCCTTGCCGGGACGGCTCATACGGAAGCAGCGGTTGGACTTCGTAGTCCGGTGAGGCTGGAAGAGTTGGCGTGTATGCTGGAGCGGCGGAGCGCTGGAAGAAAAGGGCGGCGGAGGGCGGCGCAGGGCGGCGAGGGTCGGCAGAGGCGTCGGACTTACGGATCGTGAGCAGTCTGTCCGCGTTGAGATTCGTCAGCACCTGACTCTGGCCATCAGGCCACGTGACGACCAGACTGTCCACGCGCGTCGCGCGCCCCAGGCCGAAGTGCTCGCGATCGTCCATCGTGGACATGAAGCCACGGTACGGCGAGTGATAGAGGTATTGCCGTCGGCCGTCGGCCGTCAGCATGAGCGTCGCGCCGAGACCACGGCGGTTTGGCGGTTCGCCCTCGAGCACGACCGTCAGGAAATGTGCGGCGGTATCCTGCTGGATGTTTTCGTAGATCGACGCAGGCGCATCGATATTGTTCACGACCAGATCGAGCTTGCCGTCGTTGTTGAGATCGACATACGCGGCGCCGTACGAGAAGCCGGGCTGGACCATGCCCCACGCCTTGCTGACGTCGCTGAACGTCAGGTCACCGTTGTTACGAAATAGATAGTTCGGCAACCGGTAGCTGCGTAGCTCGCGCAGCTGCGCCCGCGCCGCCGCCTGATTGTTCGCCCGGTGCGCCGCGAATACCGCCGCCTGGTAATCGAGATCGTTGGGCGCTTTGGGATAGCCGTTCGTGATGAAAATGTCCTTCAGTCCGTCATTATCGAAATCGGCGAACAAGGCGCTCCAGCTCCAATCCGTCGTCGCCACGCCCGCCAGATTCGCGATTTCGCTGAAGACCACGTCGCCGGCGGGCGTGACGCCGTTGCTGAGCTGCAGCGCGTTGGCATCGTAGTCGGCGCGAAAGCCGCGGCGCCGCTGCTCGTTGCGGCGAGCGTAGGTGAGATACCCGCTCATCCGCTTGCGCTGCTCTGGCTCGGCGGGCAGCATGTCCATCTGCACGATGTCGGGCCAGCCGTCGTTGTTGAAATCGGCGATATCGACGCCCATGCCGGCGATGCTGGTGTGCTTCAGCGAGACCGCCGCTTTGTCCGTAAACGTGCCGTTGCCGTTGTTGATGTAGAGCGCGTCGTTGGGTGTCACATCGTTGGAGACGTAGATGTCGGGCCGGCCGTCGCGATTGACATCGGCGACGACCACGCCCAGTCCGTACCCGATCTGGCGCAGGATCCCCGCTTCCCGCGACACATCGGTGAACGCCCCGTTGCCGTTGTTCCTGTACACCGTGTTCCAGCCTTCCGGACTGTCGCTGCGCAGGCCGAGGGGGTGGGTGTCCGCTTCGCCGCGCGCAAAGTCCTTGGGGGAGTTGTTCAGCAGGAACAGGTCGAGGTAGCCGTCCCCGTTGTAATCGAGGAAGACGGCGTGGGTGGTGAAGCCGGTGTCGGCGATGCCGTACGCTCGAGCCGCTTCTGTGAACGTGTGATCGCCGTTGTTGATGAACAGGAGGTTGGCGCGGTCGGCACCTTTGGATCCGGCCCCGGGACCGGAGACGGAAACGTAGATATCCAGCAGCCCATCGTTATTGATGTCCACCATCGTCGCGCCGGTACACCACCGGTTCGTCTTGACCCCGGCGCGCTCCGTGATGTCTTCGAACTGCATGTTGCCTTTGTT
>QHUZ01000102.1 GCA_003223395.1 Gemmatimonadota bacterium | reverse complement strand
ACATGATGCGGGGGCTCGATCTCAGCCGTCCCGGTCCGTTCCAGGCGTCGCTCATCGCCTGGGCCCTCTTGGCCGTTGGGGAGCAGGAGCAAGCGCTGGCGCTGCTCGACCGAGTGCAGCCGCGTGGCGCGTCGCTCTGGTTTTGGTTGCAGACCCCAGGCTTTGATTCGGTCCGGTCACAGCCGCGCTTTCAGCGGATCGTGGAGGAATCGCAGCGATGAACACTCGATGAACGGCGGCGCCACACGAATCGTACTTGCGCTGTCGATTGTGCTCCCGTGCCCGCGGGCCCTTTCCAGTCAGACCCCGTCTCCAACGGCGACCGCCCGCGCCGTCGCTACTCCCCCCGTCATCGATGGCCGCCTGAACGACCCGGCATGGCGCGACGTCCCGCCGATCACCGGCTTCATCCAACGCGAGCTGCACGAAGGCACCCCGGTCACCGAACGCACGGAAGTCCGCATCGTCACCGACGGCCAGGCGCTGTACGTCGGCGCGTGGCTCTACGACACCGATCCGTCCGGCATCGTCGGTGGCGAAAAGGTGCGCGACGGCGACATCTCGAAGAGCGACTACTTCGGCATCCTCCTCGATACCTATCATGATCGGCAGAACGGTTTCGTCTTCACGACCACGCCCGCGGCGATCGAGTACGACGCGCAGGTCGTGAACGAGGGCGAGGGCGGCGGCATCCAGCTGCCGGGTCAAACGCGAGCGAGCGCGGGATCACTCGGCGGGTTCAATCTCAACTGGGACGGCACGTGGACCGTGGCCACGTCGGTGGACTCGGCTGGGTGGTATGCCGAGTTCCGCATTCCCTTCACCACATTGCGCTACGCTGCGGGTGAGCAACAGACGTGGGGACTCAACCTCGTGCGCTCGATCCGCCGCAAGAATGAGGAATCGTTCTGGTCGTTCGTGCCGCGCCAGTTCTCGCTGATGAAGATCTCGCACGCGGGAACGCTCACGGGGGTGCGCGTGCCGGCGCGCCGGGTCCTGACGGCCACGCCGTACGCGCTGACCGGCGTCGAACGCAACTTCGCAGTGGACCCGGAGGCAGCAAGCCGGGGCGATGTCGGCGGAGAGATCAAATACGGTGTGACGCCCAGCTTGACCCTCGATCTGACCTACAACACGGACTTCGCGCAGGTCGAAGTCGATGAGCAGCGCACGAATCTCACGCGCTTTCCATTGTTCTTTCCGGAGAAACGCCCCTTCTTCCTGGAAAATGCCGGCATCTTCTCGGCGGGCACGCCACAGGCGGTCGATCTCTTCTTCACCCGTCGCATCGGCATCGACACCCTGGGGCAGCCGGTCCCCATCGTTGGTGGCGGCCGGGTCACCGGTCGGGTCGGGGCCGTCACCGTGGGCGCGCTGCAGATCTTCACCGACCGGGCGACCACGCAGGGGGCGATGTCGTACTCGGTGCTGCGGCTCCAGCACGAGCTCGCCGCCCGCTCCCGCATCGGGGTGATCGCCATCCAGCGGATGGCCACCGCGAAATCGGGAGACTGGAGTCGCGTCACGGGCGTCGACGGCCGCATCGGCATTCATGACGCGTGGACGATCGACTGGTGGGGGGCGGCGTCAGCCACACCCGGTCCCGACAGAGACGCGTCCGCCTACAGCGCGCGGCTCGCCTACCAGACCGGCTCGTGGAACAACCTGGCGCGGATCATCCAGGTCGGGCGGGACTTCGATCCTGAGGTGGGCTTCTTGAATCGCCCCGGCGGGTATCGTTTTTATGAGAGTACCGTGATGTGGATCAAGCGGTATCCCGGCAGCACGTGGCTCAAAGAGTGGCATCCGCACGTCGGCTATCGGGGCTATTACGGGCTCGACGGTTTTCGGCAGGAAGATCGTATCCACCTCGACATAACCGAGTGGGCCACATCGAGTGGCGCCAACCTTGGTCCCGAGGTGAATATCGAGCACCAGGGACTGCAGCAGCCATTCGCGATCGCCCGCAACGTGACGTTGCCGGTCGGCGCGTACGACTACACGTCTGTGGGATTCGACGCCGCGACAAATCCGAGCGCCCCGCTCTCGCTGAACCTGCGCGCCGATGTCGGCGGGTTCTACAACGGGACGCGTCGCGGCGGCAGTGTGACGCTCACCGCGCGTCGCGGAAGCTCAGTATCGGCCTCGCTGCTCACGGAGTACAATGACGTGCGCTTGGACCAGGGCAACTTCACCCGCGTGGTGATTGCGCCGCGCGTCGCGTACTTCTTCACGCCCCGCATCATGTTCCAGACGCTCGTGCAATACAGCAATCAGGTGGGCGCGTGGACGGCGAATGCGCGCTTCAGCTGGCTCAGCACCGCCGGCACGGGATTGTTCGTCGTCTTCAACGAAGGACAGGAGGCGGACGGATTTTTCCGGTGGAGTCGGCCGCAGTCCAGATCGTTGATCGTGAAGTACACGCGGCAATTCGGACGGAGCGGCTAAGGCGACGTCAATTTCCCGGGTCGAAGCGGTACTGATGGGTCGGTCCTGTCACGAGAACCGTCGGCGCGGTGACAGACGCCGTGAACGAGCTCGGGTTACGCGAGTCGGCGAAATCTATGGTATCGGGCTTTGCGCTGAAGGTCCCGGAAGAAACGACAATGCTGTCGGTGGTGGACGAGCCACCCTCGGGGTCGAGCCGTCGGATCACGATAAAATCATACGCGCCCCGATCGCATGGGAGCAGCAGGTAACGCGTGCCGTCAGTGAGGGTAACGGTGTACGTGCGGCTGTTAACGAATGCGCCGTTGGGGACGCCGTGTACGCACGCTCTAGACCTCGGGCCAGCCGGGGTGAACACGGTGTCCCGATAGCCGGCCGGACCGTGAAACGTGAGCGCTCCACCGACAACGGTGATGCGCACGCCGGCGCTGTCGCTGGCGCAGCACGGCGGCGGGTTGCCATCCACGGCCGTCAGCGTGTAGTGCGCGATGACGGGTCCGACGTCTTCCTTCGGATCGCTCGGCGACGTCAACGAGCACCCTGCCGAAAACAGGAGTGGGGTCAACAGCAAGATCGTACGTTTCATTGCGTTCACCCCTTATACCCGCCTCGCCCCCGTTCTCGTCACACCAGTCTCTGCCGCGCCCGGCCCAGACCCGGTGAAGACGCTCCCTGCGCGGCCAGTTTCGGCCGCGTAGCGGGCTGCCAGGTCCCGAATCACGCCCTCCGCGTCGATCGTGCCGAGCACCGCGACCGTGCCGCCGCTTCCCCCGCCGGTGATTTTCGCGCCGAACAGCCCGCGCTCGGGGCCCGCGGTCCTCACCAATTCGACCAGGCGATCGGTTCCCTCGCTGCCGAGTCCGCACGCGCTGTAGCTCTCGTGTGAGGCGTACATCAGCTCACCAAGTTCGTTCGCCAGTGCCGGGTCATCTGGCAGTGCCGCCAGTACCGTCGCGAAGCGATCGACCCGATCCTGCTCGCCGACTGGATGCCGAGTCGCCTGTCGCACGGGGTAGCGACGCTCTGGGATGACGCGGGTAGCGGTGTCGGCGATGTCGTCGTACCGCTCCAGGAATTCGGCGCCCGTCATTTCCTCAGGCAGCGATTTGGAGAATCGCGCAAACTCGGCCGGCGCCAGATTCGCGAGGTACTCCCCGCGCCAGGGGGTTTCCGTCGTGATGATACGCAGCCCCATGAATGCGGCGGTCCGTACCGTTCCGTAATCGGCTCCGGAAACCGCATGGCTGATACCCGAATCGATGCCGTAGAATCGGTAGCCGGTCGGCACGTCCACGTGTCCCTCGATCGTGCCCGGCTGGCAGCGCAGCTGCAGCAGTTTGCCTTTCTTGCCGCACGCGCTCGTCATCTGATCCATAATTCCGCAGGGCGCGCCGACTACCTCGTTCTCGACGCGCTGGCACAGCGCCGCCAGCTCCGGAGCACTGATCTCGACGCCGCTGCTCGCCGCGACCGCCGTCGCAACGGCGACCTCGAGAGCGGCGGAGGAGGCGACGCCTCTCCCCTCCGGGACCGTGGAGTCGACGAGAATTCGCAACCCGCCCCCTCCGGCCGCGGTGCTGCGCGCCCCCAGTGCCTGCACGACGCCCACGACGTAGCTCGCCCAGCGGTCGGCTGCGTTTTCTCGAAACCAAGCCGCGAGCTGCACCGGCTCGCCCAGAGGCAATTCGATGCTGAAGACATCCCAGCTTTCGCCGCGGCGAGTTGCGATGTCGCAGTGCCGCGCGGATTGCGGCTGGACCAATGCGCTGGTCGAGCACGCGAGCGGCAGCTCCAGGACGCGCGCACCGCTGTAGTCGGCGATCCCGCCCATGACGTCGAGCCGTCCCGGAGCTCGCGCGATGTAGACCGGTTGGCTGGAGGAGAAGAATGTTTGCAGCCGGCGATCGGGATCCCGCGGAAGCGCGTCGAGGCGATCCAGCGCCGGTTGAAACCAATTCACTTCAGCAGGCCACGACGCCGCAACGCCGCCTGCAGCACCGGCTCGATCGCGCGGCGCAGCGCCTCATTCGCGTACCCGACCCACGCCACGTTGGTGGTCAGATCGAGCGGAGCGTCGAGGGGTCCTCCCGCAGGATCGGCGAGGATCACACCCGCTTCACGCGCGATGAGCGCGGTGCACAGATCATACGGATGGCAGCACAAGCTCTCCGGCTTCACCAGCGGCCGAAGATCGGCGATGAAGCGATCGTGGCCCGCCATCAACTCGTACAGCTCGCCGCCGGTGGACGCGTATTGGTCCTCGAACGATGCCACGCGGCCGGGCTCCGGTTCGACGAGGTGGTGCACTACTTCGTCATCGATGGCGCCCAGAACCTCTCGTGCCCCAGGGAAGAAACGCACGATCGTCGCGAAGCCGTGCGCGATGGTGCCCGAGCCGGAGCGCCGCAGCGTCAGCGGTTCCGCCGTGCCTGCCAGCCGGCTCCAGCGCCGCGTCTGCACTCCCTTCCCGCGAAACGCCCACAGCTGATCCGAGAGATGTTGCTTGAGCAGCGGGATCTCGGTCTGCACGGCAAGCACGACATGAGACAGACGGGTCGCCGCGCCGCGATTTGGCGCCACGCCGGTCAGAACCCAGGCGCTGCGTTTCTGGTACATCAGCCCGCGCGTACCGTCGAGCGGATCCACAAGCAAGCGCCAACGGCAGTCGCTCTCGCGCGCATCGCGCGGCAGAATCAGCGGATCCGGCATGCCCTCGGCAACCAGGCATAACGGCTCGGCCTGTGCCACCGCGGCCAGCCCCCGCGTGAGCGCCTCTTCTCCCACGCGATCGATCGCGTAGATCGTGTCACCGTTGTCCCCCGCCGGCTGCGCGAGCTGTTCGGCAGCCTGGCGGGCACAGGCATCCATCACGGCGTCCCGAATGGCGGCGTGCAGCGACAGCAGGGGTTCGAGCAGCCGCTCTGCGCCGGCTCTATCACCAGTCATTGCCGCCCCTTCGCTGCCGGTTCACCGCGCCGCCGCCTCATCACGCCGCCCTTCGCCGCCGTTTGTATAGTGAACGTTCGACACCGCCTGCAGCTCCGCGGCTTTTTCCTCGGGTGCCGTGTCGTTCAGAAAATTTCCACCGCCGATCTCCGGGCCGGCGAGATACTTGAGGAGGCCAGGCTTGCGGAGCGGCGGATGGATCTCGATGTGGAAGTGAAATCCGGGCAGTGCCCTGTCAGTTGGAGACTGATGCAGCACCATGACGTACGGAAACGACATCCGCCACAGGTTATCCAGCCGGATGAGCGTCTCCCGCAGCACTGCCGCGAAGTCGCCCAGCTCCGCCGGCGTGAGATGCGCGAGGCTCGCCCGCGTTTCGCGTGGCGCGACGTACGTCTCGTACGGGTAGCGCGCGAAGTATGGAATGAACGACAGCGCCCGGTCGCGCCGGACCAAGAGCCGCCTGCCGTCGGCCTCCTCGGCGCCGAGAACGTCCTGGAACAGTGGTCGGCCGTGCTCGGCGAGGTACGCCGCCTGCGCCTCAGCTTCGAGCTCGATCGTCGTGAATACAAAGTTGGTCGCGTAGATCTGGCAGTGCGGATGTGGATTGCTGACGCCGACGACTTCCCCCTTGTTCTCGAATACCAGCACGTGACGCACACCCGGCTGCGCGCCGAGCTCGCGGTACTGCGCTTGGAGCGCCTGCAGGAGACCGAGCACTTCGGACTCCGGCAACTGGGCGAGAGTGAGGTCGTGGCGCGGCGTGTAGCACACGACGCGAGCGCAACCGGTCGCCGGACTATTGCGATACATCGGCGCTGGAGCGGCGAGCGGGCTTGGCGCTTCGGCGCCGACGCAGGGGTGATCATTGTCGAACACGTACACGCCGCTGTAGCGCTCGTTGCGTCGCCCCGAGCTGCGCGCGTTGCCGGGACAGAGATAGCAGTCCGGGACGTACGGCGGCAGTGACCGCTCCGCCTCGGCCACGCGCTCACCCTGCCAGGGGCGTTCGTTCCGGTGGGAGGAGATGATGACCCACTCCCGACGCAGCGGATGCCAACGCTGTTCCCAGACCATGCGCCTCTCCGTTTGACAACGGGTCAAAGCGAGCCGAGTATCGCCGGGATGATACGAGGCGGCAAGGATGCCTATCAGCCCCGGCCGGAGCACCACTTTACCTTCGGGCTCTGGACCGTCGGCAACCCCGGGCGCGACCCGTTCGGCGAACCGGTGCGGGCGCCGCTTTCCCCCGTCGCGATCGTCCGCAAATTGGCCGACCTCGGCGCCTACGGCGTCAACCTGCACGACAACGATCTCGTCCCTGCGGGCGCGACGGCCGCCGAGCGTGACCGGATCGTGCGCGAGTTCAAGCAGGCGCTCGCCGACACCGGCATGAAAGTGCCGATGGCCACGACGAATCTCTTCTCGGATCCGGCGTTTAAGGACGGCGCGTTTACCAGTCGCGATCAGCGTGTGCGCGCCTACGCGTTACAGAAGACGATGGCG
>QHUZ01000091.1 GCA_003223395.1 Gemmatimonadota bacterium | reverse complement strand
GGAAGAGCTCGGCAACTTCGTGAAGCGCGCGATCGCGCGCGGGCACGACAAGAAAACCGTCGAAGAAATCGCCGCGCAGATCGAGACATTCGGCCGCTACGGCTTCAACAAGTCCCACTCCGTCGCCTACTCGATCCTCTCCTACCAGACGGCGTGGTTCAAGGCGTATTATCCCGCGGAGTACATGGCGGCGCTGCTGTCGTCGGAAATCGGCAACACCGATCGCGTGGTGCAGTACATCAACGAGGCGCGCGAGCTCGACCTCCAGGTGCTGGCGCCCGACGTCAACGAGTCGGGCTACAAGTTCACGGTCGTCGGGGATCAGCGGATCCGATTCGGGTTGGGTGCGGTGCGCAATGTCGGAGAAGGCGCCATCGCGTCGATCATCGCGGGGCGGCAAGCGGCGCCGTACCGCTCGCTGGTCGAGCTGTGTGACCGGATCGACCTGCGGCTCTGCAACAAGCGCGTCATCGAATCGCTGATCGACTCGGGCGCCTGCGACTCGCTGGGCGGCGAGCGCTCCCAGCTGGTCGCCGCCCTCGATCACGCCTTCAGCGAAGCGCAGGTGAGGCAGCAGGAGCGGTTCACCGGTCAGGGGGGCCTCTTCGGAGACGAGACCCCGAGCTCCGAGCCCCGAACCCCGCTGCCGGACGTCCCGCCCTGGACCGAGCACGAGCGGCTGACGCGGGAAAAGGCGGTGCTGGGGTTCTTCATCTCCGGGCACCCTCTCGCCAAGTACCGGACCGAAGTGCAGGTTTTTAACGAGCGGACGACGGCGTCACTCGGGATGTGGTGTGAGCAAAAGGTCAAAATCCCGGCCGTCGTCACTGCCGTGAAGCGACAGATTTCCAAGAAATCGGGGGCGGAATACGCGCGCCTCACGCTCGAGGATTTCCACGGTGCGGCGGAAGTGATCGTGTTCCCAGAGGCCTGGGCAAAGCTCAATTCGGTTATTCGGGTAGACGGCGCGTATTTGTTCATTGGCGGCTATATCCCGCGCGACCGCGGCGAGGAGCAGGCACCGTTTGTGGTGGAGCGCGCGGTGAGTCTCGATGAGCTGAAGTCGAAAGGCGCGATTGGCTTGGAGTGGCGTTGGAGCGCCGACAGCCGTCCCGATGCCGAGACCGCCAGGAAAGTGGCTGAACTGTGCCTGGCACACCCCGGGGACTCCCCGGTATTCATCGTCTGGTCCACGGAGAACGGGATGAGCGAAAACGGTCGCGGCAGCAAGGTTCGCCTGCGCAGTCGCCAGTTCCGTGTGTCCCCGGACGAGGAGCTGCTGGCCGAGCTTCAGGGCGTGGTGGGTGCCGAAGCGGTGGGCTTTGTTCAGAATCCCCACTACCGGATCTAAGTGGCGACATATACGCTGGACTTTGAAAAGCCCCTCCTCGAGCTGGAAAAACAGATCGAGGAGCTGAAGCGCGTCGCCGGGGAAAACGCCGATCTCGCCAAGAATCTGCGGCCGCTGGAAGAGCAGCTGGCGACGCTGCGCGTCGAGATCTATCGCAGTCTGACGCCCATGCAGCGTGTGCAGGTCGCCCGCCATCCGCGGCGCCCCTACCCCCTCGACTACGTCAACACCGTGTTCACTGATTTCGTCGAGCTGCACGGCGACCGGCTCTACCGGGACGACCCGGCAATCGTCGGCGGCTGGGCGCGGCTGGACGGCACGAGTGTGATGATCATCGGACATCAGAAGGGCCGCGACACCAAGGAAAACCTGTACCGCAACTTCGGGATGGCTCACCCGGAGGGATATCGCAAGGCGATGCGGCTCATGCGCCTGGCGGCGAAGTTCAGCGCGCCGGTCATTACGCTCGTGGACACGCCCGGCGCCTATCCGGGACTGGGCGCCGAAGAGCGCGGCCAGGCCGAAGCGATCGCCAGCAGCCTGATCGAGATGGCGTCGCTCGCGACACCGATTATCACGGCGGTCATCGGCGAAGGCGGATCGGGCGGTGCCCTCGCCGTTGGTCTCGCCGACCGCGTCCTGATGCTCGAGAACTCCGTCTATTCCGTGATTTCCCCCGAGGGCTGTGCGGCCATCCTGTGGAAGGACGCCAGCCAGCGCGAGCGCGCGGCCGAGGCACTCAAAATCACCGCGCAGGACCTCCTCAACCTGGGGGTGATCGACGAGATCATCCCCGAGCCGCCCGGCGGCGCGCATTCCGATCCCGAAGCCGCGGCCGCGGCGCTGGGCGACGCCCTGCAGCGCCATCTCGCTCAGCTCCGCAGATTCAAGACGGACAAGCTCCTCAAACGGCGCGAGGAAAAGTACCTTTCCATGGGTGCGCTAACCGAGAAGTGAATTGACGAGTGTCTTGGAAGTCCGGTTCAAAGGGAACCGGCGAGAATATTTTACCTGGCCGTCCGAAGACTCCTCTCCGCTCCGCCTCGACGTTCCCGTCATCGTCGAGGTCGAGCGTGGCCAGGATTTCGGCGTGATCTCGGCGTTGGGTGAAATCGCGGCGAAAAAGTGCGAGCGGTGTGGGACCTGCGGGGCTCACCCCCCGGCCGACGAGGCCACGATCCGTAACATCGTCCGCCTGGCTACACCCGACGATCGAAAGACCGCCGCCGACCTCCGTATCAATGAAGAAGACGTGCGCCGCACGGTGCGCGACCGGGTCCGCCAGCACGCCCTGCCGATGAAGGTCTCCGACGCCGAATGGCAATGGGACAAGCGCAAACTCACCATCTATTTCACCGCCGAGCAGCGCGTCGACTTCCGGGCGCTGGTGCGCGACCTCGCGGGTCTGTTTCGCACGCGCATCGAGCTGCGGCAAATCGGCGCGCGCGACGAGGCAAAGCGGCTGGACGGCATCGGCCGCTGCGGCCGCCAGCTGTGCATCGCGAGCTGGCTGCCGGAGGGAAAACCGGTCAGCCTCTCGCTCGCGAAGGCACAGGGGTTGTCGCTGAATCCACTCCAGATCTCCGGTCCGTGCGGCCGCCTGCTGTGCTGCCTCCACTACGAGCATGACTTCTATGTCCAGCAGCGCAAACGCTTCCCGAAGGAAGGCAAGACGGTCAAGACGTCCGCGGGAAACGAACGCGTCATCTCGGTGGACATCTTCCGCGAGCGCGTCACGCTTCGCTCCGAAGCCGGCGAGACCCGGGTGGTCGCCCTCGAACAGCTGCGGCTCTAAGTGCCGGGCAAGAAGTACTTCCTCACGACCGCCATCGATTACTCGAATGGCGATCCCCACCTGGGGCACGCCCTGGAGAAGGTCGGCGCGGACTGCATCGCCCGCTACCACCGGCTGAGCGGCGACCAGGTGCACTTTCTCATGGGGATGGACGAGCACAGCCAGTCGGTGATTCAGGCAGCCGCGCGCGCCGGCGTCCCGGGAGGGCCACGCGAGTGGGTGGACCGCATGGCCAAGACCTTCGCCGACTACTGGCGCCGGCTCGAGTGCAGCAACGACGACTGGATCCGCACGACGGAGCCGCGCCACGTGCGCAGCGTCGTCGCACTGCTGGAGCGCATTCAACAGCAGCGTCCCGACGATCTGTACGTCGCGGACTATGAGGGGCTGTATTGCACCGGGTGCGAGGAGTTCAAGCAACCGGCCCAGATCGTGAACGGACACTGCATCGAGCATCCGACGCTCGAGCTGATTCCCACGAAAGAGCGCAATCATTTTTTCCGGCTCAGCGCGTACGGGCAGCGGCTCCTGAAGCTCATCACGACCGGTGAGTTCCGCGTCGAGCCGGAGATCCGGCGCAACGAGGTCGTGCGGTTGATTGAAGACGGTCTGCAAGACGTCTCGATCTCCCGCCAGCGGCTGCCCTGGGGGATCCCCTTCCCCGGCGATCCTGACCAGACGATCTACGTCTGGTTCGACGCGCTGATCAACTATTTGTCGGCGACCGGATTCCCCGCGCCCGGCTACGAGCGGCTGTGGCCGGCGGATCTCCACGTCGTCGGCAAGGGCATTACGCGGTTTCACTGCATCATCTGGCCGGCGATGTTGCTCGGCGCCGGCCTCGAGCTGCCCCGGCTGGTATGGGCGCACGGCTACGTGCAGTGGGAAGGCACGAAGATGAGCAAGACGGCCGGCACCGCCGTCAGCCTCGGCTCGGCGATCCAGCGGCACGGCGCCGATGCGTTGCGCTATTTCCTGCTGCGGGAAGTGGGTTTCGAGAACGACGGCAACTTTACGTGGGACCGCTTTGACGCGCGGTATACCGCGGACCTCGCCGACACGTTCGGCAATCTCGTCTCCCGTTCGTTGGCGATGACCGACCGGTACCGCGCCGGGGTTGTCCCCACCGAGGCGGCGGAGTCGCCGCTCGACGCTGCGGCGGCAGAGACGATCGCGGCGTACACGCGCGCGATGGATGCGTACGACCTGCAGCAGGGCGTGGCACTCCTGATCGAGCTGGCCACCCGCGCGAACCGATACGTCGAAGAGACGGCGCCGTGGAAGCTCGCGAAAGCAAAACGCGATGCCGAGCTCGACGGGGTGCTCGCGCATCTCGTGCGTACGGTCGCGCGGCTCGCCGTCTTGTCGGCGCCGTTCATTCCCGTGAAGGCCGAGGAGATGTGGAAGTCACTGGGTGCCGACCGGCCGCTCGCGAGCGTTCGCCTCAGGGATCTCACCCGGCTGGCGGTGGCCGGGTGGAAGGTCTCGAAGCCCGTCCCGTTATTTCCCAAGCCCGCTGGGGATTAGCCAGAGTGCCAAAGGGAATGTGACGGAGCGCACACCGGCCGATTTGACGGGTTCCCGCACCAGGCCGTATCTTTGCATCCCCATATGAAGAAGAAACGCGCAGAGCGCCGCTGGACCGTCATGGTGGTCCCACACGGATCGGGTTCTTCCCGCGCCGTGGAGGTATCGCAAACGGTCTTCAAAGCACTGGTCGGCATCGGCAGCGTGTTAGTGCTGCTGGTACTCGTGCTCGGTGGCACGGCGCTGTCGCGCGGTGTCAACGTCACGCGGAGCCGCGGGCTCGAGCGCGAGAATCAGCTGCTCGCGGGCGAGATCCAGCGGCTGCGCGAGCGGCTCGTCGGACTGCGTGACACGTTGAACGTCTTCGGCGAGCGCGAGCAGGCGCTGCGCTTGCTCGCCGGGTTGACGCCGATCGATCACGACGTGCAGCAGGCCGGCATCGGCGGGCCGAGCGGTCAATGGTTCGAGCGCGACAGCCTCGCCGCTGCCGGTTCGAACGGAAAGCAGGCGCTGGCCGCGCGCATCGACATGGATCAGCTGACACGGCGCGCCAACATTCTCGTGCACTCGCTCAACGAGGCGTACGACTCCGCCTCGAGCCAGCGCTCGCGCTACGCCGCGATGCCGTCGATCATGCCGACCAAGGGCTGGTTGACGAGCGCGTTCGCCAAGGAGCGCGTGCACCCGATCCTGCACCTCGCGCGTCCGCACGAGGGCATCGACCTCTCCGCGCCGATGGGGATGGAGATCGACGCGCCGGCCGCCGGCATCGTGACGCAGGTGTCGTGGGTCGAAGGGTACGGCAACATGCTGACGATCGATCACGGCTACGGCCTCGTGACGCGTTATGCGCACTGCTCCAAGATCGTCGTGGTGCGCGGGCAGCGTGTGAAGCGTGGTCAGAAGATTGCAAATGTCGGCTCGACGGGTCTCTCGACGGGACCGCATCTGCATTATGAAGTGTGGGTGAACGGCAAGCCGGTGAACCCGATGAAATACGTGCTGCCGGACGCGATCGTGGATTGATGCCCGGCTGCGCTTGACGACATCAGAAGTTTCCTGTTGTATCCAGTATGGTGTCTCGCGTGACGTCGCTGGTCCTCCTGCTGCTGCTCGCCGGCTGCCACCCTCATGCGATTCCTGCCGCGCCGTCCGGCGGCGACCATGTCCTGATTACGCAGGTGCAGATCGAGCGCAGCGGCGCGCTCACCGCCTGGGATGCGCTGAAGCGACTCGCACCGCAATTCACCTTTCGCGAGAACCGCAACGGACAACCGAGCAGATTGGCGCGCCGCGGCCAGAGCAGCATCCTGCTGAACGACGCTCCGCTCGTCTTCATGGATGGCGCGGAACTGTCGGACTTCCATTCGCTGAATCAGGTCCCGGCGAGCACGCTACTCAGTATCGAGATCCTCAACGGCATCGAGGGGACGTCGTACTACGGCTCGAACGCCGTTAGCGGCGTCATCCTCTTCAAAACCAAGAACTAAAAAAGAAACGAGGGAGGCTTGCGCCTCCCCCGTCGAATCGTGTCCGCTCGCTCAGGGCGCCGTGCTCAAACAGGTCGCGGCCTTGGGATTGTTCTCCTCATCGAGCGGAATCGGGTAGCTGGTGGCCGACCCGTATTGCAGACCACTTTTGAAATATCCGCCGTTCGGGAACACCAGGCCGTCCGGCCGGGCATACTGCCGCTCCAACCGCCGCAGATCGCCAAGACGATGACCGGTCAGCCACAGCCAGCGGCCGCGCTCCGTGAACAGCTGCGTCACCGCCGCGTTGGAATCGGCAGGCGACGTGAGTACCGGTGTGATCGCCGTCAGTGCCGCCGTCCCGCTGAGGACATAACTCGGCGGCGTCGCCCGCAGCGCATTCAGCGTGGTGAGGTACGTGGTGGTGTCTTTACGAAGCAGGGCGGCCTCGGCGTTGATCAGCCGCGCCTCGAGACCGGACGCGAGCGGCGTAGCCGCCTTCTCGTCCACATAGCGGTTCTGGTCGTACTGCGGCGTCGCGCCGTCGAATCCGAGATTCGTCGCCGGAGTCCGGAACGAGGGCGTGCGCACATCCGCCACGGTCCGCCATGCCAGGCCCACGCGCCCTTCCACATCCGGCACGCCGTAGCGTTTGAACTTCCGGATCCCATTGAACACGCCGTTGTTCTGCCGTGTCGTATTCAGATCATGCTGGATCAGATATGCGAACGATGTTGCGACCGCCGTGACCGCTGTGTCGGCCGCTGCCAGATTCCCTGCATCGACGAGCACACGACCGGTGCCCACCCGCGCCAGGTTGATCATGCTCGCCCGGCTCGCTCGGATCGAGGCGAGCAGCGACATACCACCCGTCGCCAGAGCCTTCACCGTGTCCAGCGCGAAGGCGGCGGCGAGCGCCTGGCGGAAGCGGTTCAGCGCCGTATCCAGCACCTGTGCAGTAGTGAGAGGGTCACCGTAGCTGAACGTGCCGTCTGCGTTCACCGTACTCACCGGCACGCCTGAGCAATAGTTCTCGGCGAGGAAGACATATGCATAGCCCGCGAGGTTGAGCACTTCCGCAAGCCCCGCGTCGAGGGTCGTATCGGGCGAGTACTGGCGGAACTTGCCGGCGGCAGCCTCCGCCGACCGCCGCGCCCGGTGCACGTTCCGGAACACGTTCGTCAGCGTGACGCTTTCGCGCTGCGGCTGGCGGGCGTCCGCCAGGATGCGATCCGGAAACGTCTCCGTGTTGATCAGCTCATCCGCCAGCATGCCGCCGAGCAGGATCACGCCCTCGGTCGTGCCACCGGATCCTTGGGCGCCCGACCCGGTGTAGGCGATGTGCAGGTCTCCGATGGCGCCTGCGCGGATCGTCGGCAGCGCCGCGGCGTTGTTCAATCCTCCCGGCGGCACGATATCCGGATTGGAGACGTCCAGCAGGTGACACGCAGCGAGCAGCGTGCCGGCTCCCGCCAGCGACGCCGCGAGACCCCACCGCCGGCGTGAGCGCCGGAGCAGTGGGCCGATCATGTCATGCAGCCTGGCAATCATGGCTCTGTCCTCGCGCTCAGAAGGTGATGTTGACGCGTGCGATGAAGTACCGCACGGGCGGCTGCGTCAGAAAATCGGCCGTCGTGAAATTGTTCTGGCCCGCCTCGTTCAACTCGGGATCGACCCCCTGGTATTTCGTCCACGTAGCCAGGTTGCGGCCGACGATCGCGAAGCTGAGATCTTGGGCGCCCAACATGTGCGCCCAGCGGGCTGGCGCAAAGAACGTGAGGGACACCTCGCGGAGCTTCGTGAATGCCCCATCCTCGATGTAGCCCGCTTGGGTGCCCTTGAGGTTGGCTGCCGCGGCCGCCTGGTCTTCCAGCGACGCGGTCTTGTCATTGAGCGCGCGGCAGTTGTTGCGGGGCGGCAGGCACCGGAACTGCTCGGTGCTATTGAACAGCTTGTTGCCGAAGCGCCCGTCCAGCAGCGCGTACAGGCGGACGCGGTGCTGAATCGTGACGTCGGCGGAAAGGCCAAGCCCGTGATCCGGGAACGGCTGCCCGAGGAATACGGGCGCGCCGCCGAGCGTCACTTCGCTCGTGTCCACGATCCCGTCCTTGTTGGTGTCGCGCCACGAATACCGAGTCATGAAGTAGCTGCCCAGCGCATAGCCCGGCTGATGACGCTGTGACGCCCCGCCCAATCCGAAGATGATGGGCGAGATGCCGGGGCCGAGCTCGATGAGCCTGTTCCGATTGCCCCACGCGCTGGCGGTCAGGTTGACCTGGAGGTTTTCCCTGCGCACGGGTGCGACATTCGCGGAGATCTCGACGCCCTTGTTCGACACTCGTCCGAGATTCTCGAACTGCGTCGTCGGGCCGCCGAGGCTGGGCGCGAGCGTGACCGCGATGAGCGCATCACGCGACGACTTGTCGTAATAGGCGACGTCCACATGAGCGACATCGCGGAACAGTCCCGCCTCGAAACCCAGCTCGACCTCGCGGGTACGCTCCGGCTTCAACCTGCGGTTGCCGAGATTGCCGGCGGTGAACCCCGGCACGTCGACATTGTTGACGACGACGGGTGTCGGACTGAAGTATTCGACGCCGTCCAGCGGTCCCGGATGGACACCGGATTGGCCCCACGCCCCCCGCAAGCGCAGGGTGGTGACCACGTCACTGCGTGGGAAGAACGGCTCCTCGGAGATGACCCAGGACGTCGAGAGCTTCGGGTAGATGATGTTCCCGAACTTGATGCCGAACGCCGAGTTCTTGTCGCTGCGCACCGCGCCGTCGATGAAAATGCGGTTCTTGATCGCGACGCGCTCATCGAGGTACTTCCCCAGGGTCGCGACCGGCTGTGTCGTCTCGCTGTCGGCGGGGATCACGCCGCCGCCGAGCGAGCCGGTGCCGGCGGTCTGGTTCTGACGGCTGGCGAGCACGCCATGGAAGTTGTTGCGGTAGTACTGGAAGCCAGCGGTGGTCGTCGAGCTTATCGATGGCGTCAGGACGAGTGACGCCGTGGCATTGACGCTCGCGGTCCAGTTGTAGATCTGGAACGGATTGGCCGCCCGGCTGCCCGCGTTGGAAGTAGTGCTGAACGACGCAGGAATGGCGCCCGGCACGAACGTCCTGTGATCGAATCGGCTCGTGAAGTCCACGCCCAGGGCGCCATTGATGGTCAGCCAGTCCTTGGGCCGATAGGTCGGGAGGATGCTGCCGGTAAAGCGATCGATCTGCTGGAACGTGCGGATCGAAGCGCTTTGCTGTGGCGTGAGGAAGCCATAGCCCTGGTTGACGGTATCGGCGCGACCGAGGAAGCCGCTCGAGAGCACGCCGAGGGAGTTGTTGTCGTTCTCCGGCAGGCGCAGCTTGGTCGTCGTGTAGCCCGCCCGCGCCAGCGCATCAAACTTGGCGCCGACAAACTGATGGACATTGAGCAAAAAGCTGGTTTGGCGGTTCTGGTTGACGGCATACACGCCCTGCTCGTCATTGAAGTGGCCGGCCAGATAGTAGGTCATCTGATCGGTGCCGCCGGACGCCGACAGGCCGTATTGACGGCGATGCCCCGTGCGGAAGGGACTGTTGGTCTCCAGGGGATTAAAGCTCAACAATCGCGTCTGCACGCACGGCGTTGTCGCACGCACCGTCGAGATCAGTGTGCACAAGGAATCGAGCGCGTCGAGACCGCGGTAATTGGCCGGATAGGTCGTGATCTCGTTCAGGATACCGCCCTCGGCGTACGAGTCCCACCGCGTCGGGCCGGCCTTCCCCTGTTTGGTCTGTAACTGAATCACGCCATTCGCGGCGTCGGTACCATACAAGACGTTCGCTGAGGGTCCGCCCGCGATCTGCACACGCTCGAGATCGCTGGGATCGATGTCGTTGAGCCGCGACGGCGTCTGTCCCCCGACACCAACGGAAATGGAGCTCGCGCCGTTCTCGACCCGAATCCCGTCCAGATATATCACCGGCTCATTAGAGAGCGATAGGCTGTTGGAACCACGGATCCGCACGCGCGTCCCCGTGCCGCTCGTGCCACCGGAGTTCTGGATCAGCAGGCCCGGAGCCCGGCCGCTCAGTGCGTCGGCAAGACTCGTGGGCGCCCCCTTCGAGATGATATCCGCCGGATCGACCGTGTGCACCGCGTTGCCCTGCTCACGCTGCATGGCGTTACCCGTCGCCGTGACGACGACCGCCTCGAGGCCGACCGGTGCAGCGGCGAGCTGAAGTTCAACAATCGTTGCCTGGCCGGCGGTGGCGGTAATGCTCTGCAGAGCCACGCGGTAGCCAATGAATTTTGCCCGCAATGTCATCGACCCCGGCGGGACGTTTGCAATGTGAAAACGCCCTTCCCGGTCGGTCACCGCTCGAATGGTCGTGCCCGCGATGAGCACCTCGGCGGAAATCAGCGGCTGGTGCGAGGCCGAATCCACGACCCGCCCATCAACGGTTGCCTGCTGCGCCGCCGCCCTCCTGCATAACGCGAGCAGCACGAGCGCGACGAGCATGACTGTCTTCGAAATCGCAAATCGCATATTCCCCTTCCTCGTTGTTGAAGGAATTGACCTGGAAACGCGATTATCCGGTCTGGAGACCGGTGCGGCCATGCAGAGACGGACTAGTGTTGGCCGCTAGCGACTACATCGACCCGGGATGATGATGTTGCGCTGGAGGTGAAGAACGCAGCGAACAGAAATTTGATCCACGCCGCCTCCTAGTTGAGGGATGCAACGCGCCTTCCTTATAGTGAGGGCGGGAGCAAAGACCCGCAAGGGAAGCCCTACACCCTTGCCGGACCATTCCGCGGGCTCCTAGCTTCTGGCCATGACCCTTTTCCGTCGTGCCACCGCCTTGCTCGCGCTCCCCCTCCCCATCCTCCTGCTTCTTGGAGCGTGCGGCTCCACCCAGCCGAGGCCGGACCCCGGTCCCGGGCGGATCATCTTCACTCGCTCGGGGAACAACCACGTCGACATCTATGGGATGGACGTCACCGGGCATAACCTGCAGCAGCTGACGACCAGCAACGCCTTCGACGACTGGGGGTCCTGGTCGCCCGATACATTCAAGATCGTGTTCATGTCGAATCGCGTCCCCGATTCGACCCACGCGGTCCACTATCACATCTTCACGATGAATTCCGACGGCAGCAGCCAGAGCCAGCTGACCTTCGAGGACAGCGCTGACAGCTTCAACCCCGCCTGGTCGCCCGACGGAACCAAGATCGCCTTCGCGTCGACCCGCGACGGGAACCGTGAGATCTACATCATGGACCCGAACGGCTCGAACGTCGTGCGCCTCACCAACAACTCGGCGGCGGACGAGCAACCGGCGTGGTCGCCAGACGGGAGCAAGATCGCGTTCGTCTCCGACCGCGATGGCAATACCGAAATCTACGTGATGAACGCGGACGGCTCGGGGCAGGTCAACGTGACGAATGACGCAGGAGAGGACGTCCTTCCGGCTTGGTCCCCAGACGGCACAAAGATCGCCTTCGAGTCCGACCGCGAAACCAACTTCGCCGTCTGGGTGATGAACGCCGACGGCTCGAATCCCACGCGCCTCACCAGTCCCAGCACCCCGAACGGCGCCCCCAGCTGGTCGCCCGACGGCACGCGGATCGCCTATGAGCAGGACTGGGATATCTGGGTCATGAACGTCGATGGCTCCCGCAAAATCCAGATCACGAGCGGCTGGGCAGACGGCCTGCCGCGCTGGCGGCCGATTCTGTAGCGCACCTCGCGTAACCTGATTTCCCCTACGAGACAAAGCCTACGGTCGCTTATCCACCATGAAATTGACCTGCGGCGTCACAAAATCGGGCGCGGTGTAGACGGGAGGATAATTGCGATACACGACCGTCCCCGTGCCCGGCGATGCCGGCGCACCGACAATCCGATAGCGGAACCGGAACCGCGTGAGCGCGGTGTCGGCGTTCGCGACCGTGGTATCCGCCGGCGCCACGCAGCGGCGGTTATTTCCGGTCACGACATCGCCCGCGCGTCCGGGACGACAGATCAGGGTATCGGCAACGGAAAGAACTTCCTGCCACCCGTTGTACTCGAGCTCGTTGGCGCCGGAAACCAGCACGACCCCGCCGGCGGTGACGCCGGAGCTGCCGGCCGTTCCCGTCCGGGCGATCGTGGTATCGACCCGCGCGGCGCCGCTGGATGAGCGTCGATTGGTCAGGATCGTGATCGAACCCACCTGTACCGTCGCGGTATCGCCACCCAGGGTGATCCGGCGTGATGCCTCGGAAACCGACGTATCGGTCCGCTGGGACGTGGGCCGAGTCTGTGGGGCCCGGCTCGTGGGATCGGAGCGTGCGACGATCACGGCGGTGAGCACCGATCCGGAGACGCCCGATCCCCCAATCCCGGGCGTGCCGGCACTGGCCAGGGTCCCTGGTGGGATCATCACTTGCACGATCGCGGGATCGGTGCTGCCGGGCGCGAGGAGCTCGACGCGATACGCGCCGGTATCCACGAAGACGTAAGGCGACATCGCGCCGAAGGCCAGGCCGCTGACGATCGGAGCCCCGGCAGGCCGCACGTTCCGCTTCGTGATGAAGATGTCGGGAGCGGCCGTGGTGTCGGGGATCGCCCGGATCGATCCCGCCGTCGACGGCGCCAGGTTCAGGAAGCGAATCGCGAATTGTCCGGCAGGCGGCGTGGGAGGCGCCAGCGTGATGATCGTAGCACGGGTGCCGCCGGCGCGGGAGCGCCCGCTGAGATAGAAGAAGTAAGGCTGCGACTCGTCAAACGTGTAGGTCGTGTCGAGCAAAAACCGCTTCGCGATCGAGTCCGCGGTACTGCTCAGGAATACTTTGATGTGGCGCGCGCCGGGTTCCAGGTTGATCGGGAACGGCTGCGCACTGCGGAAGTCGGCGTCCATGAAGCTGGCGTTCGTGGAAATATCCACGACCCGCACGTCCAGCTGCATGGTGTCGGGAATCGCGTTCAGCCACGTGATCGCGGCGTAGTGGGGGAGTGGCTCGGTGAAGGTCGCGTCCTTCTTACAGCCGAGCCCGACGGCCACAATGCAGCAAACGAACAATCGCAAACGATTCATCGAAGCACTCACACGAGAAAGGTTGGTTGGAGTCATTGGCCGTTCGGGTCCGGGGGATTGGGGCCGGTTTCGCCGTGGCCTCCGAACCCGAGCAGGTTGCGGCCGGCAATGATCGCGACAATGCCCCCGGCGACCGCGGTCGCGACGAGCACCGTCTTGGCACGCGAGAACTGTTTTTGGTACGTCAGCGACACGTAGCTGCGGGGGAGCGACACCGACTCGCCCGTCCACTTACTGTGCGTGCCGCGAATATCCACGACATCGGAAACGGCGAGCACCAGATCATCAGGGGTGGCCTGGAGCAGCTCCCCCTCGATCCGCATGGCGTACGGACCGACCTGGCGCATCGATTGCATGCGCCCCTCGTCGCTCAGCACGAGGGACAGGTTGGTACCGGGCGTGGGCTGCAGCGTGGCGATCGGCGTATAGGTGTAGCATCCCCCGAGGACAGGCAGGAATCCGATCGCCACGGCCAGCCGCCGGTACGTGAGAAACCGGCGCATACTTAGTACACGCCGCCTGCGTACAGGCCGTAGTTTCCGTTGGGGGCGCCGCCGGCGCCGCTGCCGCCCGCCGAATAGAACGCCTGACGCCGCGTGTCCATCTCCTGGTAGGGCACCGGCCAGTAGAGCGCGGTGCCTTGCGGCAGATCCCCCCAGCCGCGTCCGGCGAAGTACCACATGCCGTACCCGGTGTACATCGTCTCCATGCGGTACTCCCACTTCAGCGCATCCCAGAGCGTGCCGCATTTCGATGCCTTGTACGGTCCCGCGAGCGCGGCGGCGTCGGGCACGTGCGGCACACATGCACCGGCTCCCGGAATCTGTGACGTCGTATCGGTCATCGCGGAAACCGACGGCAGCCCGGCGTTGGTCACGCGCGAGCTGTCGATCCGCGCCGTCGCCGCCGTCCAGTTGCCCTGACGCAGATATCCCTCTGCCGCCAGGAGTCGGATCTCCGCGCGGGTCATGATCGGATAGTTGCCGATGCGGCCGGCCACAAAGAACGCGCGGGACCGGTAGAAGTCGTACATCGAGATCTGGAGCGGCTGGCCCGGCTGATCTTCCCCCGCCTGCCGGGCGCGGACATAGGGAAACCCACTGAACGTCCGGAAGCCCGTCCGCAGCGTATCGGCGATTTGCGCGCCGCGCGACGCCCCCTGCGGGAACCGCTTGTCGGCGCTGACCACGAGGAACGGGGCGCGGTTGGCGGGGGTGGTGGCGAGCCACGAATCATACCCGCCCGATCCATCCGCCATCCCCATCCAGAATTGCGACATCTGATGCCAGTTGGCGGGGCCGGTCGCGAAGGCCTGCACCGGCCAAACGACGTCCCACCCGGCCGCCGGGTTCATCGCGATGGTGAAGTCGGCCGTGATGCCGGCGTTCGCGTCGGCGATAATCGCATTCCAATCCGCGGCGGCGCGCGCCGCCGGGCTGCGCCCGACGCTCGCACGGAACCGCGCCTTATAGGAGCGGATGAAGCGGAAGTACCCGGTCGTATCCAGCGCGTTGCCGCTGATCCAGGCGGCGGGAAGCGGGAAGCCGGTCGGTGACGCGCGGGCAATCGTGATGGCGGAGTCCAGCTCCACCAGCGCGGCCGCCATCACGTCCGTGTACGACGACAGCGCCACGATTGCCTGGGGATCGTCGTTCTCGCTGACGATCGCCGCCGAGTCGTAGGCCAGCGCGAGATTACCGAACGCCACTCCCTGGACGAAGCGGGCGAACGACCGTGCCCGGGCATCTTGCTGCGGCGACCCCAGCGTGAGCACGTTCAGCCTCGCGATGCCGATGACCGCCATCCGCGCCGCGCGGTGCAGCACCGTGAAGTCGCGGAAATTGCCAACATCGCCGGTGCTGTTACGCGTATTCTCGATCGGGGTGCGCGGAATCGCACCGCGCGGGCCCATCGCGAAGTTGGCGAGCGCCGACGTGTTCTCCATACCCATGACTTGCAGCTGGGTCTGGAGGTCGTCGTTCGAGCCACCCAGCGTCGCGTTCTGAATCTGGGCGTACGTCGACCCGATGAATGCTTCCACGTCGGCCGGCCGGCCCAGCGCGCGGTCACGATCGGGGTCGGTCTGATCCTCAACGACCAGCGTATCCTTGCATGCTATGAAGCTGAGGGCGAGCACGCCGACGACGATATAACGAAGCTTGGACATCGTTGACTCCTCCACACAAAAAGGGGCGAATCCCCCCCGCGGGCAGCCAGTCTGCCGGCGGGGGGGAACTCAGCTTAGAACGTCGAGCTCAATCCGATCGTGAAGGTGCGGAGGTTCGGGAACGTGAACGCGTCCACCGCATTGATGGCCGCCGAACCTGCGCCGTTCAGCTGCGTACCACCCGACAGTCCAACCTCGGGATCGAAGCCGCGATACCCGGTGATCGTGAACAGGTTGCGGCCGACGAGGCTAATCTCCCAATCGCCGGTACGGGCGATCGGCCCGATGTGGTACGAGAACAGCATCTCCCGCAGCTTCGCGTAGCTGGCGTCTTCCACCGTCTCGCTGTTTGGCGCGAGCTGATCGTAGAAGCCGCCGAGCCCGGTGAAGCCGTCGACCGGGGATGTGCGCCAGTAATACCCGATCGGCTTGGAGTCCTGTACCGATTTCCCGACCTGATCGACGTCATGCGACAGGAAGTCCAGGTGTGCCCAGTGAAAGCCCTGGTTCCAGATCTTCTGGCCGATGGAGGCATCCACCAGCGCGTAGAAGTTGAACTTCTTGAAGCGGACGTCCTGCGTGACCGCGAAGCGGAAGTCGGGCAGCGCATTCCCCAGCGCCACGTTCAGCGCCTGCTGCTTGGCGTTCCGGAGCAGGATCGGCATCCCCCAGTTCAACACGCTGATCCCCCACGGGGTGACGTTGGGGTTGTTCGAGGGATTCGAGATCGACGTCTCCCACAGATTGTCCGTGATCCCCATGCCGGGGTTATTGCCCCGGCCCACCCAGACCAGGAAGCCTTCGTCGTTGCGCTGGAAGGCGCTGGTCGCGCCGCCGCAATCGGCGTTGAAGGGCGCCGGCAATTCCGAGCAGCTCGTAATGAAGCGGTGGCCGTAGAACGTACCGAGCCGCTCACCCACCTTGATCTGGAAGATCGAGCCGGTGCCCTGGAGATCGGCGCCCTGGAAGAAGGGCGGGACGTCGAGCGCCGTGACGACGGAGCGGTTGCGATCGTAGATCACACGCGTCGACCACTGGACGTTGCGCCGCTGCAGCAGCGGGATGTTGAGCGACATCTCCAGGGTCTTGTTCGTCAAGGTCCCGGCGTTGGTCCACTGCCGTTGGAAGCCGGTCGAGGTCGACACGGGAACCGGGAGAATCTGGTTATCGATGTTGGCGTGCGCGTACGTCACGTTGAGCGCGTAGCGACTGTACAGTTCGAGGTCGCCGCCGAATTCGACTTCGCGGTGCAGCTCGGGTTTGAGGTTTCTGTTCCCGAGCGTCACGAGCGACAGGAGGCCGCCCGCGAGCACCTGGAAGGTCTCGTACTGCGCGTCGAACCGCGGCGAGCCACCCGCGGTCCCGTACGAGCCGTGCAGCTTCAGCTCCGTGACCTGCGGGATCGACCACCACGGTTCCTGCGCGACACGCCAAGCGCCCGACACCCGGCCGAATGTCGCCCACCGGCTCGCGGGGCCGAACAGCGAGCTGCCGTCGCGCCGCACCAGGGCGTCGAGAATGTAGCGGCCCTTGTACTCGAAGTTCGTCCCGGCCAGCATGCCGATTTCGCGGATGCGGCTCAGATCGGACGCCGTGACGCGCGTGGGTTGGGCGGTATTGTTCAGCGCCGTGACCCCCTGCACCGACAACTGGCTGCCCTGGGCGCTCTGTGTGTTGAAGTCGCGCTGCTCGAACAGATAGCGGAACTGATACTTGGTCTTGAAATCCGGACCGAAGTCGTGCTTCAGCGTCGCATTGACGCTGCCGTTGAACGCCTCGCGCCCCGTCGCCGACCGGAAGATCGACCCGAGGTTGGCGCTGCTGGCAGTCGTCGTGCGGAAGCCCTTGTCGTTGATCTGCGCGGCAGTGGAGCGGCGCAGGTCGTAGCTGAAGTTCGCGTCCATCGTGAACCAGTTCACCGGATTGTAGGACGCGGTGATACTGCCGAGGAACCGGTTCGTCACGTCTTCGCGGAACGTCTGATACAACGTGGAGAGCGGATTCTCGTTCTGCGAGCCGCCGCCCTGCAGGTTCGGCCGGATGTACAGCCGCCCCAGCGGGTCGCGCTGGAGGATGTTGACGATCGCGGGGACGCGGGTCAGGCGGAAGAATGCCTGACCGCCTTCTTCCTGGTTCAGCCCGTCCTGGGTGCTGCGCGTGTAGGACGTGCGGAACCCGAAGTTCCAGTCCGTGCCGATGCCCTGATCGACGTTGATGCGGAATGAATTGCGCGTGAAGCCGTTGAGAAAGCGGATCGCGCCTTCCTCACGCCGGTTGGACGCGCTCGCATAGAAGCGCGTCGACGTGCCGAACCGGCCGCTCATGTCGACCGTGTTTTCCAGGAACGGCTTCGGCGTCACGAGCTGATTCACCGCGTTGTACCCGGTGGTCGGCCACGGCTGCACCTGGAAGCGCTGCCGCAGCGGCTGGCCTCCGATCGTCGAGCCGGGATCGATCGGGAACCCCTTGGGATTCAGCGCGAAATCGGTCGGGCTGTCGTTGACGCGGGCCTGTTCGGTGGCGTAGTTGAACGAGCGCGCGCAGAACGGCAGTCCGGTTACCGCTTCGCAGAATTGCGTGCCCGTTTGATCGGTCGCCAGCGCGTGGAACCGCGCCAGCCCGAAGTCGCGCTCGATATCGCTCACGCCGGCTTCGCTGCGGAGGTCGAACTTCACACCCTCCAGGCTGCGCCGCGCCGACTTGGTCGTGATGTTGATGACGCCGTTGCCTGCCCGAGCACCGTACAGCGACGCGCCCGCCGCGCCCTTCACCACTTCCACGTTCTCGATGTCGCTCGGATTCAGGTCGGAGAGGTTGCCGTTGATGATGACGCCGTCAACGATGTAGAGCGGGTCCTGGCCGCGACCCGACGCGTTGATCGACGTGGGACCGCGCAGCAGCACCGCCGGTTGCGAACCGGGACGGCCGCTCGCCGACACGATGTTGGCGCCCGGCACCTTCCCCTGCAGCTGCGTCAGCGGATTCGACGCGGGAACAGGAAGCTGCGAGGCGTCGACGCGGTTCACGGTGAACGGCACCTTCACCGCTTCGGTCGCTTCCTGCGTGCCGGTGACGACGATCGCCTCGAGGAGGTTGACGTCGTAGCCCAGGGCGAGGTCTACGACCTGCTCGCCCGGCGTCAGGGTGATCGCCTTGCTGTTCGGCTTGAAACCGATCGCGCGGACGCGCACCACGACCGGCTGGCCGCGCACGCGCGCGCCCGGAACCGACAGGGTGTACTGTCCCGTCGCGTTGGAAACGACGCCGACGCGCAGCTCGTCGATGACGACGTTGGCGCCTGCGATCGGCTCCCCGCGATCGGAAGTGATCGTGCCACGGACCACGGCATCTTGCGCCTGAGCGGACTTCGCGCCGGCCACGAACAGCGCCAGCGCCGCGACTCCGGCGAAGAGCAAGCCACGACGATTGTGGGGCATGGTGACATCCTCTCGTGAACTGGGAACTTGGTGGTAGGAAAGCACAACGCCGGTGGACTCGACAGCGCGAATCCGCTCGGCAGATGCTCGACGCAGCAATTGAAACGGAGTGACGCTCATACCACTCGGGAATCAGGTGACGGCCTGACGGCCCAGGACCCTACCTAGGGTCTCCCCGAGGTTATACGGCACACCGCATAACCCTGTCAAGTCCCGGCTTTCCGGGTTGCATCCGGCCGGGGGCGCCCTATCATCTATGATCGGTCGCTCACGGGCGCGGTCATGACATACATCACACACATCCTTCCCCCGGTAGCGGCGCTAGGCCTCGGGATTGCCGCCTCCCGCGGCTTCCCGCTGGAAGCACAGGCGCAGGCGCACGCCGTACCCCCCCAAGGGGGGATCAGCGGCCAAGTGGTGAACCAGCAGTCCCGGGCCCCCGTGAGCGGCGCAACTGTTAACCTGATCGGGACACGCCTGCGCACCGCCACCGACAGCGCCGGCCGGTTCAGCCAATCCAGCCTCGGCGCCGGAACCTATATCCTCGAGGTGCGCGCCATCGGCTACGGGGTGACATCGTGGGTCCTGCGCCTCGCCGATGGCGAAACCGTCGACTACGTGTTCGAGATCGAGCCCCTCGGGGTCGACCTCGAGCCCATCGTCGTGGAGGGTCAACCGGGATATTTCCAGCGCCGCATGCTGGAGTTCGAAGAGCGACGCCGCGCGGGGCGCGGCGTCTTCATCACGCGTGCACAGATCGAGGCAAGTCACGCGGCGACCATGGCGGACGTGTTGCGCGGCGTCCCAGGCGTGCGGCTGAACTGCCGCTCGGGCGTGTGCAACGCGCAAATGACGCGGACCGCCCATGGCGTCTGTAATGCCGATTGGGTGATCGACGGCGCGCCGGCCTCCATCTCATCGACGCCGCATCTACCTGTCGTCGGAATCGTCGCCGTGGAGATTTACCGCAGTCCCAGCGAAGCGCCCGCCGAGTTCCTCAAGGCGGACTCCCAATGCGGAGTCATCGCCATCTGGACCAAGTCGGGCCCCTGACGAACGCTCTTTTGCGTCACGGACGTGAGGCTGTAGGGGCGCAGCATGCTGCGCCCCTCCCTACCACATTCCACGCCCGCTTCCTTGTCATAGTCATTGCCGCCGGCCTGCTAGCAGGGCAGGCGCCCGGTCAGGATGCGGATGCCCTCGCGGCGCGCTCTAAGGGCGCGCCGAACGCCCCGGTCACCGTCTACGAAATGGCGGACTTCCAGTGCCCGGCGTGCCGCATGTTCGCCGTGACGGTGCTGCCCGCCATCGACAGCGAATACGTCCAGACCGGCAAGGTGCGCTGGGTGTTCATCAATCTGCCGCTGACGAGTATTCATCCGAACGCCGTGGCGGCGGCGGCCGTCGCGATGTGCGCGGCGCGGCAGGGACGCTTCTGGCCCACACACGACGCGCTCTACAAACAGCAGGACGACTGGGCCAAGCTCGCCGAGCCGCGCAGCACGCTGGTGAAGATCGCGCAGCGCGCCGGCGTCGACCGAACCAAGCTGCTCGCCTGCCTCACCGATGACAGCGTGGGCCGAGCAATCGAGCTGGACGCGCAGCGGGCAACCCGGTCGGGCGCCCACGCGACGCCTTCCTTCTATATAGAAGGCGGCTTGCTCGAGGGAGCGCCCTACACCCCCGACCCGATGCGGCATCTGCTGGACTCGGTATACGCGGTGCGCACGCGCGCATCCAAGTGAGCAGGCCTTCCTTCCTGTACCGGCTGAGCGTCCACGTCGCGACGCGCGCGGCGCCGCTGGTCGCACGATTCGACAAGAAAGTGGCGCGAGGGCTCGACGGGCGGCGCGGATTGGCCGCCCGTCTTGCCGCGTGGGCGGCGTCGCAGCGCGACCCCAGGCGGCCCCTGGTCTGGATGCACGCGCCGTCGGTGGGCGAAGGACTCCAGGCCAAGCCGGTGCTCGAGACGCTGCGCGCCGAGCATCCCGACTGGCAGCTCGCCTTCACATTCTTTTCGCCGTCG
>QHUZ01000090.1 GCA_003223395.1 Gemmatimonadota bacterium | reverse complement strand
AGGGCGAGAAACATTCCGGCCCGCACTCGCCCTGGTTCTGGGACGTCGAACAGTCTGGCGGTGGTGCGGTGATGGACCTCGGCTGTCACGGCATCGCGTTCTGCTGGTGGTTCCTCGGCAAGCCGAAGGTGAAGAGCGTGTATTCGCAGATGGCGACACAGGTGCACGGCGATCGCACTCAGGGCGAGGATGAAGCCATCACGATCATCGAATTCGCGAATGGCGCGGTCGGCATGGTCGAAAGCAGCTGGAATCGCCCCGGCGGGATGGACGACAGCATCGAGGTCTTCGGCGACAAGGGCCAGACTTACGCCGACATGCTCATGGGCAACGCGCTGCCGACGTACTCCGAGGTGGGCTTCGGCTATGCCGTCGAAAAGGCCGCGAGCACCAAGGGGTGGACGTATCCTGTGTTCGAGGAGCATTGGAATTACGGCTTCCCGCAGGAGATGCGGCACTTTGCGCGCTGCGTACGTGGCAAAGAAACACCGATCTCGGATGGCGCGACGGGACGAGTGGTGCAGGAAGTCCTCTACGCCGCCTACGCGTCGGCGGGGGAAGGCCGCAAGATCGCGCTCCCGTTTCGGCCCACGGGCGTGACGAAGCCCATCGATCTCTGGAAAGCGCGCTGAGTGCGCTGGGCCGGGCTGTTTCTGATCCTGGCCGGCTGCAAGGCCACGAGCACACCTGCTGCTGACTGGACCACGACGGGGGGCGCACCGGGCAACGCGCGGTACTCACCGCTCGATCAGATCAACGTAACGAACATCGCGCAGCTGCAGGTCGCGTGGGTCTATCACACCGGTGATCTCCCGCTCGACGGGCACGGGGAGATTCAGGCGACACCGATCGTCGTGGACGGCGTGCTGTACGCGACGACTCCCAAAGTCGCCGTCATTGCGCTCCGCGCCGACAAGGGCACGCTGCTCTGGAGATTCGACGCGTTCCCGAACCGCCCGACCCAACCGCACGTGAACCGCGGCGTCGTGTACTGGGCGGACGCCAGGGGCAACGACCGGCGCATCTTTTTCGCCGTGGATCGCCGGCTCTATGCGCTCGACGCGCGGACCGGCGAGCCGGTGCGCAGCTTCGGCGATTCGGGTTGGGTGGACCTCGGCGAGGGGCTCGGCCGGGACGTCGAGGGGACGTATCTCGTTTCGACGTCCCCGGGCGTGGCGTACAAAGACATCCTGATCTGGGGCACGCGGGTCGGCGAGGAAGCGGGCTCCGCGCCCGGTCACATCCGCGCGTACGACGCGCGCACCGGCAAGATCCGTTGGACCTTCCATACGATTCCCTGGCCGGGTGAATTCGGATCCGACACCTGGCCGCCCGAGGCATTCGAGAGCGCCGGCGGCGCCAACTCGTGGGCCGGCATGACCGTCGATACGGCGCGCGGCATCGTGTACATCCCGACCGGCTCGGCGACGCCCGACTTCTACGGCGGCGACCGCGCCGGCGCCAATCTGTTCGCGAACTCGCTGCTCGCACTCGACGCCATGACCGGCAAACGGCTGTGGCATTTCCAGACCGTGCATCACGACCTGTGGGATCGCGACCTGCCGGCGGCGCCGAATCTCGTCACCGTGACACGCGACGGCGCACGCGTGGACGCCGTCGCGCAGATCACGAAGAGCGGGTTCGTGTTCGTCTTCGATCGCACGAGCGGGAAACCGCTCTTCTCGGTCGACGAACGCGCCGTGCCCTCGTCGGACCTCAAGGGCGAGCGGGCGTGGCCCACGCAGCCCTTCCCGGTGAAACCGGTCCCGTTCGCACGGCAAACGCTCCGTGAGGCCGACGTGACCCCGTCGGAGCGACGTCGGTTTCGCTTGCTCCGTCACGGTTCACTGTTCACCCCGCCGAGTCGAGCGGGCAGCGTCGTGTTGCCCGGCTTCGATGGCGGGGGCGAGTGGGGCGGGGCCGCGGTCGACCCCGAAACCGCCACGCTCTACGTCAACGCGAGTGACGTCCCGTGGGTCGCGGCGATGCGGGAAACGGCGACCGCGTCTTCGCCGGCTCGTGAACCACGAACTGGGGTCGCGGTCTACACGGCAGAATGCGCGAGCTGCCACGGCGCCGACCGGCGCGGCCGGGATCGCGCGCCATCGTTGATCGGTGTCAACTCGCGTCTCACGGTCGAGCAGCTGGAGCAACTGCTCGAGCATGGCAGAGGCTTCATGCCTTCGTTCGCGAAGTTGTCCGAGACCGACAAATGCACCGTGATTGAGTATCTAATCGGCAAACACTGCGTGACAGGAGAAACGTTCGCAGGTCCGCCGCCCCCGCCATATGAATTTGTGGGTTACGAGCGCTGGCGCGACTCGAGTGGCTTCCCGGCTATCGAGCCACCGTGGGGCACGCTCAGCGCGATCGATCTCAACACCGGCGAGTACCGCTGGCGGATTCCGCTCGGGGAGTTCGCCGCACTCACGGCCCGGGGGATGCCAATCACGGGAACGGAGCAATACGGCGGGCCGATCGTCACGCGCGGCGGTCTCGTGTTCATTGCGGCGACCCAGGACGGGAAGCTCCGCGCGCTCGACAAGCGCACGGGCCGCGTGATGTGGGAGGCGCTGCTGCCCGCGCCCGGCTACGCGACTCCCAGCACATTTGCGGTGCGCGGCAAGCAGTTCGTGGTCGTCGCGGCGGGGGGCGGCAAGTTGGGGTCGAAGTCGAGTGACACGTACGTCGCCTTCGCGCTGCCATAGCGGCGAATCGTGGGTAGAATAGAGCCATGGTTGGGACGCTCTTTCTCCCGCTCCTGACGCTCACCCAAACGCTCGACTCGACCTACGATCGGCGGGCCCTCTGGCTGGCGCACGGGCCGGGCGCCACGGGCGTGGTGCAGGGGATGGGGACCCAGGCGGCATCCGTCGGCGGCGGCACGTTCATTCCCGGCACCGACCTGTTCGAGACAGCGACCGATCGAATTCGCTCCGAGTACGGCGCATCGCGTGCGGGATTCAAGCGGTTCACGGTGTTCGGCGGGCTGCAAATCGCGGGGATGCTTGCGACCATGTCGTACTACGGAGGTCGCCACCACCCCAAGTGGAAGCCGGGATTCGGAATTGGTCTCCCGGTTGCGACGTTCGCGGTCGGATGGGTGGGACAAGCCAATGCGATTCGCGGTGAGGACCACCTCCGCCGCGCGATGTGGTGGTACAACCGCGAGTTCCCGCGCAGTGTCACGGATTCGGCGCGCGCGAATTGTTCGTACGATCGCTGCGCCCTGCGCATACGCCCGCGGGTGTCGTCACATCAGCTCGTCCAGGGCGTTGCCGAGCTGCCCGTTGGCTCGGCGGACTCGCAGCTCGAGCTGTTTGCGGCGGCCGTACTCTACGCCGCCAGCCGCAACAAAGTCGTCCGCGGCTTTTCGTATGGACTGCTGGTTCTGTCGTACGGCGCGGGACATTCGACGGTGTACGGCGCCGCGCAAGCGGAGAGCGAGCTCGATCAAGCGATCTGGTTTTACAACCGCAGCCTTCCGTAGACCGTGCTCATCCAGCTGAAAAAAGGTCGCGACGCTCCGGCGACACTCGCCTGCGTGCGGGCAGATGGCACCCGCACCTGGGGCAAGGAGCATCCGTTCTTTCCGGTGCATGATCTGACCCACTGCGCCGTCGAAAGCGTGCTCGGTTTCGATCAAGCCTTCTTTGGCCTGATCGCGCAGGGGTGGGACATCGACGACTTTGCGAAGCCGCGGGCGAGTAGGACCATGCCGCCTCAGGCGATCCTCGCGGAACATGTCGTTGGCGTCTTCGACCGCGAGCGCGCGCTCCCCGCGCCGATGACTACGCCCGAGTTCAATGAAATGGTGTCGGCGAGCTTGCCGCCGGTTCACCGCGAGACGTTCGAGCCGCTGACCGATGCGCAGGTCTCCGGGGTGCGTGCGCTGCGGGGTACGCTCGAGGCGCGGTGGCACGCGCTACCTGTGGGTGCGACTCTGGTGGTAGAATTCCCCGCAGTATGATCCCGCCGGTGCGTGCCTACTTCGCGTCGACGCCTCCCAAGGCACGCGCAGCCCTCAAGAAGATTCGGGCCGCGATTCGTTCGGTCGCACCTCGCGCGAAAGAGGCGTTCAGTTATCGGATCCCCGCTTTCAAGCTGGCCGACCGGCCACTCGTCTGGTACGCCGCGTTCACCAACCATTGCAGCTTGTATCCGATGACGGGTGAGATTCGGCGGAAGCTGGCCCGTGACCTGAAGGGATACGAGATGTCGAAGGGGACAGTCCGGTTGCCGCTCGCGAAACCAATACCCGTGGCGCTCGTCAAGAAGCTGGTCCGAGCACGAATTGCCGAACTGGATTGAATCACAAGGAGCAACCATGGGACTGCCTCCCCTCAGAAAAGAACCAGGTCCGGTAAAACTCCCCGAGCCGCCGAAGCCGCGTCCGCCGGAACCGTGGGAGCCCGCGCGGATTCCGCGCGATCCCGACCCTCCCAAACCGCCAGGACGCTAGTCTGCACTACGAAAGTCGCCGCACCAGGCCGATATCGACCAGACGCTTCGCGCGGCGCATGGGCGGTCACCTGACCGTCGCCGCGGCATTGATCGTCGTCTCGCTCCTCGGCGGGATGCAAGGCTACAAGCATTACGAGCACCTTCCCTGGAGGGACGCCTTTCTCAACACCGCGATGCTCCTCGGCGGGATGGGTCCCGTGGACGCACCCCACAGCAACGGCGGTAAGATATTCGCCGGCCTCTTCGCCCTTTACTCAGGCTTGGTGTTTCTCATCGTCGCCGGACTGCTCTTCGCACCAGTGATCCACCGCATCATCCACCGGTTCCATTGGGAGGGAGAGTCTCTGTGATATGGAAGCTCCCATGAGACTCACGGCGCTTGTCCTTGCCGGTTCCGTCGTTACCGGTAGTCATCCCCTGCTCGCGCAAGTCGTCACGCGTGAGGCGACGCCGATCAGCGCCTCTGCCAGCCGCACGTGGGACGCCGTGGCCGACGCATTCGCATCTCGAGCGATACCGATTCGTACCATGGAGCGTGCCAGCGGGCTCATCGTCACGGATGCGGTGGACGTAGAAGAGCGACAGGCAACTCGGTGGGCGAAACGTTGCGGCATGACCGAGTTCAGCACCGACATCCCGCTCCCTATTGTTCCTGTTTTCCCGGATCGAGCGGCTTACAAGGTGCTCGTGCGAGGGGACAGCGCGACGTCCACGGTCAGCGTGACGGTTCGATGGACGCATGGCGGAGTGCCAGAGGATCCCCAGGTCGTGGAGTGCAGAACGAAGGACGTGCGGGAAAGAGAGTTGGAAGCGGCGATCAAGCTGGGTGCAGAGACCGTGGTCGCGCGTGACGCGACACCGGTCAACGCCTCCGTCGGTCGTGCATGGGACGCCGTTCTCGATCTGTTCGCAGCCCGTCAAATCGCAATCAGCACGTGGGAGCGTGCCAGCGGGTTCATTGGCACCGACCAGTGGGACGTGCCTGGGAGCGAGGCCCGGCGGTGGGCTGACTGCGGCAAATTCCTTGGCATGTCCTATGAGGCGCGTCGAGCGACTTACAACGTGTTCGTGCGTGGGGACAGCACGGCGTCCACGGTGATGGTCACGGTGCGCTGGGTGGAGGGCTTCGCCGCCGACGATCCGCCGGACCACGAGTGCAAGACGAGGAACGTGCTGGAGAGCGAGTTGGAGGCGGCGATCAAACTGCGCGCAGAGACGCACTGATGCAATTCAATCTTGCTCTGTGCGTCGAGGTCCTGGAGCGTACGCCCGCCGCCCTTCGTGCGCTACTTCGGGACATCGATACGAAATTGGCCCGCGGTACCGAAGGACCCGATACCTTCAGTCCCTTCGACAATATCGGCCACCTGATCGACGGTGAAGAAACCGATTGGATGCCGCGCGCCCGGATCATTCTGGCGCAGGGTGCCAACCGGCGCTTCGAGCCGTATGATCGATTCCGTCACCGGGCGCGAAACGTGACGCGGACGCTCGATTCTCTGCTCGACGAGTTCGCGCGACTCCGTGCCGAGAACCTTCGCGTGCTCGAGTCCTGGCACCTCACCGACGCGCAGCTCGACCTGCCCGGCGAGCACCCGAGCCTCGGCGCGGTGACCCTGCGGCAGCTCCTCGCGGCCTGGGTGGTGCACGATCTAGGGCACATCGCGCAGGTCGCGCGCGTAATGGCGAAGCAGTATCGCGCCGATGTCGGGCCGTGGGTGCCTTACTTACCTGTTTTGACTGATCACGAGAAGCCAAGATCTTAGCCAAACCCTAGCTTCTGCAGTCCCAATCGTTTATAGTTGAACTGTTCATTCGTCTGGCAGTGCCCTCGGTAGAGGGGTCGAAACCATCAGGCGGCGCCTGCGGTCCTCGGCATTGGGTCGAGGTAGCGCGCACGGGCGCGCCGCGGTGATTCGGCGACCCTCCCCACGCACCAGCCAGCCTTAACTACGGCGCAATACGCCTTTACCAAGAGCCCGACGCAGCAAGACAGCGTCGTAGAGTTCCTCGCTTCGAGGAACGTGCTACGCGCTTGTCCGGCCCCAGGGCAGGAACAGAGTCAGTTATGACACCGCAGCAAGCTCACAACCATTTGCCACGCCCCGCACACAAAGAACCACCCGCCCACGCGCCCAATGCGGCGCTGATGATCGACTTCGACAACGTGACGATGGCGATCCGCTCGGACCTCCAAACCGAGCTGAAACGCCTGCTCCAGTCGGAAATCATCCGGGGTAAGGTTGCGGTACAGCGCGCCTACGCGGACTGGCGCCGCTACCCGCAGTACATCGTCCCGCTCTCCGAATCCTCCATCGATCTCATCTTTGCACCGGCGCACGGGGCCAACAAGAAAAACGCCACCGACATCCGCCTCGCGATCGACGCGCTGGAGCTGGTCTTTACGCGTCCGGAGATCGGAACCTTCATTCTCTTGTCCGGAGATTCGGATTTCTCGTCGCTCGTGCTGAAGCTCAAGGAGTACGGCAAGTACGTGATCGGCGTGGGGATCCGGGAATCGTCCAGCGACCTCCTCATTCAGAACTGCGACGAGTACTACTCCTACAACGAGCTGGCGGGCTTCACGAAGACGAGCGACGTCGAATACGTGAAGCGCGACCCTTGGGAGCTGGTCGTCGAGGCGGTCAAACAGATGACGGCGCACAACGACGTCATGCGCTCGGACCGCCTGAAGCAGGTGATGCAGGAGATCGACCCGAACTTCGACGAGAAGGACGCCGGGTTCTCGCGGTTCAGCAAGTTCGTGATCGAAGCCGCCCGACGTGGACTCATCACGTTGACCCGACTCGACAACGGGCAGTACGAAATCGCCCTCGGCCCGCAGGTCGCAGGCGCGGCGGCGTCGCCGGCACTCGCCGCGATGAGCGAAGACACCGAGAAACCCCGCAGCCGGGGTGGGCGAGGCGGCCGGGGTCGGGGACGCGGCGCTCGCGACCGTGAAGAATCGCCAACCGCTCCCACTGAGCCGGCCCCGACCGACGAGCCGGAAGCGCCGGCCGCGAAGGCCGGGTTCTCGTTCGGCGGCGCGTTCGGGTTGATCAAGCAGGCCGTCGGTATGGGTACGGACGACGAGCCGGCTCATCAGGACGACGAAAAGCCGGTGACGGATGAGCAGGAGGCTCCACGCCCGGTCTTGTCGGCCCCAATGCCCGATGTAGAAGACGAAGACGACATTCCGATGCCGACGTCGTCTGCCCCGCCGCCACCCTATAGCACGCCGTCGACACCGGGTGGCATTCCGATGCGCAGCGCGCGCTTCCGCCGCGGCTCGCGCGGTGGCGCCCGCCGGCCCGGTGCGGGCGGGGCTCCCGAGATCCCCAAGATTGGCGTGGTGGAAGTCGATCCCAACTTCCGGCCACGCGGCGATTTGGTGCCTCCCAAGCCCCCGGCGGGTCAGTCGAGCCCAACGGCCCCCTCGTCGGGATCCGGCCAAGAGCGAGGCGAGCGAGGCGAGCGAGGCGAGCGTGGCGGTCGTGGCGGTGGTCGGGGCGGTCGAGGTGGCAGGGATCGCGGGCCCCGCGCTGAGAACGGCGAGCGCGCCGAGCGCGGCGAACGCGGCGGACGAGGCCGCCGTGGTGGACGCGGCGGGCGGGGTCGTGGACCGCGCCGGTTTGAATCGGAGTCTTCTGAGGTGTCGACGCCCAGCGCGCGTCCGGTGTTGGATCAAGCACCTCCTCCGGCGCCTGCGGAACGACCAGCTCCTCCACCGCCTCCAGCGGCGCCTGGCGCCGAGCCGGGCGAGTCGTTCTGGTCGAGGGTGAAGCGGGGCCTGACGGGCGGGAACGAGAAGGCCTAACGGTGCAAGGCAGCGCCGTGCAGGCGAAGTTCTACGCGCGACCGACAGAATCGGTCGCGCGTGGGCTATTGGGCCACATCCTCGTCAGTGATGTCGGTGGCCGGCGCCATCAGACCGCGGGCCGGATCGTGGAGGTCGAGGCGTACGTCGGCCCGCACGATCCGGCGTGCCACGCCTACGGCCATCGGCGTACTCCCCGCACCGAACCGCTCTACGGGCCGCCGGGAACGGCCTATGTGTATTTCACCTACGGCATGCATTGGTGTCTCAACGCAGTGACCGAGCCTCAGGAATTTCCGGCTGCGGTCCTCATCCGGGCGCTCGAGCCGCTCGCGGGCTTCGCGACCATGCGCAAGCGGCGCGGCAAAGAGCCGCTCTGCTCCGGCCCCGCGCGGCTTTGCGAGGCGCTGGGTGTCACCGGCGCCTTGAACGGCGTGTCGCTGCAGCGTGGCGTCCTCCGAATCCTGGAGGGCACAAGGCCCCGCAAACGAGATATCGTCGCGGGGCCTCGTATCGGTATTACGCAGGCGACCAACTGGCCGCTGCGGTACTATCTCAAGGGCTCACCTTGGGTTAGTGCCGTTCGGTAATCCCTTCCTTGGAGGTGCCGAGGCTGAGGCGAATGCCTCCCTGCAGCGTGTGGGTGTTGCTCTGGAGCAGGAAGTTCGCGGCGCTGGACGTCAATAAGTACTGGGCGAACACGTTCAGCTTGCTGGAATAGTTGATCTGCAGCCCGCCCATGATCCAGAAGAATGCCCGGCTCGATTGATCGTGAACGCGGTCTGACGCTTCGACCGCTTCACCGAGCGTGGTACAGCTGGAGCAGTCGACCGTCGGATTCAGCACCTGCATCAGGGCAAATCCCCCGCCGGCGAACGGCTCGATGATCTTTTGCACCGGATAGGCGAGCACGCCGAACATCAGCCGGCGCACGTCCTTGAACGTGACGTCGCGGAAGCTCGGGCCGACCGAGGAGTTCGACGAGGCCGGGTCGAAGATGACGGCCTGTGCATCGGCCAGGAAGAACGCCTGCTCGTACGCCACGTAGAGCGCGGTGCGGCGCGCGGTGATCAGCCAATGGCCGCCGACAATCGGATCATAGGCGTAGGGCTGCGTGTTCGTCTTGGAAAGCAGGAAGCCGCCCTGCGCGCCCCAGTACCACTGGAAGTTCGTATTGAAACCGCGGCCCTGCTGCGGCGGAATGAAGAAGTAGGACACGCCGAGGGAGCCTTGAACTTCGCCCGTAAACAACCCCACGTAAAAGGGATTGTCCGGGCGGTACTGCGCACGGACGTCACCGCGGAGCGCGACGCGCCGGCCAATGAACTGGCGGAACCCGAGGCCCCCGTTAACGAGGTGCTGGGTAAAGGCGTACGGGGGATCCTTCCCGAAGACCATGTGCGAGTAGCCGCCCGTCGCGAACAGCGTCAGCTTGTCGTTCATCGGGAAGTTCAACACGATAGCGCCGCTGATCGTCGAGACGGTGATGTTTTGCGTGGCGGCCAGGTTTGTCGTCGCGATGTAGTCGCCAGTGACTTCGAGGCTGAGGCGGTCGCTCCAGTTGTAACTGATGCGCGCGCCGCCGCCGAACCCGTTCTTGATCAGGAACGAGCGGTCAAACCGCCACCACGAACCGAAGCCGCCGAACTCGATGTTCTGCGAGCGCTGCGCTGCGGCGGGACCCGCCACCAACGTTACGAATCCCACCAGGAGAACCAGCCGCTTCATCGGGACTCCTCCCACGACCCCCGCCCAAGTTAGGGAGCCGCCAATAGGACCGCGTTGAAGAGCAGCTTGAAGGTGCCGTGCGTCTGGCCCCGGAATTGGGGCCGGAACCCAAACAGGATCACCCGTCCGCTGCCTACCGGTGCCTCCACCAGCGCCGCTTTCCCTGCCAACCGCTCCTGGAACCGGGCGTAGCCGGATCGGAGCGGCTGCTCGGGATACGTCGCCAAGGCCCTGGCCGGGGCCGATACGGTGAAGGCCGCGCTATTCTCGAAATAGACTTGGAGGGACTCGGGGACCCCGAGGGTCACCGGGCTTCTCGGCCCCTCCCCCGCCACCCCCCCCAAAACCGTACCGAAAATAGAGCCTGGGGCGTAAAATCGCAAAACTTGCGGACCAGATGCCTCCCCGGCTAGAACGTTGACCACCGGGAGGTTAAGGCGTGTAATCGCGAAATTACTTGAACCGTCGAGGCAGACGAGCGTGCCACCGCCCCGAACAAACTCCGAAACTGCGTTGGCACCGGTCTCACCCATACCTCCTGCGTACTGTAGTGGAATGCGAGTCGAGTCTACGCCGCGCACAATCGCATTGCCATCGGCGTCGGGCAGGACGATCACATCAAACCGCTGTCGCAGTCCCCCTTTTTTGAGATCGTTGTCGTGAACTGTCGTGTAGCTGATCCCATACTGCTCGAACAACCAGCGCGTCCATCCCTCGTCGATGTTGCCCGTCCAGGGCTGGTAGAGCGCGATGCGCGGTAAACGCTGGCGACTCGCGCCCGGACGACCCGCGGGTGCCGCGCGCGCCGCGGTAACACTGAAGCCGTGCCGTGCCGCGTGTTCGGTGAGAATGGCGCGGGCTCTGGGACCACGCGCCATGAGGCTGTCGCCCACGATCGTCACCGTCTGACCGGCGGCGAGCAACGCGGCCACGGCCCGTGACTCGGCATTGGTGCGGTTCTTCAGGAAAAAGACGTCGCCGCTGCCCTCGATGCGGCCCGGCGCGGGGATCACGCTGTCCACCTTCACCAGATTCGCGGTAAAGGGCGTGTCTACCACGTCGGCGCGGACACCCATCGTAAAGGGCAATGTCCACCCGGCGACGTCGTACGGCGGCCGATCGTTGACCGGCGTGTAGTGCTGCGGCTCGAGCAGGTCTTTCGCGTGTGCGCGATAGGGCTGACCCATCGGCACGACGAGTGAGCCGGCGGAGTAGGTCTGGCCGCCTACGGAAAACGGTTCGGCCGCGCGCCATACTTCGACGCCGCCGGCCGCGAGCACATTGGCCAACGCCGTCCAGCTCTCCGGATCTCGCTGCTCGACAGGCAATACATACGCGAACGGATGGCCGGCTAACCCGGCCTCGACGGCGCGCCGTCCCAGCCCGACAAAGCGGTCGATCACGGTGACGCGGTCGCGCGCCGCCAGGTGCACCAACGCCTCGGACGTCGTGAGCTCGTAACGCACGATATCGCCCAGGTGCCACGTGCCTCCGGGCCACGGCGCGGGGTAGTTCACGCCGCGGACCGGTTGCCGCACCGAGTCGCCGGAAAGCGTGATCGGCGACCCGAGTCGCGTGCTGGCGGCCTCGGTGAGAATGCCGATCATGTTGTGCCGCGTGGGGGTCGAACGAAAACCCCCGTGCCACCAGAGATCGTAGGTCTGCTGATGCGCGACCCCGGTGAGCCCAGCGTCATACAACGCGGATGCCATCTGCGCGCCGACGAGATTGATGCCGGCGACGATCGCGGGATCGAGGTTCGGGTTGACGGGATCCTGGAAGGGAGGCACGAAGAGGCGCACGCCGTTCGCGCCCATCTGATGCACGTCGTAGACGATCTCCGGAAACCATTCCTTGTACAACATCCGTGTGACGAGCCGTGTCTCGACCTGCGTCAGCATGAACCAGTCGCGATTGTTGTCGTGGCCGATGTATTTGTGATAGAGCCAGGGCAGGGGCCCCCCCTCGTACCGCGTCCCCTTGTAGCGGCGATACCAGCTCACGACCGTATCGAGGCCGTCGGGGTTCATCGACGGGATCATCAGTACCACGACGGAGTCGAGCAGGCGGCGCAATTCGGGATCGGTGACGAGCCGGTAGGCGAGGGTCATGCCCATCTGGCTCGACGCCACTTCGGTCGAATGGATGTTGTTGCTGATCAGAATGACGGCGGGTTGTCTGGTGCGAAGGTCTGCCAGCGCGGTATCGGTGAGCCGCCGCGGATCCGCGAGCAGCGCCTGCGCCTGTTTGATCTCGGTGAGCCGCTGCTGATTGGCGGGAGACGTGATCGTCAGCAGCAGAAACGGACGGCCTTCCGTCGTGCGACCGAGCGTGTCCACACGCACGTAGCGGCTGCGCTGCGCGAGCCCGTTCATGTAGCCGCTGACCTGTCGCCAATCCGCGAGTACGGAGTCGGCGCCCGGCTCGAACCCAAGGAAGTCGGCCGGACGGCTTGACGGTCCGACAGTCTGTAACGCCGCCAACAGAATAAGAGCGCTCATGAGATCAATCCGAGTTGGGAGCCAACCTTCTTGAAAGCCCTGAGGGCAAAGTCGAGATCGTCACGCGTGTGAGCCGCCGACAGTTGGCAGCGCACGCGGGCATGTCCTTGCGGCACAACGGGATAACCGAACCCAGTCACGAAAACCCCTTCGGCCAGCAGCAGCTCGCTCATGTGAATCGCCTTGGCGGTCTCGCCCAGGATGACCGGCACGATGGGCGTCTCGCCCGCGAGCGGCTTGAAGCCGAGCGACAGGAGCTGCTCGCGGAAGTAGCGGGCGTTCTGATGCAGCCGGGTGACGAGCTGGGGGTGCGCCTCGACATGGCGCACCGCGGCCAGGGCGCTGGCCGCGACGGTCGGTGGAAGCGCATTGCTGAACAGCTGGGGCCGGGAGCGCTGCGTGAGGTAGTCGGTGAGCGCGAGCGGGCCGGCCGTGAATCCGCCAGCCGCGCCGCCCAGCGCTTTACCGAGCGTCGAAGTGATCACGTCGATCTGGCCCAGCATGCCGAAATGCTCGGCGGTGCCGCGGCCGCCTTTGCCGAGGACGCCGGTCGCGTGCGAGTCATCGACGGCGAGCACCGCGTCGTACTTCCGCGCCAGCTCCGCGAGCTCGGGCAGCTTCGCAATGTCGCCCTCCATCGAGAAGATGCCGTCCGTGAAGATCAGCTTGCGCCGCACTTTGCCCGCGGCGCGCAGCTTCTCCTCGAGGTCGGCCATGTCGGAATGCTTGTAGACCGCGGTCTGGCACTTGGTGATCGTCTTGGCGATGCGAATCGAATCGATGATCGACGCGTGGTTCAACTGGTCGGAGATGACGATGTCCGGCTCGCTCAACACCGTCGGGCACAGCCCTTCGTTGGCGTTCCAGCAGCTGACGTAGCTGAGCGACGACTCGCAGCCGACGAATCGCGCGAGCGCATGCTCGAGCTCGCGATGCACGGTGAACGTGCCGCAGATGAAGCGCACCGATCCGGTGCCGGCGCCCCAGCGTTCGAGCGCGTCCTTGCCGGCCTGGACGACCTCGGGGACGGCGCACAGGCCGAGGTAGTTGTTGGAGGACAGGATGACGACTTCGCCGCGTCCTTCCATGCGCACGCGCGGCCCCTGCGGTGAATCGAGGTAATTGAGCCGTTTGTAGACGCCTTCTTTCTTGAACTCCGCCAGCTCGTCCTGCAACTGCGCGATGAAGCTCATACGATCTCCAGAATGACTTTGCCGGCGTCACCCGAACGAATGGCGGCGAGTGCGTCGTCGATCTTGGGAAGCGGGAACTTGTGGGTAATGACGGGTCGGGGGTCGAACTGCCCGCTGATGAGGAAGCGACGCATCTGGTGCCAGGTCTGGTACATCTTGCGGCCAATCACGCCGTACACCGTGATCCCTTTGAAAATGATCTCGTTGGCAAAGTCCATCGGTATCGTGCCGTCCGGAATTCCGAGCAGCTGCACGCGCCCGCCCATCCGCACGGCCGCGAACGCCTGGTGCAGCGCCGAGGGCACGCCTGACATCTCGCACACCACATCCGCTCCCTCCCCGGCGGTCTCGGCGAGGACCGTCTTCACGACGTCGTCCTTCTTGGGGTTGATCGTGACGTGTGCGCCCATCGTGGCGGCGAGCGCGAGCCGCTTCGGGTTGACGTCGGACGCAATGACCTTAGTGGCGCCCGCCGCGCGGGCAATGCCCACCGCAAAGCAGCCGATCGGCCCGCACCCCACAATCAAAACAGTGCTGCCGGGAATCTCCGCCGTCAGCACCGTGTGAAACGCATTGCCCATCGGGTCCATGATTGCGCCGACCTCGGTGGGGATCGTCCCCCCGTCGAGCGTCAGGACGTTGGTCGCCGGCATCACGATGTATTCGGCGAACGCGCCGTCGCGATCGACGCCGATGATGCGGGTGTTCTGGCAGATGTGACTGTTGCCGGTGCGGCATTGGAGACAGTGGCCGCAGACGATGTGGCCTTCGGCGGTGACGAGGTGGCCCGCGCGGAGCCCGGTGACCCCGTCGCCGACCGACTCGATCTCTCCCGCGAATTCGTGCCCGACGACGATGGGCGGGTTGATGCGGCCTTGCGCCCAGGCGTTCCAGTCGGCGATGTGGAGGTCAGTCCCGCACACCCCCGCGTGCCGCACGGCGATCAGCACCTCGCCGGGACCGGGGGACGGCTTCGGAACGGTCGTGACCTTCAGCCCAGGGGCGCGGCTCGGCTTCACAATGGCTTGCATGTGCACTCGGGATGCGGGATGCGAGAAGCGGGATACGTTAGAAGATCGAACGCGTGAAGCCACCGTCTACCTGCAGCACGGCGCCGGTAATATAGCTGGCCAGTTCGGACGCCAGGAACACGACGGCCGCGGCGAGCTCCGCCGGTGTGCCGATTCGCCCCATCGGTATTTCGGCCAGGCGCTGCTTGATCATCTCGGGACGGGCCTTCGACAGCTCTGCGATGCGCTCGGTCGCGATGAAGCCGGGGCAGATGCTGTTCACCGTGATGCCATCTTTCGCGACCTCGTCCGACAGCGCCTTGGCAAATCCCAGGACGCCGGCGCGCGCGGTCGAAGAAAGGATGAGACCGGGCAGCGGCTGCAACGCAGCGACGGACGCGAGGCAGATGATCCGGCCCCATTTCGCTTTGCCCATGATCGGTACCGCAGCGCGAGCCAGATGGATCGTCGAGAGCAGGTTCAGGGCGATCGCCTTCTGCCAGGCGTCAACCGGCTGATCCTTGAACGGTGCGGCGGGCGGGCCGCCCGCATTGCAGAACAGGATATCGAGGCGGCCAAATTTCTCCGCGACGCGGTGCACCAGCGCGGTGGCCTGCTCCGGATCCGACACATCGGCGGGGAACGGCGCATCCTTGCGTCCGTTGATCGCGACCTGCGCCCCCTCTTCCTCCAGGATGTCCGCGACGGCGCGGCCGAGGCCGCGGGTGCCGCCACAGACCAGCGCGACGCGGCCTTTCAGCCCGAGGTTCACGCGCGTTCGAGCCGCACGGCGCAGACCTTCAGCTCGGCCATCTTCGCGTAGGGGTCCAGCACGGGGTTCGTGAGCAGATTGGCCGCCGCTTCGCGGAAGTGGAACGGCACGAACACCTGCCCGCGGGCTACGCGTTCGGAGATGCGGGCAGCGCTGACCATCGAGTTGCGGCGCGAGGTCAGCCGCACGAGCTCGCCTTCCCGGACGCCAAGCAGTTTCGCGTCGTCGGGGTGAATCTCGACGATCGCCGTCGGCTCGCGGGCATCGAGGCCGCTGGCGCGCCGCGTCATCGTGCCGGTATGCCAGTGGTAGAGCTGGCGACCGGTGTTCATCACGAACGGGTACTCATCGTCCGGCAGCTCGACGGGATCGGTGTACGCGACGGCCACGAAGGTGGCTCGGCCATCGCCCGTGGGGAACGCGTGGTCGAACAGGAACGATGTGCCGGGATGCTCGGGATTCGGGACCGGGTACTGCAAGCCGGGTCCTTCGAGTCGCGGATACGTGACGCCGGCCCAACTTGGGGTCACACGCGCGATCTCGCGCATGACCTCCTCAGCCTCTCGGAACGGCGTCGTGAGTCCCAGACGGTTCGAGAGGTCGATCAGAATTTCAAGATCACCGCGAGCTGCTCCGGGTGGACTACAGGCCTTGCGCGTGAGCTGAATGCGACGCTCGGTGTTGACGAACGTGCCTGTCTTCTCGGCAAAACTCGCCCCCGGCAGTACGACGTCGGCGTAGCGCGCCGTCTCGGTGAGAAAGAGGTCCTGCACCGCCAGGAACTCGAGCTCCTGGAACCAGTGTTCGGCGTGCGCGATGTCGGGGTCGGAGATGAGGGGGTTCTCGCCCATGATGTACATCCCGCGCACCCCGCTCTCTGGTTTCACCACCTCGGTGACCATGAGGCCACTCTTGAGCGACAGCGATTCTTCGGGCACGCTCCAGGTCTTGGCGAAGCGCTCGCGCACTTTGCGATCGCCGACCGGCTGATAGTCGGTATAGACGAATGGAATCGCACCGACATCGGACGCGCCCTGCACGTTGTTCTGGCCGCGCACCGGCAACATCGCTGCGCCCCAGCGCCCGATCATGCCGCAGGCGAACATCAGATTGAGCAGCGACGTCACGATGTCGGTGCCGTTGGCGTGCTGGGTGAGCCCCATCGCCCACAGGGTCGAGGTGTTGGGGCCTCGGGCATATGTCTCCGCGGCGCGACGAATCTTCTCGGCAGGGACGCCGGTGATCTTCGCCGCCTTCTCGGGCGTGTAGGGCTTTACGGCTGCGCGGACCTTCTCAAAATCATGCGTACGCTTGGCGATGAAATCCCTATTCTCCAACCCTTGTCCCAAAACGTGATTCAACATCGCCGAGTAGAGGGCGACGTCGGTGCCGGGCTGCATTTGCAGGTGAATGTCGGCGCGCCCCGCCAGCTCGGTGCGGCGAGGGTCGGCGACGATCAGTTTGGCGCGCTTCTCGTGCGCGCGCTTCAGCGCCGCGCCGAAGACCGGGTGCGACTCCGTCGTGTTGGCGCCGGCGATGAAGATGACGTCGCAGGCCTGCTCGATTTCGCGCATCGAGCCGGACGCCGCCGCGGTGTTGATCGCGCGCTGCATTGCCGCCACCGACGTCGAATGACACAGCCGCGTGCAGTGGTCCACGTTGTTCGTGCCCAGGGCGCCGCGGAACAGCCGCATCATGAGGTAGTTCTCTTCGTTCGAGCACTTGGCCGAGGAGAAGCAGGCGAGGGCATCAGGACCGCGGGCCGCCTTGATCCGGAGCAGCTCCTGGGACGTCAGCTCGAGCGCTTCCTCCCAGGTGGCCTCACGGAACGGCGTGTACCAGTCCTCCGGGGTCGCGACGCGGTCGCGGATGTCCAGGTCCAGCCGGTCGAGCAGCGGCAGCGCGCGCACGCTCTTGCCGGTGGCGCGCGGCGGCGTGCCGGGCTTGGGCCGCTTTCCTTCCGCTTCGATCGTCCGCCAAGGTCCCGCGCGCCGTTCGGGACCGTTGGCTCCTTTCCACACCCAGCCCCCAATCCCCTTCTCCCAGCCCCTTCTTATCAGCGGCCGAGTGAGGCGGTCGCGGTGCTGCGGGAAATCGTAGCCGAAGCGGCCCTTCACGCAGGTGGAGCCCTGGTTGGGGGTGTTCAGCTCGATGTCGGGGGACGTGACGCGGATGACCTTGTTGTCGGCAACGTGCAGGTCCACCTGACAGCCGACGCCGCAATACGGGCAGACCGAGCGCACGACCTTGTCCGGGTGTCGGATCTGCTCGGGGGCGAACCGCTGGCGCGGCATCACCTCGAAGATCGCGCCGGTGGGACAGACGCGCACACACTCGCCGCACCACGTGCACCCGGCCTTGTCGGGGTCGCCGTCGGCGCCGACGATGATTTCGGCGTGCTCGCCGCGGTAGCCGACATCGAGCACGCCAACGACCTGAATGTCCTCGCAGGCGCGCACGCAGCGTGTGCAGAGGATGCAGGTGGACATGTCGTGGCGGATCATCGGGTCGCCGGGCCGCTCGTCCCCCGAGCGCAGCGACAGATCGCGGTCCTCGAGGGGCGTCGGGACGACGTCGTATTGCACGAGATACCGTTCGAACTCGTTGCGCGGGTTAGCCCGACCGCCGTTGCGGAGATGATCGGCAGGGTAGCGCTCGGCGAGGAGGCGCAGCACCCCCTTGCGGTTTTCGACCGCGGCGTGGGACTGCGTGGTCACCACCATCCCGTCCGCAACTTTGGTGGCGCACGCCGGGATGAGCTTCGGCTGGCCTTCGGCCGAGACGAGGCAAATGCGGCAGTTGCCGACGATCGGCAACGTCGGATACCAGCAGAGCGTTGGGATCTCGATGCCTGCGGCTCGCGCCGCATCGAGGATGGTCTGGCCGTCCGCTGCGGGGACGGCGCGGCCGTCGATCAACAGCTTCGCCATAGCTCTATAAGTACCCGTCTCCGCGGCTATTGCAAAGGATGAGCGGCCAGCACGGCGCGGGCTGAACCTGTTGTATACCAGCATCACTCGTGATGGGGTTTTCTTGATCGAGCACGGCGAAGTGAGCGTAAAGCGTGGGTGCGAGTCTTGCTTCAAGAGGGAGTGGTTGCAGTGACGACACCCCCCCTTTTGGAGCATCTCTGTGGCTGGTGGGCTGCTCATTCTGGCCGTCTCGAGTGCCTTGGTAGGCGGCGACGATCCGTCTCACAATCAGGGTCCGCTCGGGCGCCTCGTAAAGGACCTCCGCAAGCCCCAGCTTGCAGCGCTCGAATGGCAGGATCACGCGCTGCGTTTCAGTTCCACCATTCTCATCGCGGCGGACTGGCTCACGACTGTCGATGGCATTAGGCAGGGACTCCCCGAGTCCAACCCCTTGCTCGGCACACACCCTTCGCTAGGTCGGGCAAACCTCATGATTGCGACGGGGTTGCTCGCCAACGCTTTTCTGGTACCGAAGATCAAAGACCCGGAACTACGGCGGGGGATTTGGCTGGCGATGGTGCTGATTGAACTTCACGCCGTGCAAAACAATCGGAGCCTGGGGCTCCGGTTCAACTTTCGGTTGTAGCTGGGTTCAGACCTTCGGGTCTACCGGCAAATGGCGATGCGTGTGATCGCCATCTTCCCCCTCATCGAGGAACCAGCAGTAGGCCCAGATCTTGGCCGGTCTCAGAATCTGTTGTCCGGCGCGCAGGATGATGCCCATCGGCTCATCGTCGAGTACCATAGGAAGGCTGGTCATGCCGGCGAGCCAAGCAACAATCCTGCCACGCTGCCATCGTGCTACGTGCAGACATGCCAACGGGTTACAGTTGTTAATTGATCCCGCAGAGTCACTCGGACACGTTCAGCGCCGTGTCGAGCCGACGCGGTGGCTTGATCGCGGTGAACCCCGAACGTTTCGAGCGGCGCGTCCCCCCGCGTTGGACCTGCCAGCCCTGATACAGCGTCTGGAGCGCCTCGGGAGCGAGCGGAATGACTTCTCGGTTCTCGGCGGCGGGCGGGAGAATCACATGCACCCCTCCCGAGGGCGTCCTCACTTGTAGATCGCCAATCAATGACGTGCGCTGTCTCGCGCGCAATGAACCGAGACACGCCGGCGCGATCGCCACGAGGGACGGCGCCAGGTCGGGAAACCAGCTCCCGAAGTTGATCACCAACGCCTGAAACGCACCCGCAAGCTGTTCGGCAACTGCGCGGCCTTCGGCCGCCTCGACCGCCCCCAGATCCTGGTCCAGCAAAAACACTTCGGCGTCGTGGGCTGCCAGGAATAGCGCTTCGCCTAACGCGGCGGCGCCGAGCACGACGACGACGTCACCCGGCTCGAGCCGTGCCGCCCAGGGGACGATCGGATGCGCGCGGTCCAGCCCCCAGTGCGTCGGCGCCCGCTGCGCCTCCCGCAGCGTGCGATGCTTCTGGCGCCAGCGCGGAAATGACGGCAGCCGCAGGCGGCGCGCGATGATGCGGTCCACATGCTCGAGCAGCAGCACTTCGGTCAGCAGGTATTGGTCTTGCGCGCCGGCCTGCAGCTCGCGCACCGCTTCGTCGCCGATCTTCAGGAGCTCCGCCCGCGGCACCGTGTTCTTGTACTCCTCCAGGCGCTGGAGAATGAACTCCTGGTACTCCTGCTTCAGTGACCGTGGCACGCGGCGCACAGGTGCCATCCCTGTGCTGCTGGTGCGCTCGAAGGGCAGGGAACTCAGCATGGCTCGACGTGCACCGTCACGGCTTCGAGCTCCAGGTCTTTCTTCAGCCGCTCTTCGACCGCGTCGGCGATCGCGTGCGCATCACTGACGTTCGCCGCGGGATCCACGGCGATTGTGACTTCGGCGTAGCGGACACCGGCGTTGCCGCCGCGGGAGCGGATGCTGTAGGCGCTCTTCACGCCCTCGACGGCCTGCGCCGTTTGCCGGATCGTGGGCGCCGGAATGGCGCGCTCGTCCACGAGGACCGGCACCGCGCGCGCGAGAATCTGGTAGGCCACTCGCACGATCAGCAATGCGATCACGATGGCGATGGCGGGATCAACCCACGTGGCGCCGCGCCGGGAGAACAGGACCCCGATCAGCACCCCGATAGTGATGAAGACATCGGTGCGCGTATGGGCGGCGTCGGCGATGAGCAGTTCGCTCGACAGCTCGTGGCCTCGGGCGTTCTCGTACCAGGCCACGAATATGTTCGTCAGCAGCGTCGCGCCGAGCAGGGCGAGGCCGAGATCGGTGATCCGGATCGCGTGGCCGCCCGCCACCAGATGACCGATGGCGCTGCGCACCAGCTCGAAGCACGTGATCGACAGGAAGACCACGATCCCAAGGGCTCCCAGCGTTTCGAACTTGCCGTGGCCGTACGGGTGGTCTTCGTCGGGCTCGCGTGCCGCAACGCGGACGACGACGAGGCCTAGCACGTTATAGGCGGCATCGACGGAGGAGTGCGCGGCGTCGCCGATGACGGCGAGTGAGCCGGACAGCATGCCGATGACGGCTTTGGCCACGAGGACCGCGATGTTCGCTACTAAAAGTCCCGCGAGTACGCGGCGCACGGCGCGGGACCGATCCAGGGCTTTGTCCGCAGCGGACATGGTGTGCAAGCTTGTGATGGGGGCCGATTTAGTCAACGCAGGTCAGGACGGGCGCAGCATGCTGCGCCCCTACTTGACAACATTTAGACACTTGTATAAATATCTCGCCCATGGACGATTCGCTGTTCCGAGCCCTGGCCGATCCCACCCGGCGCAAGATCCTCGAGTTGCTGACCGAGAAGGATCGGACCGCGGGGGAGATCGCCGAGCAGTTTCCAATCGCGTTCGCGTCGGTGTCGCACCACCTCGGCGTCCTCAAGGCGGCGGACCTCGTCGCCAGCGAGCGCGAGGGGCAGTTCATCCGCTACCGGCTGAATACGACGGTCTTTCAAGAAGTGGTGCGGTATTTCATGACTCGTTTTGGAGGAAACCACGATGCGTAGCCGCTGGTTTGGACTCGTGATTGCGGCGGTGGCCGTGGCTGTCTCCCTCTGGGCCTACCCGCAGCTGCCACCGACCGTCGCGACGCACTGGAATGTGCGCGGGGAGGCCGACGGGTTTTCCGGCCGCGTCGTGGCCGTCTCGATCATGCCGCTCCTCATCATCGTGATGACCGGGCTGTTCAACGTGCTGCCCAGGCTAGACCCGCGGCGGGCGAACTACGCCAAGTTCATCGGCACGTATTGGCTGATCGCGAATGCCGTGATCCTGTTCATTTTGATCGGGCATGGGATGATCGTTGCGACCGGCCTCGGCTATCCCGTGAAAATCGGCCGCACCCTGCCGATCGGTGTCGGGCTGCTTTTCATCGTCCTCGGCAACTACCTCACGCGCGTCGAACCCAACTTCTTCGTCGGCATTCGCACGCCCTGGACCCTCTCCAGTGATACCGTCTGGCGGAAGACACATCGCACGGGCGGATGGCTGATGGTGCTCGGGGGATTCGTCATCGCCGCGTGTGCCTTTTTCCCGCCCGGCGCGTTTCTCCCGCTATTCATCGCGGCGGTCCTCATCATGGCGGTGATTCCGATCGTGCAGTCCTACGTCCTCTGGAAACGGGAACAATCGAAACCATGACCATTTTTTGTATCGCCCTGGTCGCACTGACACTACAGCGTGCCGACACCATACCACCGGCCGTAGCTGTCGAGTCGCCCTACACGATCCACAGCGGCGCGCTCGAGCTGGGCGGGACGCTTACGCTGCCGCGCGGCGCGACTGGGGGTGTGCCTGTCGTCGTCATCATCGCCGGCTCGGGTCCGACGGATCGCAACGGCAATTCGATGATGGGCATCAGGCCGAATTCCTACGCGCAGCTCGCCTGGCGCCTCGCCGAGCGCGGCATCGCGTCGCTGCGCTACGACAAGCGGTCCATGCCGGGAACGAAGGGTACGTTCGACCTGACCAAAATGACGCTGGATGATTTCGCAGCGGACGCGCGTGCGGCGGCGGAATCGCTGGGGCACGACGCGCGGTTTTCCCGTGTCGTTCTACTCGGTCACAGCGAAGGCGCCTCGCTTGCTTTCATCGCGGCGCGGGCGGGAGCACCTGTCGCCGGCGTGATCAGCGTTTCCGGCCTGGGCCGCCCGTTGGGCGTTGTCATCCGTGAGCAGCTCGGGCGGCAGTTCGACAGCGCGACACTAGTTCGCTACGACACTGCCATGGCGCAGTATCTGCGGGGCGACCAGCCGAAGGACGTGCCGCCGCCGCTCGCGCCCCTCTTTGTCCCGATCAACCTGTCCTTCATGAAATCGCTCTCATCGTTCGATCCCCCGGCGGCGATCCGGGCGGTGCGCCAGCCCGTGCTGATCGTGCAAGGGGGGCGCGACCTGCAAGTCACTGTCGCCGATGCCGAGCGGCTTCATGCGGCCAAGCCCGATGCCCAGCTCGTGGTAGTGCCGTTGGCGAATCACGTGCTGAAGCAGTCGACGGACACCACGCTGCAAGGTCAAATGCCGACCTATCAGAACCCCACGGTGCCCATCATGCCGGACGTGGCGAGCGCAATCGCGGATTGGATTCGGAAATTGGGGTCGTGACGGGGGACGGGTAGTAGGGGCGCAGCATGCTGCGCCCCTACCAACACCGTCATTTCGCACCCCTACATCCTCGCAATCATCCCCGCGCGCGCAACAACACGCATTTCAAATAGCCGGTCTCAGGAACGTTGAGCAATTCGGGATGATCTGCGGCGGCGCCAATGGCCGTGACGAACTGCATCCGCCGGCCGGAGTCGCGCGCGGCATCCACCAGCATCGCGTTGAAGACGTCTCGGCTCACGTGATACGAGCATGACGACGTGAACAACACGCCGTCCGGCGCCAGGATCTTCATCGCCCGGAGATTGATCTCCTTGTAACCCGCGACGGCGCGCTCGAGGTTGGCCTTCGTCTTGGCGAACGCCGGCGGATCGACCACGATCGTGTCGAACTGCTCGCGGCGCCGCTCGAGCTCGCGGACCAGGTCGAATGCGTTCCCCTCGCGCCAATTGATGTTGCCAATCCCGTTGAGCCGGGCGTTTTCGGCACCGCGCGCCAGCGCCTCGATGCTCTGGTCAACGGCTACGACTTCCCTGGCCTTACGAGCAAGGTGCAGGGCGAATGACCCGTGGTAGGTGAAGAGATCGAGCGCGCGACCGCCTGGCCGCGTGTGTTGTCCCACCAGAATCCGGTTTTCGCGCTGATCGAGGAACGCGCCCGTTTTCTGTCCCGACCATGGCGCCGCCAGGTACTTCAAACTGTCCTCGACCACCTCCACAACTTCGGGAACTTGGCCGAAGGCCAACAGAACCTCCGCAGGCAGCCCCTCATGCCGGCGGACCGCGGCATCGTTGCGGAGCAGGATGCCCTCTGGTGCGAGGGCGGCGCCGATTCCTGCGAGCACCTCGGCGCGCGCGGTCTCGAGCCCCGCCGAGAGCAACTGGACGACGATCCAGGGTCCGTACTTGTCGATGATGAGCGACGGCAGGCCGTCGCCTTCGGCGTGCACGACGCGCCACGCACTTGCCTGGATTCCGTTGCGGCGACTCGCGGCTGCCGCGATGCGCGCGGTCCACCACTGTGCATCGATGGCTTCGTTGCCGCGCGTGAGGAGACGGAGCCGGATCTCGGAGCTCGGGGAGTAGAGCGCCTGGCCGAGGAACTTGCCTTTTCGGTCCGTGACGGGGACGATGCCGGGTTTCTTGTCAGGCTCTTCGGCGACGTCGCTACGATAGATCCAGGGGTGGCCCTGTTTCCAGCGCTCAGCGCCTCTGGCTGTGACTTTGACCGTCAACGATCGGGCCTGAGCTTCGCAGCGTCTCTGAGATACATATGTTTCAGCGAGGTCTGAGGCTTGGCTGTGTAGAAATGCAGCAGCACCCTGATGCAGCGCCGTAAACCGGTGGGAACGGCGACTTCCGCCGTCCCGAGCAGCGGCACGTCGGTCCAGCCGAGCCGGCGAGCGGCGCGGGCGGGATACTCCGCCGTAAGATCGGGCGACGACGTGAAGATGGCGCTCTCGACGTCGCCCGGGTCAAAGCCGTTCGCATCGCGAAGCGCGGCCAGCAGCTCTTCGGTCGCCTCGAGAATCGCTTCACTTGTATTCGCGGTCGCCGTGGTCGCACCACGCAGGCCGCGCAGGATCTTGGTCATGGCGCTTGCCGATCAGTTGCGCTTGATGGTGATCACGGATCCCGTTCTGCTCAAGGGGCGGGATCCGGTGGCCGTGTGTCGCGCCGCGGTAACCGGTGGTGCGACGATGGTTCAGGTGCGCTGGAAAGATGGCACGCCCGCCGAAATCTTGGAGCTAACCCAGGCGCTTGTGGCGGCGCTGCCGGTTCCCGTGCTCGTCAACGACCGAGTCGATATCGCGCTGGCCGCCGGCGCCGCCGGTGCCCACCTCGGCTGGGATGACCCGCCCCTCGACGCCCTGCGCCCACACTTGCCAGCGGGATTTCTGCTCGGCCTCTCCGTCGGGTCGCCGGACGAGGCGGCGCGTGCCCCGGCCAACGCCGACTACTGGAGTGTCGGTCCTTGCTTTGCCACTCCAACGAAGCAGGATGCGGGTCCGGCGCTCGGTCCGGAGGGCTTTGCGGCCATCGCGCGGTTAGCGCCGGAGGGGACCCCTGTGATTGGTATCGGCGGCATCACGGTGTCAAACGCTCGCTCGATCATCGAAGCAGGTGCTACCGGCGTTGCAGTCGTGGGCGCTGTGATTGGTGCACCGAACGCCGAAGCGGCTGCACGGGCGCTGCGCCAGGCCATGAGCTAGCTTCGCCGCCCTTCGCCGCCGCTTCTAATCGCCGCCGTTTCACCGCCGCCGTCTTTCTCGCCGCCGCCTCTCTCGCCGCCGCCTTACCTCCGTTGCCTCACCCTTCGAATCGCCGCCAAGTGATCGTTGTACGTCGCCGAGAAGATGTGCTTCCCGTCCGGCTGCGCCACGAAGTAGAGATATCCGACCGGCGCCGGGTACAGGGCCGCGATGATGCTCGAATCGCTGGGCTGGGTAATCGGGCCCGGCGGTAAGCCGGGATTCAGGTAGGTGTTGTAGGGCGAGCGAATCTGCAGCTGCTTCTCCCACACCCGCCGCATGCGGCGGCCATGCGCGTAGATAATCGTGGGGTCGGCCTGCAGCGCCATGCCGCGCTTGAGCCGGTTGTGATAGACGGCCGAGACATACGGGCGGTCGGGGCGATACCGCACTTCGGCCTCGATGATGGACGCCAGCGTCACGATCTCGTGCCGCGTCATGTGGAGCTGTTCGAGCCGCGCATCCCACTCCGGCTGCCAGCTCGCGATGAACTCGTGCGTCATCAGCTTCACGAGCTCGCGTGCGCGCATGCGCATCGGCACGACGTAGGTCGTCGGATACATGTAGCCATCCACACCCGCCGGGCTCGGCCGGATGCCGAGCTCGCGTTCCAGCGACGTGTCACGCATGGCGGCGACGAAAGAGTCGCGCGACACCCCCAGCCAGGACCGCGCCCGCTCGGCGACCTCGAATCCCATCATCCCTTCGGTGATCGTAAACCGGACTTCCATCCCGCGGCCCGTCTTCAGTGTGTTGACGACGCTGCTCCAGCTCTCGTCCTTGTCGAAGGTGTAGACACCGCTCTTCAAGTTGGACGGCAGGCCGCGCAGCCGCGCGTAGAGGCTGAACCAGTCGCGCTTCGTGATCACGCCGCGCGACTCGAGGGAATCGAGCGCCTGGTAATAGGTGGCGCCGCGCGGAATGATCACCATGATTCGGTCGGCGACCGACTGGTAGTTGTCGGGATCCGGTTTACTGCAGGCGACCGCGAGGCCCAGCAGTCCGGCGCACAGCGCACGGCGCACGGCGCACGGCTTCACAGCGCCGATCCCTTGCGTGCGTCCAGATAGTGCTGCAGCAGCAACGCTGCAGCCATCGCGTCGACGTCTTCCTTCCGGCCACGCGTCGAGCCACCCATCTCACGCACCGCTGCCAGGACCCGCGCCGTCGTCATCCGCTCGTCCCACATGCTCACCTCCAGCTCTCCCACGCGCCTCTTGATATCATCGGCGAGGCTCCGAGCGGCGTGAGCGGCATCACCTTCGGCCCCCGCCTCATCTAACGGCAGACCGACGATAATACCGACGACCTGATTTCGCGTGATTTGGTCGAGCAGCTGCGCCATGGGGAATCGCTTCCCGGCGCGGCGGGTGAGCGTGCTGAGCGGTTGGGCAAGCGTCTGGGTTTCATCCGAAAGCGCGAGACCAATCCTGCGTTGGCCCCAGTCTACGGCGAGGATGCGCCCTGCGGGTGGAATGTTGGAATGATGGAACGAGGGAATGTGCTCCCGTTCCATCATTCCATCATTCCATCATTCCATCGTTCCGTCATCCTTGCGACATCGTCTGGAAGAATTCGTTATTCGTTTTTGTGCGCTTGAGCCGCTCGAGCAGGAACTCGATCGCCTCCACGGGCGGCATGTCGGACAGGAAGTTCCGCAGCAGGTAGACCTTGTTGAGCTCTTCCTTGGTAAGAAGCAGCTCTTCCTTCCGGGTACTGGTGCGCTGCACGTCGATCGACGGGAACGTCCGCCGCTCGGCGATCCGCCGGTCGAGGATGACCTCGGAGTTACCGGTGCCCTTGAACTCCTCGAAGATGACCTCGTCCATGCGGGAGCCGGTATCGATCAGCGCGGTGGCCAGAATCGTCAGGGAACCGCCGCCCTCGATATTGCGCGCGGCGCCGAAGAAGCGCTTGGGCTTCTGCAGCGCGTTGGCATCGACACCGCCCGACAGGATTTTGCCCGAATGGGGCACCACGACGTTGTGGGCGCGGCCCAGACGCGTGATCGAATCGAGCAGGATCACGACGTCCTTGCCGTGCTCGACCAGGCGCTTCGCCTTCTCGATCACCATGTCGGCGACCTGGACGTGCCGGTCGGCCGGCTCGTCGAACGTGGACGACACGACCTCCACGTTCGGCCCCTTCACGTTCTCCTCCATGTCGGTCACCTCTTCGGGCCGCTCGTCGATGAGCAGCACGATCAGGTAGACCTCGGGATGATTCTCGATGATGGAGTTGGCGAGCTTCTGCATCAGGATCGTCTTACCGGCCTTGGGCGGCGAGACGATCAGACCACGCTGGCCTTTGCCGATCGGTGACAGAATATCCATCACGCGCATCGACAGATCGCCGTCTTTCCGTTCGAGCTTGAGCTGCTGCTCCGGGTACCGCGGCCGCAGATTGTCGAATGCGACCCGGTGCTTGGCTTTTTCCGGCTCTTCGCCGTTGACGACCTCGACTTTCAGCAGCGCGAGGTAGCGCTCGCCTTCTTTCGGCGGTCGCACCTGGCCCGTGATCGTGTCGCCGGTGCGCAGATCGAACCGCTTGATCTGGCTCGGCGAGACGTAGATGTCGTCGGGGCCGTAGAGGTAGTTCCAGTCGGCGCTGCGGAGGAACCCGTAGCCTTCCGGCAGGATTTCGAGTACCCCCTCGCCGCGGAGAACGGTGTCGGAATCGAGGAGGGACTGCTCGATGCGGAAGATGAGATCCTGCTTGCGGAGCCCAGAGTAGTTGGTGATGTTCAGGCTCTCGGCCATCGCGTGTAGTTCCGCGACGGACTTTCTCTTTAATTCGGCAATGTCCACGTGTGCTTCAACTCCGTTGCTTGTGCGGCGGGGGAAACCCCGGGATGGGGGATTGGTCCTGGTTGAAAATGGAAACTTGGGATTTTGGCGGTGTGCGAACGAGTCATAGTAGGCCGCGGCGGTCGACGAGTCAAGACCGGCTGTGAGTCTCAGCCCATTCTTACTGGCGTGGCGGACCACCCCCCTCCACGACCGCGAAGTTGTTGACGCACTTGTAGATCCAGCCCACGCCGAACCCTCCGCGGCGCTTGCGGAAGCACTCCGCCAATGGCCCGGGACGTACTACTGGTCCAGCGAGCCGGATGGCCGCCACCTCGTTCTCACGCGCCCGACCGTCAAGCCCCGCGAGCCGTGGCTGCTGCACGGACTGCTGTTCGCCGTGACCCTCTTCCTCATGACGATGTCGGGTGCCCTGATCACCGGCGGACTGCCCCCCGATTTCGGCGTGCTCTACAATCCGACTGCCTGGAACGGCGCGTTCTTTCAGAGATGGGCCACCGGGTTTTCGTTCTCGATCCCACTGCTCGCCATTCTGTTTTGCCACGAGATGGGTCACTACCTGACCGCGCGCTACTACCAGGTGAATGTGTCACCGCCCCATTTCCTCCCAGGGCCGACGCCGCCCTTCGGGGTCGGAACGCTGGGCGCGTTCATTCGGCTTCGCACGATTCTCAACGACCGCCGGCAGCTCCTCGACATCGGCGCGGCGGGACCGATCGCCGGCTTCGTCGTCGCCCTCCCGGTCCTCTGGATCGGGATGGCGCACAGCCAGGTGACCGCCGATCCCTCGGCGCCGAGTCTGCAGGTTTTCGTCGGATTTGGGATGTGGCCGATCGGGGACTCGGCTGTGACCCTGCTCGTCCGGCGGATCACGCACATGACTGGCTCAGTGACGTTGAGCCCGATGGCGTTTGCCGGATGGATGGGGATGCTGGTTACGATGCTCAACCTTTTGCCCATCGCCCAACTCGACGGCGGGCACATCCTCTATGCCGCATTCCCGCGTGCCCAACGACAGGTCGCCCGATTCTTTTTCGTGGTCGTCATCCTGCTCGGGTTTCTGTCGAAAAGCTGGTTCGTCTGGGCGTTTGTGGTCCTGCTACTGTCTCGCGGGCAGTTCGGGCATCCCCCCGTGCTGGACGCCTATCGTCCCCTCCCCAAGTCACGGATTTGGGTCCTGGTCTTGAGCTTGCTGCTCTTTGGGCTCACCTTCGCGCCCGCTCCGTCGCCATAACAGCACCCCGTCTTGGCGTCTTCTACCTCCGGGTGCTAACCGACTGGCAACTATTGCGTAACTCGCTGCCATTTACAATGTTCTTTCAAACCAGACCTGGATCGGCATGTCCGCCCAACCAGCCCGATACACGCCAGCCGCTGCAACCGATACGGTCGTCCACGACCTGCCTCCGATTCGCTTTGACGGACAACCCATAGACATCCGACTCTCTCTGCGCCGCACCGAAGACGGCATCTGGCGTGGCCGTATTATGTTCGGCGCCGAGGGAACGGAGATGGAGCGCTCGAGCGCCGAGATCTTCTGCGCCGGCTCGGAGCAGGATCTGTGGCAATCGGTGCGTGATCTGCGGGATCACCACCTGCGGGACTTGTACCGTTCGTTGTTGTGATGGCTGATCTGAAGGCGATGGCCAAGCTGCGCCACGATCTTTCCAATCCCCTATCGGCGATTCTCGCCGAGACCCAGCTGCTGCTCCTCGCGCCCGAGAAGTACGACGAGGAGACGCTGGCCGGGCTCAAGCAGATCGAGGACCTGGCGCGCAAGATGCGTCAGATGCTGCAAAGCCCCGAGTGAGCAAGCGGCATCGCCCTCGGTTTTGCCCCTCCACGGCGTGGTGGCCACCGCGCCGGTTGCGCATTGCCTTCCTTATTAGACGGGTCTCTCGCCGCATGCGCCTACCGGTGACCCGCGTCATAGCGGTTCCGGTCGGACACCAGTAGCTTACCCCCCCTTCATCGGTGGGAGTCCCCGACGTTGGCTGGTCGTAGGTCCCTGCTCTTATGCATGAGCGGTCTGGTCGTGGCTTGCGCAGGAGGGCCACGGCCTAGTCCCGTTACTCCCGCGGAAATCCCCGCCCTCAAAGCCCAGGCCACACAGCAACCCACAAACGCGCAGGTCCGCTTCCGTCTCGCGGCCGCCCTCATGGCCGCAGGGCAGTGTGACAGCGCGGTCGTCGTGGCAAACGCCGGACAGGTGCTGGCGCCGGCCGAAGCCCTCGGCCCGATGGTGATCGGCGGCTGCCAGGAGAAAGACGGCCGCTACGACCTGGCGTTCGCGACCTACACCGACTTCGCGAACAAGTACCCGGAGGTGCGAGGTGTCGCCGCGGTCCGGGCGCTGGCGCAATTTGCGCTCCGCACCCAGGCCACCCAGACGGCGAAGCTGGCCCTGGCGCGGGAATCGACCCTGACGACGCTCGCGCCCGAGCCCGCGACGGTCGCGGTGCTACCCGTGACGATCGCCGGAGACTCGAGCCTGCAGCCGCTGTCGCGCGGGCTTGCCGAGCTGATGCTGACCGACCTGGCGATGGTGCGGAGTCTGCGGCTGCTCGAACGCATCCAGGTCGGCGCGCTGCTCGATGAGCTGAAGCTCGGGCAAAGCGGGCGCGCCGACGCGAGCACCGCCGCCCGCGTCGGACGGCTACTGCGCGCCGAGCGGATGGTGCAAGGCGTCGCCACGATTACGCAGAACGGACCGGTGCGCATGTCGGCGGCGGTGGTGCGCGGCGACGGCGACGTGCGGACGGGCGCAGAGGCGAACGGCACGTTCAAACAGCTGCTCGATCTCGAAAAGCAGATCGTCTTTGGACTCGCCACGGAGCTCGGGATTCAGCTGACCGAAGCGGAGCGGCAACGCATTCTGCGCCAGGGTCCGAAGAACCTCGCCGCGTTCCTCGCGTACAGCAAAGGCCTCGAAGCGCTGGATCGCGGTGACTATCGCGGCGCGGCAGCGGCGTTTGCCGCAGCGGTCCGGGCTGACCCGTCCTTCCAGTCCGCCGTCGAACAACAGCAGGCGGCGGAGGCGGCGCCGGCATTGCAGGCCACGCCCGGCGACCTCACGACCGCCCTGGAGACTGTCGTGCAGAATCCGCCGCCGGCCGAGCAGGCCGCCGACGGCGCGCTGAGGCAAGCGACCGTCGACGTGTCGGCGACGGTCGGTGATCTCACGACACAAAGCGGTATCAGCAGCACCGTCTCCAATACCACGCCGGAGAGCCAGGGCATCTCGAGCGTCATCCAGGCGTCGGGCATCATCCGGATCATCTTCCGCCGGCCATGATCCGCGTGCGAGTGCTGCTGGGAGTGCTGGTGATGCCCGGAGTCCTCGCGGCCCAAGCGGCGAACACAGTCGCGCGGACGGGCGTCATCTTCGAATCATATAGCTTCGGCTCCGGGCTGGCGTTCAATCGCATCAGCGAGCTCACGATTCCCATCGGTGTCACGCAGCGCTTCGGCGGGGGGCTCGTCGTCGACGTCAGCACTGCGTTCGCACGTGCGTCCGTCAGCCAAGCCGGTGGGAGTGGCGGTGCGATCACGCATTCGGGACTGATCGACACCGATCTGCGTGCCACGGTCAGCGTGATTCCCGGCAAGCTCCTCTTCAACCTCGTCGGCACCATCCCGACCGGCGCCACGACGGTTTCCAGTGCGACGATCCCTCTGTTCGGCGCCACCGGCACTGGTCTCCTCGGATTTACGACGCCGATCTTCGGGTCGGGCGGCGGTATTTCGGCAGGATTTGCGTCGGCGTTCAAGATGGGTCAGAACTGGGCCGTCGGAACCGGCGCGAGCTACCACTACGGCGCGAGCTACGTGCCCGTCGAGGGCGGCACCGAGATGAGCCCGGGCGGGGAATTGCGCGGACGCCTGGGCATCGAGGGTCCCTTCGGCGGCGGCAAGTACTTCCGCGGCGCGCTCGTCTACACGACGACGGGAGGAAACGATCTCGGCACGGGCCGTGAGAGCGGCATCGGCGACCGCATCCTCGCGTACGCCGCGGTCAGTATGCCGGCCGGCAGTTCCCATTTGTCGCTCTACGGGTGGGAGATGCGGCGCTTGCGTGCACGCAACGTCGACACCTCGACGGTCGCGGTCCCGCGCGGCAACGTGCTCGCCGTGGGCGCACGGCTCGATCGCCCGATGGGTCCCAGGGCGACTTTGTCACCGTTACTCGAGTTCCGCCACGAGCTGACGGGTCCGGCGGAGCGCATGGAGCTGCTGGGGTATCTGCTCCGCGCCGGCGCGGACCTGCGCTATCGCTTGAGCGATCGCGCGACCGGCGTAATCCAGGCACAGCTCGCCTTCGGGACGCTCCATGATGGTGCTATGAGCGTCGCGATCGTCGGCCCGCGACTCGGTGCTCTAATAGAGTGGGCGCGGTGAAGCGTTTCGGCCTGTTGCTTGGCGCGGTGCTGATCGCCGCATGCGGCAGCGACTCCGGTCCTCCCTCACTTTCCTCGGTCCTGATCGCCGGCGATTCCACGGTTGGGCTCAACGGCACGATGCAGCTGACGGCCAGGGCGTTCGCCGGGAGCGCTCCGGTCACGACCGGTCTGACATTCGTCTGGATGTCCTCCGACACCACGAAGGCGCGTGTCTCGCAAACGGGCCTTGTGACGGGTGTGCGGCTGGGGGTCGTGATCATTACGGTCAGCGCAGTCCCGGATGTGGGCACGCCGGTCACAAGCGACCCGTACGTCATTCGCACGCGCATCACCAGGATCGTCTTTCGGCCGTTCGATATCTCCCTGGCTTCACGCAACGATACCGTCATCCTCGTCGCCGACGCGCGCGATGCGCAGGGCGCCTCTGTGACCGGGATCGGGTTCACGTGGGTGTCGCGCGATCCCGGCATCGTGACTGTTGCCGATAGCGGCTCGCATGCGGCGATCGTGGCTGCGGTGGGCTACGGGACGACGCAGGTCGTAGCCACGGTGGACAGGGTCTCGGATTCCGTGACGGCGTCCGTGGAGCAGGTTCCCGCCACGGTCTCGACCGTGCCGTCCTCGTTCAGCACGCTGACGGCGTTTGGCCGCAGCGTGCAGGCGACCTGTATCGCGGTCACTGCGTCGGGTGACACGATCCCGAACCACCTCTGCAACTGGAGCGTGCTGTCGGCGGGCGTCGTCGCGGTGAATCCGGCGACGGCCCATACGACGACCGTGACGGCCGTGGGCAATGGCACCGCGTCGATCCAGGCGCAGGCAGCGGCGGGCGTGGTCACCTCGAAGCCGGTCACGGTGAATCAGGTTCCGAAGACGGTCGTGATCTCGCCGGCGAACTTCGGCACCCCTGACGTGACGATGACCACCAACCAGTCGGCGCCGTTCTTCGCCGCGGTCTTGGATTCACTCGACCACCCGGCACTCGAGGACAGCGTCGTCTGGACGTCGAGTGATTCCACGCGCGCGAGCCCGGCGGCGACGGCAACCCTCGATTCGACGGTGATCACGACCTTCGCCGTGGCGGGAGCCGCGACGATCACGGCGACAGCGGGGCCGGCGTCGGCGACACGGGTGGTGAACGTGAGCGCGACGCCCATCAGCTTCGCCACCGACGTGCAGAGCATCTTCAACACCAGCACGCCGCCATGCACCAATTGCCACCCGTCCGCCGCGGGCATGAACCTCACGACCGGATCGTCGTACGCGAGCATCGTGAATCAGAATGCGTCGGAGGTGCCGGCGATGAAACGGGTGCGCCCGTTCATGCCGGATTCATCCTATCTCGTGCACACGATTCAGGGGACGCAAACGACGGTGGGGGGCACCGGCGCGCGCATGCCGCTCGGGTGCAGCGGCAGCGGCTGCCTGCCCAACGCGTCGATCAACCTGATCCGAAACTGGATCCTGCAGGGCGCGTTGCAGAATTGAGGTAGGCGGAGCCGTTCGCGAAGTACAGGACGAGCAGGACGGCCGTCGCGGCGCTCACACCGTACTTCCAGATTGCCGGGGCGGCTGATGTCGACAACAGCCCTTCGATCGTTCCCGCAATCGCCAGCAGCGTCACGACCGCGCCGATCATCCGCGCCGCGATCCGTGATTCGACGACGAGCGCATCGCGGCGCGTGCGGTCACCCGGCGCGATGATCGCCTTGGCCAGTCGAAACCCAGCCCCCGCCGAGATGAAGATTGCGGTCAGCTCGAGGACGCCGTGGCCGAGCACGAAGGTCAGCAGATAGTTCATCGCGTGATAGTTCTGAAACAGCCCGAGGACGAATCCCAGCATCATGCCATTGGTGAACAGGAGCCACGCCGTCAACAGGCCGCCCGTCACACCGCCCACGAACGTGCCGAATGAGACGGTGATGTTGTTCGTGATGATCCACGCCGCCGTCTGAGGCCGATCTTCCTTGCCCGTCTCGGCGTAGCCGCGACCTTCCACCTGGTTCTCGGCCGCCGCCTCGGCGCGCGCCACCATGCCGGGCGACAACAGATCTTCCGCAAGGGCGGGCTGCTCGCGAATCATCACGTACCCGACTGCCGCGGGAATCGCGAACAGCAGGAAGGCGAGGAGCACGTACCGCCACGACTGGACGACCGCGGCGGGAAAGTCCCGCAGGATGTAGTGCGGGAGCGGCGTGCGCTCCTTGCCGCGGGCACGATACAGCGCGTTGTGCCCGGCGGTTACCACTCGCTCCAGGTAGGCAATCACGCGCGGATCGACCTGGTACGTGCGGGCACGCGCGAGATCCGCGGCCACTTCGCGGTACTGGGCCGCAAACGCCGGGATCTCGCCCGGCGCCAACGCCCCGATGCCGGCGCGCTCCATCCGGAGCGCGGTTGCGCGGAACGTCTCCCAGCCCTCGCGTTTTTTCTGGACGAAGCGCTCTGCCGGAACCGTGATGCGGCCGGCCGCGCCCGCTTTGGCGCGCGGGGCAAACCGGCTGCGGCGCCTGCGCTGCTCCTCGGCGAAGACGGTCACGAGATAGCCCTGCAGGTCCGCGTTGCGGCGCGGGATGCGCGGCTCGAACCGGCGCACGAGGTCGGTCGTGATGCGGATCTGCACCTCGGGCGTCAGGTCGTTGATTCGACTCAGGAACCGATCGAGCAGGCGGAACTCTTCCTCCGACAGCTCCGGCGGGCCGGTCTCGATCGGCTCGGCGTCGGTCACGGCCAGTACCGGCGCGCCGAGACTCCAGTCCGTGGGGTGATCGCGCACCACGATCGTGCCGGCCGCCATATCTCCTGGGCGCTTGTTGCTCGGGTGGAGGAACATCGAGAGCAGGGCGGGGGCGAACGGAATCGGGAAGTAACAGTCGACGAAGCGGACGAGATTCCGCACCAGCGCGGCCGCTGGCGTGATCGACCGGCCCGTATCCATGACCACGCGGATGCCCAGCGCCTGTTTGCCGGGCGTCCGGCCGCCGTTCAAAGCCTCGAACAGGGTGAAGTATCCCCATGTGAAGCAGAACGTGAGGATGATCATCGCGGCGCTGAGCCAGCTGCGCGCCATCCCGGGAGCAGTGAACAGACTGCCAAGGACCGCCCCGCCGCCGATCCAGAGCGCCAGGAGTCCCAGGATGAGCAGGACCAGGTCGAGCAGCCCCGCCGCAAGGCGCGATCCGACCCCGGCCAGCTCGAACTGGACGTCTACATGCTCCGGCGTCTCGATGCTGTGGTGTTGCCGGAGATCCAGGTCTCGCGCGGAAGCTGTCATGTCCTCATCTTACCGCGTGTCCCCTCGCGGAGCGACCCATTAATACGAACCTCAGGCCCATGCGGCTGGGCGAGATTCTCGACGGCAGCTTCAACATCTACCGGCGTCACTTCGGCCTGTTCATGCGGCTGAGTCTGATCCTGGTATGGCTCCCCACCGCAGCCGGGATTTACCTCAATCTGCGGTTCAGCGGCAGTCCGTTCGAGCTCCTCAGCATGTTCGAGCAGAACATAGGGATGAGTATCGGAATCTTCGTTCTCTTCATCGTCGTCTGGAGCGCGTGCAGTCTGCTCCTCAAGGCCGGCACGATTCGCGTGATCTCGGACTCGTATCTCGGCCACGAGCCGGAGCTTGGTGCGTCGCTGCGCTTCGGCACGGCGCGGATCATCCCGCTGTTGCTCGTGACGATCAGCAAAGGGCTGCTGCTCTTCATTCTGTATGTGGCGGCCGCGGTCGTGGTTGGCGTGATGTTTTTCATGGGCCGCATGATCAGCGCCGGAATTGGCGGACTCATGATCTTGGCAGGCTGCGTGGGCGGGGTGTGGTTCGTGACCTGGGTCTTGTGTGGGTACGCGATGACCACTCCCATCGTCGTGCTGGAAGATCTATCCAGCTCGTTCGATGCCTTCGGGCGCTCGTGGGAGCTGACGCGCGGCGCGCGGGGGAAGGTCGCCGGGACGATCGTCGTCACATGGCTGATCTCACAGTTCCTGCCGGGGCTGGTGATCGGTGGCATCAGCGCCGTAATCGGCGTCGCGAGCAACGAATCCCTGCAGCCCGTCTTCGTCGTGTTCTCGTCGCTGCTGGGAATCGTGCTGGCCCCGATCCTGCCCTGCGCGCTCACCCTGCTGTACTACGATCTGCGCGTGCGGCGTGAGGCGTTCGACATTCAGGTGCTGAGCGAGCAACTGGGGGCAGGGATAAACTGAACGCAGCCTGGCTGTTGTTGGTAAACCCCCAGCTGCAGGTCCCCTCCGACTCGCTGCGGCGCGTGATCGGTCAGGTGTTCGCGCGGCCCGAGTATCAATGGGTCGAGCGGCGGCGTCTGCTGTCCTGGCTGGCGCGGCAGTGGCATAACCTCACCGAGTGGCTCAATCGCCTCTCGGCGCAGCATCCGGTCACCTTCGACATCGGTCTGGCGCTGGTCGTCGTCGCGCTCGTCGCGCTGCTGGTGCACATCGGGTACGTCATGTGGCGGATCGTGCGGCCGACCGCCCGGACCGGCGAGGCCAAACCGGCCGTCGGGGCGCGCCTGGTCGCGGATGCCGCCGCGCATCTCGCCTATGCCGACGAGCTGGCCCGCGCCGGCCGCTACGCGGAAGCACTCGGGCATCGGTTCCTCGCGCTCGTGCTCGAGCTCGACAAGCGGAAAGCGCTGCGCTTCCACGCATCGAAGACGCCCGCTGAGTACGTGGGGGAAGCGCGGCTGACCGAGCGCGGGCGCGCGTCGCTCGCCGGTCTCGTCGCGCAGTTGTATCGCCACCTGTTCGGGGCGGTGCCCTGCGACGCCGGGGAATACGCGACGTTCGGCGTAGTGGCGCAGGAGCTGGCGCGGGGGCCGTATGTCGTACCGGCTTGAAATTGGCACGGCGCTCCTGCTCGCCGTCGCCATCGCGATCGGCATCTGGGCCGCGAATCAGCAATCTCGCACACCCGATCTCGACTGGCGCACGTCCACCTACCTCGGCGGTCCGCGCGGGAGCAAAGCGCTCCACGAGGTGCTCAGGGGTCTCGGCCGGCTGTCGGAGCGGCGGCGGACGCCGCTCTACACCCTTGCGGCCGAGCG
>QHUZ01000101.1 GCA_003223395.1 Gemmatimonadota bacterium | reverse complement strand
GTCGCGGCGCTGGCGGCGGCGCAGCACCCACAGGACCAGGTGGAGCTGCTCATCCGACTCGGCCGTCGTGCCGGGGGGGGCGACGACGCGTTTTATGCCGTCCGGCCCTTTGCCACCGCTGAAGATCCGAACGTTCGCGCGGCGGCCTACCAGTCGCTCGGCCGGCTGCTCGAACGGGACCCGCGGCGGCTCGAGCCCCACGTCCGCTGGGGCATCGCCGACGCCAACCCGCACGTGCGGCGGCGCGTCGTGCTCGCCGCGGCCGCGGCGCGCGGGCTCGACCTGCGGCCGCTCCTCGAGCCGCTCACCGGCGATCCCGATCCCCAGGTGCGCCGCATCGTGCATCGGATCCTTCGCACCGCCCACCAAGACCCTCAGCGCACGGAAGCCGGCATCGTGCAGCGAGCTTCATAGTGGAGATCCGTTACAAGCGAAGCCACTTCGCCAAGCTCCTGGGCTTCACGGACCAGCAGCTGTCCGCCGCGGACAAACTGCCCGAGCTGAAGGCACTCGGCGGCGGACCCGCTTCGTACCAGCCGCGACACCTGTCGGCGTACCGCAGGGTGCTGGACCGCCACCCTCGCCGGGAACCGTCGCGCCGCCAGCTCTTCCTCAACTTCAAGGGTGGCACCGGAAAGACCAGCCTCTCGGTGGCGTACGCCTACCGGCTCGCGGAGCTGGGCCACCGGGTCCTGCTGATCGACCTCGATTCACAGGGGCACGCGACCCAGCACCTGGGCCTCGCTGCCGAGAGCCTCGAGCGCACGGTCTTCGAGATCCTGGTCAAGGGAGTACCGATCGAAGACGTGATCGTGCCGCACGCGCTCGCCGAGTTCGATGTGCTCCCGGCCAACCTGCGGATGACGACCATCGACATCTCGCTCATGCCGATGGCCGGGCGCGAATACAAGCTCCAGCGGGCCCTCGCCGGGGTGTTGGACCGCTACGAGTTCATTGTCATGGACGCCCCGCCCTCGTTTGGGCTGCTGAACCTCAACGCGCTGATGGCGTCCGACGACCTGCTCGTGCCGGTGCTCCCGGACTTCCTGTCGTTTCACGGTCTCAAATTGCTGTTCGAGACGCTGAGCCAGCTCGAGGACGACCTGAACCACCGGCTGCAGCGGATCCGGATCGTCATCAATCAGTACAACCCTACGACCCGGATCGCACGCGAGGCCAAAGACGCGCTGCAGTCGCACTACCCTGAGTTTCTGTCGGACACGATCGTGCGGCAGTGTACGCAGTTCGCAAGGGCATCGAGCGACGGCCTGCCCATCAATGCCTACGCCCCATCGTCCAAGGGAGCCAGGGACATCGACGCCCTTATCACCGAGATGATCAGCGCGCGCTTCGAGCGCGCGATGGAGAGGAGCGCGTGACCACCGGTTTCGACGCCAACGTTCCAGCCCGCAAGCCGCGGACGATCTCCCGCGTGCTCTCCGAGCTCACGGCCGTCTCCGACAACAGTGAACCACCTCCTCCGCCTGCAGCGCCGAAACCAAGCCCCCCAAGCCCGCGCGTGGCACGCGGGAAGAGCGGTCAGGAGCGGACCGCGTCGCTGCGGGAGCGTCTGGCGATGACCGCTCACCGGTCCGCCGCTGGAGCCGAGCCGCAGCAAACCGCTGCCGCGGTGCGCGAGCTGATCGAGGCCATGCGCGCCCGGCTCGAGTCCGCCATCGAGGAACGGACCCGGCTCGCCGGGGAGCTGGAGGAAGTGCGCGACGCGCTCGCCTGGGGCGAGGCCGACTTGAAGAAGGAGCGCCGGGCCCGGGCCGCGCTCGAGGCTCAGGCCGAGGAGCGGCGGCGGATCGCCGAGGAAGCGGTGGCCGAGGCAGAAGCGCTCGCCGCCGAGCGCGATCAGGTGCTCGAGGAGATTGCCGGGCTGCGCGGGCTCGAAGACCAGGCGGCGCTGCTGCAGGAAGCTGAGGCGGAGCTGGCCGACCTGGACGGGCGGCTGCAGGAGGCGCAGTCCGGTCGCGCGCGCGCCGAGGCACGTTGCCGGGAGCTCACGTCGGACGTGGAGCGCCTGTCCGCGGCCGGCGAAGCGCTCGAGGCCCTTGAGTCGCTGGTGAGACGCAGTCCCTAGCTGCTACGTCACGGATCGGCGACGCGGGACGGAGATGGAGTCGTTACCTCGACGCGCCCGTTCCCGATTTGGCCGGCGCCGTTTTCTCCCCAACAGAAGGCGGCGCCGTTGAACGCGAGGCCGCAGCTGTAGGCCGCGCCCGTCGTCAACGCCTGGAAGTAGTGGTTCCTTGCGGCTGCGATGGGCGTGAGCGCGCACGGAACGCCATCGCATTGGTCGCGAGCCGCACCGCCGAGTTGATCGCTGAAGTCGAACCCCCAACACATCAGCGCGCCATCGAGATCGAGCGCGCAGGAATGCTGGCCGCCGACGCTGACCGTCGTGAACGATCGGTCGCTATGGGTGCGTTGCGGCGTTCGATAATTTCCGGAAGCACGACCAATTCCCAAGGCTCCATCATTGGATTGGCCCCAGCAGTACACCCCGTTGCTCGTGGTAACGCCGCACGCGTGCAGCGAGCCTGCGGAAATGGATTGGAATTTGAGCCCGCCGGCCACCGCGACGGGAACTCCAATAGCGCGCGCGGTGTCCCCGCTTCCGAGCGCCCCCGTATCGTTGTAACCCCAGCAGTACGCGCTGCCGTCAGACTCGATGCCGCACGTCGAGGCGCCGCCGGCGGCGATGGTCGCGAACATGTGACCGCCCGCAACCGCAATCGGCACTCCGACACGCAGCGCTGAAGTGTCGTGCCCGATTTGTCCCAAGCTGTTATTACCCCAACAGTAGGCTGCCCCGGCCGCGGTGAGCCCACACGAGTGCGCCTGTCCAACCGCGATAGCAGTGAACGTGAGTCCTCCGTCGACGGGGACCGGAATCCTGGAGCTTGGCACCGTCGCGCGTCCCAGCTCTCCGCTAACATTCGAACCCCAACAGTACGCGACTCCATCTGCCGTGAGCGCGCATGTGTGGCCGTACCCGGCCGCGATCTGTGAAAACTTCAGCTCGGTCGAGACCACTTGCGGCAGCGGATAATACGCGTCGGTCTGGGTCGTTCCGATTTGCCCCTCGGCATTGCGTCCCCAGCAATAGGCGGTGCCGTCCCGCTGCAGGCCGCACGTGTGTTGGTGTCCTGCCGACAGAGCTGCGAAGGAGCCTGGGGGCTCAGGCGCGAGGGGTTCGGAGCAAGCCCAGCCCATGACGATACAGATGACGGCAAGTGTGCGCGTACGCATGGCGACCAGCCTGGCGAGTTTGTTGATTATTGATACCGGTAATGAACGGATGCGGTCCCTGCAAGCGCCCCAAGCGTCATAACTTCAGCTAACAAGGCTGCCCGGCCGGGGAGTCGTTGGTGAGACGCAGTCCCTAGCGCAACGCGCGCGCGAGCATCGCAATCGCGGCGACCGCGCCGACCCAGAACACGAACGACCACTTGATGAGGTCGCCGAAGCGGCGCTCGAACCGGGTCTCGAGCCTCGCGAAGCCTACCTGCATCTCTTGCCGCAACTCGGCAATGTCCGCACGTAACTGGTCAAGATCGCCGTGCGTTGCGACGTCGCGCCCGCGCGCGTCCACCTGATGCATCCAATTCACAAACTCGGCGCCCTCCTGTCCTCCGAGGGAACGTACGCTCGGCGAACCCGAAGATCAATTTCGTTCCGACGGGACCAAGAAAATGCGCCTACTTCAACGGCACAAACGTGAGCCGTTGTTGGGATTCATAGGGATTACCAACGGGTTTTCTTAAAGGGGACTCTTATCGGAAAAGTGCTCCTCCAACTCATCGATAGCCCAACGTACCCATTGTTTATTCTCTTCAGTCAGTCGATTGCCAGCAGTTAAGCGGGAAAACTCAGCCTTCACCTTTATAAGGAAGTAATGTGTTTGAAAGTGCGGCCTCTCTGTCGCATCCACGATGAGGCCTTCCGGTACGACACCTGCGCCCGTGCCTCCTATCGGGCTAACCGAAACACGTAGAACGAAGAATCCCGGTCGACGGATCATCACATCGGCCGATGCTGGTCCTTTCTCCGGTCCTCCTGCATCTGACTCAATGATTAGGGTCGAACCTTGTGGCAAGGTGAGGCGAATATTCTCCCACTGCATACGCTCGAATGGTGAATTGGCGAACCTGTTCCCAACGAAGAGCTTCAGTGCGGGTTCCCCTTGCACGGTGGCTGGCCTTGTTAGACTCGGCGCCTGATTCACATTGGCGCTGGCGACAAAATGACCTTGGTGCGTTCGCACTTGCCGGATTCCCCACTCAATTCGCTGGCGATCCCGTAGGTCGCGAACGATCAGGTACTGTAGCAACCGAAGATTGAATGCTGCTACCTCCTCTTCTTTCATTGCTGGCTCTGGAATCGTCCCCGGAGAGAAGGAACTCCGTGCAATAGAGGACAACTCAGAAGCACGGACAGAGATCGACGAGTTGGCTGGATCGGGATTGATAAAGGCGGGCAAACGATTCCGCGTGTCCTCAACCAGGGATGTGGAGAATACCTTCTCCTCCGTGCTGCCCTTGAGAGATGAAGCAAAAGTGATCGTGAACGTCAGAATCCCGATCACAAGGGCGGATGCCAGCGGAACCAACGCCTGTTCGCTGAAATTGAGCTTCACGAGCAGAGCAACGGCTATCAATAGCAGGAGTACCCCCCCTCCTGCTAGCCACCAGAAGGCGGTGCTCATCAGCTGACGCAACAAAGGCAGCCCTCAACGCTAGGACGAGCCATTTTCGTGACTCCTCCCTGGTGGCCGGAAATGAACCTGTTGAGCGGCTTCCGAAAGAGTAGCAGAGCAAACTGCAAGCGTTAGCGGCCACGCAAGCGAACCAACTAGCGACGCGACAAGCTCTCGAGTGCTCACTGGGCCCGATCAGCAACTTAAGGGAGAATTGCTCATACCTATTTAACACATATATGCACGCCATAGTTGAGGAAAGTAGATTCGGCGGAAGCCAAAATGGTCGGTGTCTCCTCGTCGCATACTTATTCGAGGTGTCCAAAGTCGCAAGCACATTGAGGAGTAAGTCGGCCCTCTCACGCAACCGCCGAGACGTTTACCTGTGATCACGATTCCCACTGTCTTCATCCTGGGCGCGGGAGCCAGCGCCGAGTATGGTTTCCCGCTTGGTAACGATTTGGTCAGGATGATCGTCGCCGGAACGGAAGGTAATGGTCCTCTTTATCCCGAGCTGCTCGCCGCAGGCTTCTCGGGCACCGAGGTTACCACGTTTTCGCGGAAGCTCAGGGACTCCGATTCGCTCTCCATTGACACGTTCTTAGAGGGCAACGGCGGCGGCCAATTCCAGCCGATCGGAAAGGCGGCGATCGCCATTACGATCCTGCGAGCGGAACAGATGAGCATAGTAGGTCAGAAGTGGCTAGGACAGAACGTACCTGCGGATCATTGGTTGAGGTACGTTTGGAACCTCATGCGGTCGGGGTGCGCCTCGTCGAAAGACTTCACGAAAAACAAGGTTGCCGTCGTCACGTTCAACTACGACAGGTCCGTCGAGTGGTACTTTCGTACGGTTCTAGAGAGTGCGTTTAACCTTCCTGGACCGAGTGACGCGGCCACCTTGTTTGAGAGTGCAGTCCAAGTCGCACATCTTCACGGCAAAATCGCTCACCGAGAGTTTGGGCAATACAACACCCTTAGCGGCCAAGAGGTAAAGCAGATCGCTTCCGGTATCCGAGTAGTGCATGACGCAGCGGACGAGCCCCAGTTTAAGACCGCCTACAAGTTATTCGGCGAGGCCCAACTGCTCTGCCTTCTCGGCTTCGGATACCACCCGGTGAATATCGACCGACTGCGTTTGAATCAAAGCCTTCCACGACACACCGCGATTTTGGCGAGCACCTAAAAGATGGGAGAGGCGGAGGTTCGCGTGGCTCAAGGCCGCATTCAACGTCGCTTTAATACCGCTCGAGGAGGGCTCGACATCTGGAGCGACTATAAGGCGGAGAAATTCCTAAGAGAAGTTGCCGAACTTAGGTAGCCCGCAGCGCTCGGGTGCGCGCGTGTGTATCGGCTGGACGGGTCGGAAGACGTCATCTCGCATGACGGAGCACTACTGGGCGAGGACTTGCTGCCCGGCTTCAGCTGCACGCTGGCAACTGTTCCCTAACCCCTTCTCCCTTCTCTTTTTGCCAGCCAACCACCACACGTTGTCATCCTGAGCGAGCGCTTTAGCGCGAGCGAAGGACCTGCTTCTTTGGCGCACCAGGAAGAGCGTCTGACAACAACAAGGCGCGGCAGCTAACCACTCCACCGCGCCTCGTCGCTCTCCTCCGAATTCGGCGCTAACCATCACGCCACCCTTGCATGCCGCGACGCTTGCGTTAAACTACTGAACCATATGGTTCAGTATATGACGACCCGACTTGATACTTCGTTCGCCGCGCTCTCGGACGCCACGCGGCGTGGCGTTCTGGAGCAGCTCGGACGAGCCGACGCTTCGATCACGGACCTTGCCGAGAAGGTCCACATGACGCTCACGGGCATGAAGAAGCACGTCGGCGTTCTGGAGCAGGCGGGGCTCGTCACCACGAAGAAGATCGGGCGCGTGCGGACGTGCCAGCTGGGCCCGCGCCGATTGGAGGAAGAGACGGCGTGGCTCGAGAGATACCGCCAGCGCTGGGACGAACGCTTCGACGCGTTGGACAAGGTTGTCGAGGAACTGACACGAAAGGAGAAGAGCGATGAACGCAAGAATCGAAAGTAAGCCCGGCCCCGTGAAGAACCGCACCACGGTGGAACGGAAGTCGGACCGCGAGGTGGTTGTCACGCGGACCATCAACGGCCCGGCG
>QHUZ01000023.1 GCA_003223395.1 Gemmatimonadota bacterium | reverse complement strand
CCCGTGCTCCGCTTCCACTGGAAGTTCACCGATCACGAATACCTCCAGGTCAAGCACATGCAGGAGACGTTCCGCGCGCTCATCACGGAGATGGGCGGCACGCCATGGGGGAACATGCCGAGCAAGGAGGATGGCTATGGCATCGCAGCGGGCGGCGTGATCATCCACGAGCTGGGCGGCGCGCGCATGGGCGCCGATCCCAAGACCTCGGTCGTGAACTCGAATTGCCAGACCCACGAGGTCAAGAATCTCTTCGTCGCCGATGGCTCACCGTTCACTTCGCAGGCCGACAAGAATCCCACCTGGACGATCATGGCGCTGTCGATGCGGACGTCCGAATACATCGCGGCGCAGCTGAAAGCGAGGACGCTATGAAACGGCGCGAAGCGGTAGGCGCAATGGCGATGGCCGCGCTGACGGCGGCGTTCAAATGGACGCCGGCCGAGGCGCAACGGGCCGCGACTCTGGCACGCGAGGCCCTCACGGCGACGACCCCGTTCGCGCCGGCGTTCTTCACGCCGCACGAATGGGACACGGTGCGGGTTCTCGCGGATCTCGTCATCCCGAAAGACGAGCGCTCGGGCAGCGCGACCGAGGCGGGCGTCCCGGAATACATGGACTTCATGATGACCGATCGGCCCGACGGCCAGGTCCCGATGCGCGGCGGCCTCGCCTGGCTGGACAACGAAGTCTATGAACGGCTTGGCAAGACCTTCGTTGCAGCGACCCCGCAAGAACAGACGACGATTCTCGACGAGATCGCATGGCCGAAGAAAGCGAAGCCGGAGATGAGCCAGGGCGTCGCGTTCTTCAACATGTTTCGCGACATGACGGCGTCGGGGTTCTGGACCAGCAAGATGGGCATCACCGATCTCAATTATCAGGGGAACACGTTCGTGGCGGAGTGGAAAGGCTGCCCACCGGAAGCGCTGCAGAAACTCGGCGTCCGTTACGGGGATTGAATGACGAAACGACTTGGAATTGGAATGGTGGGGAGCGGGTTCAACGCGAAATTCCACCTGCTGGGATTTGTGGGCGTACGCGACGCCGACGTGCTGGGCGTCTGGAGCCCGAACCAGAACAACGCCGCCGAGACAGCCGGCATCGCGAAGAAACTCGGCGTGGGCGACGCCAAGGCGTACCCTTCGATCGCCGCCATGGTCGAGGATCCCGCGATCGACGCGCTCTGGCTCTGCGGCCCGAACTTCGCCCGCATCGAGAACGTCGAAGAGATCGTGAGCACGGTCGAGCGCGGCAACGGCTCATTGCTTGGCATCGCGTGTGAAAAGCCGTTAGCCAGAAATGTGAGTGAGGCAAAAAAAGTCCTGGAGTTGGTAAATAAGGTTGGGCTGCCCCATGGCTATCTCGAGAACCAGGTGTTCTCGCCCCAGATCGAGGTCGGCCGCACGTTGCTCTGGGCGCGCGGCGCCAAGCTGACCGGACGGCCCTATCTCGCTCGCGCCGCCGAAGAGCACAGCGGCCCGCACGGCCCCTGGTTCTGGCAGGGCGCGCTGCAGGGTGGGGGCGTCCTCAACGACATGATGTGTCACTCGTCGCTGCTGGTGCAGCATCTCCTCACCGATCCCACCAAACCCACGTCGTCGGTCCGCCCGGCGCGCATCACCGCGCACATCGCGAGTCTCAAGTGGACGCGGCCCAACTACAGCAAGAAGCTGGCGGCGACGATGGGCAAGGACGTGAACTATGACAAATCGCCATCCGAAGACTTTGCCAGCGTGATGATCGAATTCGAGACCGACGACGGGCACAAGGTTCTGGGTGAAGCCACGACGTCGTGGAGCTTCGTGGGTGCCGGCCTCAGGCTGTCTGCCGAGCTGCTCGGACCCGAATACTCGCTGCAGTGGAATTCGCTCGACTCTGGGCTGAAGCTGTTCTTCAGCCGCGAAGTCCAGGGCAAATCGGGGGAAGATCTCGTCGAAAAGCAGAACGCCGAGATGGGCCAGATGCCGGTGGTCGCGGGCGAGGCGGGGGCGTACGGCTATGAGGCCGAGGATCGCTACTTCGTGCACTGCTTCCTCAACAAGAAGAAGCCGTGGCTCACCTTCGATGACGGACTGCGCGTTGTGAAGGTCTTGATGACGGCGTACATGAGCGCCGAGCAGGGCAAAACACTCGATTTCCCCGGGCCGGACATCGACAGCTTCGTCCCGGCGGTCGCGAAAGGGACCTGGAAGCCATGATTGGCACGCTAGCTTTGTTGGTAATGGCACAGACGCAACAGTGGCCACAGCATTCGATGGATCGTCCTCGCCCTCCCGTCGTGAATCCCGGGCCGGAGCGTCCCCCCGTACCGGCGCCGAGCGACGCGATCGTGTTGTTCGACGGCTCGAATCTTTCGCAGTGGCGCGCCGATGACGGCACCGCCGCCAAGTGGATCGTGCGGGATGGTTACGTCGAGGTGAAGCCGGGCACGGGCACCATGGCGTCCGCGCGCGGGTTCGGCGACGTCCAGCTGCACATCGAGTGGCGCACCCCGACTCCTCCGCAGGGTGAAAGCCAGGAGCGCGGCAACAGCGGCGTCTTCCTTATGGGGATCTACGAGCTCCAAGTGCTCGATTCCTACCAGAACGACACGTACCCTGACGGCCAGGCGGGCGCTATCTACGGGGAGAATCCGCCACTCGTCAATGCGACACGGCCGCCGGGCCAGTGGCAGACGTACGACGTCGTGTTTCGGAGACCGCATTTCAAGGCCGACGGGACGCTCGAGAGTCCGGCGCGGATGACGGTATTTCTGAATGGCGTTTTGATTCAGGACAATTATGAGTTGGTCGGGCCTACCGCGAATCAAGCGCGGCCGCCGTACAAGGCGCATGCGGATAAACTGCCGCTGAAGTTACAGGATCACGGGAATCCGATACGCTATCGCAACATCTGGATTCGGGAGTTGCCAGAAGGATCATAGCCGCAACAAAAAATGTAGGGGCGCAGCATGCTGCGCCCCTACATCACCACCTCCAGTCACGATGTAGCGTCTTCTATCGTACGGATTGCTGTGCGACCGGGCTTTCCTGGGTCTGCGGCCGGAAGAATATCGCGAATAGCACCATGACCACGCCGGCAAACGCGGCTGGCAACGGCCAGAACTTCGCCCATTGAGCCAGGGTCAGATCCGTCGCTGCGCCCTTGAATCCGTTGTACACCTTGCCAGCGATCAGGCCACCAATCAGCATCCCCACGCCGTAAGTCACCAGCACGAGAAATCCCTGCGCCTGGCCACGGATGGCCGGTGACGACTTCTTGTCGACGTAAATCTGCCCGGTGACAAAGAAGAAGTCGTAACAGACGCCGTGAAGCAGGATTCCGAGGACGATGAGCCAGAACACGGCGCTGGGCGCGGCCATCGCAAAGAGCGCGTACCGAAGCACCCAGGCGCCCATCCCGACAAGCAACATCTTCTTCACTCCCAGCCGAATGAACATCAGCGGCATCAGCAGCATGAAGCCGGTCTCGGAGATCTGACCGAGGGTCATCAGGGACGAGGGATTGGGGAACACGCGGGTAACGATGTTGCTCGTCCCCGCATCGTAGACGCCGACCTTCGCGAAAATCGGCGCATACGCATAGTACGCCGCCAACGGAATGCAAATAAGCAACGAGCTCGCGATGAAGACGTAGAACGACTTACTGCCGAGATCACGGAGCGCATCGATACCGATGATGCTGCGAATCGAGACCGGTCGCCCGGCTCCCGGCGGCGGCGTGTGCGGCAGCGCGAAGCTGTACAGACCAAGCAGCAGGCTGGCGACGCCGGTCGTGTACAAGGGAAGCGGCGTAGTATCCGGCAGCTGCGCGCCAGAGAAGCGACTCAGGACAAACCCGATGAACAACCCTGCCACGATCCAGCCGATAGTTCCAAACACCCGGATCATCGGGAACTGCTTTTCCTGATCGGTGATGTTGTGGAACGCGAGGGAATTGGCGAGCCCCAGCGTGGGCATGTAACAGAGGTTATAGAGCAGGATCAGGAAAACGAAGAGTCCCGGGGAGCCAGTGGCTCCCGGGACCAAGAGCATCAGCACCCCACCCAGCAGGTGCAGGACGCCCAACACTCTTTGCGTCGCGAAATAGCGATCCGCGACCAGGCCAAGGAAGAACGGCGCTACAATCGCGGCGATGGGGTTCACCGTGTATGGCAAATACGCGTCGGACGACATGCCGTGAGCCGACATGTAGTTCCCGATCGTCGTGTACCACGCCCCCCAGATGAAGAACTGGAGGAACATCATCGTTGACAGCTTGGTGCGGATCACCGCGTCAGGATGCCGCGACCGCGAGTTCCTTCGTCAACCGGATGATGATATGCGCCCCCGCTGGCAAGACGATGTCCGAATCCTTGGTCCGATTCGCCACAGCCGCGCCCGCGGCGCCGCCCACGACGCCGCCGACGATCGTGCCTTTCTTATTCCCACCCAGGATGCGACCCAGTACCGCGCCGGCGACCGCCCCGGCTCCCACCTTGGCCGCATCCCCAGACGTCACGCCGCGGCCCTTGTGAATCGTCTCGAGCGAGTCGACCACCGCTTCGATCGCGTACGAGGTGCCGCGTACAGTGATGCTCGCCACGCTCAACGTCAAGGTCCCCGGCGTGCTGGGATTGGGCGCCGGTTTGACGTCAGCGATCTTGCCATTGACGACCGAGCCGGCGGGGATGACGACGTGCCCGGCCGCATTCTTCACGTCCTCCACGACACGCGCGGTGAAGCCATCACCGACCTTCGCGGTCCGCGACGAGATCGTATCGGTCGCCGCGATGTCCAGCTTCGTGCCGGCGCCGAGCCGCGCCATCCTCGGAGCCGGTGGCGGCGCCGGCGGGTTGGTACGCGTGGTATTGCGCTGCGCGGGCGGCCGAGTCGCCGGAGGAGGCGTCGTCTTCTGATTCTGGTCCGGGACGTCGCGCAGCGCCGCGGTCGACTCCGCGGGAGCCAAGGTCAGATTGCGAGCCGTGGAGTCAGCGGCCTGGCTCTGGTCCTGCGCTTTCTGGCAGGCGCTCAAGCCGAGCACGGCGATAGTCGCCAAAATCGCTAACCGATTCATGGAATCCTCTCTGTAACAGCGTTGGCAATGGGTACCCGCAGGTGTGCAGCAGGTTTCTACAGTCGTTCCCGTAAGAATTGCGGCGTCAGGCTCCGCAAATAGCCGGCGAGCAGGGTAAAACTATCGGTGACAAGCAGGATACCCAGCACGATCAGCATCGCACCCGCGATCCGATCGACCCATACTATGTATGGTCGGAAGCGCTGAAACCAGACCAAAAACCGGTCCAACGCCAACGCCGTGAGCAGGAACGGGATCGCGAGCCCCAGCGCGTAGACGGCCAACAGCGCGACGCCCCGTCCGAGCCCCGCTTGCGTTGCCGCGAGTGTCAGAATGCCACCCAGGATTGGACCGATGCAGGGCGTCCACGCCGCCCCGAACGTGAATCCGACGACGCCAGAGCCGAAATAGCCGAGCGGCTTATGTGCCAGCTCGATGCGCCATTCGCGCATCAGGAAGCCTGGCCGCAGGACGCCCAGCAGATAAATCCCGAACAGAATCAGGAGCACACCGCCAATGCGTCCCAACCATACCTGGGAGCTGCGCAACAGCCCGCCGACGGCGGAGGCCCCGGCGCCCAGCAGCACGAACACGAGCGAGAACCCCGCCACGAACCAGAGCGCGTGGAGCAGCGCCGTTCCGCGCCGCCGCTCCACTTCCTCCACCGTCATTCCCGTCAGATAGCCGACGTAACTCGGGATGAGCGGCAGCACGCACGGAGACAGGAAACTCAGGAGACCGGCTGCGAACGCAACCGCAACGCCGACTGCCACGCTAGCCGCAAAACGCGACCGCGGAGACGACCGTGGTCCACCGGGCGTCGGCACCGCATTCGGCCGTCGAAGTCACGTTCATCGTGCGGACGATTTCGCCCGAGAGCAGCCACTGCTCGCGGCGCTCATCCCAGGCCTTCTCCGGATCGAAGGGAACGCCCAGCACCGTGCCCAGCATCGACGCGGCAAGATCTTCGGCGTATTCCCCGGCCGCGACCTCGTTCTGCCCGTAGCTGTGGTGCTCGGAGATGTATCCGTGATGAGAAGGATCGGCGGGCAGCGCGAGTCCGATCGACGCCGCCACGAGCCGGCTTGGCTCGTTGGTCGCGGACTCGGCGACGACGGTGAACAGCACTTGTCCGGGCCGCAACATGCTCAGCCCCTCCTCACGATCGACAAGCTCGCAATGCGGGGGAAAAATTGAGCTCACCCGCACGAGGTTGAAATTGGCGAGATGGGCGTCGCGCAACGCCATCTCGAAACTGGTGAGCTTTTCCTTGTGCCGGCCGACGCCCTTGGTGAGAAAGGCTTTGGTCGGGATGAACATTCTGGCGTCAATCAACGCGTGCCTACCTCCCTTCGTACCACACCGCGGGACCCAACTCGACCGGAGGCTCGGTGTCGCCGCCCCGGTCCACCGTCGCCTGCATTACCTGCGCCAGCACCTCGGCCGTAGTAAGCGCGACTTCCTCGACTGCGACCTTCGACAGTCCGCGCTCCTTGCCGCGCACGACGAGCATGTATTTCGCCGTGTACACGCGCAACCGGCCGGCCGCCGCTTTGCGAGTCACGACGGCCGTCCCCCACTCCTTGCCCTCGCGCTTGATCGGGCGAAAGACATAGATCGTCTCGATTTCGCCCGGCGGCACCTGCGCTTCCACCGCCGCGGCCAGCTTCGCCCACCCCGGCCCCTGGCCGGGAGTTAACGGCGGGAAAGCGCCGGCGTCGAGGCTTGCTGCCATCGCTCCACGTAGAACCGCAGGACGTGCATGAAATCCTGCGCGTTGGTGACGACACCGTAGGCCTGATGCGTGCCGCGATCCCGCAGTTTCGTGACCACAAATTCGGTTTGGTCCACACAGATCGTGGTGAGCGGCCGGATGTCTTCGGTCACGCCGGTGTCCACGAATGCGGGGAGCATGTTCCCGACCGCGATTGCGTGGAGTGCGGTGGCCACGAAGATCGCGAAGGTGGCAACCGACGTGTGGGAACGCATCGCGTCCTGCGCCGCCAGCGTATCGGGAATGACGTCCGGCAACGGGCCGTCGTCGCGAATCGAACCTGCGAGCACGTAGGGGATCCGGTTTTGCACCAGCGCGTGCATGATGCCGCTCTTCACGGTCCCCTGGGTCACAGCCTTCTCGATCGAACCGGCGCGGCGGATCGCGTTGATGGCGCGCATGTGCAAGCCGTGCCCGCCCTCCACGCTCTCTCCGGAGCTGGACATTCCGAGCGTCGTGCCGAAGATCGCGGCCTCCAGATCGTGCACCGCAACGGCATTGCCGCCCAGCAGCGTATGACAATAGCCGTTTTCAATGAACCAGATCATGTCCTCGCGCGCGCGGGCATGCACGAGCGCGGGCCCGATTACCCAGAGGATCCTGCCGCCGCGCACTTTTTCTTCGCCGAGCAGCTCCGCGAGGACGCTGTAGTCCACCGGCCGTTCGCGCGACACTTCGGTCGCCATGAAACGAAACTCGTTGGGGCTGTGCGTGCCGCCCAAAAAACCTTCGACGTGAACGAAGATCCCCTCGCTGCCGTCCTCGGCCGCCCCGACCGCGACGTTGTCGCCCCGCCGCACGCGCCGCGGTTCGGTGGCGACGAGATCGTTGGCGGCGAGCTGCACGATCACGCAGTCCATGCGCGGGAGCCGGGGGCGGCGCCAGCCGGCGGGCAGCTTCACATAGGTCGGAAGGTTCGTGGTCGAAAAAAAACCGTCGGGAAGAACCCCGTCGGCCGGTGCGGGAGTGAATCGCGCGTCGGGCGCGCCCGATAACGGGGGCGCGGCAAAGTTGGGTGGTCGGTACTGAAACCGAGGACGACTCACAGGCCGGTCAAAATACCCGAAGAGAAACGGCTTTCACAAGAGTGAAACCGGATCCCGATCGACCGTCACGTCGCGATGCGGCTTCGCCCGCCACGCGCGCACCACGCGGCCGAGCACGCGCGGCTCGGCGGACTTCGCCAACACGTGCCAGCGCCATTTCCCCTTGAGCCGCATCAACGGGCACGGCGCGGGGCCAAGCACGCTCGGAACGGCGCGGCGCAGCCAGGAAGCCACCTTTTCGGCAAGCTCCGCGGCTCGCGCGTTGTCCTCGTGCGAGATCACGAACCGGACGAGACCGGTGCGTGGGGGATAGGGAGGATTGGGCGGGGAGCGCAGCGGCAGCTCCGCCGCCGCAAACTGCGAGACGGAGTGCGCCGCCGCGGCCCGAATCGCGTGGTGATCGGGCGCGCGCGTCTGCACGAATACTCGGCCGCCGCGCGCCCCCCGCCCAGCCCTGCCTGCCACCTGCGCCACCAGCTGGAATGTGCGCTCGCCGGCGCGAAAGTCCGGGAAGTGCAGGCCCGTATCGGCATCCACCACGCCGACGACCGTGACATTCGGAAAGTCGAGCCCTTTCGCAATCATCTGCGTCCCCAGCAGGATGTCGATCTCGCCGCGGGCGACCCGGTCCAGGATATGATGGTGGGCCCATTTGCTCGAGGTCGTATCGAGATCCATCCGCGCGATGCGGGCGCGCGGGTAGCGCAGTCCCAGAAAGTGCTCGAGCTGCTGCGTACCCAGGCCCCGCAGCCGCTGGGTCGCGTGCCCGCACACGACGCAGGTCTCCGGAATTGGCTCTTCGTGACCGCAGTAATGACAGCGCATGACCGGCGGCGTCTGGTGCACGGTGAGCGCGATCGCGCATTGCGGGCACCCCGGCACGTTGCCGCAGGCAGGACATTGCACGAACGTCGCGAAGCCGCGGCGATTGAGCAGGAGGATCACCTGCTCGCCACGCTCCAGCGCCCCGGAGATCGCGATATCGAGCGCCTCGCTCCAGGGAATTGCGCCGGGTGGAGTTTCTGGTGCCGCGATGCGCGGCGCGCTCCGCAGATCCACCACTTCCACCGGCGGCAACGGTCGCGCCTCCACGCGATCGGGCAGCGTGAACGTGACGATCCGCTCATCACTGAGCGTCTCCAGGGACGGCGTCGCGCTCCCGAGAATAAGACGCGCCCCCTCGAGCTGCGCGCGCATCGCGGCGGCGTCGCGGGCATGGTAGCGCGGCGCCGAGCCCTGCTTGTAGCTGGGCTCGTGTTCCTCGTCCACCACGATCGCGCCGAGGCGCTGGACCGGCGCGAACACCGCCGAGCGCGGGCCTACCGCGACGAGTCGTTCGCCGCGGCGCAGCGCGCGCCAGGCATCGGCGCGCTCCCCGTCCGACAGGCCCGAGTGGAGCACCGCCACGCTGTCTCCAAAGACGCCGCGCACCCGCGCCACGGTCTGCGGCGTCAGGGCGATCTCGGGCACGAGCAGGATTGCCCCATTTCCCGACTGCACCACGGCACGCAGCAGGTCGAGATAGACGAGTGTCTTGCCGGAGCCCGTCACCCCATGAATTAAGGCAGGTTGGTGGAGGTCGGTGCCACGAATCCCCTCCACCACGCGCCGCTGGTCCTCCGTGAGTGAAGGTGGTGGAGGTGTCGAAAGGCCCGCGAAGGGATCGCGGATCTCGGGCACGTGCTCGATACGCGCGAGCCCCTCCCGCACCAGCCCGTCAATGGAATTCCGCGACAATCGCAGCTGCTCCACCAGGTGGGACACGGGCGCGCTTCCTCCTAACGCCTCCACCGTCTCGTACACGACGCGACGTTGGGGCGCCCGCTTGAAGCGCCGCTCCCGCTCGAGCAGCGAATCCATGCCGTTGCCGGTCAGCACGAGCACACGCTCCGCGGCGGGCGCCGGCCCAGCGGGTCGCGCCACGCTCCACAGCGGTCCCGGCAAGATCGCCCGCAGGGAGAGGCCGAGCGGCGCGCCGTAGTAGTCCGACATCCAACGGCCCAGCTCGAGCAGCGGCGCGGAGATCGCAGGCTCATCGTCGGGTGCAGCAATGATTGGCTTGACGTCGATGCCTGCGGACGGCAGATGGCCGACGGCTTCCGTGACGATTCCCACGACGCTGCGCCGCCGCAGCGGCACCACCACGCGCGCACCGGGGACGACGCGCGCCGCCAGCGATTCAGGGACTTCGTAGATGTAGGAGCGGCTTAATGGGACTGGGAGGACGACCGCCGCATATGTCATCGCCGCCGGACACCGAGTCCTGGCGCCGTCGGCAGCCGAATCTGGCCTTGCTCGATGGTCGCGCCGGTGAATGGATCGTCCACGGTGAGGGCCGCGCCATCCAGATCGGCGGCGTCGACCAGCGGCGTAAAATGCGCGGCGGCAGTGATGCCGAGGGAGCTCTCGATCATACAGCCGACCATGACGAGCATGCCGTGGGCGCGGGCCGTGGCGATCATGCGCAGCGCTTCGCGCAACGAGCCGCACTTGGCGAGCTTGATGTTGATCCCGTCCGCGCGCCCGGCAAGCCGCGGAATGTCGGCGGCGACGAGACAGCCTTCGTCCACGACCACCGGCAACTGGTGCTTGGCCGCGACCGTGCGCACGGCTCCAAGTCCCTCGAGATCATCCGACACGAGTGGCTGTTCGAGGAATTCGACGCCGTACTCCTTCAAGACGGGGATCATCTGTTTGGCCCGGGCGACCGTCCATCCCGCGTTCGCGTCCACGCGGAGGGGCTTTTTGGTCGCCTCGCGCACCGTACGCAGGATGTCTTCGTCGCGGTCGGTGCCGAGCTTCACTTTCAGAATGGGGTAATCGTCCGCTTCGCGCACTTTGGCACGCATCTTCTCGGGCGAATCGAGCCCGATCGTGAAGGACGAGAGCGGGGCCCGCTTCGGATCGAGCCCCCACAGCCGCCACAACGGCTGGCCCAGCTTTTTCCCGACGAGGTCATGCAAGGCGGCCGACAGGGCGGCACGCGCCGCCCAGTTCTTCGGCACTGCGTGCTCCCAGCGATCCTCCGCCCCTTCCAGGTCGAACGGATCGCGGGGCATGTGCCCGCTGAGCCGCTCGAACGCGGCGAGCACCGTCTCGAGCGTCTCACCGTAAAACGACGACGGGTCGGCCTCGCCCCAGCCTTCCTGCCCGTCGCCATCGACGAGCCGGACCCAGGCGCGTTTGTACCCGTTCGTCGAGCCGCGGGCGATGGCAAACGGATGACGCGTGGTGATGGAGCACTGCTCGACGTGCAGCTTCACAGCCAGCGATTCTTCTTGAGCCACCACATGATCACGCCGGAGGTCACTGCCATCACGACGAGGGCGCCGTAGAAGCCGTACGGGTTATGGGTGAAGGGCATCTGGCTGAAGTTCATGCCGAAAACTCCCCCGATGACGATCAGCGGCAGTGCGATCGTGGCAACGATCGAGAGCTGCTTCATCACGGTGTTCAGACGGTTCGACGTCTGCGACAGATACGTCTCGAGCACGCCTGCCAGCAGGTCGCGCACGGTGTCCATCGACTCCACGATGCGAATCGTGTGGTCGTAGACATCGCGATAGTAGAGCTGGGTTTCCTGGCGAATGAAGCCGCACGGCCGGTTGGTGAGGATGTTGAGCACTTCGCGCAACGGGCCGACATGGCGGCGCAGCGAAAATGCCGCGCGCTTCGCCTTGAAGATCTCATGAATCAGCCCGGGGTTGAACCGCTCGAACAGCCGCTCTTCCAGCCCATCCACCATGGTGTTCAGCTCTTCGACCATCGGGAAGTAGGCGTCCACGGACTGGTCGATGATGTTGTGCATCGCCATCTCGACCCCGCGCGCGAGCAGCTCGGGATTGCGAATCAGCCGCTCGCGGACGAGCTCGCAGCTCTGCTGCGGCAGGGCGTGCACCGTCACCAGGAAGTTCTTGCCCAGGAAGAAATACAGGTTGGACGTCGCCAGGTCATACGGCTCCGGCGTGCCTTCGTCGAAGCGGATGACCGCCATCACGACGAAGACGTAGCGCTCGTACTCCTCGAACTTGACACGCGTGCCCGGCGAAAGCGTGTCCTCGATGGACAGGGGATGGAACGCGAACACTTTTTCGAGCAGCGCGAGCTGGTGCATGTTCGTGCTGTCGATATCGACCCACAGCTCGCCTTCACCCGCCTGGAGAATCTCCCGGATCCGCGCCGGGGAGATGTCCTGCTCGAGGACACCGTCGGGGCGCCGGTAGAGGCTGGCCGGCCAGTTCTTCGATGCCTGCGGCTGCTGGGCGGGAGCGGTGGTAGCGGTCACGTCCTCAAGATAGCGCTCGCACGAATGCGACGACACCGGCAGCCAGTAGATCGAGCCGATAGCCGCCCTCGAGCACACCGACGACGGGTCGCGTTCCCATCCGCCCGCGCAACGCCTCGGTCCACTGGATGATGTCGTCGGGCTCCAGGGTGAACTCGCCAAGGGGATCGCCCGCGAGCGAGTCGAACCCCGCGGAGACGAGGAGGATGTCGGGGGTCCACTGGGCGAGCGCGGCATCAACGCCGGCGAGGAAATCGCGTACGTACACGGCGCGGGGCAGCCCGCCTGGTAGCGGGACATTGAACACGTTGCCGACGCCGCGCTCGTCTTCCGCCCCGGTCCCCGGATACCACGGGTACTGGTGCATGGACACGAACCGGATCGACGGGTCGTGCTCGACCAGCGCCTGCGTGCCGTTGCCGTGATGGACGTCCCAATCGACGATGAGCACGCGGCCGCATCCAAGCGCCTGCGCGTGCCGCGCGGCGACCACGACATTGTTCACAAAACAAAACCCCATCGCGCGCGCGGCGAGTGCATGGTGCCCCGGAGGACGGGTGACACCGAAAGCCCGGCCGGTCTGGATCCCCTGCTCGACCGCCGCCAGCGCCACGCCGGCCGACGCCAGCACGCTCTCCAGACTCCGCGGGCCGAGGAACGTGTCGGCGTCGAGCGCTCCACCGCCGCGCTCGGCGAGTGTCTCAAGCATACCGAGGTATTCCGCGGGGTGAACGCGCTCGATTGCCTTCCGCGTCGCCGCAGGGGCTTCGACCCACGAGATGAGCGGCGCGAGCTCGGGGCGCCGCAGAGCCTCGAGCACCGCTTCGAATCGTTGCGGTCGTTCGGGATGTCCCGCGCCGCCGTAATGGTGCCGGCACGCCGGATTCCAGACGACTGCGACGGACACTATTCTTTGCGGTGCGTGTGCAGCAGATCGCGGAGCGATTCGACTTCGCGTTTCATCTCTTTTCGCGCATCGACGAGCTCTGCCATGGCCCGCCGGAACCAGAACCATCCGATGACGGCGAGCAGCGCGACAACGGCAAACACGGCGGCCCAGACGATACGGTCGATCATCATTAACAACACGGCGTTGAGCAGCAGAAACCCGACTGCGAAAATCGTGACCGCGCGGGTGAACGCGTAGGTGCTCACCGGACCGGTTGCCGCCGCGCCGGCAGCACGATAAAGGGGGCGTTCGGGACCGCGCCCAGCTGGCCCAGCGTGATCGCCTCGTCCAAGACCTGAGCGCCACGGAACTTCACCACGAACCGGTCCTCACCGGCTGTCGTCTTCAGCGCCGCGCGCAGCGCTTCGTGCTTCAGCTGCGCGACGGTGGTGTTGTCATCCACCTGCACCGGGACCTGCTCCCAGACGGGCGTGACCATCACACGCACCCCATAGCGCTCGCCGACGCCGGCTCCCGCCGTCACGCGACCTCCACCGGTGACGCGAGTGGCAGCGTGGAGAAGAATCGGTCGAGCGCCTGGTCGAAAAACAGCGTGGATCCACGGACGCGTGTGACAGCGTTGTCTTCCCAGGCGCTGATCACGACCTCCTCGCCGCCCTGCCCGCGCAGGGTTACGAAGTTCGGGCCCGATTTCTCGAGGAACGCCGCCGAGTTCGGGACCCGTTCGGCGAAGAAGCGCTGTGCGCGCGCCACCACGTCGGCGGGCGGGAGTGAGACCGTCGTCGTATGGATCATGGTGTCGGGAGAATCGTGATGCCCACGGCGCAGAGGCGCATTGCAAAAAGATAGTGCCGAACGGCGGTCACCGGGCAATGGCGCGATTATTCCGGAGCCTCGGGCCACACTTTGTCGGGACGGGCCGGCGGTGGCTGATCCGCGTCCAGACGATCGGCGCGGATGTCCGCGTAGATGAAGTTCTCGGGGGCGACGGGCGAATCGGCGAGCCGGCGCAGCATCGCCAGCTGGCCGACATGCGTCATCGTGTCCGCGAACGGCCCTTGCAACAACTGCTCGGTCGTGATCGAGCCTTTGGCGCCGGTCGCGAGCAGCGCGCCCACCGCTTCGAGCATCTCGTGGAAGCGCTCGACTTCCGCTTCAAATGTGGGCAAGGGATCGGGCTTCACCGGATACGAGCCGCCCTGAAAGTAGGTGCGCACGTACCCCATCAACGACGTCATGTGACGGATCAGCTCCGCGGGAGTGCGGACGCGGTTGCCGGCGCTGTAGGTCGCGTAGTGCTCCGGGGCGCCGCGCAGCGCCTTTTGGGTGCGGTAGGCGATGGCAGCAAGGAAGTGGCTGAGCAGCTCGCGGTCACGGTCCACGATGGAAGGTATGCTAGCGCCGGAACATGAAGAATACCGCCCCGCACATGCACAGCGCCGCCCACAGATAATTGAGCCGCACCGGTTCCTTCATATAGGAGGAGTGGGACTATTCTAGCGCGCGCAGCACTTCGCGGGCGGCACGCCGCCCGCTCGCCAGCGCGCCGGACACGGTCCCGATCTGGGCGCCGTCCGTCGCTTCGCCGGCAAAGAACAGCGTGCCATCCACCGGCCGGCCCAGCGCGCGCGGGGCACCGTTGCCACCGACGCCGATATAGCTATACGCGCCGCGCGCGAACAGATCCGCGCGCCAGTCGTGACTGGCCGATGCGTCGAGCAGTTCCTCCAGCTCCCGCCGTGGCACCGCGAGGACGTCCGACAGTGCCACCAGACTGCGCTCGAGTCGCGATGGCGGGTCCTCCGCGAGCAGCTGCTCTGCCGCGACCCCACCCACGTAGCCGGTGAGTACCGGCGAACGCACGGGGAGCGACGTCCACCACGTCGGCACCTCGGCGCCGTGCGCGTGGAGGAAGTTCAACCCGCGGCCGTTCGAGCCTGTCTGCTCGCGTCGCTCTTTCAGGAATTCTGCGCGCTCCCAGAACGCCTCCCGGAATCGCAGCACGATCTTGAACACCTGCCCCGTTTCGATACCTGCAAGGGCGCGCTGCTTGCCGGGGACCGCCGGATCGAACCGCACGTCACCGGCCTTGAGCACGGCGAGCGGCAGCGTAATCAGCGCGGTGCGAGCGCTGAGCGTGAGCAACGGGGCACGGTCGCTGCTGCCGCGACAGACGACGCTGACGCCTCCCCGCTTCCACTGCACCGACACCGCAACGGTGCTGAGACGCACTTCGGTGCGATCGGGGTCCAACCCGTCGCGCAGCCATTTCATCAGGGCGTCACCACCGTTGGCGATCCGGAACTGTTTGCCTGCGACCTCGTCCGCTTCGTCACCGCCGCCCTCCGTCTCGACCGCGAGCGACTTGGCGCTCAGCCGGTCCGGGTGCGCGGCATAGAATCCCTGGACGAAGTCTCGCAACAAGCCGCGGCGTGCCGCCGGCACGCGTGCGGAGTCGAGGTACGCACTGACTGGGAAGTCTTTCCCGCGGCTGGCGAGGCGCCGCGCGAGATCGTGATTCATCCGATCGACGAGGTCCCAGAAATCTTCCATCGGCTTGAACCGGCCGGCGGAGGCAAGCTCGTGCGAGCCGGGCAGCTCGATGACGGCGAGACCCGCCGCCTGCGCGAGCGGCAGCGTGTCGGCCGATGCGCCGTGAATGAACTCGGCGCCGAGCTCGAGCGGGACGGGAGAGCGCGGATCGTGCAGCGTGAGAATGCGGCCGCCGACGCGCGGCCGTGCCTCGATGACCGTGACACGCAGCGCGGCGTGCGAGAGAACACGGGCCGCGGCGAGCCCGGCGGCTCCCGCGCCGAGAATCAGGACATCGACGCGTTTACGATCTCGTGGCATGACCTAAAACCTACACCAGCGCGCGCAGGACGGTCTCCACCTCTGAGTTCGGCACGGCGCGCGCGCCCAGCTCTCGCGCGGCCCGCAGCGCGGCGGCATCCACGTGCGAGCCGAACGCGAGCACGGGGATTCCGTGCGCCACGAGATCGGTGATCCGCTGGGAGCTGGCGGGTTGCCCGAGCTCGATCACGGCGAGGTCGTACGGCTCTTCGCGAGCCAGCGCCGCGCCCGACGCCGTCAGAATTGCTCGCAGCTTGCCGCGAAAGAACAGATCGCGGCATTCGATGAGCACCCGCTTCACCCCGCCAGCTTTTGCGTCAGGTACTCGACGAGCTTCCCCGTGGCCACGCGGTCCTGCTTGAGGGTGTCGCGGTCACGCACGGTCACCGTTTGATCCTGGGTGGACTGGCCGTCGATCGTGATCCCGTACGGCGTGCCCGCTTCATCTTGGCGGCGGTAGCGCCGGCCGATCGATCCGCCATCGTCGTAGAAGACGTTGAAGTGACGCCGCAGATCGTCGTGAATCCGATGCGCCAGCTCCGGCATCCCGTCCTTGTTCACCAGCGGGAACACTGCGGCCTTGAGCGGCGCCAGCGAGGGCTTGAGCTTCAGCACGACGCGCTGCTCGCCGCCTTCGGCCGCCTCGGCGCCGCGCACCTCTTCCTCTCGATAGGCGTCGCACAGCACGACCAGCGTCGTGCGGTCGGCCCCCGCCGAGGTCTCGACCACGTAGGGGATGAATTTCTCGTTGGTCTTCGGATCGAGGTACTCGAGCTTCTTCCCGGCATGCTTCTGGTGGTTCGACAGATCGAAGTCGGTCCGGTTGTGAATTCCCTCGAACTCGTTCCAGCCGAACGGGAACTCGTACTGGATGTCGTAGGCGTCCTTGGCGTAATGCGCCAGCTCATCCGGACCGTGCTGATGCCAACGCAGTTTCTCGTCCCGAATCCCGAGCCCCTTGACCCAATTCATCCGTTCCGCGCGCCAGAACTCGAACCACTCGGTCTCACTCCCCGGCTTCACGAAAAACTGCATTTCCATCTGCTCGAATTCGCGCGTCCGGAAAATGAAGTTCCCGGGCGTGATCTCGTTGCGGAATGCCTTCCCGACCTGTGCGATCCCGAAGGGAATCTTCTGGCGGGAGGACTGCAGCACATTCAGATAGTTGACGTAGATCCCCTGCGCCGTTTCGGGCCGCATGTAAATCACGGCCGCCTGGTCCTCGACCGGCCCCATGAACGTCTTGAACATCAGATTGAACTGGCGCGGCGCGGTGAGGGTGCCCTTGCTGCCGCACACGGGGCATTGGGCATCGGGCTGGCCCGGGGTGCCCTTGATCTTGGGATCGTCGGCGCGGAAGCGGTTTTTGCACTGCTTGCAGTCCACCAGGGGATCGGTGAACCCGGCCACATGCCCCGACGCCTCCCAGACTTTCGGATGCATCAGGATGGCGGCGTCGAGGCCTTCGATGTCGTGGCGTTCGTGCACCATCGACCGCCACCAGCGCTCTTTGATGTTCTTTTTGAGCTCCACCCCGAGCGGCCCGTAATCCCACACGGACCCAAGGCCGCCGTAGATCTCGGAGGACTGAAACACGAAGCCGCGGCGCTTTGCGAGCGACACGAGCTTCTCCATCGTTTTGTCAGCAGTTGCGGGAGGCATAGGGAGCCGGAAGTTACAAACGCAGGGCCTCACGCGCGACCTGCTCCGCCATCCGGGCGAGCGCAGTCCCATCCAGCATCCGCCCGTCACTATCTCCGCCCACTGTATGGACGCCGATCAGCCCCTCTACCTTTCCAGCGATGACGGCGACCTTCTTCCTCGCAACCTGGGCCCGCCGGACGACTTCTCCCGGCGCTTTGCCGACCAGCGACGTCTTGTCGAAGATTCCCTCGGCGGTGATGACGAGGTCCGCCTTCGCCAGGGCCGCGTCGAAACCGGCGCGCTCGAGCACCCAGTTGGCACCGCCCGTCAGTTCCGCTTTGGCGAAAAACACGAGACCCGCGCCCAACCCGCCCGCGGCACCGCCCATCGGCATCGTCCCGAGCTCGGCCCGGCCGGCCTGGGCCCACAGCTCCGCCAGGCGCGCGAGGCCGGCCGCGAGCTGTGGAATTTCCTCGGGACGAGCCCCCTTTTGCGGCCCGAATACGGGCGCGGCCCCATTGAGCCCAAGCAACGGCGTCGCGACGTCGGCCAGTGCCACGACACGCGCGCCGAGGCCCCACCCTGATCTGAAGGAGGCCAGATCGGTCAGCGACCCGCCGCCATCCGGCAGCTGTTCGCCGGTCGCGTTCTCGAACGTCCAGCCGAACCCGCGCGCGGCGCCCGTGCCCCCATCCACCGTCGCGGTGCCGCCGAGGCCGACGACAATCGTCTTGGCGCCACGGTCGGCCGCGGTCCAGATCAGTTCGCCAACGCCGCGCGTCGTGGTGCGCATCGGATCGCGGTCTTCCGGCTCGACCAGCGCCAGGCCGCAGGCCGATGCGCTCTCGATGATGGCCGTCTCGCCGTCGATCCAGCCCATTTCGGCTGACACCGAATCGCCGATCGGGCCGGTGACCGCGAGCCGCTCCCGCAACGCGCCCGCCGGCAGGACCACATCGAGCAGACCGTTACCACCGTCGGCGACCGGGCATTCGAGGACCGACGCGCCGGGGACGGCGCGGCGCACGCCGGTCGCGAGCGCTTCGGCCACTTGGCGTGGACCGAGCGTGCCCTTGAAGGCTGCCGGCGCAATGAGGATGACGGGGGCCACTGACGGCAAGATAGTGGAAACGAGAAACCCCCTGAGTTTCCCCAGGGGGTGATCGCTTGCCGCACACCGTGCGCCCTAGAACCCGATGTGAGCGAAGCGAACTCCTTCTCGCAAATCGGGCGGCGCTACGGACTCGGCAGCTGGGCAATCTCGCTTGCGCGAGACCCCTTGCTTTGCGCCCCGCCGTCGCCGGCGGTTTGCCCTTTTCGAGAGTTCTGTCTATTCCGAAAGCAAAAACAATGCCCAGTTGTAACCGCTGTCACAGCAACTGTGAGTGATGCGACCTAGGTGAACTACTGTACTGTATTCTGCACTGAAAACTGCAAAACACGGCACAGAACTACGTCGATAGAAGACGCTAAGACGCCAAGACGCCTGAGCGGTCGATAGCGATTAGCTAGTAGTCGCGGCCGTAGAGAGCTTCCGCAGGAGACCATAAACCGTTCGGGCACATTCATCCCGCGCCGCAATCAGTTCTTCTAGATCGGTTGGCTGAAGGAGCCCGAGGTGCTGAACAAGATCGATGATCGCTTCCACTTCATGCAGCGATCCGCGAGCCATATCGGCGAACCGCCGGAACTCCTTCGAGCCGCGTGATGCCTTCGGCCAGATTCAACGCGATGCTATTGGAGGCACGCCGCCATTGGTCGGCGAGGTCATGCTCGACCGTTGGCAGTCGCTTGATGAGTGGACGCGACAGCGCGGCAACGCGCAGCGCGTGTTGATAGGCTTTCAGGTCTCGAAAGAGCATGTCCGAGGATACCGATGCGACGTGGCAGGCGATAACCGAAACAACGCAGGCAGGAGCTTTTTCTGACCGCTAACGACGGTTCGCCACTCAGGTGTCTTGGCGTCTTGGCGTCTTGGCGCCTTCTATCGACGGGGTGCTCTGTCGTCAGACCTCTATGATCTGATCCCGACGGGTCCCGACGCTTACGTAGCGTACCGGCGCTCCGGCCAAGTCCTGTAGTCGATCGACATAGGCCCGTGCGGCGGGCGGCAAGTCCGCGAGCCGCCGAACCCCACTCAGCGGCTTTTGCCAACCGGGTACCGTCTCGTAAATCGGCTGCACGCGTCCGATCGTTTCGACATCAGCCGGCATGCTGTCAATGATCTCTCCGTCGAGCGTGTACCCAACTCCAACCGGTATTTCCGCGAACGTATCCAAGACGTCCAGCTTCGTCACCGCCAGTCCCGTCAAGCCATTTACACGGACCGCATATCTGACTACTACCGCGTCGAACCATCCACACCGTCTCGGTCGTCCCGTCGTCGCGCCGAATTCGCCTCCCAATTCCCGAATGCGTTCCGCCACGGCCGGCTCCGCTTCGGTCGGCAGCGGTCCATTGCCCACCCGCGTCGTGTACGCCTTCACGACGCCGAGGACCGCGTCGATCGCCGTGGGTCCAATGCCGACGCCGACGGCGGCCCCACCGGCCGTCGTGTTCGATGAGGTGACGTACGGGTACGTTCCGTGATCGACGTCGAGCAGCGCGCCCTGTGCGCCCTCGAGCAGCACCGACTCACCCCGCTGCAGCGCGTCCCAGACGACCCGTCCCGCGTCGACGGCGAGCGGTAAGAGCCGGGGTGCCAGACGCTCGAGCAACCGCACGTGCTCTTCGGGGTTCGCCTGCTCCCCACTCCCTGCGCCCAGCATTCCGAGCATTTGGTTTGCCGCGGCGACCCGCGTCCGCACCAACTCCTTCGCGTGGGCAAGATTGCGCAGGTCTCCGACGCGCACGCCGCGGCGACCGTACTTGTCCTCGTAGGTCGGACCGATCCCCCGCCCTGTCGTGCCAATTTTCTCCTGTTTCTCGCGGGCGCGGTCCAGGAGCTTGTGATACGGCAAGGTCAGATGGGCCCGGTCGGACACGTGGAGCTTGTTCTCAGTCCGCACGCCCCGTCCTTCCAGCGCATCCAGCTCGGCAAACATCTGCTCCGGATCGAGCACCACGCCGTTGCCGACGACGCACACGGCACCCTGGAGAATTCCGGACGGGATCTGATGTAGCACGAACGACTTACCCTCTCCCGTGTCGACCGTGTGCCCGGCATTGGCCCCGCCCTGATAGCGCACCACGAGATCGGCTCGCTCGGCGAGCACGTCGACGATCTTGCCCTTACCTTCGTCGCCCCACTGGGCGCCGACCACGACCACACACTGGGTTTTCGGTCCAAACACAAACGTGCCCTCCCGGCAGCAAAAAGGGCCCCGCGGTGGGGGCCCAAGCCCCGGGGCCACGCCCCGGGGTCCTCTGTGGGAAGCTATGCCTGCCGCAGCACCCGCGCCAGTCCCGCGGCGACGATCGCGGCGCCATCCAGCCGCACACGGCTCGCGGTGTCCTCGGGTCGATGCACGATCCGCATCGTGCGCCAGTTTCCCTTGAGAATCGTGACGCACTCGCGCGCGACGGGTGCCAGCGCGATGCCGTCTACCACCACCGGCAACCAGCGCCACCGCCACGCGTTCAGCGCCGCTGCCACGGCGAGACCGACGGGTCCAGGTCGATGAAGAAACGCCGTCACCCTGCCTGTGTCATCCAGGCCGTCGAGATTGATCAGCGCAGAATCCGCGAACAGATCGGTGTGATCTGTGGCGAGGCTCCGCGCTCCCACGAGGCCGAACTCCTCGGCGTCGGGAAGTATCACGCCAACGGTCGTGGTGGGTGACAACTGATCGAGGGTCATGAACACCGCGACGAGCGCGGTCGCGTTGTCCACGGCGCCCGGGGAGTTGTTGTTGACGCGATTCAGGAGAACGATTGACAAGCCGACGAGCAGCAGCGCCACGGCTGGTACCGTACTGATGAAGATGCCAAGTAAGCCCGCGAGGAGCGTGAAGAACCCGACTAATCGCACGGCCATGGAGATGGGCTGGCCCTTCGAGTCGTAATGCGCGACCAGCCAGACGGACGGCCGTCCGGCCGTCGGGCCGTCGGACCGTTCAGCAATGAGATTGATTCCCTCGACCACGCGCGGCGTACCCAACAGCGCGCGCGCCGGCCGCCCGGTGAACCGATGTTCGTCGATCGCAAATCCGCGCGCCGCGAGCTCGCGCTTCAGGATCTCACGAACGCTCTGATGATTGGCCGTCCCGACGAGCCGCGGTACCGCCAGCTCCCGGAACAACAACCCATAGTCAGTCACCGCGCACGAGCGCGCTCACGCGCTCGCGGTCGGCGGGCGTGAGCGGCGCCAGCGGTGGCCGCACCGGCCCCCCGTACAATCCGACCACGTCCATCGCGGCCTTCACACCGGCGGGACCGAGCTTGCCGACGATTTCCTTGTCGAGCGGCGTGATTCGCTCCTGCAGCTGGCCGGCGGCCGCGCGGTGGCCCTGCGCGAACTCGCGCACGAGCTGTACGCACAGGCTCGGCGCGTAGCACGCGACGCCGACGACGCCGCCCTGACATCCCAGCTCCATTGCCGCGAACAGCAGCGACGCCGATCCCACGAGGACCGACCATTGCGGGACTGCGGCGCGGTATGCCGCCAGGTTTTTGAGATCGCCGGACGAATCCTTGACGCCGATGATTCGCTCGTGACGCGTGAGCTCCTGCAGCAGCGCGGGAGTGAGCGGCAGGTGGGTGTACTTCGGAATATTGTAAATCAGCACCGGCACCGGACTCGCGTCTGCCACCGCGCGGAAGTGCAGCGCGAGTGTCTCGGGTGTCATGGCCGCCGAGAAATAGGACGGCGCGCGCACCAGCACGGCATTCGCACCCTCGGCGCCGGCGGCCTTGGACAACGCAATGGTTTGACGCGTCGATTCCGCGCCTGTTCCCGCGATGATCCATGTACCGTCGGTCAGTGTTTCGCGCGCGAGGCCAACGAGCTGTCGCTGTTCCTCGGCCTCGAGGAGCGGCGCCTCACCCGTGGACCCCGATACGACCACGCCATCCACGCCCTCGGCGCACAGCCGCTCGAGGTTCTGCCGGAATTGCACCGGCGCGATATCGCCCGTCGTCGGATCGAACGGCGTCGTGACCGGTGGAAAGATTCCTGCCGGCGGGATCTTGTCGCTCACTGCGGGAGCATGCTCGAAAGATCGTCGGTCAGGCCTTCGGGCTTGTCGGAGGCAGCGGACGCTGCGCCTGCGGGAGCCGTCGGGGAAGACGCCGCGCGCGACCGCCGGCGTAGCGTCTTGACCTGGCGCTGGAAGTCCGACGGATTGGACGAAGCGGCGAGCGCGGTCTCGGGCGTCACGATTTCGTTGGCCACCAGGTCCATGAGATGCTGATCGAACGTCTGCATCCCGTACTTCTCGCGCGAGTCCAAGATGTAGTCAGGCAGCTCGGAGGTCCGCTTCTCGTCTTTGATCATGTCTCGAGCGATGTCGGTACAAATCATGACCTCCAGCGCCGCCGCGCGACCATTACCGTCAGCCCGCGGCAGCAGCCGCTGCGACACGACCGCATGCAGCGCCTCCGACAGCCGCAACCGGGCGATTTCCTGCTCCTCCGGCGGGAACATCGAGACGACCCGGCTCACCGTCGTGACGGCGTCGGGCGTATGCAGCGTGGAGACGAGGAGGTGGCCCGTCTCGGCCGCTTTCAACGCGGTATCGATGGTTTCCGAATCACGCATCTCCCCGATCAGGATCACGTCGGGATCCTGGCGCAGCGCCGCCCGCAATCCGGTGCGGAAGTCATCGGTGTCCACGCCGATTTCCCGCTGCGTTACCGAGCAGTTGATGTCGCGGTGCAGGAATTCGATCGGGTTCTCGAGCGTGAGGATGTGCCGATGCTGGTTCTGGTTGATGTGATTGATGATGGCGGCCATCGTCGAGCTCTTGCCCGAGCCCGTCACGCCGGTCACGAGGATCATCCCACGCTCGGCGTTGCCGACTTCGGCCAGCACGGCGGGCAGCTTCAGCGATTCGAACGTCGGGACGTCGAACGGGATGACCCGCATCACGATCATGAACGACGAGCGCTGCCGCAGGATGTTGACACGGAAGCGGCCGATACCGGGCATGCCCCACGAGCAGTCGTAGTCGCGGAGCTTGTCGAGGCGGGCCCGGTCGTCCTCGTTGGCGATGAGGCGCTGGGCGATGGCCTTGGTCTGATCGGGGGTCAGCCGCTGCTTCGTGAGCGGTACCAGCTTCCCGTCGATCCGGGCGCGGAACACGTCACCCGCCTTGATGTGCAGATCGGACGCCCCGCGATCCACCGCGGCCTTGATGATTTTTTCCATTCAGTACCCGGCTTCCCGGTCGACGAGGTTCGTGAGGGGCGCACCTGCAAGATAGCTCCGGATGTTCTCCACGATCAAAGCCGTCTCCCGCTCCCAGAAGCGGCCGGACACCGCGCTCACATGCGGCGCCATGAGCACGCGTTGATGGCTCCAGAAGGGATGTCCGGCGGGTAGCGGCTCGGTCGCGAAGACGTCGAGCGCCGCGCCCCGCAGTCGCCGCAGCTCCAGCAGCTCGAGCAACGCAGCCTCATCGAGCAGCGAGCCGCGCGAGACGTTCACGACGAGCGCCTGGTGCGGCAGCCGCTCGAGCACCCGCCGGTCGACCGTGCCCACCGTTTCGGCGGTGTGCGGCGCGGCGATGACGAACACGTCGCTGCCGCCGGCCAGGCGCGCCAGGTCGGACAAGCCGCCGACCCACTCCAGGCCCTTGGGGCCACCCCGCTCCGGCCGGCGCCGCACGCCCGACACCTTCATGCCGAGCGCGAGGCCGCGGCGCGCAACCGCCGTCCCGATTCCGCCAAGTCCGTACACGCCGAGGCGCAGCTCCCGGAACTCGCGCATCGGAATGGCGCCATCGGTGAAGTCCTCCTTGGCCCAACGGCCCTGGCGTTGCGCGGAGACCATGCGGTCGAGACCCCGCGTGAAGTAGGCGATCGCCGCGACGACCCAGTCGGCCATCGGTTCGGCGTGCACGCCGGCGGAATTCGTGAGCAAGACGTCCTTGCCCACGTGCCCGAGGCTCGAGCCGACGCCGGCGGTGGCGGTGTGGGCCCAGCGCAGGGTGTCCTTCGCCGCGCTCGCGACGCCTTCCGGAACTCCGAAGCCGAGGTAGACCTCGACGCCGCGCACCGCGGCAATCGATTCGGGCGAGCCGCTGCCATAAGCGCCGTCGCCGTCCGACACGGCGGGCGCCTTGATTTCGATGACGTCCCAGTCGGTCCCGACCGCGTTCTTGATGGCGGCCACGCTCGACTTCGGGATTCTCCACGCGGCGCGCGGCGAAGCCAGGTCGACGACGAGACGGCGCACCGGAGGAGTGCTCACTCTCCCGTGGAGACCGTGCGCACGTGGTCGTGGTGGAGGAGCGTGACAATTGCCTGATCGTACAGCCGCTTCGACCCGCGCAGCTCGAGCTCGATGACGAGATCGACATTTTCCTGCCGATTCGAGATGGTCACCACGTCGAGGCCGGTGCGCCGCACCAGCGTTTCGAGGTCTTCCACCACCGTCGGTCCCTGGCGCGCGTGGATCGTAAGGGTCGCACGTGTCGAGTGACTCTGCACGATTTTCTCGACGCGGCCCAGGCCGGCGAGCACGACGAGCACGACGAGTGTGGTGCCGACGCCCTCGAGGTAGTAACCGCTGCCGAGTGCGACGCCGATGGCGGCGACGACCCAGATCGTGGCGGCGCTCGTCAAGCCGACGACCGCGCCGCGCGCGTGGAGAATCGTGCCGGCGCCGATGAACCCGACGCCGGTGACGATCTGCGCCGCCACGCGCGTCGTGTCCGTCCCGGGCGGAATTCCGCCGTTTGCCGCGGCCAGCATCGCGAGCGAGAGGTGCGTGTAGAGTACCGATCCGATGCAGATGAGAATGTTGGTGCGCAGGCCGGCCGGCTTGCCGCCCAGCTCGCGCTCGAGCCCGATCGCGCCGCCGAGCAGCGTGGCGAGACCGAGCTGCAGCATCAGCTCGAGACGGAAGATATCCACCACCTGTCTAAACACTCTTGAGCAATCCCATCTTCTCGCGCACCTCCGCCATCGTCCGCTGCCCGAGCGCGCGCGCGCGATTCGCGCAATCGCGCAGCCGATCGAGCACGCGCGCGGGTTCGCGCTTCAATTCTGCGGCGCGCTCGCGCATCGGCGCCAGCGTCTTGATCATGTTGTCCGCCAGCACGCGCTTGCAATCCAGACAGCCCCACCCCGCCGTCCGGCACTGCTGCGCGACCTCCGCGACGGTGTCGGGCGGTGAGAATCCCTGATGCAGGGTGAAGATGTTGCAGATCTCCGGCGTCCCGGGATCCTTGCGGGTCTTGCGGGCCGGATCGGTGGCCGCGGGACGCAGTTTCTCCCAAATCGACTCGGGGGACTCGAAGAGCCCGATCGTGTTCCCCAAGCTCTTGGACATCTTGGCTTTCCCGTCGAGCCCGAGCACCCGTTTCGTGCCGGTCAACAACGGTTGAGGCTCGGGAAAGAAGCCCTCGCCATAGCGGGCGTTCCACCGCCGCGCAATTTCCCGCATCAGCTCGAGATGCTGCACCTGATCCTCACCGACCGGGACGAGGCTAGCTTTATAAAGCAGCACGTCGGCCGCCTGCAGGACCGGGTACGCCAGCAACCCCATCGTGACGCTTTCCTGGCGTTGCGACTTGTCCTTGAACTGCGTCTGGCGCTCGAGCTCACCGAGCGGTGCCACGCTCGTCAGCAGCCAATTGAGCTCGGTATGCTCGGCGACGTGCGATTGCACGAATACGATGCACTTATCCGGGTCGAGGCCGGCCGCAAACAGACTCACCGCCATATCGAGCGTCAAAGACGGGAGCGTGGCGGGGTCATACGGCTGCGTGATCGCATGCAGGTCGACGACGCAAAACAGGCATTCGTACTGGGCCTGCAACCGGACCCAGTTCTGCACGGCGCCGAGGTAGTTGCCGATGTGCAGCTCGCCGGAGGGCTGGATGCCGCTGAATACGCGTTTCGAGGTCATGGGGGCCACGGGGCCACAAGGTGCGTGAATACAACGACTTAGTCAAGCTCGCCGAGCGCGCGGCGCTTCGTGCCGCCGATTATCTCCGCAGCGCGATGCGGCCCGCCGTCCATACGTGGACCGAAAAATCCCAGCACGACTTCGTTACCGAAGTCGACCGCGCCGCCGAAGGGCTCATCGCCGAAGTGATCATGCTCGAGGAACCGGACTCGGTCATCGTCGGGGAAGAGCTGTCTCCGAAGCGGCCGCCACGCGGCGAGCTCGTCTGGATCGTCGATCCGCTCGACGGGACGACCAACTTCCTGCATGGCTATCCACAATACGCCGTCAGTATCGGGTGTCTGGTTGACGGGAAACTGGCAGCCGGCGTCATCCATGATGTGTGTCGCAAGCGCACGTACCGAGCCATTCGCGGCGGTGGCGCGTTCGAGGAAGAGGCGCGCCTGGGCGTTTCGGCCGTGACCGATCCCCGACGCGCTCTCATCGGGACCGGCTTCCCGTTCAAGGCGCTGAATCTGTTGCACATCTATCTCTCCCAGTTCGCCGCCGTGATCGGTGCGGCGAGCGGCATCCGCCGGGCCGGCGCTGCCGCGCTCGATCTGGCGGATGTCGCCGCGGGCCGGCTCGATGGCTTCTGGGAGCTCCAGCTGGCGCCGTGGGACATTGCGGCGGGCACGTTGCTGATTCGCGAAGCAGGCGGCATCGTCACGCAACCCGACGGCGCCGCCGATGTGCTCAGCACCCAGGGGAACGGTTCCATCGTGGCGGGTAATGCCGCGATCCATCGCTGGCTCATCGATCTCTTGAGGAAGAGCTGATGACCGCACCACTGGTCGAATGCGTGCCAAACTTCTCCGAAGGCCGCGATGCCGCCACGATCGATGCGTTGCGGTCGGCCATCACCGCGGTCGCCGGTGTGCAGTTGCTCGACGTCCAAAGTGACACGGCGCATAACCGCTCCGTGTTCACGTTCGTCGGTAACCCGGCTGCCGTGGTGGAAGCGGCATTCGCAGCGACGCGCGTCGCGACCGACCGGATCGACCTCACCAAACACAGCGGCGAGCATCCGCGCATGGGCGCGACCGACGTCGTGCCGTTCGTGCCGGTCACCGGAGTTACGATGCCAGAATGCGTCGGCCTGGCCCGGCAACTTGGTGAGCGAGTGGGCAAAGAGCTGGCGATCCCGGTGTTCCTGTACGCCAGGGCTGCGACGCGTCCCGACCACGAGCGTCTGCCCGACATTCGCAAGGGTGAGTTCGAGGCGTTGCGCGCGCGAGCGTTGGCACCCGACTTCGGTCCCCCCAAGGTTCATCCGACGGCCGGCGCCACGGCAATCGGAGCCCGGCCGTTCCTCGTGGCATTCAATGTGTATCTGGATACACAGGAGATCGCCGTCGCAAAAGAGATCGCGAAACAGATCCGCACGTCGAGCGGCGGGTTGCCGGGCGTGCAGGCCAGCGGCTTCATCGTCGACGGTCTCGCGCAGGTGTCGATGAACCTCCTGGACATCGACATCACGTCGCCCGCCGTGGTCTTCAATGCGATCAAGGCGCGCGCCGAAAAGCAGGGTGTGGGGGTGCAGTACAGCGAGATCGTCGGTCTCGTTCCGGAGCGCGCGCTCGTCGGCGCCGCGGAATCGTTGCTGCGGCTGTCAAACGCCGGCGATCACATCCTGGAAACGAAGATCCGTGCGGCCATGCCCTCCGCCACGCCGGCCGCGGCAGCGTCCCTGGACGGATGGATTGATGAACTCGCGGGCGGCGCCCCGACGCCGGGGGGCGGCAGCGCCGCGGCGCTGGCCGGGACGCTCGCCGCCGCGCTCGTGGCCATGGTGGCGCGGCTGACAATCGGCAAGAAAGCCTACGCGGGAGTCGACGCGCAGGCCCGCGACATCCTCGCGGAAGCCGAGCAATTGCGCGCCGAGCTGCGGCGGCTGGTGGACGAGGATGCCGCGGCCTACGCAGGAGTCAGCCAGGCGTACAAGATCCCGAAAGCCGATCCTCGCCGCGCTCAAGCGATCGACGACGCGCTGCTCGCGGCGGCCCGGCCGCCCGCTGACGTCGTCAAGCACGGCCGACGCCTCCTCGCCCTTGCCCAAACAATCGAGCACATCGGAAACAAGAACGCCGTGAGCGACGCACGCGTGGCCGGGATGCTGGCCAGAACCGCGATCGACGGGGCGACGGAAAACGTGAACGCGAATCTGGCGGGGGTATCGGACCAGGCCAGGGCAAAGCAGTCGGGCGCTGGGTGAGGACCTAACCGCGGTTTGGAGTAGGGGCGCAGCATGCTGCGCCCCTACCACGTTCAGGTCGTCGTCAGAATCCTGGGGCCGTTGTCCGTCACCGCGACGGTATGCTCGAAGTGCGCCGACAGCGATCCGTCCTGCGTCACCACCGTCCACTTGTCATCCAGCGTGCGAATCGCCGAGCCGCCGATATTGATCATCGGCTCGATCGCGATCGTCATGCCGGGCGCGAGACGCGGGCCGCGTTTGGGCTTGCCGTAGTTCGGGACCTGCGGCTCCTCGTGAAAGGAGGCGCCGATTCCGTGGCCGACCAGCTCCCGCACGACCGAATATCCCGCCCCCTCCGCGACCTGCTGTACGGCATGCCCGATGTCACCGACGTGATTGCCAGCCCGCGCCTGCGCCACGCCCGCCGCGAGCGCCTGTTGCGTCACCGCCAGGAGCCGGGCCGTCTCTGCCTTGATGTCGCCCACCGGGAAGGTCGCCGCGGAATCGGCGTGCAGGCCCTCGAGCCACACGCCCACATCGATGCTGACGATATCGCCGTCGTGCAGCACGCGCTTGTGCGACGGAATGCCGTGCACGATTTCCTGATTGATGGACGTGCAGAGCGTGGCGGGAAAGTCGTACAGCCCCTTGAACGACGGCTGCGCGCCCGGATGGCTGCGAATGAACGACTCGGCGAGGTGGTCGAGCTCTTCGGTCGTGATATCGGGCCGGACGTGCTTCCCCACCAACGCCAGCGTTTCGGCGACGATCCGGCCGGCGGCGGCCATCGTCTCGATCTCACGCGGCGACTTGATGGTGATCATCGTCCGATGATCCGCTTGATCTCCCCGGCAATCTGATCGACTGTCCCGGTGCCGGGGACACGGTGCACGATGCCCCGCTGGGCATAATGCGCGATGAGCGGGGCGGTGTCGCGCTGATAGATCTGGAGGCGGTTCGCGATGGCTTCGGGGGCGTCGTCGCTGCGGCCCTCCACCTGCGACCGCGCGCTCATGCGACGGACGAGCTCATCCTCCGTCACGTCGAGCAGCAGGATGTGGTTCAAGCGCTGGCCGCGCTGCGCCAGGGTCCTGTCGACCAGCTCCGCCTGCGCCGCGGTGCGCGGGAAACCGTCGAGGATCGCGCCGGTTGTCGCTTCCGGGCGGTCCAGCTGCTCCTTGATCATGCCGAGGATGATACTGTCGGGGACCAGCTTGCCTTCATCGTAGAACTTCTTCGCGTCGAGGCCCAACGGCGTGCCGTCTTTCATCGCGGCCCGGAGCAGGTCGCCGGTGGTGATCTTGGGAAGCCCGAGCCGCTCGGCGAGGATTTTCCCTTGCGTCCCCTTGCCCGACCCTGGCGCTCCCAGGATGAGGATGAACACTTACAGGACAGGCACTAGCGGCGGAAGCGAACCCGCGAGGTGCCCCCCCCGCCGCCCGAGCCACCACCCTTCATGAAGCCGTCATACTGGCGCAGCAGCAGATGCTGCTGCACCTGTTGCACCGTATCGAGCGCCACGCCGACGACGATGAGCAGCGCCGTGCCGCCGAACCCGAACGGCATGTTGAGCGTGTTCTGGACGACGATCGGCAACAGGGCGACGAACGTCAGGAAGAGCGCGCCCGGCAACGTGATGCGGGTCAGCACTTCGTCGATGTAATCGGCGGTGGCCGCGCCGGGCTTCACGCCCGGGATGAACGCGCCCTGCTTCTTGAGGTTCTCCGCCAGATCCACGGGGTTGAAAATGATGGACGTGTAGAAGTAGGCGAAGAACACGATCAACACGGCGCTCGCGACGATATACCACACCGACGTCGTATTGAAGTACTCGGCGAAGGTCTTGAGCCACGGGACGCCGCTGAACGTCGCGACGGTGCCCGGCACGATGATGAGCGACTGGGCGAAGATGATCGGCATCACACCGGCGCTGTTGATGCGCAGCGGGATGAACGTCTTCTGGCCCTCGCGAATCCGGCCGCGCCCCATCACCTTGCGGGGGATCTGGACGGGGATCCGCCGCGCCGCCACCGTGATCGCGACGGTGCCCGCGACCACGAGCACACACATGATCAGCACGATGAGCAGCACGGGGAAGCTCAAGGTGCCGGCCTTCAGGGCTTCGAAGGTGTTCACCGTCTCCGGCAGAATCCGCTCGACGATCGAGAAGAAGATGAGCAAGCTCATCCCGTTCCCGATTCCGCGCTCGGTGATCTGCTCGCCCAGCCACATGACGAAGATGCCGCCGGTCGTCAGCGTCAGGACGGTCGTCATTCGGAACGCGAAGCCGGGACTCGCGACGGCGCCGGGCAGCGACTCCGTGAACACGCCGAACCCGTACGCCTGGAAAATGCACAGCACGACGGTCACGTAGCGCGTCCACTGTGTCAGCGTCTTCTTGCCCTCTTCATCGCGCTGCATCTTCTCGATGATGGGGAACACCGGGCCCGCCAGCTGGAACACGATGCTCGCGGAGATGTACGGCATGATCCCGAGTGCGAAGACCGTGGCCCGCCGGAGCGCGCCCCCCGAGAACAGATCGTAGAGCCCGAAGAGCGTGCCGCTGCCGCGGGTGCCCAGGAAGTTGGCGAGGGCGTCCACGTTGACGCCCGGCGTCGCGATGTGCGCCCCGATCCGGTAAATCACGAGGCACAGGAAGGTGAAGAGGAGCTTTTCCTTGAGCTCCGGGACCTTGAAAAGATTCTGAACCGGGTTACTCACGCGATCGTTCCGCCCGCCTGTTCGATCTTGGCCTTGGCGCTCGCCGACACCGCGACGCCCTTGATGATGAATTTCCGCCCCGCGACCTCACCGGTGCCGAGCAGCTTGATCGGATGGTCGGGACGGCGCACGAGCCCGGCGCCGAACAGCGTCTCCGGCGTCACCTCGACCCCCTCGGCGAGCAGGATGAGGTGGCGCACGTTCACCACCTGCGCCGGCTGCTTGAACGGATTCGTGAACCCGCGCTTGGGAATGCGCCGGATGAGCGGCATCTGCCCGCCCTCGAATCCCGGACGCACCTTGCCGCCCTGACGCGCGGTCTGACCCTTTCCGCCTCGACCTGCGGTTTTTCCAATCCCCGATCCCGGACCCCTGCCTTTGCGAATGCGCGCGCGATGCGAGCCGCGCGGTGGTTGCAGATCATGCAACGCGAGGCGCGGAAATTGGGCTTCGGGGTTAGGGACTCGGGGCTTGGCCCGCGCCCGAGGCTTCCGCGTCGCCTTTGCCTTTGCCTTTGGCATCTACTTCTTTCCTTCCTTCTCCGGCGTCACCTCCACGAGGTGGCGCACCTGTTGCAACATACCGCGCAGCGCGGGATGATCCGCGTGCACGACTTCATCCTGGTGATGCTTGAGGCCCAGCGCCTCGAGCGTCCGCTTCATCCGATAGGAGTGGCCGCTGCCCGACCGCACCTGCTTGATCCGCAGCTTCCCCTTCCCTGCGGGTGGCAGGATCGGGTCGCGGCCCGTCTTACGCTTGCGGTATTTCCGCGTCGGCGGCAGCCTACCCATGCGTGACCGCGCTTTCCTGGCGGGCGCGGTAAGGGATGGCGTCGGGTTCCACGCCGCGCTCGCGCGCGACACGCCGCGCCGTCGTCAGACGCTTCAGGCCGTCCATCGTCGCCCGCACCATGTTGTGCGGATTGGTCGAGCCCAGGCTCTTGGTCAGGATGTCCCGGATGCCGGCGCATTCGAGCACCGCGCGGACCGGCCCACCCGCAATCACGCCCGTTCCTGACGCCGCCGGCTTGAGCAGTACCCGGCCCGCGCCGTGCTTGCCGATGATCTCGTGCGGGATCGTGCCGCCGGTGAGCGGGACTTCGTTCATGCGGCGACGCGCGGCCTCGACGGCCTTCCGGACGGCTTCGCTGACCTCGTTCGCCTTGCCGGTGGCAATCCCGACCTGACCCTTTCCATCCCCCACCGCAACCAATGCGTTGAAGGAGAAACGGCGACCACCCTTCACGACTTTCGCGACGCGATTGATCGCGACGACGTTTTCAACCATCCCGTCGCTCTCGCGCCCGCCCTGGCCGCGATCGCCATCGCGCCGCTCACCGCCGCGGCCTCTGCCTCTGCCGCCGCGACCACCACCGCCACCACCCTGACGCGGGCCGCGGGAGGGCCTCTGCTCCACTTCCGCCACCGCCGGAGCGGTCGCTGGAGCGGTCGCCGGAGCGGTCGCCGGAGCGGTCGCCGGAGTTTCCGTACTGTCTTTTTGGTCTTCCATTAGAACTCCAGGCCCCCTTTGCGTGCGCCGTCCGCGACGGCCTTCACGCGCCCGTGATACTGATAGCCGCCGCGGTCGAACACGACCTTGGCGATGCCCTTCTCCTTGGCCTTGGCGGCAATGAGCTTCCCGACCGCGAAGCTGCGCGCCACCTTGCCCTTGCCCTCGACCTGCACGCCCTCGGAGGTGTCCGTCGCTCCTGCGAGCGTGAGGCCGCGCTCGTCATCGACGAGCTGGGCATAGATGTGCTTCGACGACCGGAACACGACGAGCCGCGGCCGCTCCGGTGTCCCTTCGACCTTCTTGCGGACGCGGAGGTGCCGGCGGTAGCGGCGATCAGCCGACGTTTTGATCTTGCGGACGGAGCGCATGGCTTATTTCGCCGCCTGGGCGGTCTTGCCCGCTTTGCGGCGGACCTGCTCGCCCGCATAGCGGATGCCTTTGCCCTTGTAGGGCTCGGGCGGCCGTACGTTGCGCAACTCCGCGGCCACCTGACCCACGAGTTCCTTGTCGATGCCCTCGACCTTCACGAGGACGTTGTTAGTCACCGTGATCTTGATGCCTTGGGGCGCGTGATACGGCACGGGATGCGAGTATCCGACCACCAGCTGCACGCCGAACGGCTTCGGTTCGGCCTTGTAGCCGACGCCCTGGATCTCGAGCGACTTCGCGAATCCCGCCGTCACGCCCTCGACCATGTTGGCGATGAGCGTGCGCGTGAGGCCGTGCAGCGCCTTGTGCTGCGCCTCGTCGGAGGGGCGCTTCACCACGACCGTGGTGTCCTCGAGGGCGATGTTCATGTCCTCGTGGAGCGTGCGGCTGATTTCGCCTTTCGGCCCCTTGACCGTGATCTTGTGCCCGTCGATCTGCGCGGTGACGCCCTTGGGCAACGGCACGGGCTTCCTGCCGATACGTGACATCGCTCGTCTCCTACCAGACCACCGCGAGCACTTCGCCACCCACCCGGGCGGTGCGCGCTTCGCGGTCGGTCATGAGTCCCTGCGGCGTGCTCAGGATCGCCATGCCGAGACCGTTCTTGATGCGCGGGATCTCGCGCGCCTTGACGTAGCGCCGGAGCCCGGGCGACGACACGCGATGTAGCTCGCGGATGACCGGCGCGTCGTTGTGATACTTCAAGTAGAGCCGCAGCAGTCCGTGCTGCCCATCGTCCAGCACCTTGAAGTCCTGGACGTAATGGTTGTCACGGAGAATCGTGGCGATCGCGACCTTCAGCTTCGACACCGGCATGTCGACCCGGCGGTGGCCCGCGAGGCACGCGTTGCGCACCCGAGTCAGCATATCGGCGACGGGATCAATGACGCTCATCTCGTGTCCTTTACCAGCTGGCTTTGCGCACGCCGGGAATTTCCCCGCGCAGCGCAAGCTCACGGAAACAGATGCGGCACAACTTGAACTTGCGCAGCGTGCCGCGGCTGCGGCCGCAACGCTGGCAGCGGTAGTAGCCCCGCACCTTGAACTTCGGGCCGCGCTTCACCCGCTCCAACCACGCCTTCTTCGCCATGAAGTCTCCTAGGCCGCTGCCGGGGTTTCCACCCGGAACGGCATGCCCAACTCGCGCAGGAGGGCCAGCGCGGTGTCGTCGCGCCCGGCACTCGTCACGAACGTGATATCCATCCCATGAATCCGCTCGACCTTGTCGTAGTCGATCTCGGGGAAAATCATCTGCTCCTTGATACCCAACGAGTAATTGCCGCGCCCGTCGAAGCTTTTCGTCGGCAGCCCACGGAAGTCGCGCATGCGCGGCACTGCGATCGAGATGAAGCGATCGAGGAACTCGTACATCCGGCCGCCGCGCAGCGTCACGGCACAGCCAATCGGCTGCCCTTCGCGCAGGTTGAAGTTCGCAATCGCCTTCTTGGCGCGCGTCACCACCGGATGCTGGCCGGTGATCGCCGCCAGCTCCGCGACCGCCGCCTCCAACCCCTTCGGGGTCTTGGACGCGTCGCCCATGCCGACGTTGAGCACGATCTTCTTGAGCCGCGGAATCTGATGCGGGTTCTTGAAGGCAAACTGCTGCTGCAGCTTGCCCCGCACCTGCTGCTCGTAGAAGTCCCACAACCGGGCCCGTGGCGCGGGCTCGACCGGCTCATTCGACTCGGGAGCAGGAGCTGCCGCTTCGGCCGCAGGCTTCGCTTTCTTGGCCTGCTTCTCCTGCTTCGGTGGCTTGTCCTGCTTCGGCTGTTTTTCTTGCTTCTCTTTTTCGTCCGCCATCGCTATCTCACTCTCGGAATCGGTTGACCCGATTTCACCGCGATCCGTTCGAGCTTCCCTTCTTTGTCATGACGCCGGCGCACCCGCGTCGGCTCGCCCGACTTCGGGTCGAGCAGCATCACGTTCGAGGCCGCTACGGGTGCGGGAAATTCGATGATCCCGCTCTCGCCCCCTGGGGTCGTGGCGCGCTTGTGCTTCTTCACGACGTTCACGCCCTCCACGACGATCGTGAACTTCTTGGGATAGGCGTGGAGCACGCGTCCTTCCTTGCCGCGGTGCTCGCCGCTGATCACGCGCACGGTGTCGCCTTTGGCGACATGCATCTTGTGCCGCTTGGGCTCCGTGCCGCGCACGCGCCGCGACTTCTTGTAAACGAGCGGCTTCATGTCAGATGACCTCCGGCGCCAGCGACACGATCTTCATGAACTTCTTCTCGCGCAGCTCGCGCCCCACGGGGCCGAAAATGCGGGTGGCGCGCGGCTCGCCTTCGTCGTTGATCAACACCGCCGCGTTTTCGTCGAAGCGGATGTAGGAGCCGTCCTTGCGCTTGGTCTCCTTGGCCGTCCGCACGATCACCGCCTTGACCACCTCGCCCTTTTTCACCTGGCCGGTCGGGATGGCGTCTTTGATCGTGACCACGACGACGTCGCCGAGTCCCGCGTAGCGGCGCTTGGACCCGCCCAGCACGCGGATCACCAGCGCGCGGCGCGCGCCGGAGTTGTCCGCGATCTTGACCTGCGATTCTTGCTGCACCATGGCTATTTCGCCTTCTCGATGATCTCGACAACCCGCCAGCGCTTCCGTTTCGACAAGGGCCGCGTCTCCACGATGCGCACGGTGTCGCCCAGCTTGGCGCCGTGGTCGTCGTGCGCCGCCACCGTCTTGGTCCGGGTGATCTGCTTGCCGTAAAAGCCGTGGGCGAAACGACGGATCATCGAGACCGTGACCGTCTTCTGCATCTTGTCGCTGACGACGGTTCCCGTACGAACCTTCCTGCGGCCGCGCTCCGTCATGCCGACGCCCTTTCCTTCAAAATGGTCTTGATCCGTGCGATGTCGCGGCGAATCGTCCGCAGCTGCAGCGGATTCGTGAGCGACTCCGTCGCCCGGCGGAACTCGAGCCGGAACTTCTCCTCGGTCAGCACCACCAGTTTCTGGGCCAGCTCGTCGGTCTTGAGCTCGCGCAGCCCCTCGGACCGGTTTTCCCGTTTCGCCGGCATCCTACCGCTCCTCCCGCTTCACGAACTTCGAGCGCACGGGGAGCTTGGCGGACGCGAGCGCCAGGGCGGCGCGGGCCGACGCTTCCTCGATGCCCTCGAGCTCGAACATGATCCGTCCCGGCTTCACCACCGCCACCCAGCCTTCCGGATTCCCCTTGCCTTTTCCCATCCGCGTTTCGGCGGGCTTCTTGGTGATCGGCTTGTCGGGGAACAGCCGGATCCACACCTTGCCGCCGCGCTTCATCTCGCGCGTGAGCGCGACGCGCGCGGCCTCGATCTGCCGGTTCGTGACCCAGCCGGGCTCGAGCGACATCAGCCCGTAATGGCCGAACGCGACGGTGTTGCCGCGCGTGGCCATCCCGTTGGTGCGGCCCTTGAACCGCTTGCGATACTTGACGCGCTTCGGTGCAAGCATGGTCTAGACGCCCGTGGAATAGGTGCGGCCGTGGAGATCCTCGGTCCGCTCGCCCTTGAAGATCCAGACCTTCACGCCAATCGTGCCGAACGTCGTCTTCGCCGTCGAGGTCGCATAGTCGATGTCCGCGCGCAGCGTGTGCAGCGGCACGCGCCCCTCGTGATAGCCTTCGGTGCGCGCGATTTCCGCGCCGCCCAGCCGGCCCGCCGTCTTGATCTTGATCCCCTGCGCGCCCATCCGCATTGCGCTCTGCACCGCGCGCTTCATCGCGCGGCGGAACGAGATGCGCTGCGTCAGCTGATGCGCCACGCTGTCACCCACCAGCTGCGCGTCGAGCTCGGGACGCTTGATCTCCTCGACGTTGATCCCGACTTCTTTCCCGGTCAGCTGCGCGAGCTCGTCACGCAGCTTGTCCACTTCCGCGCCGCGCTTGCCGATCACGACACCGGGACGGCCGGTATGCACCGTGACGGTCACTTTGCCCGGCTTGCGCTCGATGTGCACGTCGGCGATGGCGGCGTGGCTCAGACGCGTCTTCAGGTACTTCCGGATCAGCTCGTCTTCCTTGAGCAGCTCCGGGAAGTTGTGGCGCGCGAAATACCGGGAGCGCCACTGTTTGACGATGCCCAGCCGGAAGCCGTACGGATGTGTTTTCTGTCCCACTATCTACTCGCTTTCTTGGTCGACTTCTTTTTCTTCGCTGGCGCTTTCTTTTTTGCCTTGGCACGCGGCTTCTTCTCGGCTTTCGCCTCTGCCTTCACGGCTGCCGGCTTTGCCGCCGGCGCCGGCGCGACCGGAGCCTCGACACCCGCCACACGGATCTCCACGTGACTCGTGCGCTTCAGGATCGGCGTGCCGCGGCCCATGGCCGCCGCCGTGAACCGCTTCAGCGTCTGGCCTTCGTTCACCACGGCGTAGCTGACGCGCAGCGCGTCGGCATCGAACGGCGTGTTCTGCCGCTGTGCCGCCTGTTGGGCATTCGCAACCGCCGACTTCAGGACCTTATGGATCTGCCGCGCCGCCCGCTTCTTGGAAAAACGCAGGATCGCGTCGGCTTCCGGAACCGCGTGGCCGCGGATCAAATCGATCACAAGGCGCATCTTGCGCGCCGACTGCCGCACGCCGCGTTGAATCGCTCGAGCTTCCATCGCCTACTCCTTCTTCTTCTCGGCGCCGCCCTCGGCACCGGCTTCAGCCGCCGCCGCCTCGGCCTCACGCTCCGCCGCCGAGCCCTTGGCGCCGTGGCCGCGGAACAGCCGCGTCGCGGCGAACTCGCCCAGCTTGTGGCCCACCATGTTCTCGGTGATGTAGACCGGGATGAACTTGTTCCCGTTGTGCACCGCGAGGGTGTGGCCCACGAAGTCGGGCGTGATCGTGCTGCGGCGCGACCACGTCTTGAACACTTTCTTCTCGTTGCGCTCGTTCAGGGCCCGGATCTTCACCATCAGTGATTCTTCGACATACGGGCCCTTCTTGACGCTGCGTCCCATTACGTCGTCGCCTTCCCGCGCTTGCGGCCGCGCACGATGAGTTTCGTCGAATGCTTCTTCTTGTGCCGCGTCTTCTTGCCCTCGACCTTGCCCCACGGATTCGTGGGCGGCCGGCCACCCGAGCTCTTGCCTTCGCCACCGCCAAGCGGGTGATCGACGGGGTTCATCGCCACGCCGCGGACGCGGGGGCTGCGGCCCAGCCAGCGCGACTTCCCCGCCTTGCCGATCGACAACAGCTCGTGCTCGGCGTTGCCGACTTCGCCGATCGTCGCAAGACACTCGCCGCGCACCATCCGCATTTCGGTCGAGCGGAGCCGGAGCGTGACGTAATTGCCCTCTTTCGCGACGACCTGCGCGCTGGTCCCGGCGCCGCGGCACAGCTGGCCGCCGCGGCCGATCTTCAGCTCGACGTTGTGCACCGCGGTGCCCAGCGGAATCTCGAACAGCGGCATCGCGTTGCCGATGCGGATGTCCGAGCCCGGACCGGACACGACGGTGTCACCGACGTTCAGGCCCTTCGGCGCCAGGATGTAGCGCTTCTCGCCGTCCGCGAAGTGCAGTAGCGCGATGCGCGCCGTGCGGTTCGGGTCGTATTCCACCGCGGCCACGCGCGCCGGAATCGCAAACTTGTCGCGCCGGAAATCGATGCGCCGGTACTGCCGCTTGTGGCCGCCGCTCATATACCGGCTCGTGATGTGGCCCTTATTGTTGCGCCCACCGGTCCGCCGCAGCGGCTCGAGCAACGTCTTCTCCGGCTCCGTCTTGGTAATTTCGGAGAAGTCGGAGACCGAGCGAAACCGCGTGGCCGGCGTCATCGGCCGAAACTGTCGGATGCCCATTTAGCCCTCGAACACCTCAATAGCGTCGCCCTCTTTGAGGGTGACGATTGCCTTCTTCCAGGACGGCCGGCGGCCGGCGTAGCGGCCGTACGTGCGCCGCTTGGCCCGCATGATCATCGTGCGGACGCCGGTGACCGACACCTTGAACAGCGTTTCAATGGCCGCCTTGATCTGCGGCTTGGTCGCTTCGGAGTGGACGCGGAACGCGTACTCCTTGCGCGCGCCGTAGGCCGCGGACGACTTCTCCGTGACCACCGGCCGGACGATCAGATCGTGCAGCTCAGGCATCGCTGGCCTCCGTCGATTCCTGCTTGGCCCCAGTCCCCACCCCTGATCCCTGTTCCAGCGCGCCGATCTCTACGACCACCGTCTGCGCCCACAGGATCTCGTACGCCGTCGCGTCGGCGAAGCGCATCACCTGCACGTCGGGGATGTTGCGGCCCGACAGGTAGACGTTGTGCGCGTCGCTGGCCGTGAGCACCAAGACTTTTTTCTCTTTTCCACCCAGTTTGCCCAATAATGCCGCTAAGTCTTTCGTCTTCGGTTTCTCGTACTCGAGTGCGTCGACGACGACGAGTGAGCCTTCCCGCGCGCGCGCGTTGAGCGCCGACTTCTTGGCCAGCTGCCGCATCTTCTTCGGGATGCCGAGGCGGTAGCTGCGCGGATGCGGGCCGTGCGCGATGCCGCCATGCCGCCAATGCGGGGCGCGCGTCGAACCCTGCCGCGCCCGGCCGGTGCCCTTCTGGCGCCACGGCTTCTGATTGCCGCCTGACACCTCGCTGCGGGTCAACGTGTTGCTCGTGCCCTGCCGCTGGTTGGACAGGAATGTGATGACCGCGCGGTGCAGGACGTCCTGGTTCACCGTGCCGTCGAACAGCGCTTCGGGCAGCGCGACCGCCTTCTTGCTGGCGCCGGCCGCGGAGTAGTGCGGAGCCTCAATCATGGCGGCTCGGGCCTCCCTGCTTGCGGACCGTGACCAGACCGTTCATCGGTCCCGGCACCGAGCCGCGCACGAACAGGAGATTGCGCTCGGCGTCGATCCTCACGACGCGCAGGCCGATCTCGGTAAAGTTGCGCGCGCCCATGTGCCCGGGCATGCGCTTGCCCTTGATGATGCGCGACGGGTCGGTGCCCGGCGCGATCGAGCCCGGCTTGCGGTGCCGCGTGTTGCCGTGGGTCTCGGGGCCGCCGTGGAAGTGATGGCGGTGCACGACGCCCTGAAAGCCGCGGCCTTTCGACACGCCGCGTACCTTCACACGATCGCCTTCGGCGAAAATGGCTACCGTGACGGCGGTGCCCGCGGCGGGCGCTTCACCCGTGACATCGAAGCGACGGATGATGCGCGGCGCCGTCTCGATCCCGGCCTTCTTGACGTGGCCGGCGAGCGCCTTCGGCGTCCGCTTGGGTTTCTTGGCGCCGAACCCCAGCTCCGCCCGCCCTTCGGCAACGGAGATGACGGGGCACGGCCCGGCCTCGATCACCGTGACCGGCACGTGCGTGCCGGCGGCGTCGAACACCCTGGTCATCCCCAATTTTCGTCCGATCAACCCATTCATAATGACCCTGTCGCTATGCGTGTTTGGTAGGGGCGCAGCATGCTGCGCCCCTACATCACGTTTCCTATTCGACCTTAATCTCCACGTCCACACCGGCCGGCAAATCCAGCTTTGTCAGCGCGTCCACCGTCTGCGACCGCGAATCGAGGATGTCGATCAGCCGCTTGTGTGTCTTGAGCTCGAACTGCTCGCGGCTCTTCTTGTCGATGTGCGGGCTCCGCAGCACCGTCCACAGCTGCCGTTTCGTGGGCAACGGGATCGGGCCGGAAACCTGCGCGCCGGTCTTCTCGGCCGTCCGGACGATGTCCGCGGCAGCTTGATCGATCAGCGCGTGATCGAATGCCTTTAAGCGAATCCGAATTTTGCTGGCCATTCGTGCCTCGTTATTTCAGGATCTTCGTAACCACACCCGCGCCAACCGTTCTCCCACCCTCACGGATCGCAAACCGCAGCTGCGCTTCCATCGCGATCGGCGTGATCAGCTCGATCGCCATCTTCGTGTTGTCGCCCGGCATCACCATCTCGACTCCCGCCGGCAGCTCGACCGATCCCGTCACGTCCGTCGTGCGGAAGTAGAACTGCGGCCGGTAGCCCTTGAAGAAGGGCGTATGTCGTCCGCCTTCCTCTTTTGTCAGGACGTAGACTTCAGACTCGAACTGCGTGTGCGGCTTGATCGAGCCCGGCTTCGCGAGCACCATCCCCCGCTCCACCTCGTGCTTTTCCACCCCGCGCAGCAGCAACCCGACGTTGTCGCCTGCCTGTCCATCGTCGAGCAGCTTGCGGAACATCTCGACGCCGGTGACGACGGTCTTCTTGTCGGTCCCGAAGCCCACCATCTCGACTTCCTCGCCGACCTTGATCTTGCCCTTGTCGATGCGCCCGGTGGCCACGGTGCCGCGGCCGGTGATCGAGAAGACGTCTTCGACCGGCATCTGGAACGGCTTGTCGACTTCGCGCTTGGGCACGGGGATCGACTTGTCCAGCGCGGCCAGGAGCTCGTCGATCTTGGCGACCCACTGCTTGTCGCCTTCGATCGCCTTGAGCGCCGACCCGCGAATGACCGGCGTGTCATCGCCCGGGAACTGGTACTTCGAGAGCAGCTCCCGCACCTCGAGCTCGACGAGGTCGAGCAGCTCGGGATCATCCACCAGGTCGCACTTATTGAGGAAGACGACGATCGCCGGCACGTTCACTTGCCGCGCCAGCAGAATGTGCTCGCGCGTCTGCGGCATCGGGCCATCGACGGCCGAGACGACGAGAATGGCCCCGTCCATCTGCGCGGCGCCCGTGATCATGTTCTTCACATAGTCGGCGTGCCCCGGGCAGTCGACGTGCGCGTAATGCCGCGCGGTGGTCGAGTACTCCACGTGGCTCGTCGCGATCGTCAGAATCTTGGTCGCGTCGCGGCGGCCCTGCGATTCGGAGGCTTTGGCGACCTGGTCGTACGGGACGTACGTGCCCAGTCCCTTGTCCGCCGAGACCTTGGTCAAAGCCGCGGTCAAAGTCGTCTTGCCGTGGTCCACGTGTCCGATCGTGCCGACGTTCACGTGGGGCTTGTTGCGTTCGAATTTTGCTTTGGCCATTGCCTAACCCTTCACTTTCGAAACGATTTCCTCGGCCTTCGCCTTCGGCACTTCCTGATAGTGACTGAATTCCATCGAGTAAATCGCACGGCCCTGGCTCATGGACCGGAGCGTCGTCGAGTACCCGAACATCTCTGACAGCGGCACGCTCGCCGCAACGATATGCGCGTCGGCGCGCTGCGTCATGCCGCCGATCTTGCCACGCCGGGCCGACAAGTCGCCGATGACGTCGCCCATGTAGTCCGACGGCGTCACGACTTCAACGTCCATGATCGGCTCCAGCAGAATCGGATGCGCCTGGCGCGCGGCTTCCTTTACCGCCATCGAGCCGGCGATCTTGAACGCCATTTCGCTCGAATCGACGTCGTGGAACGAGCCGTCCACCAGCTCGACCTTCACGTCCACCATCGGATAGCCCGCGAGCACGCCGTTCTCCAACGCCTCTTTCACGCCTTGCTCGACCGGGCCGATGTATTCCTTCGGGATCGACCCACCGACGATGTTGTCCTCGAACACGAACCCGGTGCCGGCTTCGCCCGGCTCCAGATGGATCACGACGTGGCCGTACTGGCCGCGGCCGCCCGACTGGCGGATGAACTTGCCTTCGACGTATTCGACGCGTTTGCGGACCGTTTCGCGGTACGCCACCTGGGGGCGGCCCACGTTGGCGTCGACCTTGAACTCCCGCCGCATGCGCTCGACGATGATCTCGAGATGCAGCTCGCCCATGCCGCTGATGATCGTCTGGGCCGTCTCGGCGTCGGTGTGGACGCGGAACGTCGGATCTTCCTCGGATAGCTTCGCCAGCGCGATGCCCAGCTTGTCCTGGTCGGCCTTGGTTTTCGGCTCGATGGCGACCGAGATGACGGGGTTCGGGAAGCGCATCGCCTCGAGAATGATCGGATGCGCTTCGTCGCACAGCGTATCGCCGGTGCGCGTTTCCTTGAGCCCGATCGCGGCGGCGATGTCCCCGGCGCGCACGTCCTCGATCTCCTCGCGCTTGTTGGCGTGCATCTGCAGCAGGCGGCCGATGCGCTCCCTGCGGTCTTTGCTGCTGTTGTAGACGTAGGAGCCAGCGGCGAGGACACCACTGTACACGCGGAAGAACGTCAGTTTCCCGACGTACGGATCGGTCATGATCTTGAACGCGAGCGCGGCGAACGGCGCGTCATCGGACGCGGGGCGCTGGGCGTGCGTGGCGTCGTGATGCGGCAGATGACCCTTGATCGGCGGGATGTCGACGGGGGACGGCAGGTAATCGACGACGGCGTCGAGCAGCGCCTGGACACCCTTGTTCTTGAAGGCCGCGCCGCAGATCACCGGGACGATCGTGCCGGTGACGGTGGCTTTGCGGATGACGGTGCGGATTTCTTCTTCAGTCAGCTTGTGGTCTTCGAGATACTTGTGCAGGATGGCGTCGTCGGACTCGACACAGGCTTCGATCATTTCGTGTCGCAGCTTTGCGACTTGCTCTTTCATCGCCGCGGGGACCGGGCCTTCGACATACTTCTTGCCCATCGTCTCATCGTCGTAGACGATCTCGATTTCGCGCACCAGATCGATGAGTCCCGTAAACAGCTCGCCCGAGCCGAGCGGCACTTGGATCGGCACCGCCTTCGTGCCGAGGCGCTCGCGGACCATCTTGAGGCACATGTCGAAGTCGGCGCCGACGCGGTCCATCTTGTTGACGAAGATGATCCGCGGCACGCCGTAGCGGTCCGCCTGGCGCCACACCGTCTCGGTCTGCGGCTCGACGCCGCCAACCGCATCCAGCACGGTCACAGCGCCGTCGAGGACACGCAAGCTCCGCTCGACTTCGACGGTGAAGTCCACGTGTCCGGGGGTGTCGATGATGTTGATGCGGTACTGCTGATTGAGGCGGGTCCAGAAGGCCGTCGTCGCGGCGGAGGTAATCGTGATGCCGCGCTCCTGCTCCTGCTCCATCCAGTCCATCGTGGCCGTACCTTCGTGCACCTCACCCAGCTTGTAGGTGCGGCCCGTGTAATAGAGGATACGCTCGGTCGTAGTCGTTTTCCCGGCATCGATGTGGGCCATGATGCCGATGTTCCGAATCTTGTCGAGCGCTGTCGTACGTGGCATTGCTTTCCTTTATTCAGCAAAAACGCGGGGCGACCAGGACGCCCATCGAGTGGGCCGGTCTCGCTCCGCTGTCATCGGGAGGCTTTCCGCCTCCTCGACGCAGGATCCCTTAAGGCAGGGTCCCGAGATTGTCTGTTTAAGGTTCAGTAGGGGCGCAGCATGCTGCGCCCGTACATTCAGCCTACCACCGGTAATGCGCGAAAGCCCTATTGGCTTCCGCCATCCGGTGCGTGTCTTCCTTCTTCTTTATCGTCTCGCCTTCGCCCTTCGACGCCAGGATCAGCTCGGCGGCGAGGCGCTCGGCCATCGTCTTCTCTTTGCGCGCGCGGCTGTACTGTATGATCCAGCGCATGCCCAGCGCCGTGCGCCGCTCAGGCCGCACTTCTACCGGCACCTGATACGTCGCGCCGCCGACGCGCCGGGATTTCACTTCCAGCGCCGGTTTGACGTTCGACAGCGCCTGCTTGAACACGTTCACGCCGGGTTGCCCCGTGCGTTGCTCGATCATGTCCATCGCCTGATAGAAGATCCGCTCCGACAGCGACTTCTTGCCGCACACCATCAGGTTGTTCAAGAACTTCGAAACCGTCTGGCTATCGTAGCGCGGATCGGCCGGCACCGGGCGCTTGATCGAGGACTTGCGACGGCTCACTTCCCGGCCTCCTTGGGACGCTTGGCGCCGTACTTGGAGCGCGACTGCTTGCGCTCGTTCACGCCCGCGGCGTCCAGCGTGCCGCGGATGATGTGATAGCGGACGCCCGGCAAGTCCTTCACGCGGCCGCCGCGGATCATCACAATCGAGTGCTCCTGCAGGTTATGCCCTTCACCGGGGATGTATGCCGTGACTTCAAAGCCATTCGTCAGACGAACGCGGGCGACTTTGCGCAGCGCGGAGTTCGGTTTCTTCGGCGTCGTGGTGTACACGCGCGTGCACACGCCCCGCTTTTGCGGGTTGCCACGCAGGTGCGGCGCCTTTTCTTTCTTCTCCACGTCGCGGCGGCCGTGCCGGACGAGCTGGTTGATGGTCGGCAAATACCCCTCGCAGATGAATCTTAAAAAAGCTGCTCCGAAGCCCGCGAAACTAAGCGTATTGTTTGAGTTAGGTCAACCCCCTGCAGGCCGGCTATCTACCGCTTGAGACGTTTTGTCCCGAGCGGTAGGATTGTCTGGGACGATGCGTTTGATCCTCATCGGCAGCTTCAGCTTGGCAGTGGCTGCGCCTGCGATTGCGGCGCAAAGCCAGACCCCTCCCGGCATCCTGCGCGGCGTGGTGTTCGACAGTCTGATCACGGGGAGGCCGCTCGATGGCGCGGAGGTCTGGATCGAGAGCACGAACCGCATGGCGCGCAGCGATGCCGCCGGCAACTTCGTGCTCGGCGCAGTCCCACCCGGTCGATACCGGTTGACGTTCTATCATCCGATGCTCGATTCTGCGGGCGTGTTCGTTCCGCCGGTGATGGTCGACGTCGCATCCGACAGCAGCACGAACGTGAAGCTCGCAACGCCGAGTCCCGAGCAAGCGCATCGACTGTTGTGTCGCCGCGATCCGCTGCGCCAGACGGGAAGTATTGTCGGGATGATTCGCAACGCCGCCAGCGGGAAGCCGATCGCCGCCGCCACCGTCACGGTGCATTGGACGACCTACGACGTCAGTGAGGGCTGGGTCCGCGGCGCACCGCGCTCCGTGCAGGCGAAGTCCGACAGTTCAGGCCATGTGCTGCTCTGCGGCCTTCCGACCGACGTCGCATTGGTCGTCAGAGGGCGATCGAACGCCGGAGCGGCGGGAATGGTCATGGTCGATCTCGCGGGGCGCCCGTTCGCGCGTGCGGATCTCCAGCTCGCGGCGCAATCGGACACCGGCACCATAGAAGGTGTCGTCCGGACGCGCATCGGATCACTGGTTCCCGGAGCCACCGTCGCGGCACTGGGGACCGACGCCACGGCCCGGACCGATGAGTTCGGACGTTTTAACCTGGAGGGCGTTATGGCGGGCTCGGGCATTCTCGAGGCCCACGCCATGGGCTACATGCCCGGCCACACGATGACCAGCGTACGTCCCGGCTCCGTGCAGCAAGTCGAAATCGTAATCGGAGATTCGGTCGCCGTGCTCGCTCCGGTGAGCGTGGAAGGGAAATACGAGCCCTATCTCGCTCGCGTCGGATACGTGCAACGCAAGCTGACGGCGCTTGGTCATTTCCTCGATACGACCGACATTCGCCGCAGTGGCGCATCGCGTTTCGAGGAAGTGTTCCGGATGGTGCCGGGGGTCAAGCTGCGGCCGAACGGATCGGGGTTCTTGATCGAGTTACAACGCGGCGAGGGACAGATCTGGAATCCGACACTCGGGAATTACTGTCCACCCCTGTACTTCATTGACGGGGTGGGCTTCCGGCTGCCCCCGACCCAGACACCATCCGTTCCTATCGTTCCGGCGGAGATCCTGGCCATTGAAGTGTACTCGAACGTGTTTAGCGCGCCGCCCCAGTATCAGCGTCGTGATGGCGCTTGCGGAGTGATTCTGGTGTGGACCAAGCGTGGGGTGCCGAAAACCGGGGCGTCTCAATGAAGAACAGGTGTGGTTGTGGGGGTCCAGAACGGCCTCCATGTTTTCGTGTCAGCACAGCGGTTCGACCGCAGCATCCAGCCATGAAAGGCAGGCCAAGCATGCGCAGAGTCTTCTCGTTTGCGACAGTCCTGTGCTTGGCGCTCGCCGTGGCGCCCATGGTGGCGCACGCGCAGGCGCGCGAGGTCACGGGACGAATCACCCGTACGCTGGGTGACGTCCCTGTCGTCGGAGCAACGGTCGTCGAAGTCGGCGGCCAGGGCGTGGCTCAGACCGCAGGGGACGGCAGTTTCAAGATCAACGTCGGCCCCGGTGACGCCAGACTTCTCGTTCGCGCGATCGGGTTCCAGCGCAAGGAAGTCGCGGTGCCCGCATCGCAGTCCTCGGTGACCGTGGCCCTCGAAGAGGACCCGTTCAAGCTCGAGGCGGTCGTGGTAACCGGCCAGTCGACGACCCTCGAGCGCCGGAACGCCACCACGGCGCCTGTGCAAGTCGGCACTGAGGAATTGAACCGCGCTCCCGCGGCCGCGCTCGAGCAGGCGCTCCAAGGGAAAGTCCCGGGCGCGATGATCTCGATGAACAGCGGCGCGCCGGGTGGCGGCGCGCAGATTCAGATCCGCGGCGTCACCTCGATTCTCGGCGCGGGCCAGCCACTCTTCGTGGTGGACGGCGTCATCATTTCGAACGATGCGATCTCTGACGGCGCCAACTCGATTACCGGTGCTGCCGGCCGCACGACGCCCGCGGGCATCGGGAGTAGCCAGGACGCCCTCGTCAATCGCGTTGCCGACTTGAACCCGCAGGAAATCGAATCGGTCGAAATCATCAAATCGGCAGCCGCCAGCGCCATGTACGGCTCTCGCGCAACGAATGGCGTCGTCGTCATCAAGACGAAGCGCGGCACCGCCATAGGTGGCGCACCGCAGTTCAACATGACCGGCCGTCTTGGGGAGAGCGTCCCGTATCGCTTGCTCGGCACGCGGACCTTCACGTCGGTCGCCCAGGTCCGGACACTCCCCTACGGCAATGCCTACGGCCGTGCCGACAGCACCGTGCTGGCACAGTTGTTCCCCACCGGGGTGATCGGGCGGACGCACGACTATCAGCAGGAGTTCTACGACAATCGTTCGCCGGCTTATGAAGTCACGGGGAACCTCAACGGCGGCACGCAGAACACCCAGTACTTCATCAACGTGACGTCGCGCAACGAGAACGGAACGGCGCAGAACACGAACGCGCGACTCACCGCTTTGCGCACGAACATCGACCAGTCCCTCGTCAACGGGAAAATCAAGGTCAATGTCGGGCTGAACATTACGCGCAACAGCGACAACCGCGGTCTTTCGAACAACGACAACACCTGCACGTCGCCGATCTACTGCTTTGCGTACACGCCCGCCGTGATCAATCTCGACTCGCTCGACGCCACGGGCTTGTATGTGCGGAATCCGTTCAACGGCGGCGGTAATACCGTGTCGAATCCGTTCGAAACGTTCAAGTATTTACGCCTCAACGAGCTGACGTTTCGCCAGATCGGCAATCTCATGACGTCATGGTCCGCGGTGAGCAACGAGCGTCACCAGGTGTCGCTCCAGGCGTCGGGGGGCTTCGATCGCGCGCAAGTCTCGGGCGATGTGTTCTCGCCGCCGTTCCTGCAGTACGAGAACCCGCGCGCCACCGACGGCTTTTCTGGCCGCGCGGTCCGGTCGGAAGGCAACATCTTCAATTACAATGTCCGCTTCGATGCGAATTGGTCATTTCAGCCGACGAGCTCCGTGTCGCTGACCACCACCGCGGGGTACGACTTCGAGACGCAGTACCTGCGTGTGATTCGGACCCGGGCCCGTGGCATTATCCCCGGCATCGAGACGTCGAACAGCGGAACGTCGCTCGACGGCTCGGACGTCCTCAACAACTTCCGGGACGATGCGCTCTTTGCCAACGAGCAGATCCTGGCACTCGATCAAAAGTTGGCGATCGTCGCCGGCGTTCGGGCCGACCGCTCAAGCGCCAATGGCGACCGGGCCAAGCACAACATCTATCCCCGCGCATCGGGCTCCTACCGGTTCACCGACCTCGGCAACTTCTTCAACGAGGTGAAAGTACGGGGCGGCATCGCGCGCACGGGCAACCGCCCGCGGTATGCCGACCGCGATGTCGTGCTGGCGGCGGGAACCAACATCGGCGGGAATGCGAGCCTGACTCAGGCGGCGATCCTCGGAAACGCCGGCATCAAGCCCGAGACGCTGAACGAGCTGGAAGCCGGTACCGATGTCACGTTCCTCAATCGGCGCATGCAGTTCGAGGGCACGTACTACCATCGGAAGATCACGGACCTGCTGCTTCAGCCCGCGACCCCTCCATCGGGAGGTCTGACAAACCGGATCATCAACGGCGGTGAGCTGCGGACAGCAGGTGTCGAGGCCGCGCTGAGCGCAATCCTGCTGCAGCGCGCGGACATGGACCTGAATCTCCGGGCCACGTTCACCAAGAACAAGCAGGACATTCAGAAGCTCCCGTCATCGGTTGCGCGCTTCCCGGCACCCGGCTCCTTCGGCGCCGCGTACGGCCGCAACTTCATCAGCCCGGGCGGCAAGACGACGTGGATCTGGGGCAACGTCCCGGTCGACGCGAACGGGAACGTGCTCCCGATTGGCACGTTCGTCACCAATCCGGGCTTGGTTGCCGGCGGGCGTGATACGGTGGCCTGGGACTTCAACCCCGACTTCACGATGGGGTTCTCGGGCTCGTTCCGGTATAAGCGCGCCACGGTGGCCTTCACGCTTGATTGGCGCAAGGGCGGTCAGGTTGCCGACATGACGCGGAGCTTGTGGGACGAGGGCGGAACGGCACGCGACTACGACAAGCCGATTACCAGCAAGGACTTTGGAGCGGGATGGGATATCTCCAACATTCCCGCGAAGTATGAGACACCGCAGGGAGACAGCCTGCCCTACACCGCCGGGTCGTTCCGGTACAACTCCTGGGCCGGCGGCGGGGATGTTCGTGCCTATGTGGAGAATGGGACCAACCTGACGCTGCGCGACGTGTCGCTGAGCTATGAAGCGCCGGAACGCGTGGCGCGATCGCTCAGAGCACGGACGTTGCGGGTCACGCTGCAGGGCCGGAATCTCTTCAAGCTGACGGATTACTGGAGCTTCGATCCGGAGTTCAACAACTTCGGGGCGACGAACCTCAATCGGTTCATCGACCTGGCGCCGTTCCCGTCGAATCGCCAGTTCTATCTATCCGTGGACGTAGGGTGGTAACCATGCGACCCGACACGAACGGATCTCAACCTAACGTCCTCGAGAGGCTACTGACCATGAAACGCATTCTCGCAAGCCTGGTGACGGCGGTCGTCGTCACCGCGGCTGGCTGTAAACTGGACCTGACCAACCCCAACAGCCCCACGCCGGCGGGGGCGAAGGCGAACCCCCGTGCGGGCAGCTCGCGCATGGTGGTTGGGGTGATGGCCACGTACCGGGTCAACCGCACGGACCAGATCCGCGCGCTCGGCAGTTTCGGGCGCGAGACGTATTACATGTTCATCACCGACGGCCGATTCATCACCGGTCCGCTGCGCGATTGGAGGCAGAATAACGCCTTCGACGTGGGGACGCAGTGGGCTGGCCGGTACGGCAATTACCGCAATGCCTATGCGGCGCTGCAGTTCATCGATTCCGTCCCCACGACCACGGTGCGGGGGCTGCCCACCGCCCTGCTCGCGGAAGAGAAGGAAGGAGCCAGGGGAGTTCTGCAAACATTCATCGCGCTCGACCTGCTGCACGCGATCGAGGCCCGCGGCTCGATCGGCGCGGTCGTGGATATGTCGCCTGACCCGATCGCGATCCACCCAATCGTCAGCGAAGACTCCGTCTACAAATGGATCTCGGCCGAGCTCGATTCTGCCCTGGTCCATCTCACCGCGGACACCATGAGCGCGTTCTACTTCCCGATGTATACGGGCTTCTCGTCCGGCCTCGCGACGAGTGCCGCAACACCAACGGGATTCCGTCAGTTCAACCGGGCGATCAAGGCCCGCGTCGAGACGAAGCGCGGATCCCTTGGTTGCGGAGCACCGTGCTATACGACCGCACTCACGGCGCTCACCGGCACGTGGATCGCGGCGCCCACAGCGGGGAATCTCAGTGCGGGCGTGTACTCGGTCTATGCGTCGGCCGCGGGTGACTTCTCGAACAACGCTTCACTCGCGGGGTCGCTTGGGAGTGACTTGTTCGTCCACCCGAGCATCGACTCCCTCCCCGGCGTGACGGCGGACAGCCGCTACATTCGTAAGTTGGCCGTTGCAACGTGTGGGCAGCCCAACGATCCACGCTCCGAAGCAGGCGTGGCGTCGGACCACCAGCCGTGCACGTACACGTCGACCACTACCCCGATCCCGATCATTCGGAACGAGGAGCTGGTGCTCCTCCGCGCAGAGGCCGAGTGGTTTACCACTCAGACCGCTGCGGCAAACACGGACCTGGCCGCGGTACGAACCGCATCCGGAGGCGCGACGCCGTCCGTGCGGCATCCCACGCCCGCGGTCGATTCGGAATTCGTGAGCGAGCTGTTGCTACAACGCACGCTCTCGCTGTATCAGGAGGGGCAGCGTTGGGTGGATCACAGGCGCTTCAACCGGCTCGCGGATCTCGGAGGACTTCCGCAGGACGTCAGCGGCGGCTTTACGGTGGCGAAGGTGATCCCGCTCCCGAACCAGGAGTGCGATTCGCGCGCACGCGCCGGCAATCCCGGCGGCATTCCGCTGAGCTGCCCGGGCAACCCGATTCCGTAGGGGCCGGAAGGTCTGCAAAAGACAGCGCCCGGGAGAAATCCCGGGCGCTGTTTCGTTTGCAGTCCAGCCGTCAGATCCGTCCGCCCGTCCGTTATTCCGCTTCCACTTCCTCCGGGAACGGACTCGGCGCGGGCGCCGCACCAGGCAACGCTGCCTCGACCGGCGGCGTCGGAGGCGTGAAGCCCTCCGGCGGCTCGATCTCGATGTCGTGATACCGGTAGATGCCGGTACCCGCCGGGATCAGATGCCCGATGATGATGTTCTCCTTTAACCCGAGCAGATCATCCTTGGCCCCACGAATCGCCGCGTCGGTCAGCACGCGGGTGGTTTCCTGGAACGACGCCGCCGAAATGAACGACTGCGTCGTCAAGCTCGCCTTCGTGATGCCGAGCAGCAGCGGCTCGCGGGTCGAAGGCTTGCCGCCCTTCTTGACCGCGCGCTCGTTGATCTCGCTGAACACCAGCTTGTCCACGTTCTCGCCTTCCAGGAACTCGGTGTCGCCCGGCTCGACGACTTTCACCTTCTGCAGCATCTGGCGCACGATCACGCCGATGTGCTTGTCGTTGATCTTCACGCCCTGCAGCCGGTACACCTCCTGCACTTCGTTCAACAGATACTCCTGCACGGCGCGCGGACCCTTGATCCGCAGAATGTCGTGCGGATTCACCGGACCTTCGGTGAGACGGTCGCCCGCCCGCACCCGGTCGCCCTCGTGCACGCGCAAGTGCTTGCCGGCGGGCACCTCGTACAGCTGCGCCTCACCTTCCTCCGGATGCACCCAGATCTCGCGCTTGCCGCGCTTGATCTCGCCGAACCGCACCACGCCGTCCACTTCGGAAATCGTGGCGGGGTCCTTCGGCCGGCGCGCCTCGAACAGCTCGGCGACGCGCGGCAGGCCGCCCGTGATGTCGCGCGTCTTGTACGCCTCACGCGACACCTTGGCGAGCACCTGGCCCGCATACACTTCCTGGCCATCCTCGATCATCAGCTGCGCGCCTTCCGGAATCACGAAGTCGCGGAGCCGCTTCTCTTTGTCGCCCTTCTTCTGGACGACCTCGATGTGCGGGTGGAGCTTCTTCTCCCGGTCTTCGATGATGACGCGCTGGCGCCGGCCGGTGATTTCGTCCAGCTCCTCGCGCACCGTCTCGTCATCGACGATGTCGACGAACCGCACCAGCCCCCCCACGTCCGTCATGATCGGGTTGGTGTACGGATCCCACGTGAACAGGATGCCGTCTTTCGCCACCTGCTGGCCGTCGTCGACCATCAGCGTGGCGCCGAGCGGCACCTGGAACCGCGAGTGCACGGCCAGCTTGCTGGCCGCCGTGCCGGACGTGCCACCGTGCGGCGCCGCCTTGAGGATCAGCTCGCCCTCGTAGCTCGTGACGACGCGCTGTTTTTCCGGCGTCTCGACGAACGTCAGCCGGTCACCATGCTCGATCACGCCTTCGACCTTCGTCTTCCGCACCGTCTGCTCGGCGATACGCGCCGCCGTGCCGCCGATGTGGAAGGTCCGCAGGGTCAGCTGCGTGCCCGGCTCGCCGATCGACTGCGCGGCCAGAATACCGACCGCCTCGCCGAGATCCACCATGTCCATCGTGGCGAGGTTGCGGCCGTAGCACATCCGGCACACGCCGCGCTTCGCCTCGCACGTCAGGACCGACCGGATCTTCACCGTCTCGATGCCCGCATCCTCGATGGCCTGCGAGGTCTCCTCGATGACGAGCTTGCCGGCTTCGACCAGCACCTTGGGCCGGCCGTCTTCATCAAGCTCGTGTGGATCCATCACCTCTTCGAGTGCCACGCAGCCGACGATGCGCTCGCGCAACGGCTCGATGATGTCTTCGCCTTCCTTGAGCGCCGACATCTCGAGGCCCAGGATCGTGCCGCAATCCTCTTCGGTAATGGTCACGTCTTGCGCGACGTCGACCAACCGGCGCGTCAGATAACCCGCGTCGGCCGTCTTGAGCGCCGTGTCGGCGAGACCCTTCCGCGCGCCGTGCGTCGAGATGAAGTATTCGAGCACCGACAGCCCCTCGCGGAAGTTCGACTTGATCGGGCTCTCGATGATTTCGCCGATGCCGCCCGTGAGCTTTTTCTGCGGCTTCGCCATCAGGCCGCGCATCCCGGCGAGCTGCCGGATCTGGTCACGCGAGCCGCGGCTGCCGGAGTCGAACATCATGAACACCGGGTTGAAGCCGCCCTTCGACTTCTTCATGGTCGCGACCATCGCCTCGGCGATGTCGTTGTTCGCGTGCGTCCAGGCGTCGATCACCTTGTTGTAGCGCTCGCCGAAGGTGATCTGGCCGGTCGAATACGCGCGCTGGAACCGCTCGACCCGCGCTTCGGCGTCGTGCAACAGCGGTGACTTTTCGCCCGGAATCTCGAGGTCGGCCACGCCGATCGAGACGCCGCCCATCGTGGCGTAGCGGAACCCGAACTCCTTCAGCTGGTCCAGGAACTGCACCGTCGACGTGAGCCCCGCGCGGCGATAGCTCTCGAACACCAGCTCGGAGAGATCCTTCTTCCGCATCACCTTGTTCTGGAAGCCCATATCGCGCAGCAATCCCACCGGGACGATGCTGTTGAAGATCACGCGTCCCGCCGTCGTGGCGACCCAGCGGCCGGGCAATTCCGGGCGCTCGTGCCACATGTGCACCGGCGAATGGTGCTCGAGCCGCTTCACGGCGAGCCCCATCTCGAGCTCCGCCATCGAGCCGATGCGCGGCGCCGTCTTGAGCTGCGCCTCGAAGTCCGCCGGCTCCTTGGTGAGGAAGTGACACCCCAGCACCATGTCCTGGCTGGGCTCCGCCACCGGCCGGCCGTCGGACGGCTTCAGGATGTTGTTGGACGAAATCATCAGCAGCCGCGATTCGAGCTGTGCCTCGAACGACAGGGGCACGTGCACGGCCATCTGGTCACCGTCGAAGTCGGCGTTGAACGCGGCGCAGACGAGCGGGTGAATCCGGATCGCCTTGCCCTCGACGAGCACGGGCTCGAACGCCTGGATGCCCAGCCGGTGCAGCGTGGGCGCGCGGTTCAGCAGTACCGGATGGTCCTCGATGATCTCCTCGAGGATCTCGTACACTTCCGGTGACTCCTTCTCCACGATCTTCTTCGCGCGCTTCACCGTTTCGGCGATGCCCTTCTCCACCAGCTTGTGGATGATGAAAGGCTTGAACAGCTCGACCGCCATCGCCTTGGGCAGACCGCACTGATGCAGCTTCAACTCTGGTCCGACGACGATCACCGAACGGCCCGAGTAGTCCACGCGCTTGCCGAGCAGGTTCTGGCGGAACCGGCCCTGCTTGCCCTTCAGCATGTCGGACAGCGACTTGAGGGGCCGCTTGCCGCGTCCCCGGATCGCCTTGGAGCGGCGGCCGTTGTCGAACAGCGCGTCCACCGCTTCCTGCAGCATGCGCTTCTCGTTGCGCAGAATGACCTCCGGCGCGCGGTGCAGGATCAGCTTCTGCAGCCGGTTGTTCCGGTTGATCACGCGCCGGTACAGATCGTTCAAGTCGGACGTGGCGAAGCGCCCGCCGTCGAGCGGCACCAGCGGCCGCAGGTCGGGCGGAATCACCGGCACGACGTCGAGAATCAGCCAGCGCGGATCGTTGCGCTGCTCGCCGGCGTTGCTGGAGTTGCGCATCGCGTCCACGATCTTGAGCCGCTTCAGCATCTGCTTCTTGCGATGCTGGCTCGTCTCGTTCGCGACGGTGTCGCGCAACTCGTTGGCGAGCTTGTCGACGTTGATCCGCTCCAGCAGCGAGCGGATCGCCGGCGCGCCGATGTCGGCACGGAATGCCGTGTCGCCTTCGGTTTTCGCCTTGTTGCGCAGCTCGAGGAAGCGATCCTCATCCAGCAGCTCGCGCTCCTGCACTTCCTGCTCGCCCGGCTCGATCACCACGTAATTCGTGTAGTAGATGACGCGCTCGAGATCGCGCAGCGTCATGTCGAGCAGGTTGCCCATCGGCGACGGCAGCGTCTTGAAGAACCAGATGTGCGCCACGGGCACCGCGAGCTCGATGTGGCCCATGCGCTCGCGCCGCACCTTGGACAGCGTCACCTCGACGCCGCATCGATCGCAGATCACGCCGCGATAGCGGATCCGCTTGTACTTCCCGCAGTGGCACTCCCAGTCCTTGACCGGCCCGAAGATGCGCTCGCAGAAGAGCCCATCCCGTTCCGGCTTGAACGACCGGTAGTTGATCGTCTCGGGCTTCGTGACTTCGCCCCACGACCACCACGTGCGCTGCCCCTGGAGCTCCAGGCGCTCGCGCTCCTTGGAGTCCTTGGGCCCCCGGATCTCCTCGGGTGAGGCGATCCGGATCTGGATATAGTCAAAGCTCGAGCTCTTCGGCTCGTGGCCGCTTCGGAAATCGATCACTTATTCCTCCACGTCTTCAGTAGTGCCGAGCGTCACCTTCAATCCGAGCGCCTGGAGCTCCTTCACCAGCACGTTGAAGGACTCGGGAATCCCGGGCTTCGGCAGGTTCTGCCCCTTCACGATCGCCTCGTACACGCGGCTGCGTCCGTTCACGTCGTCCGACTTGACGGTCAGGATCTCCTGCAGCGTGTGCGCGGCGCCGTACGCTTCCAGCGCCCACACTTCCATTTCTCCGAACCGCTGGCCGCCGAACTGCGCCTTGCCGGCGAGCGGCTGCTGCGTGACCAGCGAGTACGGCCCGATGGAGCGGGCGTGGATCTTGTCGTCCACGAGGTGCGACAGCTTCATCATGTAGATCGAGCCGACCGTGACTTCGGACTCGAACAACTCGCCCGTGCGGCCGTCTCGCAGCCGGCATTTGCCGACCAGCGACAACCCCGCCGCTGCGAGCAGCTCGTCCGCCGCGGCATCCACGTCGGCCTCGGACTTCGCCCCGAACAGCGCCGCGAGTGCGGGACGACCCGTCGCCTCGAGCACATCGGCCGGCTTGTCCTTCGCCAGGACCTTCTCGATCTCCTTCGCTCCTGCCTTGAGTGCGGCCCTCTCCGCAGCCGACAGGTTGCTGGCATCCGCTGCTTCGAGTTTCGCCGCGTGCACTTCCTGCTCGATCCGGTGCTGCGAAAGCTCACGCTCCGCCAGCTCTTTCCCCGCGAACTTGAGGAAGTCGACCATCTGATGGTGCAGCTCGCGCGTCTCGGCCGAGACACTGCGCCCGCCGAGCAGCTCGATACCGGCTGTGCCGATATCGGGCCGGCTGCCGTTGGTGGACGGCAGCTTCCGCAGATCCGACACGATCTGCAGCACGCGCTTGTCATCGAGCGCCGGCGGCCGCTGATCCAGCCGCAGCGCGTCCGCCGCCCAGGACAAGCCGGCCAGGCGCAGCAGCACGCCGATCTCCGTCTCGTCCGCGCCTTGGAAGACGGGAGTCTTGGCGTCGAAGCCCAGCAGGTTCGCCGCCCAGCCGAGGTGCGTCTCGAGGATCTGGCCGACGTTCATCCGGCTCGGCACACCCAGCGGGTTGAGCACGATGTCCACCGGCGTTCCGTTGGGGAGGAACGGCATGTCCTCCTCCGGCACGATCCGCGCGATGATGCCCTTGTTGCCGTGGCGTCCCGCCATCTTGTCGCCCACCGAGATCTTCCGCTTCTCGGCGACGTAGACCTTCACCAGCTGGATGACGCCCGGCGGCAGCTCGTCCGGCTGCAGGATCTTGTCGATCTGGTCTTCCGACTTCTCCTCGATCTTGGCGCGCTCGGCGCTGGCGGCGTCGAGTACCGCACGGACCTTTTCGTTCACCGACTTGTTGGCGACGCGCAGCGTCTTCAAATCGACGTCGGCGAAGTTGAGCTCGCTCAGCTGCTGCCTGGAGAGCTTGGTGCCGGCCGGCAGATACTCTTCGACCGTGCCCGCCTTCAGCATCAAGCCGACTTCCTGATTCGCAAGCAGCTCCGCCAGCTCGGCGAACATCGCCTCGGAGATGCGGGCCTTTTCTTCCGCCTCGAGCCGGCGCACTTCGCCGATGCGCTCGCCGCGGTCCTTCTCCACGACCTGGTCTTCGATGCGCGAGAAGATCTTGACGTCGATGACGACGCCTTCCATCCCCGGCGGCACCTTCAGCGACGAGTCCTTCACGTCTTTCGCCTTCTCGCCGAAGATGGCGGTGAGCAGCTTCTCTTCGGGCGACAGCTCGGTCTCGCCTTTGGGCGTGATCTTGCCGACCAGGATGTCGCCCGCCTTCACGTGGGCGCCGATCCGCACGATGCCCCGCTCGTCGAGGTCGACCAGCGACTCCTCGGCGACGTTCGGGATCTCGCGCGTGATCTCCTCACGGCCGCGCTTGGTGTCGCGGACGTGCAGCTCGAGCTCCTGGATATGGATCGACGAATACACGTCGTCTTTCACGAGGCGCTCGGAGAGCACGATCGCGTCTTCGAAGTTGTGGCCGTACCACGGCATGAACGCCACGGTGACGTTGGCACCGAGCGCGAGATCGCCGCGCTCCGTGCCCGCGCCGTCTGCGACGATCTGCCCCGCCTTCACCTTCTGGCCCATGTGCACCAGCGGCCGCTGGTTGATGGCGGTGTCCTGGTTCGTCCGCCAGAACTTCTTCAGGCGGAAACGGTCGTGCTGCTTCAGCCGCGCCAGCGGATGATCGCCGTTCCCGTCTTCGGGAGAATCCTCGTCGCCCGAGTCGATGATGATCTCATCGGCCGTGACGCGCGTGACCACGCCGCCGCGGCGGGCGATCACGACGGCGCCGGAGTCGCGCGCCACCTTCTCCTCGAGCCCGGTGCCTACCAGCGGCGCCTGCGGGAAGAGGAGCGGCACCGACTGCCGCTGCATGTTCGAGCCCATGAGGGCCCGGTTCGCGTCGTCGTGCTCCAGGAACGGAATCAGGGCCGCGGCGATCGACACGAGCTGCTCGGGCGCCACGTCCATGAAGTCGATCTTGTTGGGCGGCAGCAGCGGGTAGTCGTCCCGCTTGCGGCACAGCACCAGCTCGTCGGCAAAGCGGCCGTCGGGCGTGAGTTTCGCGTTGGCCTGCGCCACCGCGTAATCCTCTTCTTCAGAAGCGGACAACCAGCGCGTTTCGTCGGTGACCTTGCCGTCCTTCACCACGCGGTACGGGGTCTCGATGAAGCCGAGCTCGTTGACGCGGGCGTAGCACGACAGGCTCGTGATCAAGCCGATGTTCGGACCTTCCGGCGTCTCGATCGGGCACATCCGGCCGTACTGGCTGTAGTGCACGTCGCGGACTTCGAAGCCCGCGCGCTCGCGGGTGAGGCCGCCCGGTCCGAGCGCGGAGAGGCGGCGCTTGTGCGTCAGCTCCGCCAGCGGATTGGTCTGATCCATGAACTGCGACAGCTGCGAGCTCCCGAAGAACGCCTGGATGACGGCGCTCACGGTGCGCGCATTGACGAGATCGTCGAGCGTGATGCGCTCGGGATCGTTGTTGATGCTCATCCGCTCCTTGATCAGCCGTGCCATCCGCGACAGACCGACCGAGAACTGGTTGGCGATCAGCTCGCCGACCGAGCGCACCCGGCGGTTGCCGAGGTGGTCGATGTCGTCGGTGTAGCCGCGGCCTTCCGACAGCTCGATCAGGTAGCGGATGATCGCGACGAAGTCGTCCTCGGTGAGGACCGTGTTGTCCTTCGCCACGTTGACCTTGAGCCGCTGATTGATCTTGTAGCGGCCGACCTTCCCCAGGTCGTAGCGCTTGGGGTGGAAGAACAGCCGCTTCAGTGCCTCGCGCGCCGTCTCCAGATTCGGCGCCTCACCCGGCCGGAGCAGCGTGTAGATCTGCGCCAGCGCCTCGGCTTCGGAGTGCGTCGGATCCTTGGCGAGCGTGTTCTTGATCAGCGGCGACTCGCTCCGGCCCGGCGGCAGGAGGACGTCCACTTTCGTCACGCCGGCCTTGAGCAGCTTCTTCCGCAGCGTGTCCGAGAGCTCGCGCCCCGCTTCGCCGACGACTTCCCCGTCGGCATCGGCGACGTCGAACGCGAGCACATACTTGCTCGGCGTCTGCTGCGTGGTCGTGGGCTGCGCGTCCTCGCGCAGGTCGAGCGAGGTGTAGCCGGCGAACACCTTCACCGCCGTGATGCCGGCGCGGCGGAACGCGTTGAAGCGCTCCAGCACCAGCTCGTCGCCCACGCGCGCCAGCGGCTCGCCCTTCTTGTTCTCGGGATCGGGGACATCCGCAGCAAGTAACGTCCCCAGGACCTCACGCTTTTGAGCACGGCCCTCGAGCTTGCCCGTGATGTCGATCTCCTTCACCGCGTAGAACAGCTTCAGGATGTCGGCGTTGGTCCCGTACCCGAAGGCGCGCAGCAGCGCGGTCGCCGGGAATTTTTTCTTCTTGTCGATGTGGACGTAGATCACGTCGTGAATGTCGACCGTGAACTCGACCCACGAGCCCCGGAACGGGATGATGCGCGCCGAAAACAGGCGCTGGCCGTTGGGGTGGATGCTCTCCTCGAACACGACGCCGGGCGAGCGGTGCAGCTGCGAGACGATGACGCGCTCCGCGCCGTTGATGACGAACGTGCCGAGCGGCGTGAGGATCGGGAGCTCACCGAGATAGACTTCCTTCTCGATGATGTTCTTGGGGCGCTTGGTCTTGGTGACCTCCCCCACTTCTTCCATCACGACGAGCTGCAGCGTCGCCTTGAGCGGCACCGAGTACGTCATGTCGCGCTCGATGCACTCTTCGACGGTGTACTTGGGCTCCCCGAGCGCGTACTTCACGAACTCGAGCGAGTAGTTGCCGTTGA
>QHUZ01000089.1 GCA_003223395.1 Gemmatimonadota bacterium | reverse complement strand
CATACGCCGCGTCGAACGACACCTTTTCCCGGATCCACGCCGACGAGGAGTCACGCCGCTCGACCACGGCATGCAAGGGCAGGTGGTCATAGGCGAATAGCCGCCGATAGAAGCGGAAGGTCTCATCCGACACGGGCCGCTCCGCACGGTAGTTCCGGAAGTACGGCTCAATCGCGCGATCGATCGTGGCGTCGCCCTTCTGCCCCGGTAGGGGCCGCACCAGGCGGATGCCGTTCGTGGCGGACCGATCGAACGGCGGCTGGATCGCCCTCTCGTAAAACGTATAGGCGGGGTCGTTCCAGCCGCCGCCGAGGATGTAGTACCCGCCGGCGTTGTGAGACTCGTTGACGCACCATTCCCGCACGTTCCCCGCCATATCCAACGTGCCGGACCCGCTCATGCCCCCGAACGAGCCAACCGGGGCGGTCCCGCCACCCACGCGGTCAATGTTGCTCGCGGTAAGGATTGCCCCCGCCGCTTCGAACCGCGCGGCGCGCGTCCAGTGGAAGACGCTCGGCAGCCGCGCCTCGCGGAACCGGGCGTATGCCATGGCCTCGTACCAACTGACGCCGCCCACAGGATACTCGGCGCGACCGGCAGGAAAGCGGCCCCCTTCCCACGTGGATGGCCCGGGCCGCCCCGTTTGGTCTACGAACCGCGCGATCGCGTCCTGCCACGTGATACGGCGCCCGTCGACGAGGAACTCTTGGGGCCATAGGTCGCGGCGCTGGTACGCTCCGGAATCGACAAAGCCTTGATACTCGCGATTGGTCACCTCCAGGCGGGCGATGTAGAAGTCCGCCAGGACCGCTCGATCGCGAATATCGAGCTGCGGAATCCCCGTCGCCACGTCGCCGCCCACGACCAACACCATACCCGGCGGCGCGACGCCCTCTCGCGGGAGAGCGAACCGGAGCACGGTTTGCTGTCCCGCGGGCGCGGCCGCCCCGATGTCGAGGCCGGTGGCGAAGCCGGGCGCCTCGAACCTGAATCGGGAAACCAGCGGCAGCCGCGGCACCACGACCCGCGCCATTGGAGCGACGCCGAGGAATTCCCATTCCGCCCCGGAGCCGTTGTAGGACTGGCGGTACACCCGCGCCCCGGCCGGCGAGCCTTCGATCCTCACGGTGTCCGTGAACGCCGCGCGGAGGGCGGCGACGCTCGAATCGTGGGGTAGCGTCGCCTCGAGTTGGGCGGCGAGCAGATCGGCGCGCTCCCAGTCGCCTGCGGCAACTCGCGCCCGGAGCTGCGGGATGCCCTCGTACCGCGCCCACAGAACGCCCGGAATCCCAGTGGCCCACGCGCCGATCACGAGCAGCAGGAGAAGCGCGAAAGCCAGGAGACCATTACGGCGCCAGGGGGACCGAACAGTGTCCGCAGCAGCCGGGACCACGTCGGGGTGGACCCGACCTCGCTCCGCCGCGACCGGGCTCGGCCTGGGGAGCAGATCGCCGGCGGAGACAAAGACCTGCGGCTCGACGCGCGCGCGAATCGTCTCCATCAGGGCACGCGTCTCCGGTGACGGTGCGACGTCGAGATCGAGCGCGAGCCGGTCTGCGAAATCCTCATACTCGCGCACGGCGTCCGCGCGGCGGCCGACATGATCGAGCAATCTCAGGAGTCGCCGCAGCGCGCTTTCATCGTACGGTCGGATCTCAATCGCCCGCTTCGCCCAACTCGCCGCTGCTACGTCGTCACCAGTTTTCTCTGCTTCCTTCGAGAGGTCCAGCGTCGCCGCGAGGGCTCGCTGGGCGAGGTGCTTCCGCTCTTGATCCAACCACTGTTCGAATTCACCGCTCCCGGACATATGGAATCCGTAGAGTAATTCGCCGCGGTACAAGGCTACGGCGGATTCTGCGTTGCTCGCGTCCACAAGCTCCTCGAATTGCGGGACGTCGCACCAGACCCGCGACCGCTCAACACTCAGCTCTTCTTCGCCGCGGCCCACTACTGCTTCGGCACCAAGCACGTGACGCAGTGAATGCACGGTCTGTCTGAGAGCGTTCCGCGCGTGCGCTTGATCGAGATCGGGCCAGAACAGAGCGAGGAGGGCGTCCCGCCGATGGAACCCTCGTGGTCGAGCACAAGCAAGGTAGGCCAGGAGCGCGAGGCTCTTGGGACGACGCAACACCGGTGTGACATCGCGGCCGGCGTCGAGCAGGTCGACCGAACCGAGCAAATGCAGCTTGAGCATTACCGAGATCCAAAGGCCGTTAGGGGCCCACTAACGGCAGCATAACGACTAGCAAGCGTTGAAGTGGTAGGCTGCACAGCCGCTTGTAAAGAGCCCGCGAACCCTTGAATGGCGAACGCTTCTCGTCTGGAGGCTGTGTGAACTCGGCGCTTGCTCGTTGCCTCATGGTCATCGGCGACCGCGCCGGCGACGTGCTCACGGTCGTCGAGTGCCACGCCGGGACCGCCCCCGGACCGTTTGCTGCCAGCACCGCATTCCTGCGACTCAAACCTGGGGAGGATTGATCGATGACTCATCTGCCACGCCTCCGTTGCCTTGCTGCCTTCTGCGTTGTCGTTGCCACCCTCGCGTGCGAGCGGGGCCTACCACTCGAGCCCGCTCCTTCGGTGTCCGCGGCGTCGTCTGGAGTCGGCAGTCACCCAGCCGCACCATCCGGCACAGTCGCGAGTACGTTTGGCTTCAACCGGATCAACGTCGGATGGACCGATAACTCGACTGATGAGCTCGGATTCGAGGTGTTTCGCTCGACCACCGGGCCGACCGGCCCATTTACTCGACTGAGCGCAACGAGTCAGAACTTCGCGCTATATGTCGACAAGGGGCTGAACGCGACCACGGAGTACTGCTACCAAGTGCGTGCGTTCCGGGCGTCCACTGTCAAGCTGAAATACTCGGCGTTCTCGAATACCTCGTGTGCCACTACGCCTGTAGCCGCCCCACCCGCTGCCCCGTGGGCGCTGACGGCGACTCCGTATCCCTGGCAGATCTCGCTGTGGTGGTCAACCGACATGGTCGCCGTTGACGGCTTCATCATCGAGCGATGCGATGGCACTGTGTGCGGCGATTCGGATTTCCAGGTGATCGACGTGTCCCCCTTCGTCATGTATTCGGACTATTACGCGGTCCAAGGGATGACCTACACCTACCGCGTCCGCGCCTACAACAGCGTCGGCCAATCCGCGCCCTCGAACGAGGCCAGCGCCACCCAGTGCTTCGTGGAAGACAGCGGCGACGGCACCTACATCTGCGTCGGTCCGTGATACCAACGCATTACAACACCCTCGGAGGTGACTCATGAAACCGCAGCTCGCCGCCACAGTCCTACTCGTGCCGTTGCTTGTCGTTGCGTGCGACCCACCCGCGGCGGTCACGACCAACTACGTGATCGTCGTGAATGCGCCGCCCGGCGGCGTCCACGCGCTGCGCCGCTGCGGCGGGACACTCACCCCCGAACCCCAGCCCGTGCAAACCGTCGGCGAGATGCAGGATGTCTTGCGGCAGCTCCGTTTGCTACGCGACGTGAACATCCACATCTATAGCCCCGTGCCGTCGCCGTTCAGGAACTTCATGGATCTCTGCCAACTCAGTCCCTACGCGCAGGGCAGCGGGAACCTGACCTCGACTGACAACGACCGAACCGTGACGGGCAACGGCGCGGACGCGTTCGGCTTTCGCGCCCAAGGAATCGTCGACTTGGTCAGCGGTGGGAGCGCTCGGGTGCTCGCCGAAAGCGAACGCTTGATCGCTCCTGACGGGACGGTTACCGAGATACTGGTCAAAAACGTGAGGCTCATTCCGCAGTGAGTAGGACCCTGTGTCAGGCGAGGACGTCCTTCAAGGGGCACGTGAATCCCTGAAGGACGTCCTCACCCCCCAGCGAGTCGTCGCTCCCAAAACCGTGAGGCTCCCGTCCTGGCGGTAGACGCGCGCGTCGCGTCGCTGGGGATCGATGACCCACACGATCCTCGTCCCGGCGGCGAGCCAGTCCGCCACCTTGGCGAGCACCTCTGCCGGTCGGTCGTCGGGAGACAGGATTTCGGCAAGCAGATCGGGGGCGAGTTCGGCGTAGCCGCGGCTTCGAATCAGCCCGGTCCGCTCGCGCGCGACAAACGCGACGTCAGGAGCTCGAACACTGTCCGGGTCGGACGCGATCTTGAATCCGGTGTCCTGCGCAAAGATCGCACCCGAGCCATGCCGCCGCACGAAGTCACTCAGATAGTAGGCGAGGTTTGCGGCGAGAGCCCCGTGATGGGTACCGGGTGGCTCGCGGACGATCAATCGCCCCCGGACCAGCTCGGTCACCTTTCCCGGAATCGCGATCCGCTCGACCTCTTCAGCCGTCATCAATGGAGAGGCGCTCACGCTATGCAACATACCATGGAAGACATTCGTAGCAGATTGGCCCCCTAGGATTCGAACCTAGATTGACGGATCCAAAGTCCGCTGTCCTGCCATTGGACGAGGGGCCAGTAACCTGCGGGAGTTGAACTTAATAAGGGGCGAGCCGCCATGCTCGCCCCTTCGTGTTGCCCACCGTAGCTTTTCACGGGTGAACTCGCACCGCTATCCCAACAGCCACGTCTTCTACCGCAAACTCGGCTACGAGTACCCCAAAATCGTCCGCGGGGAAGGGTGCTGGCTGATCGACGAGCGCGGCAAGCGCTACCTCGATGCCGTCGGCGGCGCCTACGTCGCCAACCTCGGCCACTCCAACCCCCACATCGCCGACTCGATTGCCGAACAGTGCCGCCAATTCGGATATCTGTCGGGCACCATGTTCACCCATGGGCCGGTCGAAAATCTCGCCGACGAACTGGCCGAGACGCTCCCGGGCGATCTGTCCAAGCTCTACTTCCTTTGTAGTGGCTCAGAGGCGGTCGAGGCCGCGCTCAAGCTGGCGCGCCAGTACTGGGTCGAGCAGGGACGTCCGAGCAAGCACAAGATCATCGCGCTCAGCCCCGGTTACCACGGCAGCACGTTGCTCGCCCTGTCCGCGTCGGCGCGTGAGGCGCACAAGGCGCCGTTCAAGCCATGGCTCGTCGACGTGCACCGGATTCCTGCGTCCTATCCGTATCGCTGCGAGTGTGGCGGGCGCGGCCCCGCCTGCCCGGTCTGCAGCGCCGCCGTCCTGGAAGAGGCGATCGAGCAGCTCGGTGCCGATACCGTCGCGGCGTTCATCGCCGAGCCGGTGGGCGGGTCCTCGACCGGCGCCTCGACGCCGCGGCCAGATTACTTCAAGCGCGTGCGCGAGATTTGCGACCGCCACGACGTGCTCTTCATCGCCGACGAGGTGCTCGTGGGCGTAGGTCGCACCGGCACGTGGTGGGCGATCGAACCGTACGACGTCGCGCCCGACATCATGACGTTCGGGAAGGGGATCTCCGGAGGATACGCCGCCCTGTCGGGGATTGCCGCGGGGCAGCGCATCGTCGATACGATCGCGGAGGGATCGGGCAGCTTCGTTCACGCGCAAACCTTCTCGCATCACCCCGTCTCGTGCGCGGCCGGCGTGGCCACGATGCGCTATCTCAAAAAGCACAAACTGGTCGAGCGGTGCGCGCAGATGGGGCGCGTGCTCCACGACCGGATTCGGCTTCTCGGCGACTTGCCGCATGTCGGTGACGTGCGCGGGCGCGGCCTCCTCGCCGGCATCGAGTTCGTCGAAGACAAGTCGAGCCGCTCGCCGTTCCCGCGGTCGCTGAAGTTTGCGGAGCGATTCGCCGATGCGGCGCTCGACGCCGGGCTCACGGTGTGGCCGAACGTCGGCCATGCCGACGGAGTGAATGGCGATCTGGTGATGGTCGCTCCGCCGTTCATTATTACGGAACAGGAAATCGCCGAGATCGTGGGCCGATTCACCATGGCGCTCGCGAAAACGACCGCGAGCCTCAGCGTGCGCGCATGACTGCCGACCGCGACTATCCCCGCATCGTCGTGCCGCCCCCGGGTCCCAAGGCCCGTGGGATCGTCGAGCGGCAGGACCGCTTCGCGTCCACGTCGTATCCCAAGGAGTACCCGCTCGCCGTGGCGCGCGGACAGGGGCCCATGGTCGAGGACGTCGACGGCAATCGCTTCCTCGACTTCATGGCAGGCATCGCTGTCGCTTCCACGGGTTACGGGCATCCGAAAGTCGTGAAGGCGGTGCAGGACGCCGCCGCGCGCTTCCTTCATATCTGCGGCTCGGACTTCTACTACGAGAGCTTCGCGGCGCTGTGCGAGCGGCTCGCGCAGCTCGCCCCCGGCCCGAGCAAGAAGCGCGTATTCCTGGCGAACTCCGGGACGGAAGCGGTCGAAGGCGCGATCAAGCTCGCGCGGCATTCGACGGGCCGCCCCGCCATCATCAGCTTCCTGGGCGCCTTCCATGGGCGGAGCTACGGCGGCTTGAGCCTCACCGCGAGCAAAGCGGTGCAGCGGTCCGGATTCGCCCCGTTTCTGCCCGAAGTCCACCACGTGCCGTACGGGTATCGCTATCGCTGTGAGTATTGTCGCGGCGAGTCGGCCTGCACGACACGCTGCACGTCGTGGATCGAAGAGGAGCTGTTCACCAAGAAAGTGCCGCCGGACAGCGTCGCCGCGATTTTCGTGGAGCCCATCCAGGGAGAGGGTGGCTACGTCGTGCCACCGGCGGGCTACCTCAAGGACCTGCGCGCGATCTGCGATCGCTACGGCATCCTGCTCGTCTGCGACGAGGTGCAGTGCGGCGTGGGCCGCACGGGGAAGATGTGGGCGTGCGAATACGAGGGAATCGAGCCCGACATCCTGCTCTCGGCCAAGGGCCTCGGCAGCGGCATGCCGATCGGCGCGATCATCGCCAAAGAATCGATCATGAAGTGGCAGCCCGGCGCCCATGGAACCACGTTCGGCGGCAACCCGGTGTGTTGCGCCGCGGCGCTCGCCACGCTCGACATCGTCGAGCAGGAGCTGCTGCCCAACGTCGCGAAGATGGGGGATCGGTTGATTACCGGCGCACGCAAGCTGCAGGACAAATACGCGGCGATCGGTGACGTGCGCGGGCGCGGACTCATGGTGGGCGTGGAATTCGTGAAAGACCGCGAAACGCGCGAGCCCGCCCCCGACATTCCTCACGAGATCGTCGGCCGCGCTTTCAAGAAAGGCCTCCTCCTCCTCGGCTGCGGGAAGAGCGCGCTGCGGCTCGCTCCTCCGCTCGTCGTGGATGAGTACGACGTCGACACCGCCCTCCGGATCATCGACGAGTGCCTGCACGAGATGTCGGACTAGCGTCAAAAGTCGTGTCGATGCAGGACGCCGTCGCGCGGCACGTGCGCGACGGCGACGTCGTGGTCATCGAGGGATTTACCCACCTCATCTCGTTTGCTGCGGGACACGAGATCATTCGCCAGCGGCGCCGCGACCTGACGCTGTGCCGGCTGACGCCGGACCTGATTTACGATCAGATGATCGCCGCGGGCTGCGCGAAGAAGCTCGTGTTCTCCTGGGCCGGCAATCCCGGCGTCGGGTCGCTGCACGCGTTCCGGCGCGCGGTCGAAGGACAGACGCTCGAGATCGAGGAGTACTCGCATTTCGGGATGGTGGCGCGATTCTCCGCCGGAGCCGCACGGCTGCCGTTCTGGACGCTGCGCGACTACGCGGGCACCGATCTGCCGCGCGTCAATCCGCGCATCAAAGCGGTGACGTGCCCGTACACCGGCGAGGAGCTGGCGACGGTCCCGGCCTTGAATCCCGACGTCACGATCGTGCACGCGCAGCGCGCCGACGCGCAGGGCAACACGCAGATCTGGGGACTGCTCGGCGTGCAGAAAGAGGCGGCGTTCGCCTCGCAGCGTGTGATCGTCGTCGTGGAGGAGTTGGTGGACGAGCGCGTGATCCGCTCCGATCCGAACCGGACGCTGATTCCGGCGACGATCGTGAGTGCCGTCGTGGTCGAGCCGTGGGGCGCGCATCCGTCGTACGCTCAAGGGTACTACGACCGCGACAACGAATTCTACATCGGCTGGGACACGATCTCGCGCGAGTCCGCAGGGCTCAGTCATTATCTCGACGAATTCGTCTACGGCGTGCGTGACCGCGCCGAGTACATGCAGAAACAGCCGAGGCTGGCGGAGCGGCTCAAGGCGGGAGAGCAGCGCTGCGCCGGAGTCAATTACGGCTTCTGACTACACAGCTGACGAGATGATGGCCGTCGTCGCCGCGCGCGAGCTGGCGGACGGCGAGGTCGTGTTCGTCGGGATCGGGCTGCCGAACCTCGCATGCAATCTGGCGCGGCGCACCCACGCACCGAATCTCGTCCTCATCTACGAGTCGGGTGCAGTCGGTGCGACCCCCTCGCGGCTGCCGGTCTCGATCGGCGATCCCGCACTCGTCACCGGCTCGCTGATGGTGTGCGGCATGGCGGACGTGTTCCAGCTCTTTCTCCAGAACGGTCGCATCGAGGTCGGTTTTCTCGGCGGCGCACAGGTGGATCGACATGGCAACATCAACACCACGGTCATCGGACCGTATGCGCGGCCCAAGGTCCGCCTCCCCGGTTCGGGCGGCGCCGCGGAGATCGCGATCCACGCCCAACGCATCCTGATCGTTTCAAAGCTTTCGCCCCGTTCGTTTCCCGAGCGCGTGGACTTTCTCACGAGCCCGGGGCAGCGCGTCGCCAAAGTCATCACCGACAAGGGCGTGCTGGAACGCGACACTGCGAGCGGCGACCTCGTGCTCGCCGGACTGTATCCGGGTGTCGAGGCAACGGACGTCCGCGCGGGCGTTGGGTGGAAGCTCGAGTCCCGGGCAAAGCTGAATCGCTTGGAGCCACCCACCACCACGGAGCTGCAGTTGTTGCGGGAGGTCCTGGACCCGCAACGGCTCTATCTCAAATCATGATTCTTGCCCTGGCGCTGGTCCTGCAGACGAACTCTGACTCGCTGGCGCTCCGCGTCCGCCAGCTCGCCGACACGTATCTCACGGCGTACTTCGCGCAGCATCCCGACGAGGCGACGCTCGACGGTGTGGCGAACACACGGCACGACCGGTTGCCGGACAATTCGCCCGCGGCGCTCGCGCGCTGGCAGGAGCGCGAGGATGCCTGGCTCGCGACGCTCAAACGGATCGATCCGAAGCGATTGGCGGGGCGGCCGGAGTGGGTCTCGTATGGCATCATGCGCGATGCCATCGAAGGCTCGGTGGCGACGCGTGTGTGTCGCTTCGAGCTGTGGAGTGTGGCGCACACCGGTGGCGGGTGGCTCTCGACGATTACGTCGCTCGCGGCGCTCCAGGGCGTGGGTACGGAGGATGCACGGCGCCAGCTTCTCGCGCGCTGGCACGCCATTCCCGCTTATATCGCGACCGAGACGGCGAATCATCGCGAAGGGTTGCGGCGTGGCTACACGGCGCCTCGGGGAAACGTGCAAATCGCGCTGAACGAGATCGACACGGTCCTCGCCACGCCAATGGAGCAGTCGCCGCTCTACGACGCCGCGCGCCGTGATTCCACGCCGGGGTTCCGTGCCGAGCTCGCGCATGTGATCGAGGGCGAGATCGTGCCGGCGATGCGGGCGTACCGGGATTTCCTCGCAGCCGAGTATCTGGGGCGCGCGCGCACGGCGATCGGCGTATATGCGAACCCGCACGGGTCGGATTGTTATCGCGCCAGCATTCGTGCGACGACCGGCCTTACGCTCACCGCGGATTCGGTGCACCGGTTGGGAATCGCGACGGTCGAGCAGCTCGAGCAGGAGATGGAGCGGATCGCGATCCGCGCGTTCGGCACCAGCGACGTCTCCCGGTTGCTCGAGCGTTTGCGCAGCGACACCGCCTACACGTTCCGCACGCGTGAGGAAATGCTGGAGCGAGCGCGAGACGCATTGGAGCGGGCGCGCGGCGCGATTCCGCGCTGGTTTGGCCGGCTGCCAAGAGCGCCCGTGGTGGTCGAGCCGTACCCGGCATTCCGTGAACGCCAGAGCGTCGGCGAGTGGAATCCGCCCGCGGAGGACGGCAGCCGGCCCGGCATCTACTACCTCTCGACCTACGATCCGCGGCACAAGTCGCGCGCCGACCTCGAGCCGCTCTCATTCCACGAAACTATTCCCGGCCATCACCTGCAGGGCACGATCGCGCTCGAGCGCGGCGACACGATTCCCGCGATCGCGCGCTACTTCTGGTCGCCCGGCATGGGCGAGGGCTGGGCCGAGTACGCCGAGCAGCTCGCGGACGAAATGGGATTGTATTCCTCGGACACCGCGCGCTTTGGGATGCTCGCGGACATCACACTCTCGGCGACGTTGCTCGTCGTGGACACGGGTATCCACGAGTTCGGCTGGACGCGCGTGCAGGCGATCGACTACATCCGCGAGCACACGCACGTGCCGCTGCTGAGGGCGGAGGTCGGGGTCGATCGCTATCCGGTCTGGCCGGCACAGGGCTTGTCCTACGGACTGGGACGGCTGGAGATCCGGCGGCTGCGCGCATTCGCGCAGCAGAAGCTGCGCGACCGGTTCGACATCCGCGTATTCCACGATCGCGTGCTCGAGAACGGCGCGCTCCCGCTGCCCATGCTGCGCGCCGCGATCTATCAATGGCTCGACGCTTCGCGCTGATGGATCGCCGATGTGTGATCGGCGTCGCGTTGTTAGTAGGGGCGCAGCATGCTGCGCCCCTACCCATCACACCGCGTCTGTACGCCCAACGACAGCCTGTTCTGCAACAGGTCGATCTGCCGCACGCCTACTACTGGCGCGAGATGTATGTGCCGCAAGCGACGAGCGGTCCCAGCTCCGCAACCTGGTCGCCGGACGGCAGCGAGCTGATCTACTCGATGCAGGGCACGTTGTGGCGGCAACGGATTGGATCGCCGACGGCCACGCAGCTCACGTCCGGGCCGGTGTACGACTATCAGCCCGATTGGTCGCCCGATGGTCGCACGGTGGTATTCGCGCGCTACGCGCGCGACGCGATCGAGTTGGAGCTGCTCGATCTCGCTTCGGGCAATGTCACACCGCTGACCGCGAACCACGCCGTCAATCTCGAGCCCCGCTGGTCACCAGACGGCTCGCGCATCGCCTTCGTCTCGTCGGTCTACAACGGACGCTGGCACATCCATGTCCTGAGCCACGAAGTGGCGAAGGATCTGCTTTTCGGCGAACCCGTACGTCTCACGGAAGACAACGAGAGCAACCTGCCACGCTACTACTACAGCAGGTGGGATCATTATCTCTCGCCGACGTGGTCGCCCGACGGCAAGGAGATCATCCTCGTCTCCAATCGCGGCCACATCCACGGCACCGGCGGGTTCTGGCGCATGGAGGCGCGGCCTGGAGCCGCGATGCGCGAGCTGCGCTACGAGGAAACCACGTGGAAAGCGCGGCCGGACTGGTCGCCTGACGGCACCCGCGTCATCTACAGCTCCTACCTCGGCAGGCAGTGGAATCAGCTGTGGCTGATGACGAGCGAGGGCGGGGATCCCTTCCCTCTGACCTACGGGGAGTTCGACGCTACCGCGCCACGTTGGTCGCACGACGGCACCCGCATCGCCTATATCTCGAACGAGAGCGGAAATACGTCGCTGTGGGTGATCGAACTCCCCGGGGCGCAAAAGCGGCGTGTCGAGGCGCGGGAACGGCGCTACCGCGAACCGACGGGAACGCTGCGCCTCGACGTCGTGGATCGCGCCGGCCGGCCGCTAGCCGCACGCATCTCCGTCACGACTGCCGAAGGCCGCGGCTATACACCGGACGACGCGTGGCGACATGCCGACGAAGCGTTCGACCGATCAGAACGTCAGTTCGAGTATCCGTATTTCCATTCCAGCGGGTCGTCCGAGCTCACTGTGGCTGCGGGAACGGTTCATCTCGAGGTTTGGCGCGGACCCGAGTATCGGGTTTATCGTGCCGACGTGAACGTGCCGACGGGTAGACGTATCACACGCCGCATCGTTCTCGAACGCGTCGACAACTTGCCGGGGCGTGGCTGGTGGAGCGGCGACGTTCATGTCCACATGAACTACGGCGGCGCCTACCGCAACACACCGGCGCATTTGGCATTCCAGGCGCGTGCCGAGGATCTACATGTCGTCGAGAATCTGATCGTGAACAAGGAGCAGCGGATCCCGGATATCGCCTATTTCCGCACGGATGCCGATCCCGTATCGACGCCGACCTTTCTGCTGCGGCACGCCCAGGAATTTCACACCAGCGTCTGGGGCCACATGGGAGTGCTCGGTCTCGGCTCCCACTACTTGCTGCCCGAGTACGCCGGCTATCCCAACACTGCGGCGTCGAGTCTGGCGCTCACCAACGCAGTTGTGGCCGATCTCGCGCATGCGCAAGGCGCGCTCGTCGGTTACGTCCACCCGTTCGACACGAAGCCCGATCCCGCGGACACCACCGCGCCGCTGTTCTACGAGCTACCCGTGGACGTCGCGCTCGGCAAAGTGGACTATCTCGAGGTCATGGGATACTCCGATCATCTGATCACATCCGAGATCTGGTACCGCCTCCTGAACTGCGGATTCCGGCTGCCCGCGGCCGCGGGAACGGACGCGTTTCCGAACTTCGCCAGTCTGCGCGGGCCGCCCGGACTGGTGCGTGTGTTCGTGCAATCGGGAACGAAACTCGATCACCGCAGCTGGCTGCGGGGACTGAAGGCAGGACGGACGTTCGTCTCCAACGCGCCATTGCTCGAATTCTCGCTCGCCGGCCGTGCGGTCGGTGACGAGATCATGCTGTCAGCCGGCCGCCATCGGCTATCAGCTCGAATCGCTATGCGTTCGAACGTGCCGCTGGATCATCTGGAGGTCATCGGCAACGGGAAGGTCGTCGCGACGATTGCGTTGCGCGGCGATCGCACTCGGGCGACGGACACCATCTCGATTCCCGTGACGGCCAGCGGCTGGTACCTGCTGCGCGCGTACAGCGATCGCGCGGAGATGCCCGTGCTCGACCTCTATCCGTTCGCGTCGACGAGCCCCATCTACGTGCGGGTTGCGGGGCAACCGGTCCGCTCGGCCGAAGACGCCGCGTTCTTCGTGAAGTGGATCGAGCGGGTAGAGGCAGGAACGCGCGCGAGCACGCTGTGGAATACACCGGCCGAGCAAGCTGACGTGCTGCGAAAGCTGCGTGAAGCCCGCGCGGTGTTCGAAGCGCTATAGCTGCACCGTAATTCGCGCCGGTGCGGAGCGGTGCGCAGGATCGTTCACCCACCCAAAGACGTCGTAGGGGCCCGGTGGAATGACCACCGTTTCTCCCGCCAGCCAGCTGAACGTCAGGGTCTTCGTCTCGAACGGCTTCAGTACCAGAGGCTGGTACACCAATGTGCCGGCGAGGCAATAGAGGAGATTGCTTCCGCCTACAATCTGCCCCTCGGCACCCTGAACCCAGAAGTAAATCGGACATGCCGAGATTTCGACGGGACGCGACGCGGTGTTCTTCAAGGTCAGGACGACGCTGGTGGTTGCTCCGTTCACAACCGTGGCCGGTTCGACGCGCACGGCGACGTGGATCGCGTCGAGATCCTGGACTGGAACAGCTGTCGAGCTGTGGCAAGACGCAAGGAGCAGCACGACGAAACCGGTCAGCAATGGACGGCTCATACTTGTCTATACCTCGACAGGTTGCGGCCCGTCACTTACGGTTGACCGTGTCGTCGTCTTGATGAGCCGCTGCTGCTTTTCCCCCAGTCGCTGCATTGCGTCGTCGCGCTCCCTCTCCTTCTTATAGACCGCCGCGACGGCGCTGCCCGAGCCGCACAGGCGCACCCAGACCGGCCCGGTTTGGGCGACACGCTCGTAGAGCGCCCGCAGCTCGGGATGCTTGCCGAACACGACGGCCTCGAAGTCGTTCCCGCCGAGCCGGCCGATGCTGCCCCAGGTGCTGAGCGCATCGGCATCGAGCGTCACCGGCCCGCGCGGAGCCGGGGAGCGATTCTGCGCGTCCCACCAGGCGTATGCGTCGGGAGTCGCCACTTCGATCGGCGGGACCGCGACCAACGCCGGGTGTGCCGGCGGCGCCGGCATGCGAAACTGACGGTCGCCCCGGCCCCAAGCGAGCGCCAGCGCCGCGCCGCTCGCGAAGAACGCCACATCGGCGCCGAGCTTCGCCGCGAAATGGTGGAGCTCGTGGCGCGGCACAGCGTTGCCGGCCAGGGCGTTCACCGCATGCAACGTGGCGGCCCCGTCGCTCGACCCCCCGCCGAGTCCCGCCCGCACCGGAATGCGCTTCGTCAGCGTGATCGCGACGCCAAACCGGTTGCCCGTTGCATCGAGCACCATGCGCGCGGCGCGTACCGCCAGGTTCTCGTCTCTCGGCCCGAGAGCCGGTCCTTCCACCTCGAGTGCGACGCCGGAGTCCGTGCGCCGCAGGACGAGCTCGTCCGCCATTTCCAACAGCGCGAACGCGGTTTCGATCTGATGAAAGCCGGATGATTCCCGCGCGAGAATCCGCAGAAACAGGTTGAGCTTGGCGTGCGCCAGGACGCGAAGCGCCTCGGTCACGCGCTTCCTCCGCGAGCGGCCGCCCTCAGCTCACCCAGCCGAAGGTGGAGGCGCGACAGCGACCACAGGCCAAGCAAGGTGATCGGAATGAATGTCGTGAGGTGATAGGTCAAGGCGTAGGCGATGGCCAAGCTCGAGTCGACGCCATACAACCTCAGTGTCAGCAGGGTCGCAGCTTCGAAAACCCCGCCGTACCCCGGTGTGGACGGAATGGCGACTCCAAAGCCGATGATACCCTGCAGGAGCAACGCCGCTTCGAGGGGAATGTCGAGTCCGAAGGCGCGAAAGCAGATCGCAAACGCCGCCGCATTCTTGACCCATAGCACCAGCGACCAGAGCACGACGCCCGCGAATCGCGCGGGACTCTTGAGCACAGCCAGCCCCGCCACGATTCCATCAGCCCCGTGCACCACGCGCTCGGCGACGTGTGCCGGGAGCAAACGCCGCGCCATGCGTGCGAACAGCGCCAGCCACGGGGCCGGCCGGTGCGCGACGAGGAGCGCAATCAGCAGCAGCACCGCAAACAACGCCGCCGTCGATGCGGCGATCGCCGATAGTGACCGGCCGCGGACGAGCGCATGGGCAGGAAACGATGGCGCCGCGATCGCCACTGCCATCAGCCCGAGCATGACGAGAGCGTCGAACACGCGCTCGACGCCGATCGAGCCAAGTGCCGTCGTGAAGCGCACGGGCAGCTGGCGCGACGCGACGTAGGCGCGCGCGACTTCCCCGGCACGAGCCGGCAGCAGGTTATTGGCCATGAAGCCGATCGTCGTGGCGTGCCACAGCGGGAGCCACCGGAACGGCCGGCCGTCCGCATCGCGCAGGATCAGCCGCCAGCGAATCGCGCGCACGGGGAAGGTGATGGTGGCGACGACGACGGTGAGGAGCAGCAGCCATCCATTGGCATGCTGTGCGTATGTCCAGACTTTGCGGAGATCGATCTTGTACAACACCCACACCAGCAATGCCACGCTGATGGCGAGCCCAATCAGCCAGGCTCCCCTCCAGCGGTTTTTGTTACTCGGGTTCGATGGCGAGGACAACGAGGTCGCAGACTTCGTCGATGATCGCGCGGAGCGTCTCACCACTCGCGCGCTTGGCCGCTTCGCGCAGTTCCTGTGCGCGCTGGCGAGCACCGGCACCCTTGTAGAGCAGTGTCCTGATGTCGACCGGTTCGTTGCCATTCCCGCGGGGCGCCCCCCCCTCCCGGGAGGCAGCCGCGCCGCGAGACGATCCGCCGGCGATCAGCTCCTCGAGCGATGCGGGCCCGACGCCCGCCGCGACCATCTGTTGGTACCGTGTCCAGGTGCCGGCCAGATCGGTCGATGAGTCCGCGCCGGACGGACGGACGCGATCGGCGGGTTTGGCCGGAGGTGAGGCCGATGGTGGAGGTTTTGGAGGTGCGGCCGGCGCTCCACCGAGTTGCCGCACCGCGAGCGTGACTCCCGCGAGCGCCGCGGCGATCGCCGTCTCGTCACTCGTTCCCGACGCGGAGAGAATCTCTCCCGCCTTGCGGAGCTCGGCGGCGAAAAGCGCCGGCTGGTTCACGGCGATGCCGCTCGTCACAGCCTCACGCGCCGCCTGCGCGAACTCGGCGACCCGCTCAGCCACCGCTCCACCGCCTACCGAGCCCAGCGCGCGGAACGAGCTGGCCAGGGTGTGGGCGCGCAGCTCGCGCTGCGTCGCGCTCGGGGCTCGCTCCAGCGAGTCAGCGGCTTGCCGCAGATGCTCGCCGTGACTCACCAGCTCGAGCCGCCCGAGCGTCGCGGGCCGATCGCCCTCCCCAGCCCCCGCCGGCGGCGTACCGCGGTGCACGATCGTTCCGATCGTCTCGATGGCAACGACGTCGGGCTCGCTGTCCATGAAGTGCACGAGCAGCCCGGCAAACTTCCGAAACTCCGCGCTCTCCGGATCGGGGCGGCCGCGCTCGGCGACTTCCCGCGCGGCGTGCGCGATCGACGTCGCCGCCATCTGAAACAGCTCGGCGATGGTGTCGCCCACGCCGGACGGTGGTGCGCCACCCGTCCGGCTGATTGCGCCGATCGCTTGCTCGATGCCTTCGAGAAGATCCGGCAGCGGGGGGAGATCGTTGAGCGCCGCGAGGCCGCGCAGCGGCTGCAGCGCCTTAAGGACCTGCTGCAGCGGATCAGGCGCCATGGGATTGGCACGCAGCGCGCGCCCGGCGCGATCGAGCACGCTGGCAATCGCCGCGCCCTCCCGCGCGACGAAGGCGCGCGCGCCCGCATCGAGCCCAATCGCTTCTGCTGCCCGGACATGGGCCGACGGACGCCCCCCCAGCTGCTCGAGCTGGCTCGCCAATGCCTCGGCCTTGGCGGTATCCGCCGCCGTCCAGCTCGCCGCTTTCCGCACGTAGATCTTGAGGTCATCGACGGCGCGGATCGCGATCTGCTTCGTTGCCGCATCCCACGGTCGCCGGCCCTCGCGCACACCGCGCGCGAACGCTTCGAACCCCATCGCCGCGCGCGCGATCCCCTGTTGGCTCGCCATCAGCGCGCTGCCGCGGAGCGCGCGCGCCAGGCGGACCAGCTCCTCCGCCGCCGGCGGGGCAGGCGGCTGGAGCAGGGCATCGAGCCGGTCGAGATACTCCCCCGCCTCGAGGGCGAAGAAGTCCGACATGCCGAGCGGTTGGGGAGCGCCGGGCTGAGTCATGGTGGAACAACATAAGTAGATTAGGCGCTCGGTGGCCATGGCGCTGGATGTAAAGGACTTGCGGTATCGGCTGCCCGGAAACGGGCGGGCCTTGATCGAGGGGATCTCCTTCTCGGTCGGCGCCGGCGACACGCTCGTCCTCCTGGGACGCAGTGGTGCGGGGAAAACGACGACGCTGAAGCTCGTGAACCGGCTGCTCGTGCCGACCGGCGGCGTCGTGACGATCGCGGGTGAGCCGGCGACGGCCGCCCCGGAGACCGCGCTGCGGCGCCGCATCGGGTATGTGATTCAGGAAGTGGGACTCTTTCCGCATTTCTCGGTCGCGGCCAACGTCGGATTGTTGCCGCGGCTCGAGCAGTGGCCCGGCGATCGCATCGCGCGGCGTGTGCGGGAGCTGCTCACGCTGGTGGGACTCGATCCCGACACGTTTGGGGCACGGCTTCCGCACGAGCTCTCCGGCGGCCAGCGCCAGCGCGTCGGCGTCGCTCGCGCTCTGGCGCTCGATCCACCGCTGCTGTTGCTCGACGAACCGTTCGGCGCGCTCGACCCGATCACGCGCCTCGAGCTGCAGCGCGAATTCCGCACGCTCGCCGCCAGACTCGCCAAGGCGATGGTGTTCGTCACGCACGACGTGCGTGAAGGCTTGTTGCTCGGCACGCGCATCGGGCTGCTCGACGCTGGACGACTGGCGTTTCTCGGGACGCCGGACGAGTTTCGCGCCAGCGCATTGCCCGCGGTCCGTCAATTCATGGAAGCCGCCTGAACCTGTTCGAGTTCTACGCGCGTCACGCGGGCGAAGTGTGGCTGCTCCTCGGCCAACACGTCGGCCTCGTTGCGATCTCGACGGCGATTGCCCTGGCTCTCGGACTGCCGCTGGGTGTGCTCGTCGCGCGCCGGCCCGCCTGGCGCCGGCCGATACTCGGCTTCGCGAATGTCTTCCAGACCATCCCGAGTCTCGCGCTGTTCGGTCTCTTGATTCCGGTCTTCGGAATCGGCGCGTGGACGGCAATCACCGCGCTCGTCGTCTATGCGCTGCTGCCGATCGTGCGCAACACGTACACGGGAATCGCAGGCGTGGACCCCGCGGTACGCGAGGCGGGGCGGGGGATGGGGATGACCGATGGCGAGCTGCTCCGGCTCGTCGAGCTGCCCCTCGCCGCCGGCGTCATCCTCGCGGGTGTCCGCATCGCGACCGTTGTGAGCGTCGGGATCGCGACGATTGCCGCGGCGATCGGCGCAGGCGGGCTCGGCGTGTACATCTTTCGCGGCGTCGCGACGGTGGACAATACGTTGATCCTCGCGGGTGCTATTCCGGCGGCGCTGCTTGCACTGCTCGCTGACGGGCTGCTCGGGCTCGTGGAGCGGAGACTCGTCTGGCGGCAACGATGAAACGCGTGTTCCTGTTGGCGCTCGCGCTGTCCGGTTGTGCCAGGCGCGATCGTATCGTCGTCGCCGCGAAAAACTTCACCGAGTCCGACCTGCTGGCCGAAATCGTGGCGCAGCAGATCGAGCGACGGACCGCGCTTCCGGTCGAGCGCCGCTTTCACCTCGGCGGGACGTTCGTGTGCCACCAGGCCATTACCGCCGGCCAAATCGATCTCTACGTCGAGTACACGGGGACCGCGTTCACCGCGATTCTGAAGCAGCCGCCGATTGCAGACCGTGACAGCGTGTATCGCTTCGTCGCCGCGGCGTATGCGCGCGATTTCAAACTGCGCTGGACGGCGCCGCTGGGCTTCAACAATACGTTCGCGATCCTGGTGCGACGCGCCGACGCGGAGCGCTACAGCTTGCGATCGATTGCCGACCTTGCCCGCGTGGCGCCGCGGTGGAAGGCGGGGTTTGGGTATGAGTTTCTGGAACGCGCGGACGGGTTCACCGGTCTCGCGAACGTGTACGGCCTGACCTTCTCACAGCCGCCGACGGCGATGGATCTGGGGCTCACCTACCGGGCATTGGCGGACGGTCGCGTGGATGTCATCGCCGGGAATTCAACCGATGGACAGATTGACAAACTCGCGCTGGTTGCCTTGCGCGACGATCGCGGCTACTTCCCGCCGTATCAGGCAGCGCCGGTCGTCAGAGCAGGTGTGCTCGAGAAGTATCCTGTCGTTGGCGCAGCGCTGGCGGAGCTGGGTGGGAAGATCTCCGATGCGGAGATGCGCCGGCTGAACGCGCTGGCCGACGTGGAGCACGAGGACATCGCCGAAATTGCACGGACGTGGCTGGCCCAGCGGGTACCCTAAGGACGCGTGCGAGCCATCCGCTGCACCACCGCCATGATGTTTCCCTCGCTGTCCTTGAACCACGCGGCCTTGGCGCCGCCGCCGGTGGCGATGTTGCTCTTCGTGTTGATGCCCGGCATCGCGTATTCCTCGAAGACGACGCCGCGCGCCTTCAGATCGGCGACCTCGGCTTCGACATCCTTCACCTGCCAGAAAGCCTGGCTGGCTTTTGACGTGCCCGCATTGGGAGTCGGATACAGAAATACCTCGGCACCGCCACACATGTAGACCACGCCGCCGGCGTACTCTTCTGCGGGCTCAAGTCCGACGATTTGCTCGTAGAATTTCCTTGCCCGCTCGATATTGGACGCCGGGATATAGGCGCGAATCGGCGCCGTGGTGAGCATACGAGACTCCTTGTGACGTTTTCGGAAGGTACCTTACCGACGGGAGGCATTCTATGGCTGACGCAGAGGGTTTCGTGGTCGTTCGGGGCGGAGTGAAGGGGTTTGTCCAGGAAATCAGCGCCGGCCGTCATCATCTCACCGCGGATGAGCCGGTTGCCTCGGGCGGCACGGACCGTGGACCCGGTCCGTACGACCTGCTCATGTCGGCACTCGGTTCTTGCATGTCCATGACCATTGCGCTCTATGCGCGAACGAAAAAGTGGCCGCTCGAGAGCGTCGAGATCCGCTTGAGTCACTCGCGGGTTTATGCCAAGGACTGCCTCGACTGCGTGGTCCGGGACGACACGTTGCTGGATCGGATTGACACTCAGGTTAAGCTCTCGGGCCCGCTCACGGCGGAGCAGGAGCAGAGGCTGATGGAAGTGGCGCACAAGTGTCCGGTGCATCGGACGCTCAAGTCCCAGATCGAGATCCGGGAGGTGACCACGTCTACGCCGTAGATTCGCCCGTGGGGGACAACGCGATGTAGTGCGTGGTGCGTTCGCGACCGACGACGAGCGCCCGGATGCGCTCCTCCACGTCGCGGTCCGATTGCGTCGTCCGATCATGTTGGCGAAGATGTTCCGCCCACGATTCCACGAGCCAACACTCCACACACCGCCGCGGATCCGCGGAATCCACGAACAGCTCCCAGAAGACGGCGCCGTCGCGACTGCGGATCGGCCGCAGCTGGCTGCGCATGGCGTCGACGAACGCGGCGCGCTGATCCACTTGGACGATATACTCGACCGTGACGAGCACCGGCCCGGCCTCGGCGTCGAGGTTCCCGGCTACGACCGGATCGGGCCAGTTTTGCGAGTGTTCCAGGTTGTCGGCCTCGGCGGTCGCGAGCCGAAAGCGCGGTATCAGGCCAAGGCCAAGCAGCAGAGCGATCCCCGCACCCGTGAGTGCCCATTGCGTGCCGGCTCGCGTCGCGACGATGCCCCACAGCAGCGCGCCGATCGCGAGCGACCCGAACAGCGTCAACGTTGAGATCGAAAGCGCCCGGCCGCGCACCCATTCGGCCGCGCCACGCTGGGCGGCGAGAATCAGACTCGACAAGGTCGTGAGCCAGCCCGCGCCCGCGATGACCATGGCGCCGATCAGCAACGGAAAAGCGGTCACCCACGCGAGCGACAGACATCCGAGCGCGAACGCGGCGGTGGCCACCGCGGTGATGGCATCCGTCGACCAGCGCTTGCGCCACGTTGGTAACAACGACGCGCCGAGCAGTCCACCGAGGCCGAGGCTGCCGACGAGAGCACCGTAGGACACGGGCCCGCGACTGAGCGACACCTTCACGACGAGGGGCAGCAGCGCCCAGAGCGCGCTGGCGAAACCAACGAACGCGGCGGTGCGGACGACGACCGTGCGCAGCGCGGGGGCGAAGCGCACGTAGCGCACGCCGGCTCGCATCGCCGAAGCGAGGCGCTCCGCCGGGAGTGTCGCGCGCACAGGCTTGCGCCGCCAGCGCCAGAGGACGAAAAAGACGCCCAGCACCGAGACGGCATTGACGAAGAACACCGGCCCCGGTCCGCCGGCGACGATGATGACGCCCGCCAGAGCTGGTCCGGTAGCACGCGCGATGTTGATCGCGATGCTGCCGAGTCCGACCGCCGCGGGCAGTTCTTCGCGCGGCACCGTTTCGGGAATGATGGCCTGCCAGGCGGGCAAGTCGATCGCGCTGCCGGCGCCGATGGCGAGGGTGATCACGAGCAGCATCCACGGTTGGATCACGCCGGTGATCGTGAGCACGCCAAGCACCGCGGTGGTCAGGAACCACCACACCTGCGCGATGAGCAGGATCCGGCGCCGGTCGAAGATGTCCGCGAGGGCACCGGCGGGAAGCGCCAGCAGGAACAGTGGTAGCGTGGTGGCCGCCTGGACGAGCGAGACCAGGAGGGGCGACGGTGCGAGCAGCGTCATCAGCCACGCCGCCGCCGCGTCGTGCATCCAGGTGCCGATGTTGGAGGCGACGTCGGCGATCCAGAGATTGCGGAAGAGGGGCCGGCGCAGCGGACTCCAGGCGGAGGCCGGGGGGGGCGCGGTCACGACAACGAATCTACGCGCGCCCTAGCGCCCGGGAACCGCTATAATCCCCGATCCTTACTGGAGCAGCGCCGATCTATACTTCCCACAATTGGAGATGACTTCAGTATGACCGGTACGACCGAACGTGCGATG
>QHUZ01000117.1 GCA_003223395.1 Gemmatimonadota bacterium | reverse complement strand
CGACTAGATTTGCACTCTCATGGCCCAGCATAGAACCCTCGCGATCCTCGCGGCCGGCGGGCAGGGGAAAAAAGGGCGGCGGCCCCCGTCGCGCTGAACGCTTTGCCGGCCCGGGTGGCGAAAAACGTTACAGAAGGAACGGGGCACCGGTTCGCGTGCCCCGTTTTTCGTGCGCTGTATCACTGTCCAGAAATCGTCAAGTCGAAATCCCATGCAACCTTTCGCGCGCTTGCTGCGTCTTACCCTCTGAAGATTCGCACTAACGTCTCTAGCTGAGAGGATGCAATGCGCGGCCTGATCCTGTTGACTGCGACGATCCTGACTTTCGGATACGGCTTCGCCGCCCAAGCCGCCATGACCGTTGAGCGCGCGCAAACGTATGCCCGCGTGGCCCGGACGGTCGAAACCGCGAGCCCGGTGTCAGACGCCAACCGCGTCTGGTACGGTGGGATGCTGGACCCCATCACCATCGAGGCTCCCGCTCCCCCTGCGAAGTGTTGGGTTGCCTAGGGGCCCCCGCCGCCCGCCCAGTCTGGGCGGGCGGTCGCGCATTGGGGCGAAACTTGTAAGTTTGAAGCTGCGTACCAACTCTTAATCATGGACAGGTCTTTGGACCAGTCGGCCACACCCACTCGAGGTTTCTGGCGCACGTGGCGTCGCGAGATCATCCGCGGCGGCACTGGGGCGACGGCGAAGGCGGCGATCTCTTCGGCCACGGCCGCGAAGTCGGCGATCCCTGGGATTACAGCGTGCTCCTGAAGCCGAACCAGCAGGTCTGGATCCGCAATACGAACGGTCCGATCGACGTCGTGGCGGGAACGGGCGACAGCCTCGTGATCCACGCCGAGAAGAGCTGGCGCAACTCCGATCCGCAGAGCGTGCAGGTGGTTCCCGTGCTCACCGAGCGCGGCCTCACCGTCTGCGCGTTGTGGGAAGCACGCGATCGGCGCTGCAACGAGGGCGGTGACTACCGGATCAATGGCGTGAAGAAGAACGACGTGGCGGTGCGGTTCACCGTGCAGTTGCCGCGCAACGTTCACATCGACGCCTCGACGGTGAACGGTGGGCTGGAAATCGATGGCGTCAGCGCCCCGGTCCAGGCCGCGACGGTGAATGGCCGTATCGCGGTCAACACGTCGACCGGTCCGGTCCAGGCGACGACGATCAACGGCAGCATCGAAGCGAACATGCAAACGCTGACGAGCGGTGACGTCCGGCTCACCACCGTGAACGGCTCGGTGAGCGCCGGATTGCCGACGAACATCAACGCCAACATCGATGCCGAAACCGTGAACGGTCGAGTCGAGACCGACTTCCCGGTGAAGATCGTCGGCAAGACCAGCCCGCGGCACCTGCGCGGCACGATCGGGACCGGCGGCGCGACGCTGAAGCTCGTCACCGTGAACGGGTCCATTACGCTCCACGAAGCGCACCCGAACCCCAACCCCCATCCGCACGCCGCACCCGCAGCACCGCACCATCCGCGCTTCCGCGCTACGCCGCGGCCCGACCGCCCCTAGATCCTAGATCGCGGGGGGCGCCGCGCTCCTGCCAATGCTGTAGGGCCAGCGGCCGGGATACAGGGTTGCCAATCCGAAGAACATGAGGCACCCACCCATCAGCGAGATGTTCTTCCAGAAATGGGCGGCCTGATTCGCCGCCATCATCGGATCCGCAATTCCCCAAAACTTGTGGACCGTGAATGCCGCCGGGATCAGAAACGCGGCGATGAGCAGCGACCCCCATTGCGGTTTCACGCCGAGCAGGATGCTCAGTCCACCCGCGAGGAGCATGACGCCGGATAGGGCCGTGAGCACCGTCGGCGCGGGAACGCCGGACGCGCCGGCGTACTGCGCGTACATGCTCAGCTTGGTGAGATGATTGAAGCCCGAGTAGATAAAGAAGAAGGAAAACACCACCCGCCCGATTAGCAGCACCAGACCACCCATGAGTCATCCTCCCAGGTAGCGCGCGACTTCCGCAGGGAACGTGCGTACATCGATCGGTTTCGTGATGTAACCGTCGAATCCGGCAGCGCTGGCGCGCGTGCGATCTTCCGGCAGTGCATGCGCGGTCAGCGCGACGACCTTCCAGGAGCGTTCGGGCAGTCCCTTGAGTTCCTCGAGCAGCTCGTAGCCGTCGCGGCCAGGCAGCTGGATGTCGAGCAGCACGAGATTTGGGGTGGGCTGGTGGGTACGGACGACTTCCGTCAGCCGGTCCCCGTTGGGTAACCCGACCACCTGATGCCCCTTAACGGTGAGCAGCGTGGTCAAGAGCTTCAGATTGTCCGGCTGATCTTCGACGATGATGATGGTTGCCACAGTCACCGTGCCTGCGGCAGGGTGAACCAGAACGTGCTGCCTTTTCCCATCTCGCTCTCCACGCCGATGGCGCCGCCGTGCAGCTCGATCAGCCGCCGCGACAGCGCCAGCCCCAGTCCCGTCCCTTCATACTTGCGGCTTGCGGACGCGTCGAGCTGGGAGAATTCCTGGAACAGCTTGGCCTGGTCCTCGGTCGCGATGCCGATCCCGGTGTCGGTGACCGCGATCCGGATCTCCGAGCCGCCGTTGACGGGCCCGGCGGCGACCGTGATGCGGCCTCCGTCGGGCGTGAACTTGATGGCGTTCGAGAGCAGGTTGAGCAGCACCTGTCGCACGCGACCCCGGTCCGCCTGCACGCGCAGCCCCGGTGGCGGGGCCGTCACGACGAGCGCGTGCCGATGCTTCTGCACCTGAGCCTGCACGCTGCCGCTCGTCTCGGTGAGCAAGGCCGCCAGCTCGACGGCCTCCGGCTTCAGCTCCATTCGTCCCGCGGCAATGCGCTGCAAGTCGAGCAGCTCGTTGATCAGCTCGAGCAAGTGGCGGCCGTTGCGCGCGACCGTCTCCAGAAAATCGCGTTGCTGGTCCGAGAGCGCGGGCCCCAGCTCCTGCGTGAGCAGCAGGTCGGTGAATCCGATGATGCTGTTGAGCGGCGTGCGCAGCTCGTGCGAAATGTTCGACAGGAACAGGTCTTTGGACTTCATCACCGCGTCGAGATCGGCGTTCAGTTGCTCGAGCCGCTTGGCCGTCTGGCGTACCTCGACGGCGAGGCGCCGCGTGTTGTGATGCGCCGCGCCGCGCTCGCAGGCGATCGCGAGATTGGGCGCCGCCTGTTCGAGCGCGGCCCGCTCGTCTGCGTCGAACGTCGTCCCCGGGATGACGCCTAACACGCCCACGAGCTTCGTGCCGGCGCGCAGCGGGACGAGCACGAGTCCCTGCGGCATCGGCGCAGTGAGGCGGAGCTGATGCCGCACCGCCTGGACCGCTTCACCGTGATAATGGACGGCGTGCCCCGCGTCGGCGATGAGATCGCGCATCGTCGCCCGGGAGACGGGACGCGACTCCACGTCGCGCGACACGCTCGGCGCCCATTCATTGGAGTCGTGGGCCGGCTGGTACAACACGACGCCGGTCGCCTTCGTCGCAGCGGCGATCACGCCCAGCGCTTGCGCGAGTCCGGCAGTGGCGTCGTCCGACGCTGTGTTGAGCGCGGCAAGCAGCTGCGACAGGTAGGCCTGCAGCTCCTCACGCCATGCCAGCGCCTTCGCCATGTGATTGACGCCGCGGGCGATCGCGCCGAACTCGTCAGCCTGATCTTCGGGTAACGCCTCGACGAATTGTCCCTCGGCCACGCGCTGCAGCGCGTGCGTGATGCGGGCAAAGGGAGCGGCAAGCCGGCGGCGGTTGTACCAGAAGCCGAGCCCGAGAACGCCGACCATCGCGGCGAACAGCACACTGGCGGCGAGCGCGGCCTGGACGGCTTCGTCGCCGGCGTCGGCGGCCAGCTCCGCGGCCGCGGTGGCTTCCGTGGCGATCAGGGGGGACGGCCCGAGCCGCTGAATGCGGTCGAGCCGTTGCGCCAGCTCGACCATAGCCGCCTGCGTGGCGCGGGCGCTGCGCCACGTCGCGACCTGGGTGATCAGGCCGACGAGCGCGACGGCAATAAATGTCGCGGCGAAGAGGCGGGTGATGCTGGGCGTCGCCCGCATGGGGCTCCATAATATGCGGGCGACGTGTACCTTCCAAGCCGTGCGGCCCCAAACCCTCGGCCTGATAGGGCTCGGCGCGATCGGCGGTTCGATTGCCCGTCAGGTGAAACAGCCCGGGATCGGCAACGGAATCGTCGTGGTGGGGTGGTCTCCCGAGCCGGCCGAGCGCGCATTGGCGGCGCAACAGGGGGCGCTCGATGACGCCCCGGCTCGCGCCACCGATGTGGCGCGCGTCGCCGATTTTCTGATCCTCGCCGCTCCCCCCGCCGCCAACATCGCCCAGCTCGACGCCGTCGCCCCGCATCTGAAGCCGGGGGCCGTCGTCACGGACGTCGGCTCCGTCAAGCGGGCGATCGTCGCGCGCGCCGAAACGATCGGGTTGGCGCAGCGGTTCGCGGGCAGCCATCCACTCGCCGGGACACACCGGCACGGGTTTGAAGCCTCACGCCCTGATCTGTTTCGCGGGGCAGTCGTGTACGTGACGCCGTGCCGGGATGGGGAGCAGGCGCTGCGCGAGGTCGTGGATTTCTGGCAGACGGTGCTCGGGGCCGAGCCGGTGGTACTCGCCGCCGAGCGCCACGACGCGCAGCTCGCCGCGACGAGTCATCTGCCGCAGGTGGTCGCGTCGCTGCTCGGCGACTTCCTTGCCCGGCACGCGCCGCCGGGCGCGTCGTACGGCCCGGGCGCCGCCGATACGACCCGCCTGGCCGCCAGCGAACCGGGGCTCTGGACCGAAATCCTGCTCATGAACCGCGACGAACTTCTCCCGGCCTTGCGCGGGCTGGAGGAGTCCCTGGGATCCGTCGAGCGCGCGCTCGAGGCCGGCGATGCCGCGGCGCTCACGGCCTGGCTGACCCGCGCGGCGACCTGGCGGCGACGCATCGGTGGCGCCTAAGGCGCGGCGCGTCGGCGGCGTCGTGAGGCCGCCGGGCGACAAGAGCATCTCGCATCGCGTGCTCATGTTGGCGGCGCTCGCTCGCGGCAAAAGCGAGCTCGCCGGACTGCTCACCGGGGCAGACGTGAAGAGCACCGCGCGCGTTCTGCGCCAGCTCGGCGCGGAGATCGGGACGATTCGGGACTCGACAGTTCAGGTTTCCGGCGCACGGCTCACGGCGCCCGGCGCACGCCTCAATTGCGGGAACTCAGGAACTACAGCGCGACTCATGCTTGGGGTGTTAGCCGGCCAGACCTTCGCCGCGACGTTCACGGGAGATGCGTCGCTCCGCCGCCGCCCGATGCGGCGGGTCACGGAGCCGCTCAAGCAGATGGGAGCGGATATTAAGGAAAGCGGTGACGGCCTCCCCCTCACGATCCGCGGCGGCACGCTGCGTGGGCTCACCTACGCGAGTCCGGTCGCGAGCGCGCAAGTGAAGAGCGCGATCCTGTTCGCGGGACTGACCGGGAAGGTGCCGGTAACTATTCGGGAGCCGTACCGTTCGCGGGATCACACGGAGCGGCTGTTCGCGCATCTGGGCCTCGGTATTCACGAACGGAACGGCGCGATCGTTTACGAACCGTCTGGTCATTCCAACATTCCATCGTTCCAACTTCCCGTGCCCGGCGATCTGTCAAGCGCGGCGTTCCTCGTCGCCGCCGCGGTGCTCGCCGAAGGCGGGGAGCTGCTGGTGGAGAATGTCGGTGTGAATCCGACGCGGACCGGCTTCCTCGTTGTGCTCGAGCGCATGGGTGGACACGTCGATCGCGTGAATCTGCGGGATGCGGGTGGTGAACCTGTTGCGGACTTGCTCGTGCGACCGGCGCCTTTACGCGGCACGGAAGTATCTGCGGCCGAGATCCCGACGCTCGTGGATGAGGTACCAGTGCTCGCGGTGCTCGCGAGCCGCGCGCGCGGCGCGACCGTGTTCCGCGAGGTCGGCGAGCTGCGCGTAAAGGAGAGCAATCGGCTCGAGCTCGTGGCTGCGAACCTCCGCGCCGTTGGCGTACGCGCGGACGCGCAAGGCAACGATCTGCACGTGGAAGGGACGGAGAAACCGCCGCGGGGCAGAGTTGAAACAGCGTCCGATCATCGCCTCGCGATGTCCTTCGCCGTGCTGGGAACGGTGGAGGGTGCGGATGTAAAGCTGTCGGAAAGGAAATCGGTGGCGATTTCGTATCCCGGGTTCTTCGACGACCTCCGGAAAACCGGCGCACGGCGTACGGCGCACGGCGCACGCTGATGATCAGAGTCATCGCCATCGACGGTCCGGCGGCATCCGGCAAGAGCTCGACGGCCGGCCTGGTTGCCGAGCGGCTCGGCTGGGCGCATCTCGACTCGGGGGCGCTGTATCGGGCGCTCACCCTCGCGGCGCTCGACAATCTCGGGGAGCGGGGAGCGGGAAGCGGAGAGCCGTGGCCCGCACAACGGATCATCGGTCTCGCGGATGAGCTGCCGGTACGCCTGGTGCGCGTGGGACAGGTCTTCCGTCCCGAGGTCGCCGGCGTGGACGTCGAGCAAGCTATTCGAGGGGATCGCGTGACGAAGTTGGTCTCGGCGGTCGCCGCCATTCCGGATATTCGGACCTGGGTAAATACCCGGCAACGGCAGGCAGTGGAGGGTCTAGGGGTTGGTGGAGGAGGTGGAGGAGTGGTGGTCGACGGGAGGGATATCGGTACGGTCGTCTTTCCCGAGGCCCCACTGAAGATTTTTTTGACGGCGACGCCGGACGAACGAGCCCGGCGGCGGCTGTCGCAGCGGGGCGAGGCGGTGGATGGCGACGTGGTGCGCCGCGAAAGCCAGGCGCTGGCGGCCCGGGATGCGGCCGATTCCAAGCGGCGGATCGCCCCCCTCAAACCCGCGTCCGACGCGGTCTTACTGGACACCACCGCCCTCACGCTGGCGCAGCAGGTAACGCGGGTGGTTGAACTGGCGCGGGGCTTGTTCCCTGGGTAGGTTTCCGCCCGTCCCAGGCTGAAGCCTTGGCTCTGGAGGGGTGAAGATAAACCTCAAACCCACAACCGAACCGGTGCACTGAATGCTCGTAGAAGCACGTGACATAGAAGAGTTCGAAGAAGACATTCCCACTCGTAAACCTCCCCGCCCGCAACTCCGCGTCCGTTCCGGTCTCGACGAGGAATATTCGTCCGACGAGATCGAGAAAATGACCCTGCTGTACGAGGGGACGCTGTCCAATATCCAAGAAGGCGAGATCGTCAAATCGAAAGTGCTGCGCGTGACCGACACCGCCGTCATCCTCGACGTCGGGTTCAAGTCGGAAGGCGCGGTGCCGATCGACGAGTTCAAGGATCCGAAGAGCCTCAAGGAAGGTGACGAGATCGAGGTGTTCCTCGAGCACCTCGAGGACCAGGAAGGCGCGGTCGTCCTGTCGAAAAAGAAGGCCGACTTCATGCGCGTCTGGGAGCGGATCCGCGAAGCGCACGAGAAGGATGAAGGCGTCACCGGCACGCTGGTGAAGAAGATCAAAGGCGGCGTCGTCGTGGACCTGATGGGTGTGGATGCGTTCCTGCCCGGCAGCCAGATCGCGCTGCGGCGCGTTCCGAACATCGACGAGCTGCTGGGCCAGAGCTTCGAGTTCAAGATCATCAAGCTGAACAAGCGGCGCCGGAACATCGTCGTGTCGCGCCGCGTGCTGCTCGAGGCGGAGCGCAAGACGAAGCGCGACGTCCTGATGAAAGAGCTGTCGGTCAACCAGGTCCGGAAGGGCGTGGTCAAGAACATCACCGACTTCGGCGCCTTCATCGACCTGGGCGGTGTGGACGGCCTGCTGCACATCACGGACATGAGCTACGGGCGCGTCTCCCACCCGTCCGAGATGGTGCAGATCGGGCAAGAGCTCGAGGTCAAAGTCCTCGATATCGACTGGGAGCGCGAGCGCATTTCGCTCGGCCTGAAACAGCTGCAGCCGTATCCATGGCAGAACGTCGCCGCGAAGTATCCGGTCGGCACGCGCGTGCAGGGCAAGGTTGTGTCGATCACGAACTACGGCGCGTTCGTCGAGCTCGAGCCGGGCATCGAAGGCCTCGTGCATATCTCCGAGATGAGCTGGACGCGCAATGTCCGGCATCCGTCGAAGCTCGTGTCGATCGGCGAGTCGATCGAAGCGGTCGTCCTCAAGGTGGACGAAACCGAAGAGAAGGTCTCGCTCGGCAT
>QHUZ01000088.1 GCA_003223395.1 Gemmatimonadota bacterium | reverse complement strand
CAGATCGCCCGGGACCATCTTGGTCCGCAGAACACCGAGCGCAACGTCTTTTTTACGGGCGATGGGGGCGCGGCAATCTTTGCCAAGAGCCCGGATGGATCCCCTTGCATCATGCTGCACCTCACGAACCTGGCCGAATTCATTCGCGAGGGTCAGATGACGCGAGCCGACATAGTCCAGGATATCAAGGATGGCTGCGGTGGCAGTGCTGCCTAACCAGCGCTTGAAGCTGACGGCGCGCGTAGATTGTGGAATGAATCCTTCTTCAGCGCGCCGCAGCTTAAGCGCGATCCGTTAGGCTGCGTTATTTCGGTCTTGGCTGTTCAAGCGCGTCTTCCCTAGATTGCTGGCATGGCCAACAAGCTCAAGAAAGCCTTCGATGCCGCCTCCAAGCTCCCGCCCGCCGAGCAGGACGCCTTGGCGGCCGCAATTCTGGAAGAGGTGAAGGTGGATGGTCTGTGGGAGGCATCGTTTGCCAAAAAGCCCGCGGTGCTCGAGCGCCTGGCGGATGAAGCGCTCGAGGAGCATCGCACCGGCCGGACGCGGCCGCTTGATCCAGACCAGCTCTGAAATCCCACACAACGAAGCGGTTTCGCGAGGCATTCGCTGCCTTGCCGCCGCAGGTGCAGGCCCAGGCGCGTCTCGCCTATCAGGTGTTTCAGCGAGATCCATTTCATCCAAGTCTTCGCTTCAAGCAGGTCCATCCTTCACGCCCGATCTATTCAGCGCGTGTGGGGTTAGCGTATCGCGCACTCGCGGTTCGGGCGGGAGAGGACGTCGTCTGGTTGGATCGGCTCGCATGCCGACTATGATGATCTTCTGGATCGGTTGTGACGCAGCCTAACAAGCGCTTGAAGCTGGCGGCGCGCGTAGATTAGGGAATGAATCTTTCTTCAGCGCGCCGCAGCTTAAGCGCGATCCGTTAGGCGGCGTCAATGAGCCAGTCGAAGCGTCCGGATGACCTCGCGCGTGAAGCGGCGGGTGAGCCGCCCCAGCCAATCGGCACCGTCGCAACAAGGATTGGCACGGTGAAGTATTGGCGCGAAGAAAAAGGCTACGGCGCTATTGCGAGCGACGCTACCGCTCCCTGGGACATCTGGTGTCACTTCATGCACATCGCGGAGATGCCAGGGTTTCGGAGTCTCGAACCCGGTCAACGCGTCGATGTCGAGTACATTCGCATGGATCAGGAAAGCTTTCGGTTCATTGCCACACGTGTCCGTCGGCTCGACGCTGCCTAACAAGCGCTTGAAGCTGACGGCGCGCGTAGATTAAGGAATGAAGCCTTCTTCAGCGCGCCGCAGCTTAAGCGCGATTCGTTAGGCAATGCAGAGGGAATATGGAACCGTTGCCCAATCCTGATCCTCAAGCGCGTCGAGTGGGCGCTCTCTTGAGCCTCATGCTGGACCTTTTCAAGACCGACGTCCGGCCCAACATCTCCTGGCAGCGTCGTTGGTACGATCGAGTTGTCCGAGTCATCGGTGCTCTGATTCTCATCGCGATACTCGCGGGAATGGTGTACGTCGCCCTGACCCGCAATCGCTGAAGGGCGCTGCCTAACAAGCGCTTGAAGCGGGCGGCGCGCGTAGATTGGGGAATGAATCTTTCTTCAGCGCGCCGCAGCTTAAGCGCCATCCGTTAGGCGCTCAGCGCACAATGCACGATCAAGATGCCCCAGACACAACCCTGTTCATCCTTTCGCCTCGCGCAGTCGTGCGAATTCCCGCCCTTCTAACGATTGTGGCGCTAATTCTCAGCCTGGTGCAGAGTTGGCGGCCACTCGTTGAAGCGGGATCCGATGCGTGGCGACGCCTGGGACTCGTTGTGGCTACGTTCGTAGCCCTTTTCGGCTTACTGTGGCTTGTCATGTTTTCCATTCTAGCCTGGTGGCGGGTGCGCGTCCTGCCGAATGGCATCCAGGTCTGGAGTGGCCTCGGCCGTCCGGAATTCTTGCCGTGGGCGAGCATCAGAATCATAGCCCACCAGTCTCTTTGGGGAGTGAGATTCCTACGGCTACGATCACCTCATACTGGACGGCTCTTGTCGATTGCACTGCCAGTTTCACAGCCAGAGCAACTCGCAGTTCTGGTCAATCGGTACGCTGGCTCAGAGAATCCGTTGGCCAAGTTCTTCTCCAGCGCTGGCGCCTAACAAGCGCTTGAAGCTGGCGGCGCGCGTACATTAAGGAATGAATCTTTTTTCAGCGCGCCGCAGCTTAAGCGCGATCCGTTAGGCGGCCGCTCATGTCACCTCCCAACGTAGACTCCACAATGAACCTCCTGCGCGCGCGAAGCACCCTCATTGCCTGCGTGTGTCTGCTGGCAGGATCACCGGCTTTGAGCCAGACGGTTCGAGTCCTGGCTGACTCGGGTTGGGTCAGCCAGCGGATCGTCATGTTGAAGGGCATGGGTGAGGTTCATAGTCCGTCGGACAGTACTCGTCTTGCCACTGCGGTCGGCATCAACCTGGTCGCGCCCATCTCGCGTCGGGAGGGGCGGCGACTGTGGATCATATCGACGAGCGGCGGTGATTCAGGCTGGGTCGACAGCGTGGAAGTGCTGCGCCTGGCTGACGCCATTCCCTACTTCACACGGCTGATCGAACGACAGCCAGACAATTGGGACGCTTACTTGCGCCGGGCAGAGGCTGAGCATGCCTTGAATCAGCGAGACGCAGCCACGGCCGACTACAGCAAAGCGATCGAGCTTCATCCGGCCGAGGCGTTTCTATACCTGCGGCGTGGACGGCACTACAACACCCTGCGTGCCTGCGACCGGGCGCTGAGCGACTTCGATAAGGCCATCACGCTCGCGCCGACCTCGGCGCCCCAGGGCTACAATCTCGTGGTCGAGCTGTACAGCCTCGAGTCTAGTGTCTATTCCGGGTGTCCGGACTCCACGCGTCGCGACCCGCGCAAGGCAATCGACGCCATTCAGCGCGCGATCGCGCTGGACTCGTCGCGCGGCGGCGCGCGTGAGTTCGTGATCCTCGCCGGGGCCTATGCCAGCAGCGGAGATCTTGCAGAGGCGATCAAGCTGATGAAGCAAGCACTGGCGGTGCCTGGGGCCGCGCCGTCGTATCGGCAAGAATGGCAACGTCAGCTGGAGGAGTACGAACGGGCGCTCGCGGCGCGTCGGGCGAAGGGGCCTTGAACGCGGCCGGGCGGCCGCCTAACAAGCGCTTGAAGCTGACGGCGCGCGTAGATTGTGGAATGAATTGTTCTTCAGCGCGCCGCAGCTTAAGCGCGATTCGTTAGGCGCCCAACGCCAATGGCCCAGATAGAGATTGGTCCGTTCACCCTTGAAGTCGATGCCGACGCAACTCGCGTTGGTTATACGACTAGCCCCGCGGTCGATCCATCCTGCTGTAATGCCTGCGCGACTCTCATGCAGGCGGTAAGCACCAAGAGTTTATCGCCCAAGCTTGTAGAGATCTTGAACCGGTTGGGTGTCGATCCATCAAAACCAATCGAGGCTTGGGGAGCGCCGGATGGCGGATTCCTACAGGTGTGGTGGCCGTTTGTGGGCACATTTGCTGTACATGATCCAAGTAACGAAGAGTCGTTCACGATCGGTGAGGGTCAATCAGTTCGCGTCACCGCTGACTATCCGGCCCCTGATTGGGTTCCGACGCCCGGCCTTGATGTTCCAGCGCTCGAGCTTACGTGGGTCGGCACCGCGGTGCAGGAGCTGGAACGGCGTGCTACGACTCCCACCCACCAATGATCGTGGCGTTGGCGCCTAACAAGCGCTTGAAGCTGGCGGCGCGCGTAGATTAGGGAATGAATCTTTCTTCAGCGCGCCGCAGCTTGAGCGCGATTCGTTAGGCCGCTCCTTCAACGCGAGGACTCCCCGATGACCAAAGCATCGCGCAGCATCCTCGTATTTGGCCTCTATCTAATCGTCAACGCATTCGTCTTGGCCATCTCGCCAAACACCATGCTCGGACTTCTCAGATTGGCACCGACAACAGAGCCGTGGATTCGTATCCTTGGTGTGGTCGTAGGAGTCCTGGGAGCATACTATGTCACGGCCGCACGGCACGATCTGATCCCGTTCTTTCGCGCGACGGTGTGGGGGCGTGGAATTGTTCTTGTTGCGCTATGTCTGTTTGCGATTCTTAAGGTCGCCCCCGCCATTCTTATTGGCTTTGGGATCCTCGATGCCGCAGGCGCGCTGTGGACGTGGTCAGCTCTGCGATCATCGGTCGCGGTGGGAGCGGCCTAACATGCGCCTGAAGCTGACGGCGCCCTCTTGCTGTGGAGTCTTCTGTTTGTGAACACTTCGAGCTCGCGCCGCAGCTTAAGCGCATCCCGTTAGGCAGCGGCGAACCGATGTCATCTCCGATAGGCTGGGGGGGTGTTGGGGCTCGCTGTAGTACCCTCGCTGCCCCGCTCATCGCCTTGCTCTGTTTCGCATGCGGAAACGCGTTGGATTCTGAACCCGCCGGTGTGGTACAGGCTTGCCCATCCGCCATACTCCAGGTTGGCAACACCTCCCCCTGCCCCCGGTTTGCAACGAAGCAGTCCAACGAACTGGCGGACAACCGCATTGGAGGGGTGGCGGAGACTCAACACATCGGTGATTGGGTGCGGAGCACGGGCCTGAAATGGATGCGCGTGATCGTCGATCCCTTTGGAGCGTGGCAGCACGTGGACTGGGGAACGGGCCACTATGCCATCGACCCGAGGGAGGAGAGCGTTATTGATGATCTGGTGAGCAACCGTGTAAGGATCATGCTCGTGCTTGATGTCTGGCATCCAGAAAGCAGGACTGTCTACTACAAGACTGAGGAGGATATACAGCGCTACTTGAGTTGGGTACGGTTCATGGTTCGCCATTTCAAAGGCCGGGTCGAGTACTACGAGATCTTGAACGAGCCCGACCTGAACTTCGCTGCGCCGTCGGGAATGCCCGTGCCTGCTTATGTGAACCTCGTCAAACAAACCGTCCCTGTCATTCGGGAGGAAGATCCGCAGGCAAGGGTGGTGGTGGGAGCCGTCCCGGACACGAGGTTCGATCACGTTCGTGATTGGATGTGGGGCCTGCTCAATTCCGAGGTCATGCCGCTGGTGGACGGGTTCTCCTGGCACGGCATGTACGGGGCGGCACCTTCGGAGGACCCGCGAGGAGTGCGCCAGCCCGACACGCCGCAGATGGACCACTATTGGGAGAACTACCCGGCTCTGGTGCAAGAGATCATGCGCGTCGCCACTGCCAACGGTTTCAGGGGCGAATACCTGGTCGAGGAGATGCTCTGGCGCACTCGCTCCGAGCCACACGAGTCGGAGCCATATGGGTTTACTGATGTCTCCGGCGCGAAGTACTATGGTCGAGCGATCATCATCCACCTGGGCCTCGACGTGACCACTGGCTTAGCTGTTGTTCTCGAGGACATCAGACCACGGTCACATGCAGTCATTCGAGGACTGTCTACCGTCATGGCCGGAGCACATCCCGCGGCCTTCCCGGTTGGGATTCAGAGTGAAGCGATCAATGTCATGCACTTTGAGTTCGCCGTCCCGAGTGGGGAGAAGCTCCTAGCGATCTGGACGGACGGCGCGGCGGTCGACGACGACCCCGCCATTGAGGCGACCGTGACGCTCCCAGGGTTGGCATCCGGGCGAGTTACTGGCATCGACGTGCTGCGCGGGCAGGAACAACAGGTGAATAGCAGCCTGCAAGATGGCGGCGTGATCATTCGTGGTCTCCTCATCAGGGACTACCCCCTGATTCTAAAGGTCAGCAACCCGTAAGGGCGTGCGACGTGTGGGAAGACCGGCGCTAATGGTCAGAACAATGCGCGAGATTGCTAGACCGCGTCGTCCCGGGCCGCTGCCTAACACGCGCTTGAAGCTGACGGCGCCCGTCGTCTGTGGTAAAATTGCGTTTGTGACTATTCCAGTTTGGCGCCGCACCTTAAGCGCACTCCGTTAGGCGGCGACGACCCCACTTCGGATAGAGATCCCCGTGACAGCGCGTAAACCCCTGACCGACAGAGTGAGAGCGGCACTCTCTCACTTACCGCGAGTTGCGGAGAGGAAGATGTTCGGTGGCATCACCTTCATGGTGAACGGCAAGATGTGTATCAGTGTGGGCCCTAACCGATTGATGTGCCGTATCGACCCCGAGCTGCACGAACAGGCGATCGAGCGCGAAGGTGTCCGGGCAGTCAAAATGAACGGGCGTGCGTATCGGGGCTTCGTCCACGTGCGCGAGAAGGCAGTCGCTTCAAAACGAGATCTGAACTATTGGGTGAGAGTGTGCCTTGACTTCAACAAGCGTGCGAAGGCCTCGCGATGAAGCCGCCGCCTAACAAGCGCTTGAAGCTGGCGGCGCGCGTAGATTAAGGAATGAATTCTTCTTCAGCGCGCCGCAGCTTAAGCGCGATCCGTTAGGCGGCCAGCGCGCCGCGCATGTGACCTCGACCAGGTTCGTGGGGTATGTACCCTCGAAGGGAAACCTTCCACCCTTGCGGGGGGCTCCATGCATCGACTCCTTCTCTGGCTCGGCCTCACGGCAGTCCTTGGCTGCTCGAGCCCAGCGGATCCCACCGTCGCCACTTGTTCCGAGGTTACCGGTCCCCCGTGGCCAGCGACAGTGGCGGGTTGCTGGATGCAGAGCGGCGTGGATACCTATGCCGAGTTCCTCCTCGTGCAGCGGGGCACGACCGTCAACGGCACCTTCAGTTTGTGCAGCGCCCTGGACGGCTGTACGGTGCACTACGACGTTACCGGCCGGGTGGTGTTCCCGCGCGTCGTGCTCCAATGGACGGAGCGGAACGGCGAACGCTACGATGTGACGTTTGACGCGAGGGTGACGCAAGCCGCCGACACGCTCGCAGGCACAATGGCGGTGAATGGGCAGCCCCCCGGACCGACGACCGCTTTCCGCCGCACGGCCGCGCCGTAGGTGGTCCGCCCCGGCCGCCGCGCCGGGCCGCCTAACCCAGCGCTTGCAGCTGGCGGGCGGGATACCAAAGGAAGAGGTTCATCTTGTGGGTGACGGAAGGGTCGCCCGCAGCTGAATCGCAAGCCGTTAGGCGGCGTGATTCATGAATGGAGCGAAGGGAGGCGCATAGGGTTTGGCTTATCGTCTGCTGACCGATCTCGTTATCGCGTTGCATTTCGCGTTCCTCCTTTTCATCGTCGCCGGCGGCGTCCTCGCCCGCCGTTACCGTTGGCTTATCGGACCGCACCTCTTAGCAGCTGCCTGGGGCGTTTACGTCGAGGCGATGCCCGGGCTCATTTGTCCCCTCACGGCACTTGAGAATGCCCTTGCACTTCGAGCGGGGGCTGCTGGGTATCGCGGCTCATTCATTGAACACTATCTGCTTCCAGTTATTTACCCAGCTGGTCTGACACCTTTGGCTCAGCGGACTCTCGCCGCTCTTGTAGTCGCAATTACCGTTGCCGTGTATGCCTGGCCGCGGCGAAGGATCGGGTCCGGTTCGGGGCCGGGGAGCTTAAGGGATGGTTCGGCGCACGCCGCCTAACAAGCGCTTGAAGCTGGCGGCGCGCGTAGATTAGGGAATGAATCGTTCTTCAGCGCGCGGGCAGCTTAAGCGCGATTCGTTACGCCGCAGGGACACTGCCTGCCTCAAGGTCAGGGTATTGGTTTCAAGAGGGAGGGAAGGAGAAATGATCAAGGTCAGCGTGCTCTATCCCGGTGGTGCTGGTACTACGTTCGATATGGGTTACTACCTTAACCGCCACATCCCGATGGTGCGAGCAAAGCTCGGGGCGGCCTGCAAGAGTGCAGCTGTGGAACAAGGTTTGGGCGGTGCCACGCCTGGCGCACCACCAGCGTTTAGCGCCATGGGGCATTTGTACTTTGATTCCGTGGAGGCCTTTCAGTCGGCGTTCGGCCCACATGCCGGCGCGATCATGGATGACATTCCTAACTACACCAACGTCCAACCGACGATTCAGGTGAGTGAGGTGAAGCTATAGTTCGGTTGGAGTTACTGGTGCTTTTTACAGCCTGCGGCCTAACAAGCGCTTGAAGCTGGCGGCGCGCGTAGATTGTGGAATGAATCTTCGTCGGCGCCGCAGCTTAAGCGCGATCCGTTAGGCGGACGCCATGCCATCTGAGGTCACCCCTAGAAGCCGCGCGGCAAAATATGCGCTTGCCTTGCTCGGGCTGGCGCCGCTAGCGGAGATCGCCTACGTAGCGGGCCCCAAGGCTCTGTTGTCTGTCGCGAAGGGCCTTCTGGTCGCTGGCCTTCTGGCATGGCCCATCATTCAGTCAGCTCTCGAGCAATCGCGTCGCTCTCGCGAGGGGACGGAGTCCAATCAGTCCCACAGCTCGTCGACTCGTGCACCCGGTGATGATGGCGCCGCCTAACAAGCGCTTGAGCGGACGGCGCGCGCAGATTATGGAATGACTCTTTCATCAGCGCGCCGCAGCTTAAGCGCGATCCGATAGGCGGCACGGGATGCGTTCAACAGCCATCGTACTCCTTGGCATCGCGTGGGGCATCCCACCGGGTTTGACGGCCCAAGCGCAACTGGAGTTCGCGCCGTATGTCGGAAGCTACCGGCCGACGAGCATCATTGGGATCGGAGACGGCTCGTTCCCAAACCCGAACACCCCCCCACAGGGTGTGCGGGACACGGTGAGGCAGCTGAACAGCGCCGCGCGGGGGATACGCGTGACCAAATGGGGGCCGGGCCGGCTGGGCTTCGAGGCCACCGTCGGGTACGCCCCGAGTTCCCTCTGGAGCAGCCTCGCGTACACTGCACGGGTATACGACGCCCACGTGCTGACCATGAGCCTCAAGGCGCTGCAGCGAGTGACGCCCCCCCAAGCGCGCGCGGCGCTGTACGTGGGTGGTGGGGTGGTTCTCGTAGATCATGGCGGCGAGGCGTGGAACTCCGATGCATCGTATCACGGTCCGAAGATGTTCGTCGGTGGGATCGCGAACGCAGGCGCCGCAGTCAAGCCAGTCGGGTGGCTGAGGGTTCGGTTCGATGCGGAAGATTTCGTGTATTTTGCGCATCTTGGCCCATGCACGCGTTCGGGTCCGGGCTCCGGGGGTGTGTGCGACGTCTTCGGAGAGTGGGCGGCCCGAACAACCGGTGCGCGACTGCAAAACGAGCTCGTGCTGTCCGTCGGGCTCGCTCTTGTGTTGCACGTCGCTGAGCGGCACGGGTCGGAGAGCCACCAGTAGTGTGCCGCCTTAACAAGCGCTTGAAGCTGGCGGCGCGCGTAGATTAAGGAATGACTCTTTCATCAGCGCGCCGCAGCTTAAGCGCGATCCGTTACGCGGCCCGCCATGATTAAGCACGCTATGCGCACCCTTCTCATGGCGATCGCGATTCTAGCGGATTGTCTCGGCCATCCTGTGAGCGCGCAGTCGCCAGGTGACAGTCTCACGGTACGAAGACTGCCAGGTAGTATCACGTTGGTTCTACCGGCGAGTTGGTCGCCGCTGAGCGATTCGGCACGAGCTCGGATCGGCCAGGTTATGGACACTGCCTTCGAGCACAGCCGCGATACGCTGTTGCAGGCCAGCTTGCGGTACGGAAAGCCGATGGTCTTGCTACACGAAACAGCCCGCGGCGCACCAGATCCGTCCGCAAGTTTCAATGCCGCGCCTTCGCCCGGGACGACCACGAGCGCTTGGGACGCAGCGACACCCGACCAGATAACCGGCGCGCTCGCTTCCTTGTGCGGAAGCATGGCGCAGCTGATGGCGCAGTTACGCGCGCGTGTCATTACTTGCGATCCGGCTCGCGTCGATCGCCAGACCGGTCACACGATCGCTATCACTCGCTTGGTGCGCTCAGGGCCACAGGGATTCGTCACTGTCTGGCTGGCTCAATACCCTGGAAGGGACGTGGTCTACACGTTGACGCTCTCGGCGCCGCAATTGCAGGAATCGCGTTACGCACGGCTCTACGAGACTATCTGGCGCTCGGTCAAGATTCCTAGTCCATGACCCGGGCCGTTTAACATGCGCTTGAAGCTGCCGGCGCCCGTCGTCGGTGGTAGAATTCCATTTGTGAATGTTCTAGTCTGGCGCCGCAGCTTAAGCGCCATTCGTTAGGCGGCACTTTGCAGGGAGCTTAGACTTGGGCTTGCCACTTAGGCTTTGCAACCTCACACCCCTCCTGCTCGTGTTCAGCATCGGAGCTGCACGCCTACATGCTCAAAACACCGTGCAAGTCGCCATCATTGGTACGGTCCGAGACACCGGCGGCGCCCCGCTGGCTGCTGCTGTCGTGGACATTCCGGCTCTTCATATGCGTGTGCACGCGGATTCGACAGGGCGCTTTCGAATCAGTCTGCGCGCTAGGCCTGGCTGCTATGAGCTGGTAGCACGCCAAATCGGGTTCGGACCCACGGTTCAGGCGGTACGATTGCATCGTGGGCTCAAGGAGATCGACGCTGGTCAATTGCCCCTACAACCAGCGCCGGTAATCGAAAGCGATGCGTTCGTGGTGGGGGAGTGTCAGCCAAACGCTCGCAGCCGCTACGCGACTGGCGGCTTCGCGCCGACGCGGCACGACTCGCTGCAATAACGTGCCGCCTAACAAGCGCTTGAAGCTGCTGGCGCCCGTGCTCGATGGCTCGGGATCACGCCGCGAGTTCCGGTGCGGTAGCTTTTCATTCGTGATCACTTCAGCTCGGTGTCGCAGCGTAAGCGCGATCCGTTAGGCGGCACATCCCCCAGCCGAGAAGGACTCATCCAGCCAGTGAAGCGTACCAATTGGCGGCGAGTTGTTGCCAGCGGGGCGCTGTGGACGCTGGTCTACAACTTCGTCTGGGGCGTGGCCTGGTTTGTCTTCATGCGCAAGGAATGGGAGGATGCAGTCGCTGCGATTGGGCGTAGGTCACCTTGGACCGCGGAAGTCTGGTTTCTGTGGGTCGTCCTAACGGTGCCAATGGGCGTAGCGATTATGGCGTACGCGTCAAGTCGCGCCCGCGCTATCTACACGGCCGCCGTCTCTGCTGCGGGAGCGGTATGGCTGCTCCTGACGTTGCCGATGGGAGCATACAGCTTGTCCCAGTCGCTTTCGCCCCGCGTAATCGTCTGGGACTCATTTGTGAATCTCGTCGGCATGCTCGCCGCGTCGCTCGCTGGTGCTTGGAGCCAGCGCGAGGTAGTTCAAGCAGGGAACGTTGATCGTGCCGCCTAACAAGCGCCTGAAGCTGGCGGCGCGCGTAGATTAAGGAATGAATCTTTCTTCAGCGCGTCGCAGCTCAAGCGCGATTCGTTAGGCGGCATCAAACGGCCTGGAGGATGTTCTTGTCCAAACGTGCAGCAGCACTTGCGCAATATGAAGATCACGATCACGGTTGTGGTTCAGTGAAGTTGTCGCGTCATCGCGCGCGCGTCCTGATCGCCTGGGCGAAACTGTTGGTGCTCAGCTTCCTCATCGTCGCCTGTCACCGTGCTGTCCCCGTGACGTCCCTCCCCGCCAAGAATATCGGTCCTGGCCCTATCGTCCAAGACACAGGCGGCGTCATCGCCTTCTTCAAGGACACCGGCCCCGTCGTCAGCTTCCCCGAAACACGAACCTTCAGTCTGCAAACGCCGGGGCAACGTGACTCCCTCCGCACGACGCTCCGAGGGGAACGCGCGCTGTGGCGAGCCAGCAGCCCGCCGGACTATCGGTTTCTGGTGCGCACGGGCTGCTTCTGCCCGGGAATGCGGGGCTGGCTGCTGATGGAGGTTCGCAGGGGCCAGCCTCTGCGGGCGTGGGACCGGGCCGGCAGATCTGCCGCGTTGAGCGATTGGGACACGTTCAGTATCGACGGGCTGTTCGACATGTTGGAACGATCGGCCGACCACGATGCTGCAGTCCAGGTCAGTTTCGACCCCCGCTGGCACTTTCCTACGTACATCTATACCCGCGCCTTGCCAGGCCCAGACATGTGGGCGGTTATCGAGGCGCGAGGGTTGCGGCCGAGCCGCGAGTTCCTCCGTCAGTGATGCCGCCGCACAAGCGCTTGAAGCTGGCGGCGCGCGTGGATTGTGGAATGAATCTTTTTTCAGCGCGCCGCAGCTTAAACGCGATCCGTTAGGCCGCCGCAGTCAGGCATTCGGGCACTGGACGGAAACCTACTTCGAGCAAGCCTACCGCCAGCGGCATTATTCTTGCTTGGAACTCACGCAGCTGCTCGAGGCTGCGACCGTCGTTAGTCGTATTTGGTCTTCGTGCGAGATCCCAGCTTGTCCTACATTGCCCGAGGGAGTTGGCGCGATGGGAATCGTACAGGTGGTAGAAATGGTGTGTGCCCCTGTGCTGGGCGGCTTGATCGCTCACTGGGCCGTCGAGCGCCAGCGGCTTCGTCGGTTTGTTCAGAGCTTCGGTGTTCTCCCTGCCGACCCTCGTCGCCTTGCCCTTGAAGTGGCCGGCCGCCTCTTCACGCGACCGCGTTGCGGTCCTGATCCTCCCTACTTGCTCAAGGCACTCGATCCCCTTGGGGCTACTCCGAGCGCTCTAATCGAGCGAGGCGGGTGCTGCTCCGGCATGTCCCGGCTCTACATTCTCTGCTTGTCGCAGCTCGAAATCCGATCTCATCAAATAACCCTATACCATCGCACGGGACTCGCTCGGCACTGCCTCGTCGAGGTTCGCCTCCCGGACGGGCCACTGATCGCCGACCCATTTTACGGTTTGTACTACACTGATGAGACCGGACGTCCAATCGACCTCGAGCGCTTGCAGAGTGGCGCTACGCCCCGCTTCGCTTCGCTGCCACACAGCGACCGCACCGCTTACCCACCCAACGAGTACTACGATTTCGTTTTCACCCTTTCCAAGACGGCCAACTGGACCATGAGTTGGTGCAGGCGCCAAGCCTACCACTTTCTCACCGCGGTCACTCGAGGTGGCATAGACCGACTGCGTTTGCCAGTGATCCTTGAGTGGCCACAGGTCTTGCTCGGTGCCATCCTGACGTTAACGATCGGTGCCATGGAGGTCTTGGCGTGGGTGTTGTGGTGACCAAGCGCCGCAGCTTAGGCGCAATCCGTTAGGCTGCCTCAATAGATCCTAATGTCCGAGGGTTTCTTGGTCGCTGATAGCCCATTCTGGCCCAGTATCCTCTGGGTCCTCCCATTACTGCTCATTGGCGCTGTGTGGTTGGCTGTCGCAGTCATAGTGCACAAGGGGGATGACGTGGATCGACCGAACCGCATGGCTCACCTCTATGGCTACACGGTCTGCCTGATCAGTCTGGTTGTTGCACTCATCACCCTCTCTTCAATTCTGAACGCCGTGTTCGATCGGGCGAATCCGCTCCAATCCGACAACCCGTTTGGCACATCCTACTCATCCTTTGAGGGCTACAAAGCGACGTACCGCCGCGAGCAGGCGGTTTTTGATCGCGGGGAGGGCGCAAAGCCAGACACGCTTTCCGAAGCGTCCTTACGAGCTCGTTACGACGCGCTCGTGCGTGACCGTATCGCGGCGACGCGTTATCGCACAGGCAAGTCGATCACGATCGGACTCATTTTCCTGGCTCTGGCGGTGGTGCTTTTTATCACGCACTGGCGCTGGGTGCGTCGACTCAATGGCGTCCACCGAGCAGCTTAAGCGCGATCCGTTGGGCGGACGATCCGGGAGGACAGCGATGTTCGGAAATCCGCGCACCAAACCTGCCCTCCGTTCTGCTTGGAAATCTCGCTCGAATGTCCGACGCTCCGCTGAGGTCGCCGACCACTGAAGCTCTTTCCCTGAACGCAGTCTCCATCCCTCGAACGGAGCACCCCATGTCGTAGGTTGTCGCCATCATGTCCATGTCGCTCGACGGCTAGGTTTTTCAGAGAATCACGCCATGCGCATTTGGGAAACGCAATGTGTGCTTCCAGGGCACCATTCAGATTCAGCGGGGGTAATCGACTAACACGCGCATGAAGCTGGCGGCGCGCGTAGATTGTGGAATCCATCTTTCTTCAGCACGCCCGTAGCTTAAGCGCCATCCGTTAGGCTGCCCGGTGTCTTTCGGTCGGAGGTGAGCGGGTGGAAGTGCCCGTTGGGTTACTCGCAGTGGCGTTCGTCGTGGGGATCCTCGTGGGCTGGTTGGCACGAGGCACCACCGGCGAATCACGTCCCACGATCATACCACCACGATCACCAGCGGAACTGGACGCGCGGGTCCGCGCCTTGGTGTCAGCCGGACAGAAGATCCAGGCGATCAAGCTATATCGAGAATTCCATCATGTAGATCTCAAAGATGCGAATGACATCATCAATGCAATCGAGCGTGGGGGGACCTAGCACCTTCATGTATAGCTACATTGTCAGTGGCGCCGGGCTTTTTGCAATTGGCCTACATGGCATGCTTTCGACGCCTTGAGCGCGGCCTTGCTGGACGATCGAGAGTTTGTCCGCGTGCTGGATCAGCACGTGCCCGAGGGTGGTCACTTAAGCCTGGCGTTTCACATCTCACTGCGAGGCTGGCCGGTTCTGTCTACAATCCTCACGCTCGCTGCCTGCCACATCGATCAGGTCCATCGCCACTATGCCACGTACCGCGAGGCCACGGAAGCTGGCGAACGCACGCATGGGTGGCTCCCAGACTGGGTGCCGGCCTCGGCGGTGGATATCCATATTCAAGGCGACATCGATACCAACGAGCGTTGGTTGCGATTTGACGTCGTGAGATCGGTAGCCGATTCACTCCGCCAGGAGCTCGTTCCTCTCTCGGCGGGACTCGATGCGCGGGCGGGCTCCCTCGCGCTCAAATGCATGGTGGTTTGAGGGTCTGAACCAGCGGCGTCCTGCTAACGATGTCGCGCTGAACGCGGAGTTGTATCGGGGGAACAGCCGTCGTGTCGCTCGATCGGTCATGATCGCATTCGATCGAGCCAGTCAGCATGTCTATGTGTGGTCGGGTGCTGACGGCATGAAGTGATTGTCGCGTGGCGCCACCTAACAGACCTAGGGGGCGTTTTCACGCTAACGCCGGTAGGATATTGAATGACACCTCCTGTCGTGCTTCTGAACGTGTCCGCCATTCCGGTCGCGGTCGTGCGGCGCCACGTCAAACCGTTCGAGCTTCCACGCGTGGTGCCCGAATGCTGCGGTCTCGCCTGGAAGGCGGTGCGCGCCCAAAACGTGAAGGCCGGGCGCAACGTGGCGATCTACTGGGACGGGAGCATCCGTCTGGAGGCTGGCGTCGAGCTACAGGGGCCGTTTGCCGAAGACGGGGAGGTCGTGCGTTCCGCCACCCCGGTCGGTTCTGCGGCATCCACCACGCACTTTGGGCCCTATGGTGATCTTGGCGCTGCGCACGTGGCGATTCAGGAATGGTGCGCGAAGCACAACCATCGGTTGACTGGTCCCCAATGGGAGATCTACGGCCATTGGCAAGAGGCATGGAACCACGACCCTTCGCAGATCCGCACCGACGTGTTCTATCAGGTAACTGTGCCTTAACGGTGAGTTCACGGGGACAGCTACCATTATGATGGCCATTAATGGTCCAAGGCTACAGTTCGAGGGTATCGGCCCACCGGTGCCAACTGACCGCCTTGCGAGCTGGGGCCATGCGTTTTTTGCGGCGACGCTGGTCGCCCTGGGAATCGTGGGCCTGACCCAAGGCGATTACACCCCGACCTGGACGGGCGTGCCGAAGAGTCTTCCCGCGCGTCAGGTGCTCGCCTATCTGTGCGCCGTGATCTCTCTGATATCCGGCATCGGCCTACTCTGGCGGCGCACAGCCGTCGTGGCCTCCCGCTTGCTGCTCGGCTCATTCCTCGTTTGGCTGCTCGTGTTCAGGGTGCCTCTTATCTTCCGGAGTCCGACCGCCACGGTTGCGTGGTGGGCGTTGGGTGACACCGCGGTGATGGCGGCGGCCTCCTGGGTTCTGTACGCGTGGTTCGCCGGAGACCGGGACCGACAGCGCCTCGGTTTCGCCACCGGCGACAACGGTCTGCGCATCGCGAGGGTGCTGTACGGCATGGGTCTGATCCCCTTCGGCGTCGCGCATTTTACCTACCTCGAAAGAACCGCCTCGATGGTGCCTGGCTGGCTGCCATGGCACGTAGCCTGGGCGTACTTCACCGGCGGTGCCTTCATTGCGGCGGGCGTGGCGGTGCTCAGCGGTGTGTATGCACGACTGGCAGCGACGCTCTCGGCGCTGCAGCTGGGCCTGTTCACGCTCCTCGTGTGGGTCCCGATCATCGTGGCACACCCCAGCGCCGACGATTGGACCGAGTTCGTCAGCTCTTGGGTGTTGACGGCCGGCGCCTGGATGGTTGCGGACTCCTACCGCGGCATGCCTTGGCTCGCCACGCGCGTGAGAACGTTCTAGTGTGGCGCCGCCCCTTCTCGCGCGCGTTCTGGGTTCAACTCCTCGTATTTGCACTACTCCTGGGCGCCGGTCTCCTGTTCGGGAATCTGTCATTCATCATCTCGCTCGTTGTGATTCTTGTCATGCTGGCAGTCACGAATCGCGCCCCCCGTTTGGCAGACCCTCGCGAACGCGACGCGCTGCGCCAACGGGCCGCTACGGATCTGGAAGCCGCAAGACGGCTGCGGAGCCTCTTGGAAGAAGAGCTGCGGGTGCACCGCGGGATGCTGGAGGGCCTGCTGCCCGGTGTTTTGTCCGAGGAGAGGGACCAGGTCCGGACCATGATTGAGCGCCGTGAGCGAGAAACGCAACTGGAACTTGAGAACCTAGACGATACCATTCAGCGTCTCCAAAAGTCAGCATGACGAGGTTTCTATGAGCCCAAAGAAGGACACCGCGATCGGCAAGAAGTCCAAGGGATTCACGGACGAGGAACGAGCGGCGATGAAGGAGCGCGTCCGAGAGCTGAAGGCGGGCAACGCGGACGGGGAAAGCGAGGTGCTCGCGAAGATCGCCGCCATGACGGAACCGGATCGCGCCATGGCCAAGCGGCTCCATGCGATCATCACAGCCAGTGTGCCGGCGCTCTCGCCGACAACCTGGTACGGGATGCCCGCGTACGCGAAGGACGGCAAGGTCGTCTGCTTCTTCCAGAGCGGACAGAAGTTCAAAACCAGGTACGCGACGCTCGGCTTTAGCGACAAAGCGAACCTCGACGACGGCACCATGTGGCCGACCTCCTTCGCGCTGAAGGAGTTGACCGCGGCCGCAGAGGGAAGGATCGTCGCGCTGGTGAAGAAGGCGGTGAGCTAGGGACTACCTGGGCGCCGCCTCGAACGTCGCGGTCAATACCCCGAACATGAACCCGTCGCCCTTCGCGTCTGGATTCGTGAACACGAAATGGACGTCATGCAATCCCGACGTCGCCCGCAGCGGCACGCGTAGACGTACCGGCGCCTGATCGGTGGTGGGCCGAATCGGCTCGCTCTCCCCCAGCAACGCCCCGGTCGGCGCATCGAGATGCACTTCGATCTTCCCGCCCTTCGCCTGATACTGCGTCGGCGCCACCGCCATAAAGGCCACCGTCCTGACACCCGTCAGATCGATCTGCTTGAGCGCGACCGACGAGCCTGAGCGACTCACGACCGTGATCGGAACCGGAACGCGCTCGTCAGTCTGCTTCGACACGCCTTCCGACATTTCCCCGCTCGCCACGACGACCGTAGGCGATCGCAGCACGAGCGCCTTTTCGCTGGTAATCGCCGGCATGCCGCTCGCCCCGCGGTCGGTGTACTCGGCGCGCAGCACGACGACTCCCTGCGGCGCCTCATTCGAACTCGCGGGAGGCGTGTAGGACCCACGGACGGGTAGGGACGACGAGTTCGTCGTCGTGTCGGCGAGACTCATGATATAAGCGACCACCGCTGTGGCCTGCTCGTCGCTGAACGCCGGATGCGCGGGCATCGCCACCTGACTCCACACGCCGGATCCGCCTTCGCGAATCTTCTTTCCGAGACGCGCGCTCGCGGTGCTGTCGTTGCGGTACTTGCGCGCCACGTCGCTGTACGCCGGTCCGATCGACTTGCGATTCAGCTGATGGCAGGAGAGGCAGTCGCTCTCTTCGACCAGGCGCCGGCCTTGATCGACGGGACTCGCCGCGACCCCTTCCTTTAGGTATTGCGCGCTGACGGCCACGCGCCGCGCCGGGATGCGTCCGCTGCGCAGTGTGCCGTCTTCGCGATCGGTCACGCGCACCGCGTAACGCACGGGCACACCCGGGAAGAAGAAGGATGTGTTGCTGCCGACGAGATCGACGGCAACAGTCGGCGGCTGATTGCCCGCGACGATTTCGATCGGGGCCGCACTGGTCGCCGCGCCCTGGGCGTCCGTCACCGTCAGCGCCGCCGTGTAGGTCCCCGGTCGCGTGAATGTGAACGCGGGGTTCGGCTCGATCAGCCGCTGCAGCACGGCGCCACCCTTCCGGGCGATTATCCACTCGTACCGCAGTGAGTCCTCGTCGAGATCCACCGTCCCCGCTGAGGACAGTGCGACGCGCAGGGGCAGGGCACCCTTCGGGTGATCGACCTGGTTTGAGACAATCGGCGGGCGATTGCCGGCATTGTACTGGACGCGCACCAGCCGAGCGTCGTCGTTCCCCTGGAACCATATCGTTCCATACTCGAGGATATACATGTCCCCGCTCGGCGCGAATTCCATCTCGATCGGCGCGCTGAACTTCGCGCTCGGCATGAACCGCTCGATGGACACGAGGTCGCCATTCTTGTCCATGGTGACCGCCATGATCCAATGCCGCATGAATTCGTAGATGAATAGCTTGCCGTCGTAGTACTGCGGAAAGGGCCTGGCCGCGTTCCGGAAATCGTCCCGGTAGAAGACGGGGCCGGCCTCGGCGGTCCGGCCACCGGTGCCGACGATCGGGAAATCGGGCGACGGCCCGTACGGATACCAGATGTACGCGCCGCGCGCCGGCGGCAGCGCGTTGAGACCGGTGTTGTTCGGTGAATTGTTGACTGGATGCGCGGGATCGAATTGCGGCCCGCCCTGGGTGGTGACCGAATCGATGACGGTCGTCTTGTAATAGGCCTGGTTGTTCCCCACGAAGTACGGCCACCCGTAGTTCCCCGGGCTGCGGGCCTGATCGATCTCGTCGTACCCGCGTGGCCCGCGTCCCGTCGAGTCGACGTCCGCGTCCGGACCGACCTCGCCCCAGTAGATGAAACCGGTGTGCTTATCCACCGAGATCCGATACGGGTTGCGATGGCCCATCGTATAGATCTCGGGTCGCGTCTTTGCCGTGCCTTTGGGAAAGAGGTTGCCGTCGGGGATAGTGTACGTGCCGTCGGGCTCCGGATGAATTCGAATGATCTTGCCGCGCAGGTCATTCGTGTTAGCGGACGATTTCTGCGCGTCCCAGGGCATCCGGCCCGGGCGCTCGTCGATCGGCGCGTAGCCCGAGGCGAACGGATTGGAGTTGTCCCCGGTGGACACGTAGAGATTGCCCGTGCGGTCGAAGGCGATCGAGCCTCCCGTGTGACAGCACTGGAGCCGCTGGGTGGGGATCTCGAGCAGCACTTTCTTCGATGCGAGGTCGAGCGAGTCTCCCTGCATCGTGAAGCGCGCCAGCACGTTCTTCGCGTCTGGGCCCGCCGGCGAGTAGTACATGTAGAGCCAGCCGTTCGCCGCAAAGTTGGGATCGGCGGCGAGTCCGAGCAGTCCGTCTTCCGCCTGGCTCGAGTCCGCGTACTTGGTGCTGACGGGAATCGTCGCGATGCGGCGGACTCGGGCCTCCGCCGGCTTGTAGAGGTTGACGTAGCCGTGGCGTTCGATGAACAGCACGCGCTCGTCGGGCAGGACGGCGAGCTCGATGGGTTCATCCAGCTTCTCGGCGAGCACGACTCGGGTGAAGCGATTCTCTTCAGGCCGCGCGCGATTGAAGTCGATCGTCCCGGTTCCCATCGCGTAGCGCAATCCGCCGAGCAGGTGTTGCAGGAAGAGCGGCTCGGTGTAGGTCGCTTCCGTGTGCCCCATGTTGGTGTACCACGCCCGCCCGCCGGCGAAATCGTGGTACCAGCTCATGGGGTGGTGTGCGCCGTTCGTCCCTCCCTCGTAACTCGTTTCGTCGATCTCGACGAGCACATGGATCGTCGGATCGATCGACTTGAAGTTGTAGAACTCGTCTTCGCGCTCGAAGCGGAGCGGCATGCCTTTCGTCGACACGTGCGTCGTGTCGAGCGTGCGGTAGCTGCCCTTGCGAACGTTGGGATTGTTGGGATGGCCGTTGAAGTACGCGCCCGCCAGCCTGCCGTACCACGGCCAGTCGTACTCCGTATCTGTGGCGGAGTGCACGCCGACATATCCGCCGCCCGCCTGGATGTAGCGCTCGAAGTCGTCCTGCTGCGCCGCATCCAGGACGTCACCCGTCGTACTCAGGAAGACGACCGCGCGGTATCGCGCCAGGTTCTTATGGGTGAAGGCGCCGGCATCCTCGGTCGCGTCGACCGCGAATCCGTTCTCCTGCCCAAGCTTCCGGAGTGCGGCGATGCCGTTGGCGATGGAGTTGTGGCGATATCCTGCCGTTTTGGAGAAGACGAGCACCCGCGGTTCCTGCGCGTGTACGGCGACGGGGATCGAGACCGAGGCAAGGAGCGCGAGCGAAACGAGGAGTCGGTGCATGGTAATCCAAGAGCGGGGTTGACGATGGCCAGTGGCGTCAGCCAATCTGTAGCGCAGCTTGCAGAGTGGATAGAGGCTCGCGTTCAACCTTCGTATCGCGTAGCAGAGGAACGGGAGTCGTGACGCCCCCGCGAAAAGTCATCGTCCACATCGCGACGAGCGCTGATGGATACATCGCGCGGCCGGACGGCAACCTCGACTGGCTGACCACGCGTCCAGCCCCAGCGGGGTTTTACGGGATCGACGCGTTCATGCGATCCATCGATACCAAAGTGCTTGGCCGGAAGACCTACGACGCCAGTCGGCGCCTGGGAGCAACGTTCGACTCAAAGACTCGAACCATCGTTTGCTCGCGTCATCCGCGTCCCACAGACGCTCCGCCGGCCGTCGAATTCACGGCCGAACCAATTGATGTGTTGGTGCGGCGACTGCGCCAGAGCCCGGGCAAGGATGTCTGGTTGATGGGTGGCGGTGACATCATCGCCTCGTTTCTCGATGCGCAGGCGATCGACGAGTTCATCATCAGCGTCGTTCCGGTATTCGTCGGAGATGGTATTCCGCTCATCGCCCGACGTCACCGTCATGTCCCATTGTCGTTGCAGTCTACCGAGAAGTTTGCCGACGGCGTCGTGCAGCTTCGGTATGTAGTAAATTCCCCTGTGTGAAGACGCAGCCGCGGATCACCTCCTTCGCTCCCGCACGGTGCATTGCGAATGGCGCACAGATCATCAGACCGCTGACGGCGACCGCGTGGGGCACGAAGGACTTCTACGTCGAGGACCCTGACGGCTATATCGTCTGCTTTGGCGGGCGGCCGACCGGGTCGTGACGCTTTCGCTTCGCTCAGTAGTCACGACGCTGCGGCGCCACTACGGCAAGCCGGCGCGTCCTGTCAGTAGAGACCCATTCCATCTGGTGCTCTGGGAGCAGGTCGGGTACCTGGTGCCGGACGCGCAGCGCCGCCGAGCGTTCTCTGCGCTGCGAACCACAGTGGGCTTGCAGCCAACAGCCGTTGTGGCCGCGCCCCCGTCGAAGCTGGAGACGATCGCTCGACTGGGCGGCTCCATAGCGGTCCGGGTTCGTGCCTCGCGCCTGCGCGAATCGGCAGAGCTGGTGCTCGGCCGCTGGGATGGCGACCTCCGCACAGCGCTTCGTCTTCCCACACCCCAGGCCCGTCGCGCGCTGGCCCAATTCCCGATGATCGGAGAGCCGGGCGCCGACAAGATCCTGGTGATTGCCGGGAAGGCTCGGCTCCTGCCACTCGACTCAAACGGATTGCGGGTACTCGGTCGGCTTGGCCTTACGCGCGAGGCCAAGGACTACCGTACCACCTATCGGCGCGCTCAGGAAACGGTTGCAGCCGCACTTCCCAAGGATCGTGACTGGCTGGTGTCAGCGTACGGGCTGCTGCGGGTGCACGGTCAAGAGCTGTGCCGGCGCACGGCCCCCGTGTGCCGCCTGTGTCCGTTCCGGGTGCCCTGTCCCTCATCGACGGACTAGAATTGAAACGACAATCCCAGACTCGGGGAGTATCGGTTCCCGCCGCTCGCCGCCTGCTGCTCGGCCTGCCGAATGTCGTCGAGGGCCGCTCCTACGGCATGCCTTCCTTCCTTCTTAATGGCCGATTCCTCGCGCGCTTCCGCGACGATGATACGGTGCTCGTTGTGCAACTCGCGACGATCGGCGAGCGCGAGGTCCTCATGGAGCTGGACCCACGTGCCTTCTTCTTCACCGAGCACTATCGGAACTACCCGGCGGTGCTCGTTCGTCTCGCCGAGGTCGCGTTGCCGCTCCTCAGTGACGTGGTGACGGACGCGTGGCGGCATGTCAGCGCGCTGCCGCCGAAGCGGCCGCGCAAGCCGGCGAAGCGGAGCAGGAAGGGCGGCGCACGATCTCGATGATCGGCGTGGCGGGCATGCGTCCAGCTGATGCGCGCCGGAACTTCGCGGCGCTAGGCTCAGCCGCGGCGCTCGCTGCGCTAGCGTGTGCCTATGGCCCCAGTTTCGAGCGGTATATCGCCGACCGATTGAAAGCCGCGAGACTTGCCGAGCTTGGTGGCGACGGAGCAAGTTAGGGGCAATGAAACTGATCCATTGCTTGTGCCTTGGTCTCACGGTTGGCCAATTGGCTGCCGCCCAGGAGATCCCTCCCGACGTCATGAAGCGCGTGCGCGCCGACATCGAGTCAAATCGAGCGCTGCACCCCTAACTACGCGCGGCCCGTGTGCCTCACCAAACCGACTTCCGAACAAGCCTGATCGGCGCCTGGCGGACTAACAACCGGGTCACGGTTCACCTCATCGAGGGCCTGCCGACTGCCCTATGGGACGTCGCGGTGCCGGGATCGAACCGCACGATCCGCGCGGTCGCCGCCCACCTCCACAACGCCCGCTGCAGGTGGCTCAAAACGCTCGGCCGCGAACACGGCATCGCGACCCCGGCGCGCGTCGATCATCGTCGCGTCGCACGGCGGCAGCTCGTGGCGGCGCTGAAACGGAGCAGCCAGGGAATGGAAGCATTGCTCGAGCTGGGTCTTGCCGCGGGCGGGCAGGTCCCACCGTCGAAAGGATACGTCTGGCGCAACCTGGCCCTCGATGTCGGCCACGTGCTCACGTATTTCGTGGCGCACGAAGGCCATCACCGCGGGCAGATCATCATGGTCGCGCGCCAAACGGGCCACCGGTTACCGCGGGCGGTCACCGATGGCATCTGGGAATGGAAGCCACCCCGATGACCGCCAGCGATTTCCGTCGTCTCGCGTTGAGCCTGCCTGGGGCCGAGGAAGCGGCGCATATGGGGCATCCCGATTTCCGGGTTGGCGGCAAGATTTTCGCGACGCTGGGATACCCCGACGCAGCCTGGGGGGCCCTCGTACTCACCTCGGAGCAACAGGAGTTTTTTGTCGGCGCCGAGCCCAAGATGTTCACGCCGGTGAAAGGCGGCTGGGGCAAGCGAGGCGCCACAAATGTGGAGCTTCGTGCCGCGCGTGCAGGTCCGGTGCGCGAGGCGCTCACCGCCGCGTGGCGCAATCGCGCGCCCAAGCGGTTGATCCGCGAACTCTAACGGTCCGTAGAATTCGAGTTACTCTTTCCGGGAGTCCGATGCACGCACACGCGAATCAACTACCATGCGATTCTCTTCATAGGATGCGACCGATGAAATGGACCGCGATCTCGCTGGCCCTGATTTCCGTGGCGTGCGCCGGGCGTGGCTGGCAACAAGTCCCAGCCGTCGCCAACCTATCCGCCCCGCAATCGTGCACCGCAAACCTCGCCGCGATCTGGACCGATAGCCTGCCGCTTGTTGACGACACCGCGCTACAGCACATCGTCGCCGGCGACATTGCGGACTACTATCCCGCTGACCTGAAGCTCGAAACCCGCTCGGGGCTCGTGCGCGCGCGATTCGCCATCGACACCGTCGGTCGCGTGATCCCCGGGTCCGGCATCATCGAAGCCTTCAGCGACGAACAGTTCGCCCGAGCGGTCTGCTACGCGCTCCCGCACTTGAGGTTCGCGCCGGTCATGCGTGATGGCCGCAAAGCGGTCGTGGGACTCGTGCATGTTCCTTTTACCTTCGAGGTCAAGTAGCCGTCTAGTTCCCGCCCTACCTGACTCCGCCAGGCGCTCGCTGCGTTGTATCGCCCAGCCACAACAAGCCGTCGATGAGTAGTTGGTCCTGCATGGCGTTGTTCAGCGTATACGACAGCGTGCGGTTCGTGGTATCGAATTTGTGTTCGTAGTCGATGTCGTTGTGACCCATGTTGAGGTAAATCATCTTGAAATTCTTGTTCGTCCAAACGACGGGATAGTAGCCGCTGTGCCAGATCTCGTGGGGTTTTGGACCGGTGCCGAGCGGAAAGCTGGTCGAGTCGATCGACAGCAGAATGTCGATGTCGGGGTTCTGGCGTAGATCTTTCTCCCAGCGATACCACTCGCTGGCTGCGGAACTGAAGGTCGCGGGCAAATGACGGGTGGCGGGATGCGTGCGATCTTCGACACGGAGAACAGCGGACGTCGGTCTCCAGGTGTTGCTCACGTACGATCCCGCGCCGAGAAATGTGTTGTGATACCAGTCCCAGTTCGCCGGGTACGCTGAGGGTGTCAGGGCAAATCCCGCGAAGTGAAACCCTATCCACGTGCCGCCATGCTCTCCAGGTACGATAGCCGGAAACCATCGCTCGGCCTCATGCAAAAAACTGATATGTGCCGGATCGACTTTGCCGGTAAAGAACGCGATCACTCTGAACCGTGGCTTGCCGCTATGGCCGCTCACGCCAGCACAGCAGTAAATGAGCGCGGCAACGCTGAATGCTTTGATGGCCGACACGGCTCTAGCGGCCCGCCTTGACCTCGTTCGGCACACCGAGCTGCTGCCAGAGGTAGACGTAGGTCAGGGCGTACTCTTTCGCCACCTGGGCATTCGTGACGCCGGCCCCGTGACCGCCCTCCGTGTTCTCGAAGTAATAGAACGGAATCCCCATCGACTCCATCTTGGCCGCCATTTTGCGCGCGTGCGCGGGATGGACGCGGTCGTCGCGCGTCGTCGTCGTGAACATCACCGTCGGGTACTTCGTGCCTGACTTCAGGTTCTGGTATGGTGAGTACCTGGAGATGTATGCCCACTCGTCGGGCTTGTCGGGATCTCCGTACTCCGCCATCCAGCTCGCGCCCGCGAGCAGATGGTTGTAGCGCTTCATATCGAGCAGCGGGTTCTGGATCAGTACGGCGTTATACAGCTCGGGGTGCTGGGTGAGGGCGACGCCCATCAACAATCCCCCGTTGCTGCCGCCGCGGATGCCCAGATGCTGCGGACTCGTGACGCCTTGCTTGATCAACTCCTGGGCCACGGCCGTGAAGTCGTCATAAATGCGCTGGCGGTGCTCTTTCAATCCCGCGCGATGCCACTGCGGGCCGAATTCACCGCCGCCGCGAATATTGGCGAGCACGAAGACGCCGCCGCGCTCGAGCCATTCGGCGCCGGTGTGCGTGCTGTAGGACGGCGTGCTGGAGATCTCGAATCCGCCGTAGGCGCCAAGCAGGGTGGGATTGCTGCCGTCCCGCTTCATGTCGCCGCGATGCACGACGAAGAACGGAATCTTGGTGCCGTCTTTCGAGGTCGCTTCCTGCTGATCGACCACCAGCCCCGCCGCGTCGAACATCGCGGGCAGCCGTTTGACTTCCGCGACGCTGCCGTTCTCCGCCGTCGCGAACAACGTTGTCGGCTGGATGAAATTGGTGAAGGTGAAGAAGTACCCGTTCGAGTACGCGGATGTGGCCACCACGCCGACGGTGCCAAGATCCGGTGCCGGCACTTTGTCGAAGGTCCAGCGCCCGCCCTGATAGCGGTAGCGTCGCAGCTCGCCCCGCACATTGTTCAAGATGTTGAGCAGCAGGTAGTCACGCGTGGACGTCACGCTATTGATAGTCTCACGCGGACCCGGCTGCGTCACGAGCTGAAAGGCGCGTTTGCCGGCGAGAAAATCGTCGACCGACGTCGCAATGAGCGCACCGGTCGGCCAGGTCTTGCCGCTGACGGTCCACGGATCCCGCACGTACACCACGAGCTGGCCTTGCACGAGACGGATGTCGGCGTCGGCGGGCGTGTCGATCTTTACGACCTTCCCCTGGTCGTAGAGGTATTGCGCCCGGTGGTAGAAGTCCGTCCCGTCCGTGATCATGAGGTAGCGGCGCGCACCGTCATTCGTGCTGAATGATCCCGCGCTCACATGGTCGGCGGGCGCTTCGTACACCATCGTCGCAGTCGACAACGGAGTGCCGCGCCTCCAGAGCTTGATGATGCGCGCATAGCCGGAGGTCGTCATGCTGCCTGGTCCGAAATTCGTCCCCACGAGGAGGGTGCTGTCGTCGACCCAGGTGGCGCTCGTCTTTGCCTCGGGGATCGTGAATCC
>QHUZ01000087.1 GCA_003223395.1 Gemmatimonadota bacterium | reverse complement strand
TCACAAGGCGGTAGTGCTGTACCATGCGCTGGCTCCAGTGCGAGTGCCCGCCCGTGATCGTGTCGGTCACGTATCCCGACTTGATGGCGTCGAGGCCCAGCGACTGGTACAGCGCGAAGGCGCTGTCCATCTGCCGCTCGTAGTTCTCGATTCCGCCCGACGTCTCGTTGTGCACGATCAGCTTCACGCCCTTCGATTGCGCGTAGCGGGCGAGCGCGACGAGATCGTAGTCGGGATACGGCTGGGTGAAGGAGAAAGCGTTGCGGTTCTGGATCCAGTCGCCGTCCCAGCCGACGTTCCAGCCCTCCACCAGCACGCCGCCGAACCCGTTTGCCGCCGCGAAGTCGATGTAGCGTTTGGTATTCGCGGTCGTGGCCCCGTGCTTGGGTCCCGAGCTCCACGTCATCGTGTTGATGTGCATGCCCCACCAGATGCCGACGTACTTCATCGGCTTGATCCAGCCGGTGTTGGGGATGACGCTGGGCGGATTGAGATTCAGGCCGATGACCGACGGCGACAGCTCGGTCACCTTGTCGGCGATCTGGATGGTGCGCCATGGTGTCACGAACGGCGTATGGCCGCGCACCTTCACCCCATCGGCATAGGGTGCGAGATCGGCATGCAACGTGCGGTTGTCCATGCGCGGGCCGCGGATGTTCATCCTCGCGTAGTCCACGAGGTTCGCTTCGTGGATCACCACAAACGTCTTGCCGCCTCGGAATTCCATCGTCAGCGGCGTCTGGACGCTGTCGAGCGTGCTCACGGGTCCCTCGGACCAGAGCTGCTCGGAGCGGTCGAGCCTGGGCCGGTTCGACGCGATCCACCAGGCACGCGCGTTGTCCGCCATCGCGAATTCCGTCAGCTCGTCGGTGATCTCGAAGTCGCCGAGGCTCGCTTGCGCCGGGAACTCGTAGCGGAAGGCCACGCCGTCGTTGAACGCCCGGACGCCCAAGGTGAATTTGCGGTCCGGTGGTCCGGTCTCGGCGACCGACACTTTCAACTCGTTGTGGTGATCGCGGATGCGCGACACTTCGCCCCACGGCTGTGTCCACGTCGTGTCGAACGTGCTGCGGCTCGAGTCCACGATGCGCAGCCCGTCGCGCAGCGGTGGCGCGCCGCGGAACTCGAACCCGAGTAGCGACGGCGTCAGCAACGGATGCCCGTCGCGCTGCACCAGGTAGTACAGCTTGCCCTCATGGGTGTCGATCATCACGACGTTGCGGCCGTCGGGTGACGCGACGCGGAGCTGGCTCGTTCCGGGAGTGAAGGGGATGAGTACCGCCAACAACGTGACACAGTAGATCTTCATGAATCGCTCTCCCCTGACGATTTGAGTGATGCGGGCATCGCGGCCAACCGATATATTTGCCGTGTCGCGGACTCCCTCAAGGGGTGCTCTATGACGAACCTGACGCGCGCTCTCCTGCCGGCCGTATCGCTGTTCCTTGCGTGTTCGCATCGCACTCCGCGCACCGCGCCCGAGACTACCAACACGCCGCCGGGAACGGTCTTGACCGCGGATGACATCCGCCGCTCCCCGGGGCAGTCGCTCGAGCAATTATTGCTCGCGCGCGTGCCGGGGTTGACGCTGACGCGAGCCCCGGACGGCCATGCCGTACTGCACTTCCGCGGGACGAACACATTCCTGGGCGACGACGAGCCGCTGGTCGTCGTCAACGACATCGCGCTCGCCCCCAACCCCGGCAACCTCAAGGCGATCGATACGCACGACATCGAAACCGTCCAGGTATTCCGTGACGCGGCGGCGACGGCCGCGTACGGCGTCCGCGGCGCGAACGGCGTGATCCTCATCCGCACGAAGCAAAACTAGCGGAAAAACAGCGGCCGGTCGTTGTTGCGCGCGACAATGTAGAGATCGCCCCGCCTGGTGCGGAGCCGTTGGATGTCGCGCGCCTGACCCGGCACGAAGAAGCCACTCGCGGACGCGCCCACAGGTTTGAAGCCGCCGTGCCCGTCGCCGCGCAGGAACAGTCCATAGCTGGCACTCATTTGACCGATCGCCGGTTGTACGCCCTCGAAGTTCCCGGCCAGCAGGAGATCCAGGTTGCCGTCGCGATCGAAGTCCCCCGCCAGAATGCCGTAGACGGGCGCAATCTGCGCCTCGCGCGGCAAGGGGACCAGCGTGTACGAGCCGTCGCGATTGCTCAGTGCCAGCGTCGTCGCGAACGTTTCAGCCTGTTTCACGATGGCACCATCGAGTCCACTTCCGAAAACCTGCTCGACAGACTGCCCGGCGTAGTCGGAGTACTTGGGGTACCGTGGCTTGAGGTAGGGCAGTGCCGCGGTGAGCTCATCGCGCAGGGCGAGCGGAAGCGACACACCGTTTTCGTAGCATGTGACGATTTGCTCGGGGAAGCCGTTGCCGTCGAAGTCCTTCACGTACATGCGCGCCGGCTCGGTGGGGGTGGCGTGCAGACGTGTGTTCAGTCCCAAATTGCCAACCACGAAGTCGATCCGGCCGTCGCCGTTGAAATCGCCCGCGATGATCCGGTTCCACCAGCCCGCGCTGTGCTCGAGTCCGCGCGTCGCCACGCGCACGAGCTTCGTGCCCGTGTTGTGAAAGATCGTGATCGGCATCCACTCGCCCACGACGACCAGATCGAGCCGGCGGTCGCCGTCCACGTCGAGCCACATCGCGTCGGTCACCATCCCGATGTGCGCGAGGTCGGGTGCGACCCGCGCAGTGACGTCGCTGAACTTCCCATGGCCGTCGTTCCGGAGCAGCGTGCTCGGCGGATCCACGCCGTAGCGCCCCGGCACGACCCGGCCACCGACGAAGACGTAGTCCTGCGACACCGCGACCCGCGAGCCGCTCGTGAAGAGTGGCGGCAGCTGATTTGTCGTCTTGCGCAGGTTGCCGCGGCCGTCGCCGAGGTAGAGCCGGTCCTCGAGGGCGGGCGCGAGCGCGGAGAATTCGTTGCCGCCGGTGGCGACGTACAAATCGAGCCTGCCGTCGCCGTTCGCGTCGAAGAAGGCCGCGCCGAGGTCTTCGGAAATGCGGTCGCGGTCGAGTAGGGCCTTATTCGTTGCTACGAACGTGCCGTTTGGTCGCTGCACGTAGAGCGCGCTCGGCTGGCCCTTCGCGCCACTGATGAAGAAGTCGTCGAGGCCATCCTCATTCACGTCGCCGACGGTGACGAACGGGCCTTCGGTGGAAACCATCTTGGGAATGAGCTGCTCGCGATCGAAGTCGATGAACTCGTTTTCCTGGTGTTTGAAGTCCAAGCCTACCTGAGAGGTAACGTCTCTGAACAGCGGCGATCGGGCGGTCGGCGGTCGGGCGGTCAAACTCAAACTGCGGCGGTCGGGTGGTCGAAGAGTGATGCGCTGATTCGTGCCGACGTGCTTCATGCCACTCGTGCGACCATCAGGCCAATCGACGGTGACCGATTCAAGCGTATCGATGCGACCCACACCAAATGTCAGGGTGTAGTCGACGCTCGACTGGAATCCGCGCGTCGGCTCGAGCTCCTGCATGAACTGGCGGTCGCGCGTCTGCAGCGTGACCCGCGCCCCGACGGCGAAGCGATTCGCGCTGTCGCCTTCGAGGCGGACCTGCAGGTAGTGATTGGCCGGAAGCTGCGCGCGGGCGTTGTTGCGATAGATGAACGCCTCGTCGTTCACGTTGTTCACGACGAGATCCGGCGCCCCGTCACCGTCCAGATCACCGTATGCCGCGCCATTCGAGAAGCTCGGCTGGTCCACGCCCCACGCGGCGCTGACTTTCGTGAACGTCAGATCGCCGTTGTTGCGGAACGCGTAATTACGAAGCTTGGTGGAGCCCATCGCGTTGATGAGACTCATGAAATCCACCCGCTCGCCGCGCGTTGCCTGGAGCATCGTCTGGTCGTTGCCGAGGAAGGCGATGTAATCCTGTGACGTGACGTCTTTGGCCAGTCCGTTGGCGACGAAGATGTCCTTATTGCCGTCGAGGTCGAAGTCTGCGATGAGGGCGGCCCAGCTCCAGTCGGTGCGCGCCACGCCGGCCAGCTGCCCGATGTCGCTGAAGGTGCCGTCGCGGTTGTTGCGCTGCAACATGTTGCGCATGAGCTGGTGATCGAAGCCGTCGCGGGCCTTGGCCTGAAACGACTCCCACGGTTCGAAGGCCGACGTCGTCTTCAGCCGGTAGTCGTCCTCGGGGAGCATGTCGGCGGTATAGATGTCGGGCCAGCCGTCGTTGTCCACGTCGGCGATGTCCACGCCCATCGAGAAGTAGCTGGAGACCGGGAGTGCCCCGTCCAGGACTTCGGCGAACGTCCCGTCGCCCTTGTTGATGTACAGGTAGTCGCGCTCGAAGAAGTCGTTGGCGACGTAGACATCGGGCCGGCCGTCCCGATTGACGTCCGCCACCGCGATGCCGAGGCCGAAGCCGATTTCGGGGCCATAAATGCCCGCCTGCGCGCTGACATTGACGAAGTGCCCGCCGTCGTTGCGGTACAGCTCGTGTCCGCCGAGCGGATCCCGGATCGTGCGCTGGTTCCGGACGGCGATCGTTGCCACCGCCCGCGGGGAGTTACGAATCAGGAAGAGGTCGAGGTCACCGTCGCCATCGTAGTCGAAAAAGGCGGCCTGGGTGGAATAGCCGGTATCTGCGATCCCGTACTGGGCCGCCATCTCGCGAAACCGTGGGATCCCGTCTCTGACTCCCTGATTGATGTACAGCGTGTTGGCGCGTGCGGCGCTTTTCAGGCCGGCGTGGCACACGTAGATGTCGAGCAGGCCGTCGCCGTTTACATCCGCGAGCGTGACGCCGGTCGTCCAGCGGTCCTGCTCGGCGACGCCGGCCTCCTGCGTAATGTCACGAAACCGGAATTGGCCGAGGTTCAGGTAGAGGCGCGGGCCGCCCTGATTGGAGGTGAGCACCAGCTCCGGCAGCCCGTCACCGCTGAGATCGCCCAGCGCCACGCCGCCGCCGTTGTAGAAGTTGCGGTAGGTGAAAACATTGAACTCCCGCGTATCGGTGACGCGGTTCTCGAAGCGGACGCCGGTGTAGCTCGAGGGCATCAGCGTGAACAACTGCCCGGCGCGCGCGGGCGGCGGGACGTCATCGCGCGGTGTTTCAGAGCAGGCGACGATACCGAGCAAAAGCAAGAGGGGCGCAGCATGCTGCGCCCCTCTGTGAAGCGCCTGCGGCAATTAGTACCCGGGGTTTTGGGTCAGCAGCGGGTTGGCGTCGATCTGCCCCTGGGGAATCGGCATGAGGACGCGCCTCGCCTCCTGCCCCTCGGGGTTCGTCTTCCACTCCCACGGCTGCGTGTACGCTCCGAACCGAATCAGATCCTGGCGCCGCTTGCCTTCGCCGGTGAACTCGAACAGCCGCTCGCGCAGAATGACGGGTAACGAGACCGCGCTCAGCGTATCCGTCGTGAATGCCCGCTTTCGGACCTTTTGCACCAGTGCGAGCGGCCCGTCGCTGCCGGTCGCGCCGTCCAGCTCCGCCTCGGCCTTGATCAGGACCATCTCCGCCAGGCGGAACCAGGCGAAGTCGTTGCCGTTGTTCTGCGCGACGTGGCCGGGGTCGGCCGGCCATTTGTAAATGCGCGGACCTTCCCCTTCGGTCGCCGACGCGACGTTGGCGATGGTGACGGTAAACACGAGCGGGTTCCCGGCGCGGTCCGTGGTGGGCACGCCGGTCAGGACGTTGACTTGCGGTCCGACGAGGAAAATCGACCGGCGTTTGTCACTGGCATCGAAGGCGTTATACGTCTGTGCCAGCGCTGCGAACCCGTTCCAGGGCTCGGGCGTGTACTGGTGATAGTGCAGCGCCCGCATGACGAAGTTGAGGCCGAGGTCCGTCGCGTCCGCGAACTTCACGACGAAGATGTTCTCTTTCGACGTGGCGTTGTCGGGCGAGAAATTCTTCTGGAACGTCGGAAAGCTATCGCCGAGCGCGTACACTGCGGAGGCGTTCAAAAGACTGTCGACGCGGTTCACCGCCGCCTGGCAGGCGTCGAGTCCGCCCGCGACCGTGATGCCCGCGCAGGAATTGTACGCGGTCGCCTTGATAGGACTGGTAGGGGTCCCGTCCTTTGTGAATACGCCGGCGTTGATGTACATATTCGCCAAAATGGCATCCACGACACCACGCGTGATCCGGCCGCTATTGGCCGCGTCCCGCGTGACGGGCAGGTCGGGCCGAACGGCCAGCAGCTCCGACTCGATGAACTTGAATGTCGAATCGCGCGTCGCGCGGGGCCGCGCCTTGATTTCTGGGGTCGTCGCAATCGGCGCGCCGCCGAACATGTCCAGCAACAGGTAGTAATAGAAGGCCCGCAGCGTCCGCGCCTCCGCCCTGATGCTCGGGATGTTCGGCACGGACGAGGTCTGCACGGCGTCGAGGAATGTGTTGGCGCGCGCCACTCCGCCCATGGCGGTGTTCCAGGCGCCGTTCATGAAGCTGAGCGTGCCCGGGCTGGTGGCGGTCCACTGCTGGCGGTGCGTCTCGAGCCACGTGCCGTTGTCGTACCAGTCGGGGCCGCGGGTCGGCACGACCATTTCATCGCTGCTGATCTCGCTGAGGTTATAGTAGTCATCCAGCGTGCCACGCAGCTGCGCGTAGACTCCGGCGAGACCGGCGAGTACTTCGCCCTGGTCGCGGAAGAACTGGCTCTTCACGATTTGACTCGGCGGCGCCTCGGTCAGGTCCGTGCATCCCTGGATCGGCACCAGCAGCAACGTGCTCAGCGCCACTGCACCGAAGGACGTTGTCACAAGAAGTCGCTTCATATGACCAGCCTCCTCAAAAGACGAGACGGATGCCGCCGGTCACCGTGCGGGGCCGGGGGTAGCTGAGATAATCGACGCCGCGTGACGCGATGCCGGCGTCGGGCGTCAGCGAGTTCTGGTTCAGGTTCGAAACCTCGGGATCGAGGCCCGTATATCCCGTCAGGACCAACAAATTATCGACCGACACGAACAGGTGCATGCTGCGGGCGCTCCGCACCAGGCCCGGTAGATCCAGCGCGTAGTCCACCGTCACGTTCTGCAGCCGCACGAAGGACGCGGACTCGACCCAGCGTGACGAGTAGATCGCCGGCTCATGCAGCCCCACCCCATCGGTCAGTGCGGGCCGCAGGAAATTCTTGTCCGAAAGCGCGTCGCTCTTCGTCGAATACACCAGCGCCGTGTTGTTGAACACGTCCTGGCCGACCGAGCCGCGAATCAGCGCGCTGATATCGAACTTGCCCCAGGTGATCTGGTTGCGGAACCCGAAGGTGAAGTCGGGATTCGCGTTGCCGATGATGGCATAGTCGGCGGAAGCGGGCCCCAACCCGTTCGTGGTCTGTCCGTTGGTGCAGCCCGATGTTGCCGCCGTGCAGGCAAACAGCTGATGGCCGGCCGCATCGACGCCCACGAACACCGGCCCATAGAACGTGCCGAGCGGCTGTCCTGGGATCAGGCGCTCCGCCCATTGATCGGATTGTCCCTGCCCGCTGACGACTCCGGACCGCAGGAAGCTGAACGGGCCCAGTGACACGACCTTGTTCCGCGCGGCGGCAAACGTGATCCCTGCGCGCCACGTGAGACTGGGCCGCGACGCGAGCAGCGCGTCGAGCGTCAGCTCGAAGCCGTGATTCCGCAGCTTGCCGACGTTCACCAACGTCTGGGAATTATTGGCGGGCTGCTGCGCCCCGACCAACTCGAGAAGGTTGGAGGTCTTCTTCACGTAAAGCTCCGCCGTGCCGGCGAGGCGGTTACCCCAGAGGCCGAAGTCGACCCCCACGTTGTACTGGTCCGTCTGCTCCCACTTGAGGTCCTTGTTGCCGTTGCCGACCGGGAACACGCCGCTCTGCGGGGTGTCGCCCCACGGATACGTGCCGCCCGTGCCGCCGCTCATCAGGACGAGCGATTGATAGGGTGGAATGCCCGGGTTGCCCTGGCGTCCCCAACCCACTCGCAGCCGGAGATCGGAGAACGGCAGGCTGCTGGCGAAGCCTTCCTGGCTCAGCTTCCACGAGGCCGAGAGGCCCGGGAACAGCGCCCACTGATGCCCGGTGGCGAAGACCGACGATCCGTCATACCGGAGAATTCCGGTGACGAAGTACTTGTCTTTGTACCCGTAGTTCGCGCGCGACAGGAACGAGGCGAGCTTCCAGTCAGTCGCGTTCGAACTAACGGTGCGCGAGGCGGCGACGCTGAGATTGTTGAAGCCATAGGCATCGGTGAAGAATCCGACCCCCTGCGCCGTCACGAGATTGTTGTTGAATTTCGTGTACTCGTAGCCGCCCACCATGTCGAAGCTGTTGTTGCCGGACTGACGATTGAAGGTGAGTAATGTCTGCAACGTCTTCGTCGTGTTCCCGAGTTCGGCTTGTTGGGCCAGCCCGCCGCCGAGTGCCACACCCACGGGATTCTTGTTGGGGAAGTAGATCTGGCGGATGCCGTCCGAGTGATCGAGGCCGACGGCGATCTTGGCGGTAAGTCCCGACGTGAGGTCGAACTCGGCACTCGAGTTTCCCAGGGTGCGCGTGGCGTTGCCGACGTTCTGGACCTGTGCGGCCAACGCCACGGGATTCCGCACGGAGGTGCCGACTGGGACCTCGTAATAGCGCGTGCCGGTCGAGTCGGTTACCGCGACCGGCTGCGTCGGATTGAAGATCGCGATGTTCTGGAAGACGCCGCCTTCGAAGCCACCGGTGTTCTCGTACGTGATGTAGGTGTCGTTTTCGCGCGACGTGGTCACCGTCAACGCCAGGCGCAGGCGATTGTCGAATGCCCGGTGATTGGCGCTCAGCATTCCCTGGATCCGCTCCAGGCCGCTATTCATCGCCACGCCGGGCTGGCTCATGTAATTCATCGATGCCCGATACCGTGTGTCTTCGCTGCCGCCCGAGAATGAGAGATTGTGATTGTGCGTGACTGCGGTGCGCGTGACCGCGCGCTCCCAATCGGTGTTTGCTTTACCCAGGTTGGCGAGGTGCTTCGGATCGAGTCCCCGGGCGGCACTGAAACATGCCTTGTAGGCGATCGAATCGACGGCGAACGGGGGACAGAGGGCCGTGTCCGCGACAAACTGGGCGACCTGCCCCGTGACGAACTGACGGTACTCGGGAGCGGTGACCAGGTCGAGACGCTTGGACGGGGATGACGCGGCAACGTAGCCGTCATATTCGACGGTGGACGGACCGGCGCTGGTGCCGTGTTTCGTTTCGATCAGCACGACCCCGTTCGCGGCGCGGCTGCCGTAAATCGCCGTCGCGGAGGCGTCCTTGAGGATCGTGATCGCAGCGATGTCGCCGGGATTGATCATGTTCAGGGGGTTGCGCGCCAGCGGTGGTGCGCCACCCGCGCCCATGCCGTCCGGCTGCGTCGGGACGTTGTTGATCGCGACGCCGTCGATGACGTAGAGCGGTTCGTTGGTATTGCTGATCGAGCTGCCGCCGCGGATCAGGATCTGCATCCCGGCGCCGGGCTCGCCGTTGTTTTGGATGATGTCGACGCCGGCCGCGCGGCCCTGCAGCATTTGATCGACGTTGGTCTTCACGCCCACGTTTGCCGCGCTCGGATCCACGGTTGAGACAGAGCCGGTGATCGCTTCGCGTCGCTGCGAGCCGTAACCTGTGACGACCACGGCCTCGAGGAGCGAGGCCTGCGGCGTGAGCGCGAACCGCGCCTCGGCGCTGGCACCCGCAGCGACGGTCACCGATCTCGTCTGTGGACCGAAGCCGATGCGCGTCACCTTGAGTACGACCGTGCCTGGCGGCACGTCGCTCAGCGTGAAGCTGCCGTCGGCACCGGTTGCCGTCTGTCGCGGTTGCCCCTGAATGAGGACTGTGGCGCCGACGAGCCCCTGCTGGGTGACGCTGTCGACGACTTGGCCGCGGATCGAGCCGTTCTGGGCGGCGAGGGGAGTGGCGAGGACGGACAGGAACGCGAGGATGGGCCCTACGTGTCGATTCAGAAGCATCGATGTGACCTCCGCAGGCGGGTCTGCTGACCAACGGAATGACGGTTATTGCATCCGAATTGCCGCCCGTTCCAGCCCTTGTCAAGGGCAAGGTTTCGTGGACGAACAGCGGCTTTTCTGTATGAAGGAACGTCCAGACGAGGTGGGCTTTTGAAAGGAATCAAGAACATGAGCAGCCATGTGGCGCCCGTCGGGAACGCCTTGCCGCGCTAAGCCGATTGCGAGGGCTGAGTCGCGTTCTCCCTGGCCGCCTGGAGGATCAGATCGACCGTCTCTCTCCCCACGATAGCCGGATCGGTATCACCCGGCCACACTCTTGTTGGTTGGTCGTCCTCTTGAAATCCGTAGTTGTACGCATGATGCGTCGAGAGCAGAACCAGATTCCTGCCCTCTTCTCGCAAGACCCACTGCCTTGCCGGCTTCGCAAACGCGGTCCACGATCGCGCCTTGACCGCGCGGGGAAGCGGCTTCGTCCGCGCATGGGCGGCAGGGTCGATCAAGTCCACGCGCGGGAGGGGTTCGGACACAGCCTTCGCGATTGCCGCTACAATCTTGTCGCGGTCGCTCAAGTCAAGAGCCCTCACGGGCTCAAATACCGTGATGATGTCACCGCTCCGAACCGCGAGCGTTGGTAGCAGGACTTTCCCCTCCCGAACGTAGATCTCCACAAATCTCAATGGATCTCCTGGATGATGATGTCCACCCCCATCTCCTGGGCTCGACTGATCGCGGCAGCAAGCGCCTTGGCTTGAGACGCCGACAAGGTTATGCCTTCCGGAACGGCCAGAACGAGCTGTCGCGACGTGACGGCGCCGACACGCTCCGTCCCCCAGCTGAAGCCGCCCTTGAACTCTTTCAACGCGTCTACATAGCCGTTCAGCGTACGCAGCAGGCGACCGCCACTCTGATAACTCGAGGCCGCCAGATCGATCGACTTGATGCTCGTGGCCACACCATGCTCAAACGCATCGATCACCGGAACGTTGTGCACAGCAAATTGCTTCAGCCCGAGCGCCTTCGATACTGCATCCTCAATTGCCCTACCTCGGGTGAAATTGTCAAGTGACCAGACCCCGCGACCTCCTCGCGACGCCGCCTCTCCTACTTCTACCGCGATGCTCTCCGTGCTCCGCACGGCCGATCCCGTACCCTTCGGGCCGGGCATCGGCATGAGCGACAACACGCCGAGTGTCGTATGGAATACGCCTTTCGCGATTTGTCCGTCGGCGATCTCGTCAGTCCCTTGATCCATCAGGTTCAGACCGCCGAATTCGACAACGGTGGACATCACCGTTGCGAAACCGGCCTGGACGTTGCCGCGGATCCCGCCCTTTTGATGCCCTTCGATCGCTGTCTGTTCCCAATAGGCATTCGTTTCTTTCACGTCCACCTGTTTGCCATCGGGGTCGACATGCAGCACGGGATTGTCGTAGACGTAGTTGTACGGCGACCAACCAGGCATGGCATCCATCGCAGGATCAACCGACGCCCAACGGCCCAGCGCAGGCAGGTAGTACCGCGCGCCGAAGTAGTCCATCCCCGACTCGACGTCCTGCTCCTTTCCGCCGAAGCCTTCTTTGGTCGGGCCCGCCAGTGTGCGGCCGGGCATTAACAGACCCCAGGGCTCGAAATCGTAGCTCTCCACGACCGCGCCGGTCGTGCTCAAGACGACGGCGCGGGTGCTGCCGAGCATGTCCGTGTGGTAGTAGGTCCGCACCGCGGTGTTGGTGTGCCGGCCGATGACGCGGGTCTCCCAAAGGATGTTGAAGTACGACGACACCGGCGTCCCCGTGCCATCTACCGTAAAGACGGCGATCACGTTGGACGCCTCGCGAAGGTAGACCTCGGTATTCCCGGTGCCTACCTGCTTGGTGATCCGCTGTCCCCCATCGTCGTAGCGATAGTTCGTGGTCGTGTCGACACGCGTGATGGAAATCGGCAGATTGCGCGGATCGTAGGTGACCGCAGTGATCGAATACGGCGCGGGCGCCGATGTGATATTCCCGTTGGCGTCGTAGGTGAAGCTGCCGCTTTCGACATCCCACGTCTCGGCCGTGGGCGCGACCGCGTCTGCTATCGAAGTCAGGCGGTCGGACGTAGAGGCATTGGTGTAGGTCAGGTTATCGATCAGCGTCCCGGTTTCCCGGTACCGCTGCAACGACAACAGATTGCCGGACGCGTCGTAGCGAGATAGGCGTAGTGGGCAGAGAACGGATAAGTCGTGCTTGCCGGGTCACCCACGAACCTCGTCTGCCCGCGAACCGTGTAGGTGATGGGAACGAGCGGACCGCTCTGGAACTGATAGTCTTTGACTTGGGCCGTCGGTCCGTAAGTGTCCGTGGCGTCCGGAGTCGCCGGCTTGAAGGCGCTAATCGAGGCGTAGGTTTTCCATAGCAGCCCGCGGCCGTCGTAGTCGTACCATTGATAGAATGTGCTCGTACCAACCGTGACCGAGCGCTGCGTCAGCTCACCGCGGAGATCGCGAGTGAATGCGTCGGTCGTGTTCAGCGCCGTCAAGACGCTGGCGCCGCCGTTGGCTTGCGTGTACGTGTAGCGCGTGGCGACCTGACCATCGGCGTCGTAGCTAAACAGCGTGACCTGCCACGCACCGTTCGACCTGTCCGCATTCGCGGCCAATCGCCCGCTCACGTTGGTCAACGTGAGAGGGCCGATCTGGCTGCTGAACAAGGTCCAGGGGAACGCTGAGGTGAGCGGCTTCGCATCGTACGCACGCACCGCCAGCCAGTTGCTTTGGGTGGTCTCGAGCGTAGGCGGAGTTCCGGCGTCCGGATCCAACATCGACCAGGTGGCCGTGCCCAGCCCGGACGTGAGCGCCCGACCTGCGAAGTCGTACGTCGTGAAGGCCACTTGGCCGGCAGGCGATTGGTTTGCGTTCTGCGTGTACCGGAGATTGCCGGCTCTGTCGTACTTAGAGTTTACGGTCCCGTCGTCAGGGCCGGTGCGAGAGACCAGCAGGCCGCGGGTATTGAGCGCGTAGGTCGTGATGAGTCCGCGGGGATCGGTCAGCTGCGTCCGGCGGCCAACCACATTGTAGGCCATTTGAGTGGTCGCCGCTTCCGGAGCGCCATTTCCGGCGACGGACTGGACGATGTTCCCGAAAATGTCGGTGTAGCGCCGGATCTTTTTTCCCAACTCGTCGGCGAACTCCAGGATCGCGCGCTTGCCGGCGGGATCGACGTCATAGCTCGTCAGCGTCCAGACGGAAGGCGTGCTGCCCAGGTATTCCGGAACGACTTTAGCGACGCGATTCGACGCATCGGCACGATACTGGGTCTCAGAGTAGGGCGTGGCCGTCGTGCCATGATACGTCGTATAGTAATTCGTCGCGTTGGTCGCGAAGCTCGGATCGTATCCCGCCGTGGTGCGAGGATACGCCTTCCATTTCCGCCACGGGCGGCGCGCCGCGTCGTATTGCGTGGCCGTTACGTAGTAGTTCGTGCCGTCCTGCACGACGGTTTGCAGCGGTGCCCCAAGGCCATCGACGAACCCTGTACTGGCGACGAATTGCACTGTGGGAGTTTGTTGCAAAAATGTCGTATCGATCACCGCGTTCGGGCTCGTGGGTTGGAACGTCCAACCGTTTGCGCTCGTGGCCGAGTACACATAGCCGTAGGCTTTGACAACGCTTCCGGCGTTGTTCTTCACCTGCCTGAGGCGCCCGAATGTGTCGTAGGTGAAATAGCGGAACGAGCCGCCGGGATCCTGCAGCGACGCGACTTGTTGGTTGCCGTCATAGCCGATGTTGGTGACGAGATCGACGCTTCCCGATCCATCGTGCACCACGGTGACTCGTGTCGGGAATGCGCTATTGCTGTTTCCGCCGTACTGATAGTTGGTGACTTGGCCGCGGCCATCGGTGGCCTGCAGGAGCTGGCCTACGGTGTTGTAACTGTTATCCGTTTCCTCCGCGAAGAAGTTGCCGTCTACAGTGAACGTCCCAGTCGCGATCCACGACAGGGACAATGCTACGGGAACGCTGAAAGATCCTGCGTCGTTGGAGTTCGTTCCCGTGGCAGTCAGCGTGAGTGTACCGGTTCCCGCGGTGCCCGTGCTGTACGGCATGGTGACATTCGTCGTGACGCCTGCGTCAATGGCTAGTGACGCGGGATTCGCGCCGCACACAATCCCGCCTGTAGCGGTGCATGCAAAGCTGTAAGTGTTACCGGCCGTGCCACTATTCCGGACAGCAAACGTCTCGCTATATCCACCAGTATTGGCGAAGCGGGTCTGTCCGATTTGCCCATCAGGCGTAACCACGACGCCGTACGACGCGATCGGTACCGAGTAGCTGCCGGCATCGCTCGCGCTCGTGCCCGTCGCGGTCAGTGTCAGCGTCCCCGTGCCCGGTGCACCGACGCTGTACGGCATGCTCACCGTCGTTTGGCCGCCCGCGGACAGCGGTACCGATGCGGGAACAGTTCCACAGGTCACGCCGCCAGCGCCGGTGCAGCTGAACGTGAAGGTATTGTTCGCCGAACCGGTGTTCTGCACGGTGAACGTCTCGCTGTACCCGCCGGTGTTCGCGGTCCGCGTCGGCGCCGCGCCATTGTCGGGCGTCACTGCTACGCCGTACGACACGATCGGCACCGAGTAGCTGCCATTGTCGTTGGAATTGGTGCCCGACGCCGTGAAATAAAATATCCCGGTGCCCGGCGCCCCCACGCTGTATGGCATGTACACCGTCGTCTGGCTCGTACCCGCCAGCGTCACTGGGGCCGGCACGGTGCCGCAGGTCACGCCAGTCACTGCGTAGCACGAGAAGCTGAACGTGTTTTGCGTTGTTGCCGCATTCCGTACGTAAAAGGGCTCACTATAGCCCCCGGTGTTCGGGGTCCGCGTCGGCGCGGTGCCGCCGTCCGGCGTCACGTCCACGCCATTGATCGACACCGTGTACGTCCCGGCATCGGTGGCACTCGGCCCCGTGGCGATGATCGATACCTTGCCGGTCCCAGGATCACCCGAACTGTAGGGCATGCTGACGTTCGTTTGCGCGCCGGCGTCGAGCGTCACGGGCGCGGGCGTCGTACCGCAACTCACGTTAGACATCGCTCCGCAGGTGAAACTGAAGGTCTTCTGGACGGTGCCGGTGTTTTGCACGGTGAACGAGGCGGCATTCCCGCTGCTATTGGCCGTCGCCCCGGTCGTCCCGGCGTGCGGCGTGATAGCCACGCCGGTGCCGGCGGTGACCGTGACATTGACCCAACCGTTATCGCCGCCACCGGCAATACTCAGATCGATTCGTCCTGAGCCGGTCGTCGATCCGGTACTGAAGGTGACGTCAAAGTTCATGGTCATGGGACTCGGCACGAAGATCACAGAAGGTGCTGAACATGCCGTGACAGTACCACTGGGAACGCAGGGATTGAGATTGAACGGCCGGCTCATGCCCGTGTTGTTCGTGATCGAAAATGTGACCTTAGTGATCGCATTCGCGACCACAGATTGCGTGCCGCCCTTGGGCGCCATCGTCTGGGCCGAGAGGGGCGCAGCGAGAACCGTCGTCGCCAGCGAAAGCACTACTGCGGCTTGGAGTACTTGGAATGCGCGGATCATGGGATCGGACTCGGGCTATTCAGCACAAAGTGCTGATACGGGAGAAACTGTCCAGTCGCGAACTGACAGTGCACGGACCCCAGCCCACACCGTCAAACACCCAGCGGCTTCCGAAGCTGAGAGCGACTCTCCTGAAAGTGGTCATGGCAATGGGCTCGGGCTATTGAGTACGTAGCGCTTGTAGGGGAGGAACTGCCCGGTCGCGAATTCCTTGAACGTGGTGATCTCGGCCTGTACCACACGATCGCTGGCCCCGCTCTTGACACTGACGGAGCGTTCGATCACGACGCCCGGCATGTGCGCGCCACTCGGCGAGACATTTTGCATCGCTGCCAACGCTGCGGCCTCGGGCCCCGACGGCGTGCCGATCACGTAGTCACCTGGATACTTCATGCGCGTGACTCGCTGCGTGCCGTCGGAGTTCGTCTCGTCGACTTCGGTCAGTTGCAGATGACTCGGGTTCGCGTAGATGTACGTGGCCCCAGTCTTGAAGGAATTCGTGCCCGTCGTGTCGTATCGGGTGACTGTGTCGCCCGACTGGTAGATCCAACCCGCGACCACTTCGTAAGCATTGCCGTAGAAGCCTACGAGGCCGCCATTCCAGTACGTGTAGATCGACATAGCACGGAATCGCCGCGGAGCGACGGGGCCGAGGGCGTCGATCGTGTAATAGGTATTCGTCTGACGCTGCGGCCGCCCCTGTGCGTCGTAGTCGGCCGCGAACGCCTGTTGCCCACGCTCCCACTCATAGCTGGTGCGCTGCGCGAACGGCCACACCGACGGATTCATGCCATCCAGCCATTCGGCGATCGTCCGATACCCGTGCCGCGTGTTGCCGAATTCGCCGTTCGCGCCGTGCACGACGTTCACCTCGCGGTAGACAACGGCGCCGATGGAACCGGCCCCCAAGGGGTATTTCGACGTGGACGAGCGTGAGTAGAAGTGACATGGGCCGCTGTATTCGAAATCGTACCGCGGCTCAAGGCCGACGACGCCGCTGGATGTGTTGGGGTCGCTCTGGAGCGTGTATTGGTACTTTGTGATCGAGATGTTCCCCATCGCATCGGCTGTCCGCAGCTCCGCGATGCGTAACCCACCGGCCGGTTTCTTTGTGACAAGAACGAGTTCTTTCCACTCCGCCACGATGGAGATGTCCACGTTCTTCCCGGCCGCCGAGGTCTGGAGGGTATAGGTGCCCGGAGGAAGCGCGAGGTCTACAGATTTGTTGTACGCCGTCATGCCAACGTACTGTGGCGAGTTTCCCTCGACCCCACTGGGATACCATTTGCCATTGTTGACCATCTCGCCCCAGGGACAGGGATAGAGGGGATCGCCGTTTGCGCAGTCCGAGAAGCCGGTGTGCACGAACATTGAGATAGTCACGTGCACGGCTACGGTGGTGTTAGGGTTCCCCACGACCGTGAATGTCGTGCTATGCAGGCCCTCATACGGCGCGCTGAAGGTGTTTGCGGAGCGACTGAATTCGTCGTATACGGCGCCCCCGAAGGCAGAGCGACCGTAATCATTGCCCTCGTAGACAAACTCGTTGTAGCCGCCCGTCGGGTAGGTGATTCTCGTGAGCACTCCCGCTTTCATGAAATTCGCGTCGGGACTCCGATCGGCGCCGGGGTATGCGGTTGAAATGCAGGTGGACAAGCAAGCGGTGTGTGTGAGTGTCGGGATGTAGCTGGTGTTGCTGGTCTTGCCGTTGTAGTAGCCCCAATGATCCTGGGCATAAGAGTCGCGCGGAGGAAGCGTCTGACCGTCATACGTAAACGCGTACGGCGGCAACGAGGCACCACTCGGGTCCTTTTCCGCCACGCTGAGCAACCGCAGCCGGTTGCCGGGGAAGTAGTCATGCGAGAACTGGAAGGTCTTGAGTACCGTTCCCGTCGGCGTGAGCACGGTGATGTGATCTAGTCTGGACTCCTGCGGTGCATTGGAGTTGGGGTTCAGGGCATCCGCTCGCAGCGTGGGATCGACGACGAACTGGACGGTGTGCTGAGCGGAAGTGATCGAAGCCAGGCGCATGGCCGGGTCGATCTGATACTCCGTGATGTAATCGAAACTATTGGGCGGACAGTTGGGAGTACCGTATTGCTCCGAGAAGAGCTCATGGTACCAACCGAGACGGTGACGCGCGGCGTATGGCGTGTAGGAGAGCGTGATCGCGTCGCCGCTCACGGCCCGAATCTGCGTCAAATACCAGCTTGAGGCGTACTGCTCGCCGTTGTTGTTGACGTTGCCGAACGTGTAATCCCAATGTTGTTCCGCGCTAGAAAAGGTGTACTTGGTACCATCCTCTGTTGTTACTTCGAACGACTGGATGCCGGTACTTAGGATCGTAGGGATGATGCGGAGCTTCTGGGCCGGGATTGTTCGCACCTCGATCGTTCCGGCCTGGTCAATCGGCCCCATTACGAACTGCCCGGAACGTCCCGCAAACGAGAAAAAGAACTGGTCTGGATCGCCGTCTACCGAGCCATCGTGAATCGACTGGAGGATCGTGTAGGTGTTCGGGGACGGCCAATTATTGTTGTCGTACCAGGCGCTGCCGGTGTTGTAGTAGCCGTTGAACTTCTCGTCGACCTTGCCGCGCACCGTCCGCGTGATCACGCCGCCCGCGTCGAGGCTCCAGCCGAGACCGACCCAGCTCGCGATGTCCTCGACGCGAATCCCGGACGCGTGATAGCGCAGCGTGATCGGCAGCTCGAGCGTTCGTCCTTTCACCGTGAAAAGCGGAATGCTGATGTCGGGCACGCCAGTGTAGAAACTCACTGGTATGTCCCCATATCTCCCGAGCGATGCTACAGTAGGCGACGGCACGGTGACTCGAGAGGAGCCGGTTTGGCTGTGGAGAGACGTGCTGACGAGGCAGGTGCCAGCCATGATCATCGCTGCGATAGCACGGCGCATGGCGGAGCGAGCTCCGAGAGAGGACGCCGCCCGACTGATGAAAGAACCGCGCCAAGGCATGCAGTTATTCGCGATCCGTTAAGTCATTGCGCCACTGAGTGAATCGGAATTGCTGTAATGGACAGCGGTGATAGGGCTCTCAAATCTGTAATGACCGACGATGTCCCCACTCTCAAGCGTGCGACGTTTCCTCAACCGAGAATCTGCGCCCCGCAGCTCTGCGCGAAGACCTGCCGAGAGAGAGTTGTCCGTTCTTCAATCGATGGGAAGAACACCTCCGCGCAGTAGGAATCCCGGTGCTGCACGAGGACCTCGATCGCATCGCTCGTGTGCCCGGTTCCAGGCGGCGTGACCCGCACATCGAAGACGATCGCCGCCGCTTTCGCCTCCTGCCGCTTCACGTGCGTTCGCAGCCCACGGCTGGCGAGCGCGGATGGTCTGTAGTTGAGTGCTGCGCTCCAACATGCACGATCGACCCGTCTATACTCAGGAGGCCGCCGTATGGATAGAACTCGCCCTGCTGCCGTAGCATCTGCTCGGCGAACGGCAACGCCGCGTTCATCAAGAGCTCGGGTTCTTGCTTCGGCGAGGCCACTGGTTCGGTCAAGCTCCAGGACCGGAGTGCAACTCAGGCGGAAAAGCGTGGTCGGCGTGCGACGCCGCGGCGCAGGTGAAGAATGCGAGGCGCAGAACGGTTTACAAACTCTCATTGTTGCGAGTCTCAGGCTGTCTGTTGCGCCGGCTCCCCTCGCCGAGTTTGCGGTAGAGAGTCGCCGGGCTGATCCGCAGCAGCTTGGCGGCACGTTCGCGATTGCCGCCGACTTGTCCCAGGGCGCTGAGAATCGCACGCAGTTCTTCGCTGCGCCGCGTCTGCGCCAGGCTCGGAATGCACTGCTCCCCCGCGGGGGCGGATTCGAGTGGCTGGACGCCGAGGGTCGCGGTGAAATCACGGTCGTTACAACGAACCCGACTGCGGTCCTTGCCGCTGTGCGCCGGCTGCCTGGCGTCACAACAGTGAAGCTGGTGGGGAGCATCAGCCGTCAGACGGTCTCGGACAGGATCTGCGGCGAGTCACGATCTGGCGCCAGGTCCGCAACAACTCGCTGATCAAGCAGGTCTTGCCAGGTCTTAGCGGAGGCGGGAGTATCTAGGCCCATGCTGCTGGCAATCCTGCTCGCGCTTCAGACTGCATCCCCACGGGAAACGCCCCCCGTCCTACAGTTTCCCACCCCCGGCCTCGATGACCCCGCAGCCTACGAGGGCTACACGGCCCGCCTGTACCGCGATGCGCGCGGCAATTCCGTCGAGATCTACATCGAAGGGAAAACGGGCCGCGTCGTGCACGTATGGGCGGATGCGCTGAATGAGAGCATTGGGTTTACGGCACGAGAAGGCGGCGGTCGGGGCGGTCAAGAAACAAATGCGGCGGTCGCGGCGGTCGCATTCGACCAAGGGGGCGCGACGGTAGGTGCGACCGGCGGTCGCGGCGGTCGGCGCTGGTTACGGTACTCACTGACGGTGCAGGGCGGGCGGTCAATCCGGATCGGCCAAATCCTGCTGGGCTCGATGCGCATCGAGCGCGACTTTGGCTATGCGGGCCGCGTCCGCGATTCGATCGACGCGCCGACGTTCGTGGTGCCGGAGATGGCGGAGTTCGCCAAGCGCATGGGCGCGCCGTACACCGAACGGCTCACGCCGAGTGTGCGACTGACGAGCACTCCCCGGGACTGGACGCTGCGCGCATCGCAGCCCAGCCTCGATGGCAGGAACCATCTCTGGCTGACGCTGCGCGGCGACGCGCGCACCACTCTCGCCACGCTTCGCGGCGGTGTCTTGACGATTCGCGCGCTCGGGACGCGACCCGTCACGGTCAGCGTCGAGATCGCGACCGATGGCCGGGCGCTGGATCCGCTCCGCCGCAATCAGATCTTCAGCACCGCATTCCGCCGCTTCGCCGATTCCGCCAAGTCCCCGCGTTTGGAGCGCGAGATCTCCGGCTTCGAGCTGCTCAGCTCCAGGCAGAAGCTGATAGCGGCGTTGCCGACGTACGCGACCTACTTCGGCCGCGACATGCTGCTGACAGCGCTGCTCATGGAGCCGGTGTGGGCGGATACGATGCCCGAATTCGTCATGGGCGCGGCGCTGGCCAAGCTCGCCCCCGACGGCGAAGTGAGTCACGAAGAAGCGCTCGGCGGTCAGGCGATCCGCGAGAACGCCGCCGAGTTCTTGAGGACCGGTGACAGCACGCTGCTGCGCAACCTGCAGGCGACGCGCGAGAACTACTGGATGGTGGACGACGACTTCCAGCTGCCGGTGGTCGCGGGGCACTACTTCGCCAACGGCGCCGTCCCCAATGCGCGCAAGCGCGCATTCGTGCAGCGCTGGGGCGCCGCGCTGCGCAAGAATCTCGCGTATGTCGCGGAGCGCGCCGCTCCGTACGCGCGCGATCCGGTGGCGACGAACCTCGTCAGCTTCAAGCACGACCCGGACGGCTACTGTCATCCGGGCAGCTGGCGCGACAGCCGGGTCGGTTACGCCGGCGGATGCTTCGCGTTCGATGTCAACGTGGTGTGGGTGCCGCAGGCGCTGCGGGCGATCGGGGCGGTCGACAGCGCGTTGCGGGCGATGGGCCAGCCAGGCATCGAGAACACGGCCGAGATCGCGCGGGCCGCGGAGACCTGGCGCGGGACCGCGCGCCATTTCATGGTCGCGCTGGCGCCCGCCGACGTCGAAGCGCGCGTGGGTGCCAAGCTGGCCTCGCTGCCCGCCGCCGAGCGGGCGCATTGGGAAGCGGTGGTGACGCGCTCCGGATTCCCGAGCGACACGCTGCGCTTTCCCGCCGTCTCGCTCGACAGCGCCGGCCAGCCGATTCCGGTGATGAGCACGGACCCAGCGATGTGGCTGCTGCTCGAGCGGCAGGACGACGCTCGCGAGAGTGAGCTGCTGCGGCCGTTTCTGTTGCCGTACCCGGTGGGTCTCTTCATCGATGGTCTGGGATTGGCCGTAGCCAACGACGCGTACGCCGCTCCCGCCGTCTGGGAGATGTTCGAGCGCGATCTCTACCACTCGCCGCGCGTCGTGTGGGGTCGAGAAGTAAGCGTGCTGCTCGCCGCGCTGGCGCAGGGAGGGCGCAATCGCCCGGGCGCGATCGATTCGGTACGGAGCGCGGTGGCGCGCTCCGGCCTGCAGTACGCCGAGCTGTGGAGCTACAAGTTTGAAGGAGGGGTCTTGCGGCCAGTTCGCTATGGCTCGAGCTCCGACGTGCAGTTGTGGTCGCTGACCGAAATCGCGGTTCAATATCTCCTCCACTCCTCAAGGTCCACTCCATGAGCAATCTGCATGCCTTCGACCTGGTGTTCATCGTCGGCTATTTCCTGATCCTGGCCGGCATCGGCTACTGGGCGGCGCGGCGCGAGAAGCAGGTGAGCTCCGACTACTTCCTCGCAGCGCGCGACGTGGGGTGGTTCGCGGTCGGCGCCAGCCTCTTCGCCTCCAACATCGGCAGCGAACACCTGGTCGGTCTGGCGGGGTCGGGCTCGACCACCGGACTCGCGGTGGGCCACTTCGAGTGGCTCGCCTGCCTGATCCTGCTGCTGCTCGGTTGGCTCTTCGTGCCCTACTACTTGAAGAGCGGCGTCTACACGATGCCCGAATTCCTCGAAAAACGGTACAACTCGGCGGCGCGGACCTACTTCACCTGGGTGTCCGTGATCGGCTACGTCCTCACGAAAATCAGTGTGACGCTCTACGCGGGTGGCGTGGTGATTCGCGCGGTCACGGGGTGGGATTTCTTCACAGCGGCCGTCGTGCTCATCGTCGTCACTGGGCTCTATACGATCTTCGGCGGCCTGCGTGCCGTGGTCTACACTGAGGTGTTGCAGGCGATTGTCCTGATCCTTGGCTCGGCGACGCTCATGATCATCGGATTGCAGCACGTGGGCGGGATCGCGGCGCTGAAAGCGAAAGTGCCGGTCGGATTCTTCTCGATGTGGAAGCCCGCCAGCGATCCGAATTTTCCGTGGACCGGAATCATCTTCGGCGCTCCGATATTGGGAATCTGGTACTGGTGTACCGATCAGCACATCGTGCAACGCGTGTTGGCCGCCAAAAACATTCCGCAAGCGCGCACCGGAACGATCTTCGCCGGCTACCTGAAGATTTTGCCCGTTTTCATCTTCGTCTTACCCGGTGTCGTCGCCGCGGCGTTGTTCTCAGACATCAAGGGTGATTCGGCCTATCCCTCGCTGGTGACGCGGCTGCTGCCTGATGGGCTCAAAGGCCTCGTGCTCGCCGGGATGCTGGCGGCGCTAATGAGCTCGCTCGCGTCGGCCTTCAACGCTTGCTCGACCCTGTTGACGTGGGACGTCTACAAGAAAATGCGTCCGGCCGCGAGCGAGCAGCAGCTCGTGAAGGTGGGCCGCATTTCTGCCGGGATCATGGTGGTGCTGGGCTTGGCATGGATTCCGTTCATGAAGTACATCTCGTCGCAGGTCTACATCTACCTGCAGAGCGTTCAGGCCTACATCGCGCCGCCGATCGCTGCCTGTTTCCTGCTGGGCATCTTCTTCAAGCGCTTGAATGGGAAAGGGGCGATGGCATCGCTGGTCACCGGTCTCGTGCTCGGCGTGCTGCGCCTGGTCCTCGAGTTCGCGAATGGGACCGATAAGACGGGGTTGGCCGCTGGCTCGCCCTGGGAGTGGATCGCGGAGTTCAACTTCCTCCACTACGCGGTGCTGCTGTTCGTGATTTGCACGGCCGTCCTCTTCGTCGTGAGTATGGCGACGCCGCCGCCGGGCGTCGAAAAGACCGCGGGCCTCACGTACGAGAAGCCTGCCGTCGGAGGGCCGGGTATGGCGATGAAAGAGGGGACGTCGAAACAGCGCAGGATCGAGATCGCGCTCTCCGTTCTCTTAGTGGCGATCATCGGCGTGCTCTGGATCGTGTTTGCCTGATGACTGCGTACGCCGTGCGCCGTACGCTGTGCGCCGGACTGCTCGGGCTGGCTGCCTGCGGGCCGTCCGGCCGTCCGACCGTCCGACCGTCATACGACCCCGCGCACGACATCGGCGCGCTCTTCTCGGACGTCCAGCTTTCGGGAATCTTCCCCGATTCCAAAGAGTTCGTCGACGCGCATCCGAAGTCAGAGCCTCGCGTCATCGAGGTGCGCTACGATTCGGCGCGGCGCACACCCGGATTCGTGCTCCGCGCGTTCGTCGAGCAGAATTTCGTGTTGCCGCAGCCGGCAGGTGACGGGTACCACACCGTCGCATCGCAGAGCATGGTCGCGCATGTCAACGCGCTGTGGCCGGTGCTGACGCGCTCCGCCGACAGCGCGGACACCCACTCGTCCCTCATCCCTCTCCCGAGTCCCTACATCGTTCCCGGCGGGCGCTTCCGCGAGGTCTATTACTGGGATTCCTACTTCACGATGCTCGGGCTGGTGCAGAGCGGGCGCACCGACTTCGTGAAGAACATGTTGGACAACTTCGCGCATCTCATCTTGACGATCGGGCACATTCCGAACGGCAATCGCACCTACTACCGGAGCCGCAGCCAGCCGCCCTACTTCGCGGCAATGGTGGGACTGTACGCGCGCGCCACGGACACGGCGCAGGCCCTGCGGTACCTCGACGCGATGGAGAAGGAGTACGCGTTCTGGATGGATGGCGCGGACACGTTGGCGCCGGGACACGCGTTCCGCCGAGTGGTGCGACTGCCGGACAGCGTCGTACTGAACCGGTACTGGGACGACTCTGACGAGCCGCGGCCCGAATCCTACCGGCCCGACGTCGAGCTCGGTCAGACGCTCCCCGAGTCGCTCCGCGCCAAGTTCTATCGCAACGTGCGTGCGACGGCGGAGAGTGGCTGGGACTTTTCGAGCCGCTGGATGCGCAATCCCAAAGACCTGCGCACGCTCGAGACCACGGACCTGATCCCGGTCGATCTCAACAGCCTGCTGTACAACACCGAGCGCACCATCGCGGCCTTCGCCTTCGTCCGCAACGGCAGGGGGGACGACACACTCTTCCGGCGGTTCAAACAGCGGGCGGATACGCGCCGGCGGGCGATTCTTGCGATGTACGACGCCAAGGCGGGCTTCTTCTTCGATCGGCGCTGGCGCACCGGGGCGCTCGTCACGGATCGTCCGTCGCTCGCCGCAGCCGAGCCGCTCTACTTCGGCATCGCGACCGATGACCAGGGGAGAAGGGTTGCCGCGCGCCTCGAGCGCGATTTCCTGAAACCGGGCGGCTTCGTGACGACGAACTTCGCGTCGGGGCAGCAGTGGGACGGCCCCAACGGCTGGCCGCCACTCGTGTGGCTGACGATCGAAGGGGTACGCCGCTATGGCCGGGGCGACCTGGCCGATCAGGCGGCAAGCCGCTGGCTCCGGCTCATCAATCGGACCTACCAGGCAACTGGGCGAATGATGGAGAAGTACGATGTGGTCAACACGACTCGCAAAGCAGGGGGCGGTGAGTATCCGACGCAGGATGGATTTGGATGGACGAACGGAGTCGCACTGGCATTGTGCGCACAGCCTGCACAAGCGAGGACATGCAAAGACTAGGCAACAGACGCAGCAGCGGTCAACGGTCTTGAGTCAACGGGACAACCCTCGCTAGGGTGGTCCCGTTAACCGTTGACTGAGGCCCGCGGTGCGTCTCAAGACTAGCTTTTGCATGTCCTCGCTTTTCTAGAATGCTTGATCCCATCTTTGTGATAGCCGAATCGCCGAGCTAATCAGTCCTACCATGCTGTATGTCTGCACGAAATTCCCCCACTGCTCCCTTGTCTTTGGGTCGATGTGCTCGGCGAGGAGCCCGAACCGGTTGCGGCACGCCAGGATGTCCTCGAACATGCGGCGCGCTTCATCGCGCTCGCCAATCGCGGCCAGGGCGTTGATGTACCAGAACGTGCACACCAGAAACGCGTTCGCCGGCGTGCCGAAATCGTCGGGGGTGGTGTAGCGGAACACGAAATCGCCCCGCTTCAACTGTTTCCCGATGGCGCGCACCGTCGCAACGAAGCGGGGATCGTCGTCCGCGACGAAGAACAGCTCGTTCAGCTGCAAAAGGCTGGCATCCAGCGTGTCGCCATCGAAGGTGGCGACGAACGTGCCCAGCTTCTCGTTCCACGCGCGGCGCGAAATCTCCTCGTGCAGCTCGCGGGCGCGCTGGCACCAGTAGCTGGCGCGGTCCTCGAGGCCGAGCTGTTTCGCGATGCGGCCCAACCGCTCGCACCCCACCCAGCACATCACGGCGGAGAACGTGTGCACCCGCGTGCTGCCCCGCAGCTCCCACAACCCTGCATCCGGCTGATCGAAGGACCGGAACGCGCGCTCCCCCAGCGGCTCGAGGCGGCGGAACAGCGACTCATCGCCTTGCCGGACCAGCCGCCGGTCGTAGAACACGTGCGTGGCGGCGAGAATGGATGAGCCGTACACGTCGTGCTGCGACTGCTCCGCAGCCTGGTTGCCCACCCGCACGGGCCCGATGCCGCGGTAACCCGGCAGCGACTCCACCACGCGCTCCGGCGGCAGCCGGTGACCGGTGACGGTGTACACCGGATCGAGCCGCCCCCCCCCGTCGGCGCCCTCGGCGACGACGTTGCGGATGAAGCCGAGGTACCGCTCCATCGTCTGCGTCGCGCCCAGGCGATTCAAGGCATTCACGACGAAGTACGCGTCCCGCAGCCAGCAGAAGCGGTAGTCCCAGTTGCGGCTGCTGTCCGCGGCTTCGGGGATCGACGTCGTGACGGCGGCAATGATCGCGCCCGTGTCCTCGAAGACGTTGAGCTTCAGTGTGATCGCGGCGCGGATCACGGCGTCCTGCCATTCGAACGGAATGGCGAGCGAGCGCACCCAATCGCGCCAATACGCCGTCGTCTCGGTGAGGAAGCGCGCGCCTACGTCGGCGACCCGGTCCTGGAGCGTTTCGTCCGGGCCGAGCACGAACGTGATGGCGTCGTCGACGAACAACGGGTTTTCCTCGAGAATCGCGGTGATGGGTGCGTCGCTCGTCAGCCGCAGCACCAGCGCATTCCCGACGTAGCGGATGTGATTGCTACCGGAGGTCGTGGCGGCGAGCGGCTGGCCGTAGCTCTGCGCCGGCCGCGCGCGCACGCGAATGCGCGGGTGCCCCGCGGTGCGCTGCACGCGCCGCACCAGCATCATCGGACAGAAGATCCGGCCGTGGTGCTCGAAGCGCGGCGCGAAATCGCTGATCTCGATGGTCCCGCCGGCGGAGTCCGTCATGCGCGTGACGACGACCGGGGTGTTGTGCAGGTAGTACTGCTCGATCTTGACCCGGTCGAGCAGCTCGATGGTAAAGAAGCCGATGTCGGCGCGCTGTCCGTTTCCCGTCCGCGGCTTGAGGAGCGAACAGAACATGGGATCGCCGTCGAACCGGGGGAAACAGGCCCAGGTGATCTCGCCGGCGGGATCGACGAGGGCGCCGATCGTCCCGTTGCCGATGAGCGCTAGATCGAGCGTAGCCACTGCCGCACCGCCTCTACGTCGGGGAGCCGCCAGCGGGCCGCCGTCGCCCCCGCGCCGACCTTGATCGAGTGTCCGCCGAGCTGGTTCACTACGTGGAAGCCGTATTCGTCGGTATCGTCGTCACCGACGAACACCGGCACCCGGCCCGCAAACGGAGGCTCCTCCAGGAACTCGCGGACGGCGAGTCCCTTGTCCTTCCCCGCGGGCTTCATTTCGACGACGCTCTTGCCGAGCTGCAGGCTGTATTGGCCGGCGAGCTGCGGGAGGACTTCCTGCATCGTGCGCTGCGCGAAGTCCGCCAGCTCCGGCACGCGCCGGTAATGCAGTGCCAGCGAGACGCCTTTGTCCTCGAGCAGCAGTCCCGGCTTGTCGGCGATGGCAGCGGTGAGCCGCCGGCGCGCCTGCTCGACGCGTTCGGTCGGCGCCGCGTGCCGGCTGTAGACCCCGGCGGCATTGCGGCGCTCGACGCCATGCTGGCCCGCCACGGGGATCTGCACGGCGGGAAACAGGCGATCGACCTCGGCGATGGTCCGGCCGCTCATCAGGGCGACCGCGCCGCTCGCGCATTGATAGAGCCGCTCGAGGAGCCGCCGCACTTCGTCGCTCACCTGAACGGAGCTTGGTGTGTCGGCGAAGTCGATCAGCGTGCCGTCGATGTCGAAGAAATACGCCCAGTCGGACCGCGGGAGGGGCGGGAGGGGCGGGAGGGGCGGGAGAGGCGCCGCGCTCATCGCAGCCCGATCCGCTTGAGCGCCGATCCCTGGCGTTGTCCCGCCGGCACCGCGACGATGTCCGGCAGCCGTCCGCGGCGGCGCATTGCGGCGGCGTCCATCAGCATGCGTCCGGCCCAGCGGAACACATTGAAGTCCTGAATCAGGCCGCGCATCAGTCGCATGCGCGTCCGTTGCTCGGCGCTCGGCATCGTGAGCGCGAGCTGCAGCGCCGCGGCGCACTGATCGGTGTCATAGGGGTTCACGATGAGCGCTTCGGGCAGCTCGCGTGCGGCGCCGGTGAAGAGGCTGAGTATGAGCACGCCGCGCTCGTCGTCGCGGGCGGACACGAATTCCTTCGCGACGAGATTCATGCCGTCGTGCAACGACGTGACCATGCACAGGTCGGCGCCGCGGTAATACTCGAAGATGTCGTTCGGTTGGTGGTGCTCGATCTTCAGGATGATCGGCGGATGGATGGCCTCGGGAAACCGCTGATTGATGCGCGTCGCGAGGTCGCGGACGCGCGCCTCGTAGGTCCGGTATTCCTCTATATGAATGCGTGTCGGCGCGGCGATCTGGATGAAGGAGAACTTGCCGATCCACTGCGGCTCGACCTCGAGCAGCCGCTCGACCGCCCGCAGCCGCTCCTCGATGCCCTTCGTGTAGTCCATGCGCTCCACGCCGATCCCCACGGCGTGCTCGGGCGGGAGATTGTGCCGCTGGCGGATCTCGGTGCGGCACTGTTCGACGGGGACGGCGAGCAGCTCGGCGGCGGGGGGCCATTCCACGGAAATCGGGTAGCGCCGCACCGAGGTCGGCTTGCCGCGATACGTGACGGCGAACTCCTCGCGGTCGACGCGCGCCTCGAGTAGGCGGTCCACCGTGTCCACAAAGTTGTTGACGTGAAATTGCGTGTGGAATCCGAGGATCGCGCTGCCGAGGAGTCCATCGAGCAGCTCTTCGCGCCACGGGCAGATCGCGAAGGCTTCGGGGTTAGGCCACGGAATGTGCCAGAAGGAGATGATCGTGGCCGCGGGGAGGATCTCCTTGATCATCTGCGGCAGCAACGCGAAGTGGTAATCCTGGACCAGCACGATCGGGTCCTGGGACGTCGCCTCTTCGACGACGGTGTCGGCAAATTTGGCGTTCACCGAATTGTACTGCTCCCAATCGCGCCGGCGGAACTCCGGCCGCACGTGCGCGATGTGGCAGAGCGGCCACAGCCCCTCATTCGCGAAGCCGTAGTAGTAGCCGGCCTCTTCTTCCTCCGTGAGCCATACCCGGCGGAGCTGGTAGGCGGCCGCATCGGGTGGCGGCGGCACGACAACCCGGTCGTGGGCGTCGACCACGTCGCGATCGGCCGTGCCGCTGCCGTGCGCGATCCAGGTCCCCGAGCAGGCGCGCATGATCGGCTCGAGCGCGCTGACGACCCCGCTCGCCGGCCGCCACACCTCGATCCCGGGCCCCCCCCCGCGCCGCATGTGGATGTACGGCTCGCGGTTGGACACCACGATCACCTCCTGACCGCGCAGCTCGCGACGCAGGATTTGGCGCAGCGTCGCGGGCGACCAGGCGAGCTGCTCCCCATCGCGCGAGCGGTGATCGGCCTCCAAGTCCTCGATCAGCGCCCGCAGGTCTTTCACGATCGGCCGCAGCTCGGGGGGCGGCCCGGCGAACCCGCGCCCGCCCGCCCGACCCAGTACCACCAGCAGGCCCTCGCCACGCAGCAACGCGCGGAGTCCCTGCACCCAGCCGCGCCAGGAGAGCTGCGCGATCACGACGGTGATGAGCGCGACGGTGAGGCCGAGCCCGACAAAGAAGAGGAAGAGGTAGTCGCGTGTCTCGCGGCTGCGGCGTGCGATGAAACTCATGTCGTGCACCAGCACGAGCTTCCCGCCGCTCACCAGCGGGCGCACCGATATGAACACGGGACCGCTCGTGGTCTGCAGGAGATCGCCCGACGGCTGAGTGAAGCGATCCAGATCGGAGCAGCGCACCTCCGCCGGCAATGTCGGGGTCGCGACCGGATCGCCGGTCTCCGCGGGGCAAAACGCGACCGCGAACAGGCGCTCGTCCTGCGTCAGGCGCGTGAAGAACTCCTGGATGCGGCTGCGGTCGCCGGTCCGAACCAGGTTATGGAGCGGATCGTCGACCGTGGTCGCAATCAGGTTGGCGCGCACCTCGAGGTCGCGGCTGAACCAGCGGAGCATGAGCTTGTCCACCAGCGGGAGCGCCGCGTAGGCGAAGATGGCGAGCGCGACCAGCAGCGGGATGACGAATCTCAGCGACAGTCGCATGGGTTTCTACATACCCAGGTATCGCAACGAGTTCCGCGATTGCTGGCGCGGAACCGTTCCATTTCGAATATTGGACTACGCTCTACCTACCTGGGGGACCAATGGGTTACAGCTCGCGCAGTAGTGCGATCGTCCTGGTGTTGTTAGCGCTCGGTGCCTCGGTTGCATCGGCACAACATCCCCAGACCCGCAAAGGATTCTGGATCGGTTTCGGAGTGGGTTATGGGAGCTACGGCATCTCATGCAGCACCTGCAGCGGACTCGGTCGCGAGAGTTCGTTCACGGGCCACGTCAGATTGGGCGGCACCGTGAGTCCCCATCTCCTCCTGGGTGCCGAATCAATCGCGTGGACGAAGAGTGATCAGGGCGTCACAATCACGGCTGGGAACGTCTCGCTTGCCGCTGACTACTATCCGCAGCCTGCGGGCGGTCTGTTCCTGAGCGCCGGCGTCGGGTTCTCGCGCGTCGAGGCCAGCGGCGGGGGGAGCAGCAGCGGCAACACGGGCCCCGGATTCACGCTCGGCGGCGGCTATGACGTGCGGGTCAGTGCGAACACCTCCGTCACGCCGGTGGCGAACTTTGTCTGGGGGCACCCGGACAGCGGCTTCAGTCACAACTTCTTCCAGTTCGGCGTAGGCGTGACGTTCCATTGATCGTAATCAAAAACGCGGACCTGCAAAGACTAGACGCACCGACGCGCAGCGGTTTGTAGGCTGTCGTTATCGGGACAACCTAGTTTTTGCATGTCCGCGCTTACACAAGCCTTTCAGCGAGTACCATGCCTCCCAGCACCGCGCCCAAACATCCAATAATCGTTGCGCCCATGTAGAGGGCCGCACGCGGGTACTGCCCCTGCACGAGCAACGCGAGTGATTCGTAACTGAAGGTGCTCATCGTCGTGAGCCCGCCGCAGAATCCGATCGTCAATGCGGATCTGACCGCGGGTGCGATGGACCCCGATCGCGTCGCGTAGTGGACAACAAAGCCGAGGATCAGGGATCCGACGAGATTGACGAGGAGGGTCGCGAGACGCCCTGACACAAGCCGCTCGGTGCCGAAGCGGGTGAGCGTGCCAGCCGCACCGGCGAGTGCGATATAGAGGATAGTCAAAGAAAAACTCCTGCCGTGGATGGTTTCGGTAGGAGTCATCAGCCCGGAAAGCGGGCGGTTTAAGGCGAACTCCATCGCCTGCCACAAGCTAATATCTTTCCCCCATGGCGCACATCCGGATCGCCCTGTCCCAGTTCCGGCCCAACAAGGGCGAATACGCCGAGAATGTCGCGCGGATAGGCGCCGTCGTGACGCAAGCCGCGCAGCTCGATCCCAGGCCCGCGCTCGTCGTCTTTCCCGAGACGGCCACGTCGGGCTATTTCGTCGAGGGCGGCGTGAAAGAGCTCGCGGTCACCGCGGGAACGCTCGCCCGCGACCTGGCCGCCGCGTACCACGGTGCCGCGATCGACGTCGTCGTCGGATTCTACGAGCGCTTCCAGAATCACATCTACAATTCCGCGCTGTATCTCACGCTCGATAAGCAGAAGGCCGACGTGCGACACGTACATCGCAAGGTGTTCCTCCCGACCTATGGCGTGTTCGACGAGGAACGCTTCGTAGATCGGGGGCAGGATGGCGTCCGGTCCTTTGAGACGGGGTGGGGAGGGCGCGCCGCGATCCTGATTTGCGAGGACGCCTGGCATTCGCTGGCCGCGACGGTAGCGGCGCTCGAGGGGGCGCAACTGATCATCGTGCCAAGCGCGTCACCGGCGCGAGGGTTGGACGAGGAACGGGCCTGCGAGGGAGAGACGGCGCTGCCTGAGTCGGTGGTGCGGTGGGAACGGATCGTCCGCGGCATCGCCGAGGAGCACGGCGTCTTTGTGGCGCTTGCGAATCTCGTGGGGTTCGAAGGCGGTAAGGGGTTCCCCGGTGCGTCGGCCGTCATCGACCCAACCGGGAGAGTCATCGCGCGCGGCCCGCTATTCGAAGAGGCGCTACTCACGGCGGACGTCGATCTCGATTCGCTGACGACGGCGCGGTCCGATTCGCCGCTGCTGGCGGATCTGCAAAGCGCATTGCCGGTCTTGACGAAGAGTCTGTCCGGTCAGAAACAGAACGAAAAGGTCGGATTCGATCCTGCCACGAACGGTGTCCCCACGCCTGCTCACGCCGTTCCACGCAGTTCGACGCCTGTGTCAGGGGTTGAGTTGTCAGCCCGCGATCCGCTCACGATCGATCCTGAGCTGACGCGCAAGTGGTTAGTCAGTTTTCTCAAGGACGAAGTTGTCCGCCGGCGCGGCTTCAAGAAGGGTCTCGTCGGACTGTCGGGCGGCGTGGATTCCTCGCTCACCGCATTTCTCGCCGCGGAGGCGCTGGGCCGGGAGAACGTGATCGGCGTGCGCATGCCGTACCGCACCTCGAGTCCCGAGAGTCTCGCGCACGCGCAGCTCGTCATCGACAAGCTCGGGATTCCGTCGCTGACGATCGATATCACCGACGCCGTCGCGGGCTACCTGAAACAAGTCGGCGATCTCGATCCGCACCGGCTCGGCAACGTCATGGCGCGCGAGCGCATGATCGTCCTGTTCGACCTCTCCGCCAAGCACAAAGCGCTGCCGCTCGGCACGAGCAACAAGTCGGAACGGCTGCTGGGCTATTTCACCTGGCACGGCGACGATGCCCCGCCGGTGAATCCGCTGGGCGATCTCTTCAAGACGCAGGTGTGGGCGCTGGCCAGGCACGTGGGCGTCCCGGATGAGATCGTCGCCAAGCCTGCAACCGCCGACCTGATCAAGGGTCAAACAGATGAAGGGGACCTCGGCGTGTCGTATGTGCACGCCGACCGGATTCTCTATCATCTGATCAGGGGCGAGGAGCCGATCGGCTTTCCGAAGGAAGAGGTCGAGATCGTGCGGAAGCGGCTCGACTCGACGCACTGGAAACGCCGGCTCCCGACGGTCGCCGTGGTCTCGCAAACCGCGATTGGCGAATTCTATCTGAGACCGGTCGACTACTGATGCCACCGCCGGGCCGTCATCCGCGCGAATCGGAAGCAGTGCTCACGGAATTGATGATGCCGCACCACGCGAACATCATGGGCAACGTGTTCGGCGGGCACATCCTCGCGCTCGTAGACCGCGTTGCTGCGGTCGCGGCGATCCGCCACGCGCACCGCGAGTGCGTCACGGTCTCGGTGGACAAGGTGGACTTCCGCGAGCCGATTCACGTCGGCGAGCTGGTGACGGCAAAGGCGCGCGTGAACTTCGCCGGTCGTACGTCCATGGAAGTCGGCGTCAAGGTGCTCGCCGAGAACGTGCTGACGGGAGACGCCCGTCACACGAATTCGTGCTACGTGACCTACGTCGCACTGGACGAGAACGGCCGGCCGACGGAAGTCGCGCCGATCGTGCCCGAAACGGCGGATGAGAAGCGCCGCTACGAGCGTGCCTCCAAGCGTCGCGCGAACCGGGTAATGGAACGCCGCTACGATCAGGGCCGGGGTGAGTAAAGTCGTACTGGTCTTGTCGGGTGGCGGAGCCAAGGCTCTCGCTCACGCGGGCGCCTTCCGGGCCCTCGAGCAAGCGAACCTCCTTCCCAGCCAAGTCTTCGCGACGTCGATGGGCGCCGTCGTCGGCGCCGCATTGTGCGCGGGGATGCCGTTCGATCAGGTGCGCCGCCGGGCCATGGGCATCCGGCGCAAGGATGTCGCGCCGTTCGATCCGCTGGTGCTCGTGCTGGGCCTGTTCGCCCGCAGTCTCTTTCCGGCTTCCGCGCTCCGCCGCGCCATCGCCAGCATCGTTCCCAAGACGCGCTTCGAGAACCTGAAAACCCCCCTCACCGTTACCGCAACCGATCTCGACAGCGGCGAGCTGCTTTTGCTGGGCGGACCGGAGCGCCGCCGCCGGGACATCGAGCTGGGCGATGCGCTATACGCCTCGTGCGCGCTCCCGCTCTATTTTCCGCCGCTTGAGGCCGACGGCCGCCGCCTGGGTGACGGCGGCCTCAGGGCCGTCTTGCCGCTCGAGCCGGCGCGTCAACTCGTGAAGGACGCCGACCTCTTCGTCGCCGTCGATGTCGGTCCCGGCTTTGACGAGCGCGGCGGTCCGGCGACGAACGGCGATCAGCCGCAGTCTCCCGATGCTCCGATCCCCGCGCGCCTCCCGCGCGTCGTGCGAACGCACGGCGAAGCGATGCGGATCATGATGGCGGAGCAGACGGAGCGCGTGCTCGCGGATTGGCCGAAAGACGGACCCCGACTCGTGTATGTGCGGGCCGTCGCCGAGCGGGAGGCAACGTTCGCCGTTGAGAGAATTCAAGAGTACGTCGAGCTGGGTTACCAGGCCACGAAAAAGGCCTTAGGATAAGCGCTATGCGAGCATCGGAAGTAATGATCTGTTATCCAGTCGTTGCCTCGGCGGGGGCGACGTCGTCAGAAGTCGCCGCGCTCATGCGGCTCAAGAACATCTCGGTCGTTCCGGTGGTCGACAATCCGAAGGATCGACACTACATGGGCACGATCTCTGATCGGCATCCCGAAGAAATCCAGGGAATTGTGGTGGGGTAGGTGGCGCACAAATTCTTCACTCTGGCCGAGGCTAATCGCACGCTCCCGTTGGTGCGGCGCGTGGTGCAGGACATCATGGCGGCCTATCCGCATTGGAAGGATCTCGTGGACCGCTACGGGCTCATCGCATCCCAGGCGCGTCCCGAGTGGGGCGAGTCCCAGGAGCAACTGAACCTCAAGGCGGAGATCGATACCGTGGCCGTGAAGATCAACGGGTACCTTGGCGAGCTCGAGCAGATCGGTTGCGAGTTCAAGGGGTTCGACAAGGGACTCGTTGACTTCCACGGCCGGCTGGATGAGCGCGAGATTCTGTGGTGCTGGAAGCTCGGCGAGGACCGCATCACGCACTGGCACGAGCTGGAGGCGGGATTCGATGGCCGGCAACCCCTGCCGGAAGTCCTGAGCCGTAGATGAGGGGCTTCTGGCTGTTCGTCCACGTCATGGGGTTCACGGCCTGGCTCGGCGGCGGGCTCGCGGTCATGCTCAGCGGCATTACGGCCAAGTACTTCCCCCCGGAGCAGCGGCTGGCGGTGTACCGCGTCATGAGCGTCGTGTCGCGGAACCTGATCGGCCCTGGCGCGGTCCTCGTCGTGGTCAGCGGCTTTGTGCTGTCGGTCCCCTACTTCAAGAGCGCGACCGCGCCATCCTGGCTCCTGGCCATGCAGGGACTGGGTCTCCTTGGCGCCATCGTGGCCATCGGGATCGTGACTCCTACCGCCGCTCGGCTCGGCAGGCTGGAGCTCGACCCCAGGGGAGAACTGCCTGAAGGCTTCAGTGGTTTGCGCAAACGACAGGCCATTTTTGCGACCGTTGCAGGCGTTTTTGCCCTGCTCGCCCTGCTCTCAGGGACCATCTTTAGATAGGAAATGCGTCTCGTGGTATCTGACCCCGCCGTTTCGAGCTGTGACCATGACCCCCATTTGCGGGTCGTTGTCGGAGTGCGAGGATTGGTTCTGTTCGACTTCGGCGGGACGCTGGACGCGGACGGCTCTCGTTGGAGCGTTCGATTTCACGCCGCGTACCGCGCGGTGGGTGGCAAACAGTCGTTCGCCGCTTTTGATCGGGCATTTCGGGAGTCGGACCGAGCGCTCGAGCGGCTCGCCGGCATAGAGAGGCTGGGATTCCGCGCGATGGTTGACGCTCAAACCGCGTTGCTGTTACCCCGGCTCTCGGATGGCGCCGCGCTGCCGGGGCGAGCCATCGCCGACCAGTTCCACTCTACGACCTGCGCGGTCGTGCGGCGCAACGAAGAGCTGCTCGCGCGGCTGCACCAATCCTATCACCTCGGCGTCGTTTCTAATTTCACCGGCAATCTCGAGCTGTGTCTCGAGGAGCTTGGCGTGATGAAGTATTTCTCGGTGGTCGCGGATTCGGGACGCGTCGGGATCACCAAACCCGATCTGCGACTGTTCCAGCATGCACTGAGTCATCCCGGCTTGACCGCGAACCCCGCCTGGATGGTGGGCGACAACTTCGAATCGGATATCCGTCCCGCCGCCGCGCTCGGCCTGTCCACCGCCTGGCTCGCTGCCGCGAGCGAGAAGTCGCGCGAGTCGGGAATCCCGACCGTGCGCCTGTCCACGCTCTCCGACCTCGCCGGAGTGCTCGAATCGTGATGCAGGGACTGATCCTCGCGGGTGGACGCGGCTCACGGCTGGCCGCCGACGGCGTCGAGGCGCCCAAGGCCCTCGTGGAGGTCGGCGGGCGCCCGCAGATCGTCAACCTGATCGACACGTTCGCCGAGCTCGGCTGCGCGTCGATCACCTGCATGGTCCGCGAGGGGATCACGGTCGATGTGCCCAAGCCGACCGTGGTGCGGACGTGCCGCACGCCGTCGTCCCTGCACACCCTGGTCGCGGGCCTCGCGATCGTCCCGCCCGGACCCGTGTTCTGTGCGATGGTCGATACCGTGATGCCGGCGGCGGACTGGCGTCGCGTGTATCGCGGCGTGACTGACCGTCTCGCGACCAGGTCGATTGCCGTGCTCGCGGTCACGCCATTCGTGGATGACGAATTGCCGCTCTATGTCACGCGCAATACCGAGGGGCTCGCGACGAGCATCCTGGACACGCCGCCCCCTCCGCCGGGTCCGCTGCTCGTCACGGGCGGCGTCTACGGTCTGAGCCCCGAGGCTCGGCGGCTTGCCACGGTTGCCGTCGCATCGCTCCATCGCATGCGCGCGTTTCTGCGGCTGCTGGTCGAGCTGCGCGTCCCCGTCGCAACGGTCGAAGTGCCGCGCATCATCGACCTCGATCACAAGCGCGACCTCGAGGCGGCCGAGCGCTGGCTCACGGCCCACGCGGGAGACGAGCAATGAGGCGTCTCGTCGCGCTGTATCGCAGCCCCACGTACTCGCCGGCACAGCATCGCAGCAACGACACGGCGATCCTCGACGACACGATCGCCGGGCTGCAGCGTCGCGGCTGGAACGTGACGCGCACCGGCGAGGGCGATGTCGTGGCCGGCCGGGTCCCCACGGCCGAGCTGTACGTGAACATGTGCCAGGGCCCGGCGGCGTCGGAGCGGCTGCTCAATCTCGTGCCGCGCGAGGCACTGGCCGTCAATCCGCCCGAGAGCGTCCTCAATTGTCACCGGCATCGTCTGGTGGCGCGGATGGAAGCGGCGGGACTGCCGTTTCCGCGTACGCTGATCGTGCCGACCGCCGACCCGCAGGCGCTGATTCCGCTTGTCCATCAGTTAAACGGCGACGGCCGGCCGGTGTGGGTCAAGCGTGGCGACGTTCACGCCGAGACGAGCGCCGACGTCGTGGCGACGAAAGAGGCAGGCGTGACGGACGCGATCGCCGAGTTCGCCCGGCGGGGCGTGTCGCGTGTGGCGCTCCAGGCACACATCGCTGGTCCGATCCTGAAGTTCTACGCGGTCGCCGACGGCCGCTTCTTCTCCTGGTATCCGGCCGACGGGCCGCGCGACCGGCACGTGGAGATCGACGAGGACCGCCTGCGGGAGCTGGTCTTTGCCGCAGCGCGCGCGGTAGGACTCGAGGTATTCGGCGGCGACGTCGCGTTCCCCAAGCCCGACGCTCCCGTGCTGATCGATCTCAACGATTGGCCCTCCTTTGCTCCCGTGCGCGTCGCCGCGGCCGCGGCGATCGCCGCCTACATCGACGAGAAAGCGACCAACGGTAAACAGGCATGACCGATCTCGATCTACAACTGCAGTCGCAGCGCATCTTCGACCTCGAGGCGCAGTACCTCGCGCCCGGAACGCAGAGCGTCGCGCTCTTCAGCAAGCTGTGCATGGACCGCGGCGAGGGGGCCGTCCTGTGGGACGTGGACGGCAATCGCTACGTCGATTTGCTCGCCGGCGTCGGCGTCGCGAGCCTCGGCTACGCCCATCCGCGCTATGTCGCCGAGATGTCGCGACAGCTCGAGCGCGTACATGTGGGGAGCTTCACGTCCGAGCATCGCGCCGCGCTGGTCAAGCTGATCGCGGAGCTCGCGCCCGGTGACGTGAACCGCACGCAGCTCTACTCGAGCGGGGCGGAGGCGGTGGAAGCCGCCCTGCGCCTCGCCCGCGCCGCGACGGGCCGGCACGAAGTCATGGGGTTCTGGGGCGGGTTCCACGGAAAGACCGGCGGTGTGCTGCCGCTCCTGTCAGGAAGCTTCAAGCACGGTCTCGGCCCGCTCGCGCCCGGGATGTATTCGAGCCCCTACGCCTCGTGCGAACGCTGCGCTTTTCAGAAGTCGTTCCCATCGTGCCACTGGCACTGCGTCGACTTTCTGCGCTCCAAGATCGCGCTCGAGACGACGAACGACATCGCGGCGATCATCGTCGAGCCGGTGCAGGGCACCGCCGGCAACGTCGTGCCCCCGCCGGGCTATCTGCGCGAACTGCGTGCGCTCGCCACGGAAATCGGCGCGCTGCTGATCTGCGACGAGATGATCACGGGCTTCGGGCGGACCGGAAAGATGTTCGCGGTCGAGCACGACAACGTCGTGCCCGACGTCCTGCTCGTCGGCAAAGGCTTCGGAGGCGGATTCCCGGTCAGCGGCATCGTGATCCGCGAGCCCATCGCCTTCTCCAAGCCGTGGGCGAATCCGAGCGGCAGCTCGTCGAGCTATGGCGGCAATCCACTCGCGTCGGCCGCCGCCCACATCACGATCCGGACGATCGTCGACGAAGAGCTGGTCGAGCACAGTCGCCGCCTCGGCGGGTTGATGCTGGCGGAGATGCAGCGCTGGGAGGACGAGATTCCGATCGTCAGCGACGTGCGCGGCCGCGGTCTGATGCTGGGAATGGATCTGGTGGTGCCCGGGACTCGCAAACTGCTCGACAAGAAGATCACGCGGTGGATTTTCGACACGCTGCTCGCGCGCGGCGTGATCGCGATGATCTACAACCCCGAGGTGCGCATCAATCCGCCGCTCGTCATTACCGACGAGCAGGCGATGGAAGCCCTCGCTACGATGAAAACGGTGCTCGAAGAGGCCAGCGCGCGTGTACGCCAGTAAAGGGCCCGTTGTCGAAGAGTGGGCGGACCGTCGCTTTTTCCGGCCGGCCGGGTGGCGCATCGCGACCTCGCTGCTGCCGACGCGCATCTCGCCCGATGCGGTGACGTTCGCCAGCCTGGTGCTCGGCATTCTCGCCGGCCACCTGTTCTGGTACCGAAGCGCCTGGATCAATGCGGGCGGCGTGCTGCTGTTCATTGTGTCCGACGTGCTCGACAGCGCCGACGGCCAGCTCGCCCGGCTGCGCGGCACGTCTACGCGGATGGGCCGCATTCTCGACGGCCTCGCCGACGCCGGTCGGTTCGTGAGCCTCTACGGACACCTCGGCGCGCGGTTGTATGCGGCCGGATGGGGCTGGGGGGGCCCGGCGCTCGGGCTCGCAGCGCTGCTGTCACACTCCTATCAGGCGGCCGCCGCCGACTTCATTCGCCAGGCCTATCTGTACTTCGCGGTCGGCTCGGGCAGCGAGCTCGAGATCCCGGGCCAATCCGCGCGCGAGGATACATCGCTGTGGGGACGGATCACGGGCTGGATCTACGGCGACTACGTGCGCCGGCAGGCCTGGCTCTTCCCGCGAACCACCGCGCTGGCGCGCGCGCTGTCGGGCCGTGACGTGCCGGTGTCGGTGCGCGAGTCGTGGGCCGAGCGGCAGCGCTGGGTAGTGCGCAGCTGCGCCTGGATCGCGCAGAACATCCGATTTCTGCTCCTCGCGCTGACCGCGGTCCCGCACTGGCCCGCCGCGTACTGCTGGCTCGTCGTCGGCCCGCTCAACGTGGTGCTGCTGGTCCTCATCGTGGCGCACGAACGCGAGCCGAGGCTGCATGCACAACTCGCCTGAGGGGGGGGGTCGGGTCTACGTTGGCGCGTTGCTGGGGCTCGGCGGGATCGCGCGCTCCGGCCACCTCCCCGCGTTTCGTGCCGATCCGCAAGTCGCGTCGCGACTGCGCATCGTCGCAATCGTGGATGACGCGCCGACCGCCCCGGCGTCGTTCGAGGGCATTCCGCTGCTGCGCAGCGCCGACAAGCTCAAGGACCTGGGTCCGCTGGATTTCGTAGACATCTGCACGCCAACGTCGTCCCACCTCGAGCTTTCGCTGTGGGGCCTGTCGCAGGGCTATCACGTGTTGTGCGAGAAGCCGGTGGCGGTGAACCGTGCCGAGGCGGCGACGCTCGAGGCTGCGGCGCTCGACGCGGGACGGGTGGTGATGCCCTGCCATCAGTACCGGTTCAACCCCGTGTGGCGTCGCGTGAAGCAATGGCTCGACGACGGCGTGATCGGGCGTTGGTATCTCGCGGAATTCCGGGTCTATCGTCTGGCGGCCGATCCCGGCGCCGCACAGAGTGCGGTCCCCTGGCGGGGCCGGCGCGCCGACGGACGGGGCGGCGTCCTGCTCGATCACGGTACGCATCTGGTCTACGAGCTGCTCGACGTGGCTGGTCCGCCGCAGGCAGTGCGGGCCTGGACGGGCCGCCTGCGCCACGGGGCCTACGACGTCGAAGACACCGCGCAGCTGCTGTTCTCGTATCCCGACCGCATGGCGACGATGTTTCTCACCTGGGCGGCGCGGCGCCGGGAGACGGAGATCCGCTTCATTGGCGAGCGGGGCAGCATCACCTGGAGCGGCGGCATGCTGACGCTCGAGCGCGACGGGCACAGCGAGTCGTTCGACCACACCGTCGATCTCGACAAGGCGTCCTACGCAAAGTGGTTTGCGGGACTGTTCCACGATTTCGCCGCTACCCTCGATTCCGGCGATCGCGCGCGGCCGATGGCCGATATCGCGCAGGTCGCGGCGGTGCTCGAGGCCTCTTACGCCGCGGTCGCATGAGCCGGACGCTGCGACTCGCGCTCTTCCTCCTGGGAGTGGCGGTCTTCGGATATCTGGTGACCCAGATCGGCATCGGCCAGCTCGCGTCCGACGCGGGACGCACCGGCTTCATGTTCGTGCCCATCGTGCTGCTCTATTCGCTGGTCTACGCGTGCAGCGCGCGCGCCTGGCAGCTGACGATGGGGGAGTCCAACCGGCCGTCGTTTTGGCGCACCTACGCGGTGACGATCTCCGCGGGGGCGCTGAACTTTCTCACCCCAGTCGTTAACGCCGGCGGTGAGCCGTTCCGCGTCGCCGCCCTGGCGCCGTGGCTCGGAACGCGCCGCGCCGCGGGCTCGGTCATCCTGCATCGGATGCTGCATTCGTTTGCGTACGTGCTGGTCTGGTTCACGGCCATCGTGCTCGCGTTTGCGCTGCTGCCGCGCGAGACCCCGAACGCGGTGTTGATCATGCTTGGTGTGGTCGGGCTGGTGCTGTTGTGCATCCTCGCGCTCATCATGTCGGCCCATCGCAGTGGCGTGCTCGAGCGGCTCCTGAACTGGATGGGTCGCGTGCCCCTGCTGCGCCGCCTCGCGGCGCGGCTCGAGCCGAAACGAACGATGCTCGTTGAGCTCGACCAGCAGATCACGGAGTTCTATCACCGCCAGCCCCGCCGGTTCGTGCAGGCGATTCTGCTCGAGTATCTGAGCCGCTGCATCTTCATGGTCGAGATCGTCCTCATCGTCGCGAGTCTCGGATACCGGCTCAGCTACCTGAGCGCCTTCGCGATCGGCGGGCTCGAAGGACTCGCGGGGAATCTGCTCTTCGTCGTGCCATTCGAGATCGGCGCGCGCGAGGGGGCCTACTTTGCTCTCTTCAGTCTCTTTGGGATGGATCCGCAGCTTGGCCTGTACACCTCGCTCGTCAGCCGCATCCGAGACTTCGTATGGATCGGTCTCGGTCTGTTGCTGATGCTACCTGCCGCGGAGAGACAGCCCGTCACATGACGATTGTCACACATGCGCTCGCGACGACGCTCGGCGTGAGAGTGCTCAAGCTCACGGGCAGTGACGTGGTGCTCGCCTACGTCTTCGGCGTCGGCGTGGACATCGACCACGCCATCAAGGCTCCCTTCTATCTCCGCACGCCGTGGTACCAGTACTCGCCGCTCGTCACACAGGGATTTCTCGTCGGCGTGTCGGACAAAGCGAAGGAAGCCATCCTCATCGTCATTCTGCTATGTACGAATTTGCTCCTGTTCTTGGCTCCGCTGTAGACCGCGGCATTCGCCCGGTGCTGCGCTTCGTGCACAAGCGCCTCGGGCTTTCGCCCGATCAGGTGACGTGGGCGTCGTTCTGGGTGAGCGCGGCTGCAGCCGTCGTGTTCGCCACGGGTAGAGTCATGCCGGCGCTCGTGCTCATGGCGGTCGGACAGCTCCTCGACGCACTCGACGGCGGGATCGCGCGCCAGTTCGGCCTCGTGTCTGAAGCCGGCCACCGGCTCGACACGCGACTCGATCGCGCGTCCGAGATCGCGATTTTCCTCGGCTGCGCGGTGGGCGGGCTGGTGTCGTTGCGGCTTGCCGTGCTCGCGTCGGTCGCCGTGCTGCTGCTCACGACGATCGTGGATCGCTCGAAGCTCGATCCCGGCGTCAAGCGCTTCGCGTTGTATTTCGGGATTTGGGCGCCTTATCCACTGCTGTTCGCTGCAATCTTCATCGTGAACCTCGCGGCGTACGTCGTCGGCCTGCTCATCATCGACTGCCGCTTTCAACGCGACATGGATGCGCTCGGCGGCGACCTGAACACCGTCGCCTCGCGCGCCGCCCGCCTCGGGACGCCGTGATGCTCGCGTTCCAGCACCCCTACGTCGTCGTGGCACCGGCGGAAACTGTCCACGTCGAGGCCTCGGCAGGCACGGGCACGCCTGTCGCCGTCATTCCGGGACTGTTCGGCGGGGCGTTCACCTTCCGGAAGGTCGTTCCGTTGCTCACCGCTCAGGGGTTTCGCCCCATCGTCATCGAGCCGCTGGGCACCGGTTTTTCGAGCCGTCCCGTCAAGGCCGACTACTCCCTGGCTGCGCAGTCGCAGCGCATCGCGGCGGTTCTCGATTCGTTGAAATCCGGGCCGGTGCTCGTGCTCGCGCACTCACTCGGCGCGGCAATCGCATTTCGGCTCGCGATCGAACGACCCGATCTCGTCCGCGGCATCGTGTCGCTCGAAGGCGGGCCAACCGAGGAAGCGACGACGCCGATGTTTCGCAGCGGCATGCGGTACCTGCCATGGGTGAAACTGTTCGGCGGGATCAGCCTCGTGCGCCGCAAGATCCGAGACATGCTGCTCGATTCGTCGGGGGACCGATCGTGGGTGACCGACGGAATCGTGTTGGGCTACACGCTGGGCGAGGCGCGCAATTTCGACGCGACACTCAAGACCTTCCTGGCAATGTCGCGCGCACACGAGCCGGCGAAACTCCTGCCGCGCCTCGGCGACATCGCGTGTCCGGTGACGCTGGTCGTCGGGACGGCGCACCACGACGGCGATGTGCCGCCAGAAGAAGTCGCGCTCATGACGCACTCCATCCAGTCGTTCGAGGTGGACAGCCAGCAGGGGGCCGGGCACTACCTGCAGGAAGAGCGACCCACGGCGGTCGTGTCCGCCGTGGAACGGCTGGCACAGCGGGCACGATGAGTCCGCTGCGCATCGCGCTCGTGGCGGAGGACTACTACCCGCAGCTGGGCGGCGTGCCGGAGCACGTGCACCACCTGGCGCGAGAGCTCGACAGCCTCGGTCATCATACGACGATCGTGACAGCAAGAATGAAGGAGCGGGGAGCCGGGAGCGGGGAGCCGGAACAACATTCAGATGTGCGGCGGATCGGGACGAGTGTGGTGATCTATGCGAACGGTGGGGTCGCGCGAATCACCATCGGGTGGCGGTTGACGGCCCGGTTCGAGGAGCTGTTTCGCAAAGAGCGATTCGACGTCGTGCACGTGCACGGCGGCCTGAATCCTACGCTCGGCATCGTCGCACCGCGCGCCGCGATGCGAGCGGGCATTCCCGTCGTCGCGACGTTTCATACCTGGTTCCCCCGCTCGATCGGCCTGCGTCTCCTGCGCCGTCCGTTCCAGCGGCTGCTCGATCGCCATGCAGCCACGATCGCGGTCAGCAGCGCCGCTCAGGAGGCGATGGCGCGCTACTTCACGGCGCCGTGGGAGATCATTCCGAACGGCGTGGACACGACGTTCTTCCGTCCCGGCCTCGGTCGACTCTCCCGACGAATCGAACAACGCGGGCCGCGGCTGTTGTGGCTCGGCCGGATCGAGCCGCGCAATGACCTGGGGACCGTCCTCGCCGCGATGCCGCGGATCCTCGAGCGCTATCCGGAGGCGCGTCTCACCGTGGTCGGTGACGGGCCATGGCGTGGGCGCATGGAGCGCGCCGCGCGTCCGCTCGGAACGTGCGTTCACTTCGCTGGTTACGCCAACGGCGGCCGGCCCGGCTATTATCGCGGCTCCGATGTCTATCTCTGTCCCACCTCGCGAGCGTCGTTCGGTGTGACGCTGCTCGAAGCGATGGCGTGCGGCACGCCGCTCGTGGTCTCCGACATTCCCGCCTTCCGCGATCTCGCCGAGCAGGCGCACGCGGTATTCGCGCCGCCGGGCGATGCCGACGCCTGGGCAGGCGCAGTCACCACGCTCCTCGAGGACACCGAGCGCCGGGAGACCATGGCGCGCGACGGACGACGGGTCGCCGAGCGGCATGCGTGGCCCCTCGTGGCGCAGCGGGTGCTCGCGGTGTACCGGCGGGTGACGGGATGATGGGGTTCGACCTGATCTTTGGGCCTTCAGTCGAGCGGGGCCCGAAGAATCGACGGATCTACCTGACCTTCGACGACGGCCCGAACGAGCGTGCGACGCCGGCGATTCTCGAGACCCTCGCGGGATCCCGTGTCCCGGCGGCGTTTTTCATGGTGGGCGACCATGTGCAGCGCTTTCCTCGGCTGGCGCGCCACGTGGTGAAGGAAGGCCACATGGTGGGGAACCACACCCATAACCACGTGAAGCTGCACTTTGTTGGTCGGGGGCGGATTCGCGATCAGCTCGAAATGGCGCATCGCGCCATCGAGTGCGCCGCAGGCCGGACGCCGCGCGCCTTTCGCGCGCCGCACGGGTACCGGAGTCCATTTCTCCGTTCCGCAGCGCAAGACCTCGGCTACACAGTTTTCGGATGGACGTTTGGTGTGTTCGATACAGCGCGGCCCGGAGTCGAGGAGATTCGGAGACGAGTGCGCAAGCGGCTGCGACCGGGGGCGATCGTGCTGCTGCACGACGGCGACGGATACGATCCCGAGGGCGACAGGATGCAAACGGCCGACGCCCTGCCTGGGATCATCGAGGATGCGCGGAGCGCGGGCTACGAATTCGCACCACTTTCCGAACTGCTAGACAATCGCTCCTAACCGGACATTCGGGGCACTTTGGCTTCCTGGCAGTGCAAACCAGCGCCCCTAGCTCCATCAGTGCCTGATTGAATCTCCACGCTCGCTCTCCCTGCTTCGGCACCAGCTGCTCGGCGAGCTCCCACACATCCTTCGAGCCAAAAGCTCGCTGCAACACTCTGCGCACGTTCGTATCGACGGTCGGGACAGGCTTCTCATACGCGAAGCACGCGACTGCTCCTGCTGTGTACCGTCCGACACCGGGTAGTGTCCGTAAGTCCTCGGGATCGTCCGGTATTCGGTCTCCGGTTTCCGCGACGTGTTTCGCGAGCTTATGGAGATTCCGAGCGCGCGCGTAATAGCCGAGCCCGTCCCACTGTTCCATCACGGCCTTCGGCCGTGCGCCGGCGAGTGAAGCGATGGTGGGGAAGCGGGCCATGAACCGGGGGAAGTACTCCAGGACGCGGCTCACCTGCGTCTGCTGCAGCATGAACTCCGACACGAGGATGGCATAGGGATTGCGCGTCTGGCGCCACGGAAGGACGCGCGCGTTGCGCTTGTACCAGGCTAAAAGCTTGCGCGTGAAGCTCATAGCCACACAAGATACAGGCCCATGAGAGCTTTCACTGCCGCCCTCGACCTGCGGCGATATGTCGGGCGGTGGTCCTTACGGAGCGCCAGCCACGCGGGGCGCTTCTTTTTTATGCTCCTGGACCTGGTGCGCGGCATCCTGGAGTGGCGCGTCTGGCTCCCCCGGACCTTGGACCAGACCCTGGGCGTCGGATATGGCAGCCTCTTTATCGTGCTGCTCGTGGCGGGGTTCGCCGGCGCCGTGACCAGCCTGCAGGCCGGCTATCAATTCACCGGCCAGCTCCCCCTCTATGTCGCCGGGGGAATCATTTCGGAATCGATGATTCTCGAGCTGGGCCCCGTCCTGACTGGGTTGATCCTCGCCGGCCGGATCGGCGCGCGCTACGCCGCCGAGCTGGGCAGCATGCGGGTCACCGAGCAGATCGACGCGCTCGAAAGCCTCGGCCGCTCGCCGGTGACCCATCTGCTTCTGCCCCGAATCCTGGCTGGACTGATCGCGATCCCGGCGCTCGTGATGCTCGCCAACGCCTTCGGCGTCGTGGTCGGGTACATCACCGCCCAGTCGTCGCTCGGCCTGACGTACGCCGACTTCGAGTTCGGCGCGCGTTACTTCTTCCGGCCGCTCGACTTGTGGTACTCGCTCATCAAGTCGTTCGCGTTCGCCGGGGCGGTCACGATCATCCCCTGCTACATCGGCTTCAACACGCAGCAGGGCGCCGAGGGGGTCGGCCGGGCGACCACGCAGGCCGTGGTGGCGGCATCCGTCACCGTGCTGATGCTCGATACGATTCTCACGAAGCTCATCCTGGGGACCGCGAAATGAGCATCGAGCTGAAGAAGGTCTCCAAGCGGTTCGTCGACAACGTCGTGCTCGACGGCGTCGACTTCTTCGTGGCGGAGGGCGAAACGGTCGCATTGCTCGGCCCATCAGGCGTCGGCAAGAGCGTGCTGCTCAAGCACATCATCGGCCTCATCAAGCCCGATTCGGGCGAGGTGTGGGTCGACGGGCAGCAGGTGCCGTTGCTGGGTCGCAAGGCGCTGGCGCTCCTGCGCAGCCGCATCGGCTACGTCTTTCAGAACGGCGCGCTGTTCGATTCGATGGACGTGTTCGAAAACATCCGGCTCGGTATCACCGACGAGCAGCAGTATGCGGACAAGGACTACTGCATTCAGCGCGTCAAGGAGTGTCTGCGGCTCGTGAACCTGAATGAGGACGTCGGCAGCAAGCTTCCATCGGAGCTGTCGGGTGGGATGCGTAAGCGCGTAGGGATTTCCCGGGCCATCGCCGGAAAACCGGTATACTTGCTGTACGACGAGCCGACATCCGGCCTCGACCCCGTGAACGCTGATGTCATCGATTCGCTCATCGAGCGGTTGCAGCAGGAGATCGGGGTGACGAGCGTCGTCGTGACGCACGACGTCCGCGGCGCGTTTCGCGTCGCCGACCGGATCGCGCTCTTGTCCAAGGCGAAAATCCGCGCCGTGGGCACCGCCGAAGAGATCGTCGCGTCCCAGGATCCCGTGGTGCAGCAGTTCCTGGAGCGCGATTTGGAGATGGCGGTGATCCAGGCGAATGAGGTGCCGACAGGGGAAAGGCGAATAGGCGGGCGATAGTGGACCTCACCTACAAGCAAGAAGTCGGAGTCGGGGCGATCGTGCTGATCGGAGTCGCCGTCTTCCTCGTCGGGATGTTCTATCTGACGGGGCGGTCGCTGCGCACCGGCGGCATCACCGTGGACGTGATGTTCGAGAGCGTTGCCGGGCTGAAGCAGGGCGATCCCGTCCTCGTCTCCGGCGTGAAGAAGGGCAGGGTCGCGCGCGTGGCGCTCGAGCGGGTGAAGAGCGTGCGCGTCACGCTCGAGCTGTCGAAGGACGTGGCGCCGCACATCGACGCGAGCGCCGCCGTCGCCGCGATGGACCTGTTCGGCGCCAAGTTCATCGACTACAACCCCGGCGCGCGCGAGGAGATGCTGGCGAGCGGGCGCAGCATCTCGGGGACGAGTACGCCCGACATCGCCGGTGTAGCGCAGGGCGTCGCCAACCGTGCCAACGAGCTGATGGAGAACGCGGCGAATATCGTGTCCGACCGGCTGGGAGAGGACATCCACAACACGCTCATCGTGACGCAGCGAGCGATGAACACACTGGCCACCGCGCCCGAAGGTCCGTTCATCAAGCAGACGACGCGGACGCTGCAGGCGACCGAACGCGTGATGCAGCGCGTGGACTCGATGCTCGGCTCGGGCACCGGGCAGAATATCGATTCGATCTCGACGAACCTGGCCCGGCTGACGAATCATCTGACCCATACGACCGCGCAGCTCGATACACTGCTGAGTCGCATGAATCGGGGCGAAGGAACGTTGGGGAAACTGGCGGCTGATACGACGATGTATCACGATCTGCACGCACTATCCGTTTCGCTCACCGCACTGCTGACGGATCTCAAGGAGCATCCGGACAAGTACATGAAACCGGGGATCGTCAGGGTAAAGCTGTGCTGCTGAAATAGGGGCGGTAAAGGGGCGGTAGGGGGCGGTACCGCCTCCTACCGCCTCCTACCGCCATATTTACTCCCCATGCTCACCGTAACCTTCCTGGGCACGTCCGCCGCCAGGCCAACCGTAGAGCGCAATGTCTCCGGCCTCGCCATTCACCGCGAAGGTGAAACGCTCCTGTTCGAGTGCGGTGAGGGGACCCAGCGCCAGATGATGCGCTATGGGGTGAGCTTTGCGCTGTCCGAGATCTTCTTCACACACTTCCATGCCGATCATTTCCTCGGCGTCATTGGATTGATCCGGACTTTGGGACTGCAGGGACGGCCTGAGCCACTCTTCCTGTATGGTCCCAAGGGGGCGAAGAAGGTCTTGAGCACGGCCATGCAGCTGGGTGTCGAACGGGTCCCTTTTCCCGTCGAAATCACGGAGGTGAAAGCGGGGGACACCGTGGGGAAGCGGGATGGCTACGACATCTGCGCGTTCCCGACTGAACACGGCGGCGGGCCGTCGCTGGGTTACATCCTGAGGGAACACGTGCGGCGCGGACGCTTTGACGTCGAGAAAGCCAAGGCCGCTGGAATCCCCGAAGGCCCGCTCTGGGGCAAACTCGCCAAGGGTGAGACAGTCGAGCTTGCTGACGGCAGACAGCTGACGGCCGATGGCTTTGTTGGAGCCGCGAGGCCCGGCCGCCACGTCGCGTTCACCGGTGACACACGCCCCTGCGCTGCCACGGTGGATGCCGCACACGAAGCGGACCTGCTGATTCACGAGGCAACGTTCGGCGAGGAGGAGCGCGAGCGTGCCCGCGACACCGGGCACTCGACCGCGAAAGAGGCCGCCCAAGTCGCATTGGCGGCGAAGGCCAAGCGACTCGTGCTCTCGCATGTTTCAGCGCGTTACTCGATCAGCGCAGACGAGCTGGTGCGGGAGGCCCGCGAGGTGTTTCCCAACGCGAGTGTTGCGAAAGACGGACTGGAAGTGGACGTGCCGTTTGCCGACTGAAACAACGGCGGTGACTGCGTTGTAACGGTTCGGGTCGTCAGCGTAACACCTTTAGCGAGGAGCTATGACGACCCGATTTGTCTTACTCAGCATGCTGTTCGCGGTGCCGCTCAGCGCGCAGCGGCTCACCCTTGGCGCAAACGTCGGGGGCAGTTCGGCGAACGCCGACCTCGGTACGAGCACCGGTTGGAAGAGTGGCTGGTCCGCCGGCGCGAACCTCACTTATCGAATGTCTTCTCGCTTCGGCCTCCGGGCCGATGCAAACCTCGCGCAGAACGACCTCGCGGGCGCTCCCTCGATTCCGGGAGAAAGACGGTTCAACAAGGCCGCCTATATGGCGGACGGAGTGCTGCAGCGCGAAGAGCTCCCCGGAACGAAACTCCTGCCGTACGTCCTGGCCGGGGTTGGTGCGGTGCAGGTGCATGACAAGGGGTCCGACAGTTCGTTCACGCGGTTCGCCGGCAACGTGGGTGTCGGTGTCGGCTACAAGCTCGGCAGAATCGGGCTTCGGGCCGAGGGTCGCAGTCTGCTGTACAAGTTCGACCGTTCGGTTACAGCAGGACGCAGAATGACTTGCTGTGGCAGGCCGGGCTAACCGTGAGGATGTGACGCGTCACCACCGGCCATGGGGCGGGAGATTATATTCCCCGCCCCATGGGACCAGTGTCATTCACGTATTCCGCCAGTATCCCAGCGCCTATCGACAGAGTCTTCGCGCTCATTTCAGACCCGCTCCGAATGCCTGAGTGGCTGCCGCGCTGCATTGAAGTGAAGGCGACGACGAACAATAGAGCAGGCCGAGGGGCCCGCTACAAGGTCACCTTCCAGCGCGACACCAACCCCCGTCACGAATCGGTCATCGAAATCATCGACTTCTCTCCGCCGCATACGTTCGGGTGGGTCGAGATCTATCATCGTGCGGGCTCCAAGACCTTTTTCGGCCTTGGCTTCGCGGGCGGATCGACCAAGGTCACACTCAAACACATCTGGCACCCGACGGGCTTTCGCTCGTGGCTAAACGGCCAGTTTTACCGCCGGCGCAATGCCCATCGGATGTTTTCGGGGCTGATCAATAATCTGAGAAAGGCGTTGACCCGCTGACGCACTGGCCGCTCTAGATCAGGGGGGCTAACATCCGCCATGCTAAATGGTCGGGACGCCCCCTTCACCACAAAGCTCATCGCTGTCGGTCTCTCGGTCACCGCCCTCGCGTTGGGCCGAGCCTTCTTCATCCCACTCGCGTTGGCACTGTGCTTTCAGGCGCTGCTGACCCCGCTCGTGCGTGGGCTGGCACGGCTGCGAATCCCCCCGCCGGCTGGCGCCGCAATCGTGGTTCTGGGCGCGCTCGCCGTGCTCGTCGTCGGTGCTTGGGCGTTGTCGGGGCCGGCAAGCGAGTGGGTGGACAAGGCACCGTCGAACATCGCGACCGCGCGGAGAAAGCTGCGCGAGCTCGGCCGTCCCCTCGACAGGTTGACCGCCGCGGCAGAGGGGACGCCGGTGCCCGTGGCGCCCAACGCTCCGCCACCGGCCCCAGCGCCCCTCCCCCCAGCCCAGGCGGCACCGGGCCCCGCGGTGCCGTCATTGTTCGCCCAGTTGCTGGGACGCGCGACCACCGTCGTCGCGGGAGGGCTCGAGGTCATCGTGCTGGTCTACCTGATGCTTGCGGCGGGGAACATGCTGTTTCGCAAGTTGGTGAAGCTGTTGCCGGCCCCCGATGATTTGCGCACGGCGACCGACATCCTGAACAAGACTGAGAGGATTGTCGCGAACTATCTGACCATCACGGCGCTGATCAACGTAGGGCAAGGCATCGCCGTCGGTCTGGCTATGTGGGCGATCGGCATGCCCGATCCGTTCATCTGGGGCGTCGTGACGTTCGTGCTCGAGTTCATTCCGTATCTGGGGGGCGTGATCATTGTCGGCCTACTCCTGATCGACGGCTTTTCGGTTTTCCCGGGGTTGGGGCAGGTGCTCGTCGCGCCGGCCATCTATCTCGTCATCTCGACGCTCCAGAACAACGTCGTATCGCCCTATGCCTACGGCAATCGCCTCAAGCTGAACCCGCTCGCGGTGATGATCTTCGTGCTGTTCTGGTGGTTCATCTGGGGGATTCCGGGCGTCTTCCTCGCCATCCCGATTGCGGCGACGCTCAAAGTGCTGGGCGATCAGGTGCCGCGGATGGGCACGCTAGCGGAGCTGCTTGGCGAGTAGTCCGTCCACCTCCTGCCCGAGGTCCAGAATCTGCCGGCGGATGTCGTGACGCTCGGCTGTCAGGCGCAAAAAGGCGCGGCGTCGAAACAGCAGGATGGCGAGCGCCCGCGTCGCTCCCACCACGCGGTCAAACCGCTCTGCAAAATGCAGCGCCACATACCCCGTGAGCGGCAGAATCGGAGCGATGAGCGCCGCAGCCCAGACACCTTTCCATAACAAGACCGCTACGAGGATCGCAGCCCACGTCAGCGGGAATAGCAGCATCGCGCTGAGCAGCTTCACCGTCGCGAGCGCATCCTCGGCGCCCTTGGACATTCCAGTCGCGACCCATCCCACGGCCCGGTACGCTGGATAGTGAACCAACGCGCCGATCAGCGCCGCGGGCAGTCCCAGCGTCAAGAATAAAACGCTCTTGAGGGCGTACGTGATTGCACGCCGCCAGTCGTAGCGCGCGTGGGCGTTCACTTCTTCTGCTTCGAGCGTCACCGTGCGGAGGGCTGCCTCGAGGTGCGTCGTCAGTGCACGCACGGGCTCGGGTGGGGGCTCCGCTCCCGGCGCGAGGGCGATTCGCTCGACTGAAAATGGCGTGCCGAAATGCAATAAGGCGACGCTGCGGAATGTCTGTTTGGCGCGGTAATACAACCCCACGGGCACGATCTCGAGGATCAAGTTCGGGGGCAACGCCGCCGCGGCGCCGAGTGCGATGCGCGCAGTCCCGGTCTTGAGCGGTCGCAGCTTGGGATCGCTGTGCGACGCGCCCTCCGGGAAAACGGCAATCGTACCGCCGCGGACCAGCACGGCCCGGGCCGCCTCGAAGGTTTCCGCATTCTTTTGCAGATCCGCGCCGGCATCCTGGCGGCGGTGCACGGGGATCGCCTCGAACGCTCGCGCGATCGCGCCAATAATCGGCATGTGGAACAGCGGAGCCTTGGCGAGGAAGGACACGCGCCGCGGCGCAAGACACAGGAGAAATGTCGGGTCAATCAGCCCGTTTGGATGGTTGAGCACAAAGATCACGGGACCCGATTGCGGCACGCGCTCCGCTCCGCTCACCTCGGTCCGCCGGAAGAAGATCCGCAGCATGCCACGCAGCAACAGACGGAGCAGCGCTCTCACGTTGTCTGGGGGTGTGTCGTGCGCGACATGCGCCAGGCCGCGTACGTCCAAATCACCCCGCCCAGCAGCACCGCGACGGGGATGATCAACACGGCGTCGGCCAACGAGCGCGCGTCCGATATCATCCCCACGATAGATGGTGAGGGGACGTCGCCGAGGATATGAATTGTGAAAATGCTCAGCGCGACGGCCGTGGCGCGCATGTGTGGAGAGACCTCGTTGACGATCGCGGAGTTGATCGGTCCCGTAGACGCGAACAGACAGAGCTCCGCGGCGATGATGGCCGGCCAATACACGTAGGGTTGCGGCGCCGCCAGGGCGAGGAGTGTGAGCGGAGCCGCAAGGAGTGTGACCGCTCCGGAGAGCCACAGATATGCCTGCCGTGAAATCTTCAACAGGCGGTCGCCGAGCCATCCGCCCCCATACGTGCCGACGAATCCCGTGACGACCACGACCGCGCCGAACTGCACCGTCGCGTGCGCCTTGGGGATGCCGCGCACGCGCTCCAGGAAGGTCGGGGTCCAAAACGCCAATGCGCCGATCGCGAACGTGTACGCCGCGTATCCCAGGATCGTGAGCACATATGGCCGGTTGCGAATCAAGGTGGGGTAGGCGCCTCGGGTGCTGCGCGGCGCTTCATCAGCGGAGTCCTGGCTGCCTCGCGGTGGGTCGTAGAGCCGCAGCGCCAGGAATGCCAGCACCAGCCCCGGCACTCCCGCCACGAAGAACGCCTGACGCCATCCGAAATAATGGTCGACCAGCCCGCCGACGATGTACCCGAGGGCGGAGCCGATGGGGATCGCGGCGAAGAACACCGCGAACACTCGCCCACGCTGTTGGCGGGGGAAATAGTCCGCGAGGAGCGCCGGCGAGATGGTTCCATACGCCGCCTCTCCGATCCCCACTGCCGCGCGGGCGGCGAACAAACCGACGTAGCTCCTGGCCAGTCCCGCGAGCGCGGTGGCGATGCTCCAAATGGCGACGCCCACGGCGAGCAACCGGTTGCGTGACCGTGTGTCGCCGAGTCGGCCGAACAGCGGCGCCGTGAGCATGTACACGATGAGGAATCCGGTCATCAACGAGCCGAGCTCGGTGTCGGATAGATGGAGCTCGGAGTGCAAGCGGACGACACGATCTCGCGGTTCGTGTACGTTATGTAACTTGTGGATTCACAAGCGAGTCGCGCTCTGGATCAGGAGAGTCCTGGTTCGATCCCAGGAGGGGCAACTTCGCGGGCCGCGGCGCTAACGCTTGGGCTGCGACGGGCTGACCAGAGTTGCTGTGGCCGCGGGCCCACCGCAGCGCCACATGAACAGTGTTGAGCCTCCGCGGCAAAGCGACCGCGGGCACCAGGGCAGCGTGCCTCAGAGAGCATCTCCTCCTGCTGCCACCTCCAAGGGCACACCGCTTGCAGTTCCGATGCGTTGCTAGCGTGGGCTGGTTGACGCAATGCGTAAGGCGGTGGTGTCGATGACAGAACTAGAGTGGGCGCGCTTGAAGGTCGAAGGCCCCTACCCACTGCGCCGCGGCGCATGGTATCGTGTCACCGAGTTCTTCCCGGATGAAGTCGTACTAGACGTCAACCGGAAGCCGGTGACCCTGCCGCTGTCGCTGCTCGATCTTCGTAGCAGACTGCCACACCGCTGGACGATCGTCCCTTGCCCCACCAATGCGGTGCGAGTGCCAGAGAGCTGGGGCGAGCGATACGGAGTATGCCCGAGGTGCAGGTCTCGTGCGCCGCTACGCGGCTCGCCCCAAGCGATGCCTTGCCCTCGGTGCCACGAGGTGTTCCCAGTCGGGTGGGAATGAACGGTAACTGCACCCGAGCCCGACTCGCCGAGAACGCCCCGCAACGCTCCGGTCATCCTCGGCGCCGCTAGTTATCTCCGCCCGCACCTGTCTTCTTGACCCGAAAGACAGTTTTCACTCTGCGACATGGGGACACCGTTCCAGACCGGATCGTGAGACATTCGGTGCTCGGGTCGAAGCGGCGGAGGTGAATCCTTGGCCGTAGTTCCGGGTATGGGACCCCAGCGCCCTGACCATGCCACGCGGGAGGTTCGCCGATGCCGCGGCGTATTGTGCTGGTCGGTAAGGGCGAGTCGCTGCACCGCGCCTGGCGGAGCCGGTCTTTCGGCCTCGCCGGCGCTGACCTGGAGAAGTTGCTTCACGTCCCGGGCTTCGCGCTCGACGACACCTACCATCCCGTGCGCGTTGCCGGCCGCCTGGGCTCACCTGCCGAGCGGCCCGCCGCCCGCGGATTCCGCTATGCGCGCGCCGAGGGTGGGCCGATCGACACCTACGCTGTGCGCGCGATCTTCGACGACGAAGAGGCTGTGCACCGCCTGCGCCGAGAGCGCGGGATGGATGTCGTTGGCGTCTTCGCCGACCCCGCCGTGTCGATTTTCCCCTCCGCCTACTGCGGCAGCGGCGCCGTCGGCACGGCGGACGACGTGGCGCGCCGGGTCGGTGTGTCAGCCCTGCGCGCGCACGGCTTGACCGGGAGAAGCGTCCACGTGGCCGTCGTCGATACCGGCATCGACGGCAGCCGCATCCCCGTGGCCGGCGGCTGGGCCCCCGGGTCGGACTACGTGCCGGGCTCCGCCAAGCCCGATCACGGGACGATGGTGGCCTACGATGTGCGCATCGCCGCGCCGGAGGCGAAGATCTACGACTACGCGTTGCTGCGAACCGAGGCGGGGACGTGGGCGGCGTTCCTGTCGGACGCTATCGCCGCCTTCGCCGACCTCATCGAACAGGTGAACGCGAATCCGGGCCGCTGGGTGGTGAACAACAGCTGGGGGATGTTCGACCGCTCCGAAGACGCCCCGATCGGCTCGCCCGAGAACTACAGCGCCAACCCCGACCATCCGTTCAATCAGATCACCGGCGGCCTGGTCGCGGCGGGCGCCGACGTGTTCTTCGCCGCGGGCAACTGCGGCAAGCCCTGCCCCGACGGGCGCTGCGGCACCGCCGACACCGGTCCGGGCCAGAGCATCCACGGCGCGAATTCCCATCCCGACGTCGTCACCGTCGCCGCCGTCACCGTCACCGATCGACGCCTCGGCTATTCGTCGCAGGGACCGGGCGGGCTCCACACCCGCAAGCCGGACCTCGCCGGCTT
>QHUZ01000116.1 GCA_003223395.1 Gemmatimonadota bacterium | reverse complement strand
GAGGAAGTGGCGGGGGGGGCGGCTCGTCACGCGAAGAAAGATGCAACTCGTTGTCACTATTTGACAAGGGTGATAGCCTTAATCCTTCATGGACTCGCCGCTGCGCCGCGCGCTGACCGCGCTCGCCAACCGCCAATCGCTCTCCGAGGAGCAGACCGCCGAGGTGTTCGGCGGCGTCATGAGCGGCGAGGCAACGCCCGCGCAGATCGGCGGGCTGCTGATGGGGCTGCGGACGAAAGGCGAAACTGCGGACGAGCTCGCCGGCGCAACGCGCGCGCTTCGCGCCGCGATGGTCCGAGTCGACGCGTCCGCCGAGTTCCTGGTAGACACGTGCGGCACAGGCGGCGGCACAGTGCCGACGTTCAACATCTCGACCATCGCAGCGTTCGTCGCCGCCGGCGCAGGCGCCGTCGTGCCGAAGCACGGCAATCGTTCGTACACGTCGCGCTGCGGCTCCGCCGATGTGCTGGAAGCGCTCGGTCTGCGCATCATGCTCGATGCCCCGACGGCGAGTCGCGTGTTAAATGAAGCACGCGTCGTCTTCCTGTTCGCGCCGAACTTTCATCCCGCGATGAAGCACGTCGGTGCCGTGCGGCGGGAGCTGGGGACACCGACCCTCATGAACCTCATCGGGCCACTCGCAAATCCCGCGAGCGTCCGGCGTCAGGTCGTGGGCGTCGCCGATCCCGACCGCGCCGGCATCGTCGCTGAAGCGCTGGTGCGTCTCGGGGCGGAGCACGCGCTCGTCGTGCACGGGCGTGTGGGGATGGATGAGATCTCCCCGTGTGGGATCACGGATGTGTGGGAAGTAAAGGACGGGGCGGTGCGGCAGTGGGAAATCGATCCGCAGCGCTTCCGGCTCGAGATCACGGACGTGCGCGACCTGCAGGGCGGGGACCCGGCCGCCAACGCCGAACGGGTCGGGCGGATCCTTGGCAACGGATCAGCGCGAGCCGACCCCGCAGGACTGGCGGCGGTCTTGCTCAACGCCGGTGCGGCGATTTACGTGGCGGGAATCGCAGGCTCGCTCGCCGAAGGCATCGGTCGGGCGCGCGAGGTCGTCGCGTCGGGCGCGGCGCGGGCCGCGCTCGATCGGCTGCGCAAAGCGACCGCTAGTATTTCCGGATGACGCCGACCACGACGCCCTGGACGATGACGTCGCGCTCATTGAGACGCAGGGGCTGCATCTTCTCGTTGGCCGGCTGCAGCCTGATCCACCCGCCGGGCTCGCGGTAGAACCGCTTGACCGTGGCGCCTTCACCATGGACGAGCGCGATCACGGTTTGGCCGGCTTCGGCCTGGTTGCGTTCCTGAACGACGACGTAGTCGCCGTCCTTGATGTGCTCGTCGATCATGGAGTCGCCGCGCACCTTCAAGACGTAGCTGCGGCCGCGCCGCGGCAGGAGCTCGTCCGGCACCGCGATCGTCTCATCACCCGTGATCGCTTCGATGGGTGCGCCCGCAGCGACCAGCCCGAGCAACGGCAACTCGGTGGCGCCGGTCTGGCCCTTGGGCGGGACGACTTCGATCGCCCGGCTCTCGTTGTGCGTGCGCCGGATGTAGCCTTTGCGCTCGAGATTGGTGAGGTGCTCGTGAACCGTCGCGAGCGATTGGAAGCCAAATTGGCGTGCAATTTCCTCGAAGCTGGGGGCGTACCCCTTCTCTTCGATGTGCTTTCCGATGTAGTCCAGGATCTCGCGCTGGCGCCGCGTCACCGGCATATTCGCTCCCCGAAGATATACCGAAACACTAATCTACCCGAATAACGACCGAACGCAAGGATGCCAGATAACCCACGCCGCACCTCACTGGAGGCTATTCTGGCCGTAACCCGGCAACGCGTCGATGCTCTAAAGGAAAGAGCCGGCGAGCTGGAGCGCGCTGCCCAAACGGGGCCGCCGATCCGCCCGTTTCCGGGTGCGCCCGCGCCGACCGTGGGAGTGATCGCCGAAGTGAAACGGCGATCTCCGTCGCAGGGCGCCATCCGTGAAGATCTCAACCCCGTCGAGCATGCCCGCGCGTATGTGCGCGGCGGGGCAGTCGCGGTTTCGGTGCTCACCGACGAAGCGCACTTTGGAGGATCGATCGACGACCTGCGGAGCGTCGCGGCAGCCATCACCGCACCGGTGCTGCGGAAGGACTTCGTGATCCATGAGGTCCAGATCCACGAAGCGCGGGCGGCCGGAGCGAGCGCCGTCCTGCTCATCGCGCGCGTGCTGCAGCTGCGACAACTGCAGGCGCTCGCGAGGACCGTGCGTGACTGGAATATGGTGCCGCTGATCGAAGTGCATGCCGCGCGGGAGCTCGATGCGGCCCTCGCCGCAGGGCCCGCTGTGCTCGGCGTCAACGCGCGGGATCTCGACACGTTCGTCGTGGACTTGGGCAGCGCCGAGTCGTTGATTGGGCGCGTGCCGGGGAGGATCGCGATCGTCGCCGAGAGCGGGGTGGAAACGCGGGCGGACGTCGAACGCCTGGCGGCAGTCGGGGCAGACTTTGTACTCGTGGGAACGAGCGTCGCGCGGCAACCGGATCCGGAGAAAGCGGTGAAAGCGCTGACTGGGGTCACACGACAGAACCGAAACTCATGACGGTAACTGAGACAGGCCGATTCGGCCCCTATGGCGGCCGCTATGTCCCCGAGACGCTCATGCACGCGCTCGACGAGCTGGCTCGCGTGTACGACGCGGCTCGCCAAGACCCGCGCTTCTGGGCAGAGCTCGAGGGGTTACTCAAGAACTATGTCGGCAGGCCGACGCCCATCAGCGCCGTGCCGCGTCTTTCCGCGCAGGTCGGGGCGCAAGTGTTGCTCAAACGTGAGGACCTCAACCACACGGGCGCCCACAAGATCAACAACACGCTCGGCCAGGTCCTGCTGGCGCAGCGCATGAACAAGCGCCGCATCATCGCGGAAACGGGCGCCGGACAGCACGGCGTCGCGACCGCGACCGTCTGCGCGCGCTTCGGACTCGACTGCGTTGTCTACATGGGTGAAGAGGACATGCGGCGGCAGCGGCTGAACGTGTACCGCATGGAGTTGATGGGAGCGAAGGTCGTCCCGGTGACATCCGGTACGCGCACCCTCAAGGACGCCACCAACGAGGCGCTCCGCGACTGGGTCACCAACGTCACCACGACCCACTACATCATCGGCTCGGTGGTCGGGCCGGACCCGTTCCCCCGACTCGTGCGCGATTTCCAGTCGGTGATCGGTCGGGAGGCGCGGGCGCAGATGCTGGAGCAGGTCGGTCGGTTGCCGAGCACCGTGGTGGCCTGCGTGGGTGGCGGGTCGAACGCGATGGGCATCTTCGCGGGGTTTCTGGACGACAAGGCCGTCCAGCTCGTGGGAGTGGAAGCCGCGGGCGAGGGAATATCGAGCGGGAAGCATGCGGCGACTCTGGGCGCGGGCCGGCCGGGTGTCTTCCATGGCAGCATGAGTTACCTGCTGCAGGACGCGGACGGACAAGTCCAGCCCGCACATAGCATTTCTGCCGGTCTCGACTATCCGGGCGTCGGTCCCGAGCATGCTTACCTGAAAGACAGGGCCCGAGTATTGTATGAAGCCGTGACGGACCAGGAGGCTCTGGACGCCTTCGCAGCCCTGTCGCGACTGGAAGGCATTCTTCCGGCTCTCGAGAGCGCCCACGCCATCGCCTGGGTGATGAAGACGAAGCGAGCCTCTCACGAACTCATCCTGATCAACCTCAGTGGCCGTGGCGACAAGGACGTCGCCATGGTCGCCGAGCTTACGGGAGCCGCGCTCTGACGAATCCCGCCGCCGAAATCCCCGAGCTAGCCCTCCCGCCGTCGCAGGTGGAGGAGCTGATGCAGGTCGTCAGCAAGGGGATGCGGGCGACGCAGCTCTACCTGCCGAACAATCCCGTCTACCAGCGCGCCGTCGATAACATCCGCACCGCGTTCCGCCAGATCTGGCAAGCCACCGACGATCTGATCTTCGACATCGGCGAGACCGAGATGCGGTGGGAAGATCACGCCATCTACAGCCAGGAACAGCGCAACGAGAGCATCGCCTGGACGCTCTACAAGGACGGCGTCCGCTCGCTGTCATTCAAACCGGGCGTCGAGGACGCGGAGATCGTGCGCTTTCTCGCCGTGTTGCAGCAGGCGAAGAACCTCCAGGCGGACGCGCCCGACGATCTCCTGACGCTGCTCTGGGCCGAGGATTTCCAGTTCGTCGCCTACACCTTCCGCGAGCTCGCCAGCGAGAACGCGGTCCCGATCGAGCGCACGGAGAAGACGGCGGCGATGATCGGTGGCGGCGGCACGCCCGGCGGCGACGCCGGCACCGCCGATCCGACCACCGTGCGCCGCCAGGTAGAAGAAGAGGCACCGCCCAAGCGCGAAGGCCTGGTGTCGATCGACGACTTCGACACGACGCTTTACTTCCTGGACGACAAGGAGATCGAGTATCTCCACAAGGAGGTCGAGCGCGAATACAGCCAGGATCTGCGCGGCAACGTGCTCGCGATGCTGTTCGACCTGCTCGAGCTGCAAACCTACGGCACGGTTCGGGCCGAGCTGATCTCCATCATCGAAAACTTCATCCCGTATCTCTTGGGGGCCGGCGACTTCCGCTCGGTTGCCTTCATTCTGCGCGAATGCAAGGTCATTCTGCAGCGCGCCCGCGAGCTCATTCCCGAGCATCGCCAGGTCCTCGAGGCGTTGCCGACCCGGCTGTCGCAGGCCGACGCGCTGTCGCAGCTGCTGCAGTCGCTCGATGAAGCGACGAGCCATCCGACAGAAGACGAGTTGAGCGAGCTGTTCGGCGAGCTGCGCGCCGAAGCCCTGGGAACGCTCATGGGCTGGCTCCCCAAGCTCTCCAACGAACGCGTGAAGTTTCTCGTGCAGACAGCGGCCGAGCGGTTGGCGGTGGCGCATGCCGCCGAGGTGCTCAAGGCGCTCGCGAGCGCCGATGCGGCGGTGCAGCTCGAGATGGTCCGGCTCGCCGGCCGGCTCAAACTGCCCGGTGCGCCCGACGGGATGGGCCCGCTGCTGGAACGGGGCGAGCGGGATCTGAAGCTCGCGGTGGTCGAGGCGCTGACGACGATCGGCAGCCCGAGCGCGACGCGCCTGCTCGAGAAGGCGATCGACGACGACGAGCGCGACGTCCGCATCACGGCCGTCAAATTCCTTGGCCAGCGCGGCCACCGCAATGCCTTTTCGCGCATCGAGGCCGCGGTGACGGGCAACAAGCTCAAGGACGCCGACCTGACGGAAAAGATGTCGTTCTTCGAAGCGTACGGCGCGCTGGCGGGTGAGGCGGGGATCCCGACGCTCGAGAAGCTGCTGCTGCCGAAGGGCGGGCTCCTCTCGCGGAAAGAGGATCCCGAGACGCGCGCCTGCGCGGCGATGGCGCTCGGGAAGATTCGCACGCCCAAGGCGCGCGACGTGCTGCAAAAAGTCTCGCAGGATAAGGAGCCGCTGGTGCGGAACGCGGTCAACCGGGCGCTCCGCGACGTCGGGGCGGTAGGGGGAGCATGACGACGCCCGCCGGGAAGCGTCCCTCGATGATGGAGACCGCCCAGACGACGGACGGTTTCCTCCGTCATGCCGGGCGCGAATTCCTCATCGTCCTCTACACCGCGTTCCGGTCGCTCAAGCTCTACCCGATCGAAAACACGCAGGTGCAGAAGGCGCTCGACGACCTCGCGGCGACAACCAAGCACTTGTTGGATGTGGAGAAGGAGCTCGAGATCCGGTTGCAGGGCGAATTCATCTTCGTCAATTCGACGCGCCTGCGGCTCGACCTCGACAACTACGCGTCGTTCTCCCACATCCTGAATGTGCTCCAGCAATGCGGCATCGGCGCCGTGCGCCTCGACGAGGGCGTCGACCGCCGGCAGCTGCAGGTCTTCGTGTCGCTGCTGCTCGCCTATGCCGCCAAGGAAGCCAACCCGAACAAACTGTTCGAGCTGTCGCAGAAGCTGACCGACGGCGGCGTGTCCCACGTGAGCGTCGAGCCGCCGCTCGAAGCGGAAGAGGACGTCGAAGAGGAAGAGCGGCAGAAGGAAGCTGCCAAGCGCACGTACGCGCGCTCCGTGGCGGTGACGAAGGAAGTGATCAACAGCATTCGCATGGGCCGCACCGCCAATGTGAAGAAGGTGAAGCGCGCGGTGCAGGCGATCGTGGACCAGGTGCTCAACAACGAGTCGTCGCTGGTCGGCCTGACGACGCTGCGGGACTACGACGAGTACACGTTCACCCACTCGGTCAACGTGTGCATCTTCTCGGTCGCCCTAGGACGCAAGCTGGGACTGACCAAGCTCCAGCTCTACGATCTCGGCATGGCGGCGCTGTTTCACGACGTCGGCAAATCCCGCGTGCCGCTCGAGGTACTGAATAAGGAAGGGGGACTCACCGAAGAGGAGTGGCGCATCATGCAGGCGCACCCCTGGCTCGGCGTCCTGACGCTCTTCGGGCTGCGCGGCTACGGCGAGATCCCCTACCGCGGCATGGTGGTTGCTTACGAGCACCACATGAAGATCGACCTGACCGGCTATCCGAAATCGATCCGCGGCCGCACGCTGTCGATCTACTCCAAAGTCATCGCGGTCGCCGACGGGTTCGACGCGGCGACCAGCCGGCGCGTCTACCAAACGGTGCCGATTCAGCCCGACCAGGTGCTCAAGGAGATGTGGGAGAATCCGCGGCGCGGCTACGACCCCGTCGTCGTGAAGGCATTCATCAACCTGATCGGGATCTATCCGGTTGGCACCTGCGTCATTCTCGACACCTACGAAGTGGCGTTGGTGCACAGCGCGAATCCCGACGTCGCGCACGTGCACCGCCCCGTGGTCCGGCTGGTCACGACGCCCGATGGTGCGCTGTTGAATCCCGGCACCGTGGTCGATCTTTCGGTGAAGAATGAGGGCGGCAGTTTCCCGCGCACCATCGTCAAGGTCACTGACCCTGTCAAATACGGTATCAACGTCAGCGACTACTTTGTCTGAGAACGCCATCGCGGCGCGGTGGCGGGCGCTCGGCAAGTCCCGAGCGCTGATTCCGTACCTCACCGCCGGCTTTCCGACACCCACCGTCTCGCTCGACGCGCTGCGGCGCGTCGCTGACGCCGGCGCGGACTTCGTCGAGGTTGGTGTCCCGTTTTCGGACCCGCTCGCCGACGGTCCGACGATTCAGCGGACGACCCAAGCCGCCCTCGAGCAGGGAGTCACGGTGCCGCGAGTGCTGGAGTTGATCAGCAAGGCCGCGCTCACGGTACCCGTGATAATCATGACGTACCTGAATCCCGTGCTCGCCTACGGCATCGAGCGCTTCGCGACGGACGCCCATGCCGCCGGCGCGGCGGGCGTGCTCCTCACCGACCTTCCCGCGGGCGCCGATCCAGCCGTGGAGCAGGCGGTCTCGGGTCGCGGGCTGGATCTCATCCGGCTCGTCGCACCGACGACAGATGAGAGACGACTGAAGACCGCTCTGAGCAACGCTGCAGGATTCGTCTACCTCATCTCACGCCTCGGCGTCACCGGGGCGCGGGCCGATGTCCCGCCCGATCTCGACGCCCAAGTGCAGCGGATCCGGGCTGCCGCGCCTCCGCGGGCGCGCCTGCCGGTGGTGGTGGGCTTTGGCATCGGCACGCCGGCGCAAGCGGCGGCCGCCGCGCGGTCGGCGGACGGCGTCGCGGTCGGCAGCGCGCTGATGGATGCGCTGGGCAAAGGTGGCATCGCCGCGATGGAGCGGCTCATCCGCGAGCTCGCCGCGGCGGTGCACGGATGAGAGTCTCGCGCTTCGTCGCGCTCTACAGTCAGGGGCTCGCCTGGGTGGGCACCGCGGTGATGATCGCGGTGCTTGGCGCCGACCACCGCTGGTTCGGGCAGATCCCCGAGATGTTCGTGCTGTTCGGCGCCGCGGTGGCGCTGCGCGGGCTCTCCGTACCGCTGAGCAAATACTCGTATCTGACGCAAACCGCTCTCGTCGGGCTGACGGGCAGTCTGCTGGTGGGTGTGCCGGCGACCAGCCTCGCGATCGCCGGGGCGACGATCGTGACCGACTGGGTGTGGCAGCGCAAGCCGCTGCGTGTGGCGTGGATCAACCTGGGGCGCGAAGTCATCACGCTGGTCGCCGCCTACGGCGTATACGGCGCCGCGCTGCACTGGCTCGACATGCCGAACGGCGCTCCCGTCCTGAGCATCGAGCTGCTCCCGGCCCTGGCGGGCTACGCGCTCGCGTACTTCGTGTTTGGCCGCATGCTGTTCTATCTGAGCCTCATCATTCGCGCCAAGCTGGAGCCGGCGGAACGAATGATGATCGTGCGCTACGAGGTCATCTCGTATGCGTCGACCTTGCTCGCCGCAACGATCTTCGTCGGCGCCGTCGTCGCCTGGTCGTTCGTCGCCTGGCTGCTCGTCGGACTGGTGCTCGTCTTCCTCGGCCTGCTGCTGAAACAGATGATCGAAGAAGCGATCTCGGCCGAAGAGCTCAACAAGATCCACGCGATGGAAGCGGTGATCACGGCCAACATCAGCCTCGAGGATTCGTTCCAGCGGATCGAACGCCTGGCGAACCGGCTCGTGGATTGGGGCGACTTCCGGATTTACCGCCTCCACGATGGTGAGCTCTCGCTCGTGCACCGCTCGGCGCGCGGCCGAGCGGGGCGCGGGGAGCCGTCGTCGGACACGAAGCACCTGCGCAACGAGGTGGCGACGCACGGCGAGACCGTCGTCATCGACGATGTCACCCGCGACAAACGTGTCGCGGACGCGCCGCTCGAAGTCCAGAGCCTGGTGATCGTGCCGCTCAAATTCGGCGATCAGGTGATCGGGACGCTGGAGATCGAACACCACAAGAAGCACTGCTACCGGCGCCAGGACATCCTGACGATCACGACGTTCGCGAGCCAGCTCGCGACCGCGGTCCACATCACGGACCTGCGGCGTCCGCTCGTCGAAACGGTCGAGCGCATGACGCGACAACTGGCGAGCATCGCGCAGACGGCCGAAACGCTGAAAGGCGCGGCGTCCGCGGTCGCCCAGTCCACTGGCGTCATTCGTGAGGGAGTGCGGCGGGAGGAGGGGGAAGTCTCCGGCGGTTTAGAGGCGACGGAGAGTCTGGCGCAGGTCTCGCGCCGCGTGTCCGATGACGGCGCCGGCGCCGCCCGTGCCTCCATTGCGGCCAGCGATGTCGCGAGCCGCAATCGCACGCAGATCCGCGAAGCCATCGAGCGACTGGTCGCGCTCAAAACGTTCGTGGGCGAGAGCTCGATCAAGGTCCAGCAGCTCGGTCAGATGAGCCGCCGGATCACCGGCTTTATCGCATCGATCCGTGAGCTGGCCGACATGACGAACCTGCTGTCGCTCAACGCCGCCATCGAGGCCGCCCGCGCGGGCAAACACGGCAAAGGCTTCGCCGTGGTGGCCGACGAAGTGCGCCGCCTCGCCGAGCAAAGCGCGAATGCCGCGGCGGAAGCAGGCGATCTGGTTCAGGACATCCACACCCAGGTCGGCGAAGTCGTCGAGCAGATGCGCCGCGGCCAGGTCAACGTCGGCGGCGTCGAGGAGCTGTCGGCTGCGGCGCTCGAAGCGCTCGACGCGATCGTCGTGGCCACGGCAGAAGCCACGGCGCACGCGGGTCGCATCACGGCGGCCGCGGGCGAGCAGAATCTCGCGTTCGCGCGGCTGCGCGAGCGGATCAACGCCGTGGCGAGCATTGCGGGCCAAAACCGCGTCGAGGCGGACGACGTGGCGACGCGTGCGGTGCAGGCGGCCGAAGGTCTCACCGACCTCGAGCGCGCGACCCGCGACCTGGAACAGGTGGCCACGATGCTGCGTGACTTGACGCGCGGGTTCGCCAACGTCAATTGAACGCGCCTTTGTCGCCCTCGGCACCAATCTGGGCGATCGTGCGGCACACCTGGCGTATGCGCGCGCACGGCTCGGCGCGCTCCCCGGCACCCGGCTGGTCGCGGCTTCCCGAGTCGAGGAGACGGCGCCCCTCGGACCGGTTGCGCAGCCACCATATTTGAACCAAATGGTTCTGCTCGAAACCACCCTGGAGCCGGCGGCGCTCCTGACGCACTGCCGCCGCATCGAAGC
>QHUZ01000115.1 GCA_003223395.1 Gemmatimonadota bacterium | reverse complement strand
AGACCAGTACGAGCGCGTTGTAGTACGGTTGAACCGCGTCCTCAGGAATCGGAACTTCGGAAAAGCCATTCGCCAGCAGATCGCGCAGCGCCAGACGATTGGCGTCCTCGAGATACGCGGCGCGCAGCTCAGCTGGCAGCCGCGAGTCGTCGACGCTCGATTGCATGGAACGCGGCGCGGTGGCCGTATCGCAGGCTGCGAGCATGACGGCAGCGGTGAGCAAGAACGCAACACGCTTCATTGAGACCTCCAGGTGCGCATCATCTGATACATGATACCTTCCCACCATGGCTGCGGGTTACAGTCAACGTTCGCTGGTCGACAAGCTCGGCATCAAGCCCGGCATGCGGATCGCAATTCTCCATCCCCCACGGGGTTATCGTGCGACGCTGGGGAAATTGCCGCGCGGCGTCACGGTCACGTCCGTGGCGCGCGGCATCCTGCCCCTCATTCATTTCTTTACCGCGGACCGTGCCCTCCTGGAGCGCCAGCTCTCAGCCCTGCTTCGAGCGCTGGCGCCGGACGGTGCCTTGTGGGTCTCGTGGCCAAAGAAAGCCTCCGGTGTTCCGACCGATATGACCGAAGACGTGGTACGGGCCGTTGCCCTGCCGACCGGCCTGGTGGATGTGAAGGTCGCCGCGGTGGACGAGGTGTGGTCGGGGCTGAAGTTGGTCCGGCGCCGCGAGAACCGGACTTGACTTTGCATGGCAAAGTGCTTTACTTAGAGCCATGACCGCCCCGCGGCCGCTGCGCGATCGTGCGCTCGACAACCTGCAGTTCATCCGCTCCACCATGGAGCGCGCCGGCTCGTTCACCGCGGTGCCCGGCTGGGGCATGGTCGTCCTCGGCGTGACGGCACTCGTGGCCTCGTGGTACGCCGGATCCGTGCCGGTCGCGCCGGTTTACGGTGCGTCGCAGAGTCGCTGGCTGTGGGTCTGGATGTTCGAAGCGTTGCTCGGTGCTGGGATCGGCGTCGCCGCCCTCCTCTACAAGGCCCTGCGCGCCGGCGATGCAATCGTCAACGGTCCCGGCCGACGGTTTGGACTCAGCGTGCTGCCACCGTTCATCGTCGGGGCGCTCCTGACGTACGTGCTGTGGCAGGCCAAGCAGCTCCAGCTGCTCCCGGCCGTGTGGTTGCTGTGTTATGGCGCGGGCGTCGTCACCGGTGGGGCATTCTCCATGCGGGTCGTGCCGGTGATAGGGATCTGTTTCATGATCCTGGGCACGGCGGCGCTATTCGCACCGGCGGGCTGGGAGGCGTGGCTCCTCGCAAGCGGTTTCGGCGGACTGCACATTCTGTTTGGATTGATCATCGCACGGAGGTACGGTGGCTAAGAGCAATACGGCGCGGATCGCCCGCACGGAACCACAACCGGCAGCGAGAGCGAAAGCGCAGTCCACGCCGGCGGATCTCGACCGGCTGATTCACGAACGCGTGCGGCTCGCCATCGTGAGCGCGCTCGCCGTGCGCGACCGCCTCACGTTCAACGAGCTCAAGGCGCTGCTCAAGACCAGCGACGGCAATTTGAGCGTGCACGCGCGCAAGCTCGAGGACGCGGAGTACATCACGTGCGACAAATCGTTCGAAGGCCGCGTTCCGAAGACGGAATACCGACTCACCGCCCTCGGCAGGCGGGCGCTCGAGCGCTACCTCGATCACATGGAAGCGTTGATTCGCGTGACGCGGGCGCGCTGACGTGGATGCTTTTTTTTGCGGGAAAGCTTTATGAAACAAAGTACTTCTTTCCACGTCGCCATCGTCATGGACGGCAACGGCCGCTGGGCCACGCGCCGCGGGCTGCCGCGCGCCGCCGGGCACCGCGCCGGCGCCGAGGCGGTGCGCCGCGTCGTCCGCATCGCGCCGGGGTGCGGCATCACGGCGCTCACGCTGTACGCCTTCTCGTCCGACAACTGGAGCCGGCCGGCCGCCGAAGTCTCGACGTTGATGCGCCTGTTCGCGCGCCATCTGCGGACCGAAGCCGCCGAGCTCGCCGCGCAGGGCGTCAAGCTCACGATTATCGGGCGGCGTGACCGGCTGCCGCACTCGCTCGTTACCGCGATCGCAGCCGCCGAGCAGAGCACGGCGGGCGGAACGCGGCTCGATCTCCGGATCGCGGTCGACTACTCGGGACGCGCCGCGATTCAATCAGGCCAGTTGCTCCCCGACGTCGACCTCCTGATCCGGACCGGTGGCGAGCAGCGGTTGTCCGATTTCCTGCTCTGGGAGTGCGCGTACGCCGAGCTGTGGTTTACCGAGCGCATGTGGCCGGACTTCGGCGCACCCCAATTGGCCGCCGCGGTGCACGAATTTCACTCACGCGACCGCCGCTTCGGCGGCTTGCCTACGCAGGAGGCGGTATGACCGTACTCCCTACTCTCGCTCCGCGCACGAAGCTGGGACTCGAGATTGCCGCGGCCGGCGTGGCCGGCGGCATCATCGGCGATGCGCTGCTGCGCGCGGTGCCGTGGGGCGTGAACGTCGCGCTCGGCACGACTGCACTCATCGGCGTCGGCGCGTGGCTGGTCCGCCGTCACCAGGTCAAACACGGGCCGGACGCGGCGTGGCTCGCGATCACGGCGCTGCTGCTCGGCCTCGCGTTTCTGCGGCGCGACGCGGCAACGCTTGCGGCGTTCGACGCCATCGCGCTCATCGGGGCGCTCGCGCTCGCCGCGGCGAGCCTCCAGGGCGAAGCGATTTCGAAGTGGTATCCCTTCGATCTGATCCGCGGCGTTGTCACGGCAAGCGCGGCCAGCATCTTCGGCGGGTTCGTCCTGTTGTTCGGCGACATTCAATGGCACGAGCTGCCGCAGGACGACCGGCTCCGCAATGTGCGGCGCGCGCTGCTCGGCGTGACACTCGCCGTGCCCCTGCTCATCGTGTTCGCGGCGCTGTTTGCATCCGCCGATCCGGTGTTCAACAATGTGCTGACGAACCTGTTCGCCTTCGACCTCGATTCGGTCGTGTCGCACACGCTGTTCATCGGCTTCTGGGCGTTCCTCGTCGCCGGCTATTTCCGCTGGTCGTTCCTCGGCATGCCCTTTTTCGGTCTCACGCCGGCGCTGAAGCCGGTGCAGAGCGTGGTGCCGCTGGCCACTGCGCTCGGCATGCTGAATGCGCTGTTCCTGCTGTTCGTCGTCGTCCAGCTCCGCTATTTCTTCGGCGGCACCGCGCTCGTCGAGGAGACCAGTGGCCTGACATACGCAGAGTATGCGCGGCGGGGCTTCTTCGAGCTGATGACCGCCAGCGGGCTCGTTCTCCCAATTCTGCTCGGCGGTGATGCACTGCTCCGCGGCGCCACGGCGCCGCAGCTCCGCACGTTCCGCCAGCTGGCGGGCCTGCTGCTCGGCCTGCTCGCCGTCATCATGGTATCCGCGCTCCAGCGCATGCGGCTGTACGTGTCGGCCTTCGGACTGTCTACAGACCGGCTGTACGCGACGGCGTTCATGATCCTGCTGCTCGGCGTGTTCGCCTGGTTCGCCTGGACCGTGCTGCGCGGCCAGCGGCAGCGCTTTGTGTTCGGCTCGCTCATGCAAGGCCTCGCGGTCCTGGCCGGCCTGCATCTGCTCAATCCTGATGCCTTCATCGTCAAGACGAACCTCCATCGTCCCGCGGCCGAACGCCCGTTCGATGCGAAGTACGCGCTGACGCTCGGTGGCGATGCCGTCCCTGCCCTGCTCGACGCGATACCGCAGCTGAATCCGGAAGACCGCTGCGTCGTCGTGCACGGCCTCCTGGCCCGCTGGGACAAAGTGGAAGTCGATTGGCGCACCTGGAACTGGAGTCGCGCGCGCGCGCGTTCGCTCGTCCGCAAGCAAGCCGACGCCCTGAAAGCGTCGTGCCCAAACCCGAAGGAGCAGGGCAATGATCACTGACGGCCTGAATCCGCTCACGGTACTGCTGTTTGTGGGCACTGTGCTCGCGGCGGCGACGCTCATCGTCCTCTACATCGTCGCGCGGGTCACCCAGCGCGAGCCGTTCGCGCGGATCACGCTGCGCGTGCTGCTGGGCGGAGTCGGACTGTATCTGTTGCTCTTCCTCGGCGCCTCGGTGTTTAGTCACAGTCGAGTGCTGGCCGTCGGCGCAGAGAAGCACATCTGCGAGATCGATTGCCACCTCGCCTACGCGGTTGCCGCGACCAAGTCGGAATCACTCGCCAACGGGATGGTGCGGCACACCGTCACGGTCAAGGTGCGCTTCGATGAGGAAACGATCTCGTCGCACCGCCCTCGAGACGCGACGCTCACACCTAACAGCCGGTACGTCGCCTTGGTCGATGATGCCGGCAATCGGTACCCCGGATCGACCGACGGGCTGCGGCGCAAATTGATTCCCGGCGAGTCGTACACGACGGACATCGTGTTCGAGGTACCGGCGAGCGCAAACGGCCTGCGGTTGATCCTGCGCAATAACGATCCGGAAACCGCGTTCATCATCGGGCACGAGAACAGCCTATTTCACGGCAGGACGACCTTTCGCTTGCCAGGATAGGTGTCAGGTGTCTGGTGTCAGGGACGACGTGCCTTGAGCGCTCGGACGAGACCGGCACGGAGACGTCCAACGTCTCCGCTCAAGTTTAGCCCGTGCTCCAAAGCCGCCTGATCGGTGTAGTGCCTTCGGGAAGCGATCACGAATTGAGTCTCAAGCTCCATCAATGAACCGTTCGCAATCGATAGGTGATGGAGATACTCTCCGAGGTGTTGTCTTCCTTGTCCCTCAGCGATGTTGCTGGGGATTGACACAGCGCAGCGCTGCATCTGACTCGTTAGTGCAAATCGCTCGTCTTTGGGGAACGATTTCGTGACCTCGTAGGCGAAGTCGGTGAGATCCATCGCGCGCTGCCACACAATCAAATCGCGATACGAGAGGACGCGGGTTCGTGCTACGGTCATGCTTTGACAATCGTAGGTCAGCTTCGGTCTTGCGGGACCATTCGAGCGCCCCCGGGCGCGTTCGAGCGCAGACCTGACACCAGACACCTGACACCTATCAAGCGAGTAGATTCCCGTCTCATGTCACTATGCATCACCCAAGTCGACGCTTTCACCAATCGCCCGTTCGCTGGGAATCCAGCCGCGGTCTGCATCCTCCCAGAACCAGCCGATCCAAAGTGGATGCTCAACGTCGCGCGTGAGATGAACCTCGCCGAGACGGCATTCCTCGTTCCCCAGCGCGACGGGTACGATCTCCGCTGGTTCACGCCGTCGGTCGAAGTCGATCTGTGCGGCCACGCGACGCTCGCCAGCGCACATGTGCTGTGGGAGGACGGTCGCCTAAAATCGAACGAGCAAGCGCGCTTTCACACCAAGAGCGGGCTCCTGACCGCCGATCGCCGCGAATCCTGGATCGAGCTCGACTTCCCAGCGACGCCGGCGGCAGCGGCCCCGCCACCATCCGGCCTGCTCGACGCACTCGGCGCCCAACCGACATTCGTGGGCCGCAGCAAGTTCGATTACCTCATCGAGGTCGAGCACGAAGATACGGTGCGGGGGTTGACGCCCGATCTCACCGCCGTGAGCCGCGTCGAAGCGCGCGGCGTCATCGTCACGAGTCGGAGTAATGGAAAGACTGACTACGACTTCGTGTCGCGGTTCTTCGCGCCGCAGTCCGGTGTGCCTGAAGATCCCGTCACGGGGTCGGCACACTGCGCGCTCGCACCCTACTGGAGCGCGAAGTTGGGAAAGAAAGAGCTGACCGCGTATCAGGCGTCGCCCCGTGGTGGCGAGCTGCGGCTGCGGTTGGTCGGTGACCGTGTCAAGATTGGTGGTCAAGCCGTCACGGTGTTGCGCGGCGAACTGACGACGGACAATATGGGCGCGTGACGAACGACCAACGATCGAGCCGAGTGATCGGCTACCTCTGCGCCCTGGGCGCTGGCTCCGTGTGGGGCACGACCGGCCCGCTCTCCACCAAACTGTACGCCGAAGGCGCCGCCATCACTGGCATCGGCTTCTGGCGCCTGATGCTCGGCACGGCCGGTCTCGCACTGTGGGCCGTGCTGTTTCAGCGCGAAGTCTTCAAGGTCGATCGCAAAGGTTTACTGCTCATGGGCGGACTCGGCGGCGCGATGGTCGCGCTGTTCGAGGTGGCATATCAGTTCGGGATCGCCGGCGCGGGCGTCGCGGGTGCCGCCGCGCTGCTCTATACCGCGCCCGTCATGGTCGCCCTCGTCGCGAAGCCGCTGCTCGGCGAGAAGCTCACACCGCTGCGCTTCGCGCTCTGCGTCGTCGTCATGATCGGCGCCGCGATGACCGTAACGGGCAAGAGCGGCGCGGCACCACAAAGCGCCGTGCCGTTGCCCAGTCTCATCGTCGGCGTGTTCGGCGGACTCTTGGCCGCCGTGAGCTACGCGACGACGACCGTACTCGCGCGCTGGACGGTGCCGCGCTACGGCTCCTATCGCATGCTGTTCTGGGAAGCGTTCGGTGGCGTCGTGATTCTGGCGATCGTCCTGCCGCTCGCCGGCCACGCGCCTGCGCCACCCCCGACGAGCGCCGCGTGGCTGTACGTCTTCGCGCTCGCCGCCGGCGGTGTCGTGCTGGCGAACTTCCTGTTCTTCGCGGGCGTGCGCCGCATCGAAGCGACGCTGACCGCCGTCGCCGCGACGATCGAGCCGGTCGTCGGCGCGCTACTCGCGTTTCTGCTCCTGAGCCAGGGACTCACGCTGCTCGGCTGGGTCGGCCTGGTGATGGTGGTCGGTGGCGTTGCAGCCGGATACTTGCGCGAGGGACGCGACGGGGTCGTGGAGGCTCAACCAGAGCCGTAGCGGGTAAACTTGGGCATGATCGCCCTCCTGCTCGTCATGGCGTTGCAGCAACCGGCTGCCCCGCCCCAACTGCCCCCGTTACCCGCCGCGCGCACCGACACCTCGCCGTTCCGCCGGCTCGCGCTTTCAACCCCAACGCTGCTGCGCGAGGGATCCGGCCGGCCGGGGCCCACGTACTGGCAACAGCGCGCGGACTACACGATCGCCGTCTCGCTCGACACCGCGACGCACACCATCGCCGGCCGCGAAACGATCCGCTACACCAATCGCTCTCCGGACACGCTGCGCTACCTCTGGCTGCAGCTCGACCAGAACCTGTTCCGCGATGACAGTCGCGGTGCTCTACTGAATCCTCCCGATGCCCGCTTTGCGGCACGTGGATTTCATGGAGGCTTTGTTCTCGATCGCGTCGAGTCCGTGCGGCCGTCGGGCCGTCAGACCGTCCGACGCAGCCTCAAGACGATCGAGGACGGGACCGTCTTGCGGGTTGAGCTCGACCGGCCGCTGCCGCCCCGCGGCGTCGCGTCACTCGAGATCGGCTACTCGTTTCAGGTGCCCGAGCACGGCGCCGACCGCATGGGTCGCGAGCAATTCCCCGAGGGGTGGCTGTACGAGATCGCGCAGTGGTATCCGCGCCTCGCCGTGTACGACGACGTGCGCGGCTGGAATACCGAGCAGTACCTCGGCCAGGGAGAGTTTTATCTCGAGTACGGCGACATCGACTTTGCCATCACGGTGCCGCGGGGCTTCATCGTCGCCGCGACGGGACGGCTGACCAATCCGCTTCAGGTCCTGACGGCGCAGCAACGCGAACGGCTCGCGCGCGCGCTGCATTCTGACT
>QHUZ01000086.1 GCA_003223395.1 Gemmatimonadota bacterium | reverse complement strand
GTGCTGTCGAAATGGTGGACGAGGGGCTGATTACGGAGGACGAAGCGATCCAGCGCGTACCGCCGCAGGATCTCGATCAGCTGTTTCATCCCATGGTCGATCCCAAAGCGAGCGTCACGGTGCTAGCCAAGGGACTGCCCGCTTCGCCGGGGGCGGCGACCGGCGAGGTCGTGTTCGACGCCGACGAAGCCGAAACGCTCAAGAAAAAGGGCCACGATGTGATCCTCGTGCGCCCCGAGACGTCGCCCGAGGACTACCATGGTATCGTCGCGGCGCGCGCCGTGCTTACCGCGCGGGGCGGAATGACGAGCCATGCGGCTGTGGTCGCCCGCGGCATGGGCAAGACGTGCGTCGTAGGCGCCAAGGAGCTGGACGTCGATCCTGCCGCCGGCCGATTCCGCGTGAACGGACGCGCCGTCAAGCGTGGTCAGGTGATTACCGTCGATGGGACGACGGGGCGCGTCATCCTCGGTGCGGCGAAGCTCGTCACCCCCAAGGCGGGGAAAGAGTTCGACCGCCTCATGTCCTGGGCGGACGCGAAGCGGCGGATGCGTGTACGCGCCAACGCCGACATACCGGCCGATGCGCGGCGGGCGCGCGAATTCGGCGCCGAGGGGATCGGGCTGTGCCGCACCGAGCACATGTTCTTCGAGGGTGACCGCATCACGCTCATGCGGGAGATGATCGTCGCGACTGACGAGGCGGGCCGCCGCAAGGCGCTGGCGAAACTCCTGCCGATCCAGCGCCGCGACTTCGAGGGGATCTTCGAGGTGATGGACGGCTTGCCCGTCACGATCCGGCTGCTCGACCCGCCGCTGCACGAGTTCCTGCCGCATACCCGTGAGGAGATCGCAGCCCTCGCCAAGCATGCCAAGGTCCCAGCGGCGCAACTCGAGAAGCTGATCGGGTCCCTGCGTGAGGCGAACCCGATGCTGGGCCACCGGGGCTGCCGGCTGGGCATCACCTACCCCGAGATCACCGAGATGCAGGCGCAGGCGATCTTCGAAGCAGCGGGGCACGTGGCGGGCAAGGGAAAAAAAGTCACCGTCGAGATCATGGTGCCGCTCGTGGCGGACGTCCGGGAGCTCGTCAATCAGACCCAGCTCATTCGCAAAGTCGCGCAGGAGGTGTTCCATCGGGAGGGCCGCGCCGTGCCATATCTCATCGGCACGATGATCGAGCTGCCGCGCGCCGCGGTGACGGCGGACGACATCGCCAAAGAAGCGGAGTTCTTCTCGTTCGGGACGAACGACCTCACGCAAACGACGTTCGGGCTATCGCGCGACGATGCCGGCCGGTTCCTGCCGTTCTACGTCGAGCACGGGCTGCTCTCCGAGGATCCGTTCCAGGTCCTCGATCAAGAAGGCGTCGGCAAGCTCATCGAGATGGCGGTGAAGCTCGGCAGAAACACCAGGCGCGATCTCAAGGTCGGGATTTGCGGCGAGCATGGCGGGGAGCCGAGCTCGGTAAAATTCTGTCACCGTACCGGGATGAACTACGTGTCCTGCTCGCCGTTCCGGGTGCCGATCGCCCGCCTCGCCGCGGCCCAGGCGGCCCTCGAGGAGGCGGGCGTCGTCAGTCGCACGCGCGCTACTGTTTAATCATCATCGCAGCGAAGAGTGTCGGCAGCGAGACGATGAATAGCATGATCAGAAACGCCGCCGCCGCAACGGCAATCGACGCGGCTCGCGACGTCTTGTGTGTAGTGGAAATCCCGGTCCCCGTCAGCCAGACGCCCCACACCGAAAACAGATTGATGCCGTTCAGCACGGTGCCCGCGAACAGCCCGGCACCCGGCACGAGGAGATCGAGTCCCAGCGGGGCCCGCACGTCCTCGAATCCCGTAATCGCCTGGATTCCGCGCACTTTCAAGACGAGCACGGCGACGATGCTGAAGAGGACATAGGTCACGCAGGAGTAGGTGAGCACGCTCAGGAGCGTCTTGTAGCGCGCCTGTGTGCCCGTCAACGAAACGCCGATCCACAACAGTCCCGCGCCGGCTGCGACGCCGATAAAGACGAGCACCGGGTAGAGAACGAAGCCGACAGCACCGCCCCCAGCGCCCCGATTGCCCATCTTGGCGACTTGTTCGGGCGTGAGCGTCGCCTTGAATGCCTCGAATGCCGCCGATTGATAGGGCTGAACCAGAATCGCCAGGACGATGAGGAACACGCCGAGCACGAGCCAGGGAATCAGTACGCGCGGACGCTCGTTGATTCGATTGAAGACGGCAGTCGGCTCATGCAGCACATTGAGCAGATCGAGCGCGTCGCCGAGTGCGCTGCCGGTTCCCGATGTGCTTGGTGTCTGGATGGAAGCGGACACGGGTTCTCCCGAGGGGGTTGGGTCGGCGCCCAATATAGAGCGGGAAACGGGGCCTTCCCAGCCCCGCCACGCCGATGTAGGCTCCAGACAACGGCCCATGATTCCCTCTCTCGCGGTAACGGTCGGATTGCTCGTGCAGGCGGCTGCTCATCCAGTGCCGGCGCGCGCCGCGCGCGCACCCGACCCGGTCCGCGTCTGGCGCACCGATTCCATCGCGTACGTCGCGTTACGCGAGCCGGGGCACCTCCTGCTCCTCCTGGTCGACCCGATCGGCCGCATCCAGGTGATGCCTGGCTGCTGCAACCGACCGCAGGCGATCCCCTCTTAGCGCTGCTCGACATCGCGGACCGCGTCACGGATGGACGTCCCTACGATTACGGTGGGGTGCGATACTCCAGCGACGGCTCGCTGGCGGCGCTCGGGCCGCCCGTCCCGCCGCAGGTGTGCCTGAGCTGCGTCCGGCGCGGGACTACAGTTGCCGCAGCGGCGGTGGCGCCAACGAACGCGGTGGACTGCTCCAATGCTGCACTCACGAACTCGTTCTGCGGCGTGAACAGCGGCAGCGTGTCGATCACCAACGCGCCACAGGTGGTCTATCAGGCCGCCCCGCCCGCCGCCGCGGCGCCCGCGGTGTACGTCCCGTACTACGTGCCCATGTCGTTCCGTGGCGACCACCGGCGATTCGATCGGCCCATGGTCCCGCCCCCGCCCCCGCCCCCAGCGCCGCGGGCATCCTTCGGCGCCGCGTATCCGATCGCGCCACGCCTCGTCGTGCCTTCCAGCTCCGAGCTGCGGACGTTTACCGGCCGGCGTCCCTAACGCCGGACCAGCTGGGCTCCCGCCACCTTCCGCATCTTCCTGCGGATCTTTGCGGTGTGGTCGTTGAGTGCGAGGACGAGCCATTGGCGGGGTACCGGGAGTTCCTTCGCCAGCCGCGAGATCAAACGCTGCTCTTTGTGTTCCGACCGGTAGCGGTACCACGGGAGTCGCATCTTGACGCCGACGATGTACAGCGGGACCTCGGGCATGTGCGTGACGGCCTTCCGAACGATGTAGGCCTCCCCCACATCCTCGGCCGCCGCAAGGACCGCTCGAATCGGGACCAGCTCCGCTTCCGATAGCTCGTGGGGAAGGAGCGTATCCCCTCCGCTCACGTCCTGGCGCTCGGGTGCCGCTCGATCCAGCAGGTCGCCCTGCTCCCAGGCCCGACGTTGGTACGCGGCTGCCTCGGCACTTCGTCCCGCCGCCTCGTAGAACGCCCAAATGCGTTGGTACCCTTGTGCCCGCGCGGCGGGATCGCGCGTCACTGCCCGCTCGATGTGCCGGACCCCGGACTCGTCGAGGCTTTCGAGGAGAATCTCGCCGAGGGCGAAGTTCGCGGCGGCATGGTCCGGCTCGAGCGCGAGCACCGCGCGCAACGGTTCGATTGCGGCCGCCTCGCCCTCCAGACGCAACACGAGATCCGCCCGTTGCGCGGCGTCGGCCAGGGTCAGCGGCCCTGCCGTCGCTTTGGCCTCGAGCTCCGTCAACCGGGCGCGGCCCCGGGCGTCGGCCTGATGCTTCGCGCGCCAACCGGGCTTGACCGCCTCGCGCCACAACGCTTCGACGCGGTCCACCAGATCAGGCAACGCGGTCCCGAGATAGCGGTCCGCGGCCGTGACGCCGGAGGGGCCCCGCAGTGCTGCGTCGCGCGACGGTGGTGCGACGCCCAGCGCCTTGAGCCGATCGGCCAGACTCGGGTGCGTGTCCTCATTTCCTGTCCGCCGATTGAGCGCCGCGCCCAGCCATCGCTTCCGGTCTTCCACCGCGTACGGCGCGCGAACGGTGTCGCGAAGCGACTGAAAGACACCGGCAGGCGGGTCCGGCTGCACCGCCGCCTGGCGGAACAGCACGGGCCAATACCCGCGCGCGAGCCGAGCGCCCTGCACTTCCATGGCGACGAGCGCACGACCCATCTCCTCCTTGCCCGCCACGCGCGACGCGAATCGATCCGCCTCGTATTCCTGCTCGCGCGCGAGGACGAAGGAGTACGCGCTGAAGTACGGCGCCCAGCGCTTCAGGAACCAGTCAAACAGCCTGGAGCCCCAATGCCGGGCGGTCTGGAGCTGCTGGAGCAGTCGCATCCACGCGACCCGCACCCGATAAATCCAGGCTCCGAACCGGCCGTGCTCGCGCGACAGATGGCCGAGCTCGTGCGCTAACACTGCCCGAAACTCTTCGGGGGAGAGCGCTTGCATCAACGGCAGGCCGAGGAGGAGGTAGTTCCGATACCACCCAAACGGGCCGAGGCGGGGTTGTTGCGAGACGGCGGCGTTGAAGTCGTCGGTGAGCACGATGTCGTGAAAACGCGGAGTCTGCAGCTCGCGACAGAGGTCATCCACCAGCGCGAAGACTTGTGGAGCGTTGGCATGCACCAGCGGGACGCCCACGGGTGGCAAGAATCTGACCCAGAGTGCGCGCGCGATCACGTACACCAGCACCAGCAGCACGAGACCCAGTTTGGCGAAGGCGAAGTTCAGGGTCTCCGTATTCACGGCGACGACGACGAGGAGGACGAGCGCAGCGAGGCAGACCAGAAGAATGAGCCACACGTAGGCGTATCCCACCAGCGCGAGTGCCGCGACACGCGTGCGGTAGGCGCGGCGGTGCGTGCGGGCGTAGGCCTCGACATTGCGCACCAGCGCGTCGAACTGCTCGTGGGTCATCATACGCGAGAACGGCGAACGGGAAACGTCCTGGACGTTTCCCGTTCTGAAATGGAGGCGCGGGGAATTGAACCCCGGTCCGAGCATGACTCCGATACCGCTACTACGTGCGTAGACAGAGCTTTGTGGTCTCGCTACCTCGGCGCTCCGTCAGCCCTGGTAGCAACAAGCCTCTGAAATCTCTTGCGGCACCCGTTGAGGCCCCAAGTGCCGCCAGCCCGACTTTGCGATACGTGAGCGCCGCCTCAGGCGGGCTGCCACTCACGCAGGTGCGTGAAGCCGAAGCTTACGCAGCCAGAGCCAGTTCAGAGTTGGCTTGTGTATAGTCCCAGTTGATTTACCAGGTGACTGAGAACCTGGGCACGCAACAGTACCCTCGCCAAACCCGTCGAAGCCTGTCGCCCCCTCGCGGCGCAAGCTAATCGGTGCGACGCGCCTATTCAATCCTGACGCCTTACGCGTGCTCCACGCGGTTCCGGCCGCCCTGCTTGGCGCGATACAACGCCGCATCCGCCGCGGCGGGGAGATTCAACAGATCGCCGATCGGTTGTGGATAACACGCAAGGCCACACGACGTCGTGAGCGGATACACCGTACCACTCAATGTCAGCGGCCTCTCGGCGACCGAGCGCCGAATCCGTTCCGCCACCTCCATCCCCTCGCGCAACGGGGTGCGCGGCAGCCACACCGCGAATTCCTCGCCGCCGATGCGTGCCACCAGGTCGCCATCACGGACGGCGCTCTCGAGCAATCGCGCGACGTGTCGCAACGCCGCGTCACCGGCCGGATGTCCCAGGGTGTCGTTGAGCCGCTTGAAGTGATCGAGATCGACGTAGACGAGCGTCGCCGGTTCGGACGCCCGCGGCCCATAGGCCGCCATCACTCGCTCCAACTCGCGGCGGTTGCGCAAGCCGGTGAGCGGATCCACGACAGCGCGCCGCTCCGCTTCGTCCACGGCTTGCGCTGCTGCAATTCGAGGACCGAGGTCCGTGAGCACCGGGCCGAGATCGTCGAGGATCGGGGCGTCCGGCTCGAGGGGCGGGCCGAGTACGACGAGCGCGCCCACAATAATCGCTCCGTCGAGCAGCGGGTAGGCTGTCCCGGCGCGCTCGTTCCGCCGGCGCTCCGGCACGCCGGGTCCGGCCCCGAACACATCCTCGGCCCCCCGCGTGGCGACGGGTATTCCGAACGCGATCGCGCGGGCGACCGCTGATTGATGGGGAAGCGGGATCCCCCCGAGCCGCTTGTCCGCTGCACTGGAGATCGCAATGATGCGGGGCTCATCGCCGGCGATCACCAAAGCGACAGCGCGATGCGTGAGCTGCGCGGCGAGCTCCACGGCCGCGCGCGCCGTGCCCTCGAGTGTGACGGCGCCGGCGGCGAGCCGGGCCATGCGTCCGGCGACGATGCGCGCACGCGGAGCTGCGCTCTGCTCTTCACCGAGTCGCATGCCGGCGACAAGACGCCGCAGCGCCGCGGCGAGCCTATCGACGCTCGTGTCGTCGAGTAACGCCCCCTCGAGCGCCAGGCCGGCCGCATACGGGAAGTCTCCGACCGCGACGTACACGGCGTCCGGATCGCGCACCACGTGCAGCCTGCCGTCGACCGACGCGAGTTGGACCAGGGCGGCCCCGCGCCGGCGCTGCTCGAGTTCGGCGGAATCGTGGGTCGCCGGCGTGTCGAACGGCCCCTCGGCGGTCCCGATCGCCCAGCCCGCCGAGGCGCCGTACGCCTGACGGATCAGGTCGAGCACCTCGCGCAGCGCGAGCGGCGCAGGTCCCCGACGCCGCAACCGGCCCGGACGCCAGCGAATCGTCCACCCAAGGGTGGCGGCTATGCCACCCGCGGCAGCGAGCGACGCCCACGAGCCCCCGCGCCAGGCTGCGATGCCCAGCATCGCGATGCCGAAGAGTTGGAGTGCAAGCGCGACCCAGCGCCGCGCCGGCGCCCGGCTATGAATGATTGATGCGGCTTGCCGCCGCTGCGGCGCCAAATCCGTTGTCGATGTTGACGACGGTGACGCCCGAGGCACAGGAATTGAGCATCGCGAGGAGGGCGGCCAGTCCGCCGAATGAAGCACCGTAGCCGACGCTGGTCGGCACCGCGATGACCGGGACTTTGACGAGACCCCCGACGACGCTGGGCAGCGCGCCTTCCATCCCGGCGACGACGATGATGACACTCGCGGCACGGAGCACGTCGGTCTGGGTCAACAGGCGGTGGATCCCGGCAACGCCCACGTCGGTGAGTCGCTCGACGCGGTTCTTCAGCGCCCGCGCACTGACCGCCGCTTCCTCGGCGACCGCCAGATCGCTGGTGCCGGCCGTGCAGATGAGTACGGTGCCGCGGCCGGTGGGCGCGGGCTCCGGGTCCGGCGGGAGATAGGCAGTCCGGCCAAGCTCGTTGATTTCGACGCGGGGAAAGCGGTCTACGAGTGCCTGGGCCTGCGCGGCGTCAGCGCGCGTCGCGAGAAAGCTCCCCCCCCCGCCGGCGGCTTCCAGCCGCTCGGCGATCGCGACAACCTGGCCGACGGTCTTGCCCGGACAAAAGATCACCTCCTGGTGCCCCTGGGTGATGGGCCGGAGGTGATCGATCGTCGCGAACGGCAGCCGCTCGAACTTCAAGCCGCAGATCTCGCAGATCCGTACAGATAATCGCAGAAAATCGCTTCAGCTTCGGCCATCGATTCGATGGCAAAGAGCCGCTGGCGCAGCTCGGATGCGTCCCGCAACCCTTTCGTGTACCAGCCAAAATGCTTCCGGAACTCGAGTGCGGTCGTGCGCGTGTCGCCCTGCAGCCGCAACGCGAGACGCGCGTGCTCGAGTGCCGTATTGAAACGCTCGGCGGGCGTGGGATCGGGTCGCTTGGCTCGGGCCTCGAGCAGGTCACGCGCCTGCGCAAACAGCCATGGATTCCCGAACGAGCCGCGGGCGATCATAACGCCGGCGCAGTTCGTTTGCGTGCGCATCGCCAGCACATCCTCGGGTGTGCGAATATCGCCGTTCCCGATCACCGGAATCTCGAGCGCCTGAGCGACAGCGGCGATCTCGTCCCAGTTGGCCGCGCCCTGATACATCTGGGTGCGGGTCCGGGGATGAAGCGTCAACGCCTGCGCCCCTGCCTCCTGACAGCGCAGGGCGATTTCGACCGGGTCGCGCTGGGTCTCGTCCCAGCCGCTCCGGATCTTCACCGTCACCGGGAGGCTCGTGGCGTCCCGGACCGCGCGGATGATGCCGCGGACGAGGCTCATGTCCTTGAGGCAGCCCGACCCGCCGTTGTTGCGGACGACCTTCTTGACCGGACAGCCGAAGTTAATGTCCACGAAATCGGGCTCGAACAGCTCCGTGACCATGCCGGCAGCCTGGGCCATGATCGTGGCGTCAGCGCCGTAGATCTGGATGCCAATCGGCCGCTCGACGGGCTCAAACCGCATCTCGGCGAGCACGCGCTCGATCCCCAGCGAGATGCCGACGGACGAGATGAACTCGGACACCACGACATCGGCCCCATAGCCGCGGCAAATCTGCCGGAATGGGGACTCCGACACCCCCGCCATAGGGGCGAGGAAGAGGGGGAAGTCGTGGGCGACCGAGTACGGGAAGTCCATGCAGTGGAACGTAATAGCGCGTTGCGCGCGGAGCAACCAAGATTTACCTTTCGCGCGCGAATGCGCCTGCGCGAATTCTTCTCCGAAGATGCCATCACGCTCGAGCTCCAGAGCACCTCGAAGGACACGGTGCTGAAGGAGCTCGTCGGGCTGCTCAAGCTCGACGAAAAGGCGCAGGCGATGCTGTTCAAGATGCTGAAGCGGCGGGAGACGCTGGGCTCGACCGGCATCGGCAATCACATCGCCATCCCGCACTGTCGCTCGCTGGTCGTGAGCCGCCTGCGGTGCGGGTTTGGCCGGAGTATGAAGGGGATCGACTTCAAGGCGATCGACGACCTGCCCGTCAACTACTTCTTCCTGATCGTCGCCCCGCCCCTGGAAGTGTCCAACCAGTATTTGCCGGTGCTCGGCAAGATTGCCCAGTTCGCGAAGGAGTCGGATGTACCAGCGAGGCTGGCGAAATTGACGACGCCTGCTGAGTTCTTGAGCTTGTTGGAGGAGAAGAACATATAAGGCGACGCTAGGAGAAGGCGACGCTAGGAAACTGCGACGCTAGGTGTACGTCAAAAAGCTCCCCGCGGCATGAAGACGATCCAAAGAATCCATCTAACCTACCCTATCGTCCCTGCATGGGCGATTTCCGCAATCTCAAGGCGTGGCAGCAGGCTAAGGAGCTCGCGTCACTAAGCGCCGCTGCAATCAAGAAACTGCCAGGTTACGAGCGCTATGCCCTCGGAGATCAGTGGCGGCGTGCTGCTTATAGTGTGGTTCTGAATCTTGCCGAGGGTAATAGTGGGCGAGGGCCTCGCGAGTTTCGGAGATATCTCGATATCGCCCGTTCTTCCCTCCACGAAATCGAAGGGATTCTCGAGTTGGTCGATGCGTTTGGTTACTTGGAAAAGGAGGAGCTGCGGTTGATACGAATCAAACGATCGAACTGCGCGCGGCTCGTGTATGCCTTGCTACGCAAGATCGACGAGGCGGCCAAGCGGACCTAGCGTCGCTCTTTCCTAGCGTCGCAGTAACCTAGCGTCGCCGTAACCTAGTGTCGCAGTATCAGGTTTGCGGAAGCCGTGTCGCCCGCTCCCAGGTACGCCGCTCGCAGCGCGTCCCTGGCTGGCGCCAATGCGCTGTCGACCGCCACAGCGGCGCTCAGCTGCCGGATGGCTGGCTGCCACAGCTTGGCGCTGACGTAGAACCGGCCGAGATCGAGGCGTGGGCCCGCGATGCCCGGCGCCAGCGCGATCGACTCCAAGAAGAACCGTTCGCCCGTTCCCCACCGTCCGGCCGCGAATTCGTCCTTGCCCTCGAGCCAGAGCGTCCGATACGAGCGCGGCGCGTCGCGCTTGAGCGCCTGGTAGTGCTGCTCATCATCATGCCAGGCGGGAATACGCGCGACGCTACGCCCGGCCCCGAGGAGTACCAGGAACGCGACCACCGCCGCGCGCCCGCGAGGCGACCAGGGCGCCGCCACAGCCGTCGATGCGAGCGCGAACGCGATCCCGAACGAAGGGAGATACAACGTGCGCTCGGCGATGAGCAGCTCCATCGGCACCACGATGTTGGCGACGGGCGATACGGTGATGACGAACCACGCCAACCCGATCGCAATTCCCGGCACGGTCCGCCGCGTGCGCCACGCGACGTACCCGACTCCCGCCCAGACGAGCGCGCCGAGGAGGTGCGCCGCCGTGAAGCGGGGAGACACGATCAACTCCCCGGGGGAATAGTCCGCCGAGAGATGCACGGGAAGGAGTAGCAGGCGCCACCACTGGACCGAGAGTGGGACCATGGCGGACGCGCGCTGGGCGACGCCAAGTCCCTCCATGCCGACCGCGAGGCCGCCGGCGTAGAAGACACCGTGCGGATTGACCAGCGCGTGGACGATGTAGTAGCCCACGATGGGCACGGCGGCGGCGAGGGCCGGTCGCCAGGATCGACGCCAGTCGAGCCGTTTGGCGACATAGACCAGCACGACGGCGGCCGGAAGCGTCGCTACCAGCTCTTTGGACGCCATGCCAAACGCCGCAGCCAGAGCCACACCGATCAGGTAGACCGGCCGCTGCTCGGCGCGCAGGGCGCAGAGCAGCGCCCCCGCGTACGCAGCTGCCGCCATGAGCTCGGCGCGTCCCACGACGTTGGCGACCGCTTCGACGTGGACCGGGTGAACCGCGAACACCAGACCGGTTATCAGGCCGGTCAGCGGGCCAGCCAGGTCGCAGGCGAGTAGCGTCAGTAAGGCGGTCGCGATCGCCGCCCAGATCACGTTCTGGACGTGGAACCAGTGCGGGCTTTCAGAGATGCGATAATCGAGTGCGAACGACGTCAGGACCGCGGGGCGCCACATCGAGCCGCCGAACGTCGCGGGCCAATAGGGCTCAACCAATAGGGCGCCGACGGACGGCGGGTCGCGTAGGAACGGCCGCTGTGCGATGACCCACTGATCATCGGCGACGAACTCATTGCGAATCGAGGGGGCCGCGACCGCTGCGGCGGCGAGAGCTGCAATCAGAGCCGCCTGGCGAGTCGTTACTCCCACTCGATCGTGGCCGGCGGCTTGGAGCTCACGTCGTACGCGACGCGATTCACGCCACGAACTTCGTTGATGATGCGGTTCGAGATCCTGCCCAGGACGTCAGGGGGAAACGGAAACCAATCTGCGGTCATGCCGTCGCGGCTCGTGACGGCACGCAGCGCGACGACGTGATCGTAGGTTCGGCCGTCGCCCATCACGCCCACCGACTTGATGGGCAGCAGCACCGCGAACGCCTGCCAGATCTGGTCGTACAGCCCGGCCGCGCGGATTTCATCGAGATAGATCGCGTCCACGCGGCGCAGCAGGTCGAGCCGCTCTTCGTTGACCGGACCAAGGACCCGGATGGCCAGCCCGGGTCCCGGGAACGGGTGCCGCCCCACGATCTCATCGGGCAGACCGAGCTCACGGCCGACCTGCCGCACTTCGTCCTTGAACAGCTCTCGGAGCGGCTCGATGAGTTTCCACGGCAGGTTGGGGCGCAGCCCGCCGACATTGTGGTGCGTCTTGATCGTCGCCGATGGCCCGCCCTTGGGCGAGGACGATTCGATGACGTCGGGATACAGCGTCCCCTGAACCAAGAACCCAACGTCACCCTCGACGTGCTGGGCCGCGTCCTCGAAGACATCGATGAACGTGTGGCCGATGCGCCGCCGCTTTTCCTCGGGGTCCTCGATGCTCTTGAGCTCTTTGAGGAATCGATGCGTCGCATCCACGACGCGCAGATCCATGCCGAGGTGAGCGCGGAACGTCTGCTCGACCTGTTCGCGCTCGCCGCGGCGCAACAACCCATGATCCACGAACACGCACGTGAGCCGGTCGCCGATCGCGCGATGCACGAGTGCGGCGGCGACGGCCGAGTCCACGCCACCCGACAGCCCGCAGATGGCTCGTCCCTGGGTGCCGACCAGTTCGCGGATACGGCCGACTTCGTGATCGATGAAATGCCCGGGTGTCCAGTCGGGGACACAGCCGCAAATGTCGAACAGGAAGTTGTGGAGGATCTCGCCGCCGCGCGGCGTGTGCGCGACCTCGGGGTGAAACAACACGCCGTAGATCGGCTTCTGGTCGTGCTGCATCCCGGCGACGGGCGCGTTGGCGCTGGTCGCCGTGACGCGGAAATGTGGCGGCGGCTCGTCCACACGATCGCCGTGACTCGCCCACACGATCGCGGTGGCGCGCGGCTCGAATCCCGCGAACAATCCCTTGTTCTCGCGAATCGCGATCTCGGCGCGGCCGTACTCTCGCTCGCTCGACGGCACGACCTTCCCGCCCGCCAGGCGCGCGATGAGCTGCATCCCGTAACAAATGCCGAGCACGGGCATGCCGAGCTCGAGAATTCCGGGATCAGCCGTTGGTGCGCCCTCATCGAAGACCGAGTTCGGGCCGCCCGAGAGAATGATGCCTTTGGGATCGAACGTCCGGATGAAGGCGAGATCCAACCCCTTGCTCGCGGGGTGAATCTCGCAATAGACGCTCGCCTCGCGGATCCGGCGCGCGATCAGCTGCGTGAACTGCGATCCGTAGTCGAGGATGAGGATGCGGTTCACGCTTTGTACCAGGTGGTCGGCTCGGCGGTCTCGCCGCGGATGAGATCGTCGAGTGTCTCGCGCTGGCGCGCGACGTAGTAGCGGTCGCCATCGACCATGACTTCGGGGGCCCGCGGCCGCTGATTGTACGTCGAGCTCATCACGAAGCCGTAGGCACCGGTGCCGAGCACGGCCAGCACCTCGCCCGGCCCGACCGCGACGAGCTTGCGGTCGAGCGCGAGGAAATCGCCGGTTTCGCAGATCGGTCCCACGACATTCACGACCTCTTCCGGGCGCTTGCCGTCGCGCAGCGGCAGGATCTCATGATGCGCATTGTAGTGACTCGGCCGGACGAAATCGGACATCCCGGCGTCCACGATCACGTACTCCTTGCCGCCGGCGTGCTTGCGGTACAAGACGCGGGTGAGCAACACACCCGCGTTGGCCACCAGGTAGCGGCCCGGCTCACACAGCAGGCCCAGCCCCGCTGCCCCGACCGACGGGACGACGGCTTCAGCGAACGCTTTGGGCGTTGGCGCCTTCTCGTTGTGATACCGGACCCCCAACCCCCCACCCACGTCGAGCGCCTCCAGCGTGGTGATACCGGAGGCGCGGATGGCGGTGACCAGCTCGATCAGTTTGATGGCGCCACGGTGGTAGGGCGCGACATCGGTGATCTGCGAGCCGATGTGCATCGCCAACCCACGGAGCACCAAACGGGGCTCGGCGGCGATCCGCTTGGCGACCGTGACGACTTCGTCGAAGGGGATGCCGAACTTTGCCGTCTTCTCACCGGTCTTCGTGTACGGATGGCTGTCGATGGCGACGTCGGGGTTGACGCGAATCCCCACGCGCGCCGGCAGCTTGATCTCGTTGGCGACGGACGTGAGGGTCGCGAGCTCGCTCGTGGATTCGATATTGATGAAGCCGACGCCGGCGCGAATGGCCTCTTCGATCTCCGCGGTCGTCTTGCCCACGCCGGAGAAGACGATGCCGTCGGGATCGAATCCGGCGATCCGCGCCCGCCGCAGCTCGCCGACCGACACGATGTCGGCACCCGCCCCCAGCTGCTTGAGGACGCGCAGCACGCCAAGGTTGCCGTTGGCTTTGACGGAGTAACAGATGCGATGGCGGATGCCGTGGAGCGCGTCGTGGAGCGCGTTGTACTGCGCGCGAATCAGGTTGGCACTGTAGACGTAGGCTGGCGTTCCGAGGCGATCCGCGATTGCCTGGAGCAATCCCGGATCGAACCCTAGTACGCCTGCGCCCACACGGCCTCCGCGATGCTGGGCGCGCCGCACCACATGCAGCTCTTCGGCACCTCCTTGCTGCGAAACTCGGGATCGGGGAGAACCCGAATCGTGGCGTTCGTCTGCTGCTTGATCTCCGTCTCGCAGGCTGGGTCGCCGCAAAAGCCGCCATAGACAAATCCACCGCTGCCCTTGATGAACTCCAGGAACTGCGCCTTGGTGGCGCCGCGAAGCGAGTTTTTCTCGCGCCGTTCGCGCGCGGCGGCGAACAGCGCCGCCTGGATCTCGTCGAGCGCCTTCGTCACCGCGGTCGCCGCGCCCTGAAGAGGCACGGGCGCCTTGCCACCAGTCCGGCGCGCGAGAACGACCTGGCCACTCGCGAGATCGCGAGGCCCGATCTCCAGACGGACGGGTACGCCGAGGCCCTCCCACTCGAAGTACTTGGCGCCGGGCTTCAGGTTCTCGCGCTCGTCGAACTCCACACGAAGCCCGGTCTGCTCGAGATCGCTCTTCAGCTCACGGCCGACGGCCGACAGCTGCGTGCGCTCCTCGTCCGTTTTCCAAATCGGCACGATCGCGACCTGTACTGGTGCCAGTTTGGGCGGCGCGACCAGGCCATTGTCGTCCGAGTGCGTCATGATCAGTCCGCCGATCAGCCGCGTCGAAACGCCCCACGACGTGTTCCACACGTGCTCGAGGCCGCCGGCGGCCGTCTGGTACTTCACGTCGAACGCCTTGGAGAAGTTCTGGCCAAGGTTGTGGGATGTGCCCCCTTGGATGGCTTTGTTGTCCTGCATCAGCGCTTCGATCGCGTACGTGCGCAGGGCGCCGGCGAACTTTTCGCTATCCGTCTTCAGGCCCGTGAGCACTGGCATGGCCATCCACTCTTCTGCGAAGCGGCGGTATATCCCCAGGATCAGTCGGGCCTCCTGCTCTGCGCCTGCCTCGTCCGCGTGTGCGGTGTGCCCTTCCTGCCACAGGAACTCGGTCGTCCGCAGGAAGAGGCGCGTGCGCATCTCCCAGCGGACCACGTTGCACCACTGGTTCAGGAGCAGCGGCAGATCGCGGTAGCTCTGGATCCACTTCGCGAACATCGCGTAGATGATCGTCTCGGACGTCGGGCGCACGACCAGCGGCTCTTCGAGCGCTGATGCGGGATCGACCGCCACGGCGCCCGCGCCTTCCTTCCCTGTGGCGCGCAGTCTGGTGTGCGTGACGATCGCGACTTCCTTCGCGAATCCCTCGACGTGCTCGGCTTCCTTGGCCAGGAAGCTCATCGGTATGAACAGCGGGAAATACGCGTTGCGGTGGCCGCTGGCGCGGAACATGTCATCGAGCGCGCGCTGCATCAGTTCCCAGATCCGATAGCCGTGTGGCCGGATGACCATGCAGCCACGCACCGGCGAGTAATCCGCCATCTGCGCCTGCGTAATGACGTCCCCGTACCACTCGCTGAAGTCTTTCGCGCGTGGCGTGATGCGCTGCGCTTTAGCGTTCTGTGCCTGTGTCATTAATCGAAATATCCGTTGAGAAGCTTGTCGAGCGGAACCTTGGCTTCGGTTCCCGCATTGAGATCGCGCACCACAGCCAGGCCCGCTTGGCGCTCTTCAGGACCGATGATCACGGCGCGTGGGGCACCGCGCGCGGCCGCCAGCTCCAGCTGTTTGCGCACGCCGGCGTGCCGCAGCCCGTACTCGACCGCGATCCCACGGTCCCGCATCGCATGGGCGAGCTTCAGCACCAAGGGCATATCGTCGCCCCCCACCGCTATCAAAAAGGCGCCGAGCTCGATCGACGCCTTGGGGGCTACGCCACGCTCCTTGAGGAGCTCGCTGAGTACAACATCGCCCATGCCGAACCCGAGTGCCGGCAGGTCGGGTCCGCCAGCGGCCTTGAGGAGCCCATCGTATCGTCCGCCGCCGGCGATAGCGCGCAGCTTGTGCTGCGTGTCGAACAGCTCGAAAACAATGCCGGTGTAGTACGCGAGACCGCGGACGATCGTCAGATCGACTTCGACGAAGTCGCCCAGTCCCATGGTCGTGAGGGTAGCAACCGTCTCGCGCAGCGGCTCGATGGCGTGGCCCCCCCCAGGAAGCGAGCTGAGCAGCTCCGAGACAGGCTCCAATCCGATCAGGGACCGTCGGGGGATTGGGCGCGATGTCTGGCCCGAACCCGTGTAGGCACCCCCCAGCTGCCACGTCACCCATTCCTCGTCCTTGCCAGTCTTGTCGAGCATGGCAAAAGCCTGCTGCAGGCTATCCTCCCGGATATCGTAGCCGAGCAGCAAAGTGCGCAGCACCCGGCGATCGGACATGCGCACCTTGAAATCGCCCGGCCCGAATGCGAATGCCCTCATGATGTCGATCGCGGCCGCGATCAGCTCCGCATCGGCCAGCGCGCTCGTCTCGCCGATGATGTCCATGTTGAGCTGGAAGTGCTCTTTCAGCCGGCCCCGCTGCTGGCGCTCGTAGCGAAACAGCTGGGGAATCGAGAACCAACGGATTGGCTTTTTCAGCGCTTGCCCCCGTGCAGCGACCATACGGGCAAGCGTGGGTGTCATTTCTGGTCGGAGGGCGACATCTCGATCACCCTTATCGCGAAATGAATACAATTGCTGTTCGATCTCTTCGCCACTCTTTCTCGTGTAGAGATCGAGCGCTTCCAACGGCGGGCCATCGTACTCCTCAAAGCCATACCGCGCGGCCACACTGCGCCAGGTGGCGAAGATGTGGTTGCGGAGGGTCAGGTCTTCAGGGTAAAAGTCGCGAAAGCCGGGTAGGGCTTTTCCTTGCATCGCAACAACTTAACCGACGGGCGCGAAGCCCGGCAAGCGAGCCATCGCGTCACCGACGGTGTGAAACGATCCGGTCACCAAAATGGTCTCGGCTCCCTCCTGAATGTCGTGCAGCGCTCGCTCAAAGTCCGGCTCGAACGAAACGTCGGGCCCCATGTCCTCGATCGACCAGCGCTGCAGGACCGGAATCGACGGCGGGACCGTCAGCGTGAGGCGGTCGACCAATGGTCGGAGCGAGTTCAGCATCGCCCGCCAATCCTTGTCGTTGCGAATCCCCACGAGCGCGTGCAGCGGCCGCCGGATCGTCCTGCCCGATTCCGCGAGCGCCTGGGCGACGACGCGCATGCCGTCCGGATTGTGCGCCACATCGAAGATCCATTTGCCGCGCACTTCGAAGCGACCGGGGATGTAGGCGTGGGCGAAGCTCGCAGGGAGACTCTTGCCCACCGGTCCGAACGGTTTGGGCAGCGCGTTCAGCACGGCGTGAGCCACCAACGCGTTGGCGAGCTGATGGCGTCCGCGGAGGCCGAGCTGCGTGTCCTTCCGCGGTCGCAGGGTCGTATCGACCGTGATGATCGGTTCGGCGCCGCGTCGCTTGGCTTCCTTCACGAGCTCGGCGCGGATGTCGGGATCGGCTTCACCGGTCACGAACGGCACTCGAGGCTTGGCGATACCGGCCTTCTCTCGCGCGATCCCCTTCAAGTCGCTGCCCAGGTAATCGACGTGCTCCAGCGCGATCTTGGTCACCGCGGTGACGAGGGGCGTCAGCACGTTGGTGGCGTCGAGCCGGCCGCCCAGCCCCACTTCGATGACGGCGATATCGACGTCCCGGGCCGCCAGGTCGGCGAACGCGATCGCCGTGGTCGCCTCGAAAAAGCTGGCGTCGAGCCGCTCGATGTGGAGTTTGAGCTGCGCCGTCCACTCGGCGAACGCGTCTTCCCCGATCGGGACCCCGTCCACGGTGATCCGCTCAACGGGCGAAATGAGGTGAGGCGAGGAATACAATCCCACGCGCCAGCCTTGCGCCCGCAGCTCGTTGGCGACGAACGCGCACGTCGAGCCCTTCCCGTTCGTGCCGCCGATGTGAATCGTGGGATAGTGGCGCTCCGGATGGCCGAGCACGTCGAGGAGACCCTCGGTCGGCCCAAGGCTCCATTTGATACGACCGGCTTGTCGAGCGAAGAGATACTGGACGGCGTCTTCGAAGGTCAGTCGGCGGCCTCGGCCGGCCAGGCGCCGGTCATGTGCCGCAGCAGCTGCGCGGCCGTGTCCCGGAGCTCACCGCGGGGAACGACGGCGTCGATCATCCCATGTTCGAGGAGAAACTCGGCGGTTTGGAAGCCTTCGGGGAGGTCCTGGCCGATCGTCTGCTTGATCACGCGCGGGCCCGCGAACCCGATGACGGCACCCGGCTCGGCGAGGATGACGTCGCCTTGCATCGCATACGACGCCGAAACGCCGCCGGTCGTCGGATTCGTGAGCACCGACATGAACGGCACGCGCGCCCCTTGCAGCTCCGCGATCACCACCGACGTCTTGGCCATCTGCATGAGCGACAGCACGCCCTCCTGCATTCGGGCTCCACCGGAGGCGGACACCAGGATCAACGGCGTCTTCTTGTCGATCGCGTGCCGCGTCAGCCGGGCGATCTTCTCGCCGACGACAGATCCCATCGAGCCACCCATGAACCCGAAGTCCATCACGCCGAGGCTGATCGCCAGGCCGTGCAGACGCGCGTAGCCGGTGCGGATCGCGTCGAGCGGACCCGCCTTCTTGATGGCGGCCTGCACCCGGTCGGCGTAGTTCTCGAATTTGAGGGGATCTGCGGATTTCAAGGCGGCGAACAGCTCGTGCCACGACCCTTCATCGACCAGCAGGTCGATATACTCCTGCGCGCTGATGCGCCGGTGATGGCCACAGTTGGGACACACGTTGAGCGCGCGAACGAAGCGTTCGCGGATGTCGACGTGCCCGCACTGATCACACTTTTCCCAGGCGTCTGCCGGGATCTCGAGCTTGACACGCTCGGAAGTGCGCGGCTTACGTTCCTTTTTGAACCAGGCCATTCGCGCCATATAGTGACGAAGCGCACAATTTGTGACCGGAGCTGTACCGACGCTAGCCCCGAGTCGCTAAGCTATTGCCCCAGTTCGGCATAGCCGGACTGCCGAGACTCCCACGCAACGCGCAGCGCAATACCGACGCCAATCGAGCACGCGAGCAGGAAGGACCCACCATAGGAGAAGAACGGCAGCGGGATGCCGGTAATCGGCATGAGGTTGATCGTCATGCCCACGTTTTCGACGATGTGCGTAAAAAAGAGGCCGGCGATACCGAACACGCAGAGGCTCGAGAACGGATCGGTGGCCTTCCGCGCGACGCGCAGCAAGCCGAACAGCAGCCACGCGAACAGCGACAACGCCACCAGCACGCCGACGAATCCCAGCTCCTCGCCGACGACCGAAAAGATGAAATCGGTATGCTGCGCGGGGAGGAAGGCGAGCCGTTTCTGCGTGCCCTCCGTGAATCCCTTCCCCAGCAGCCCGCCGGAGCCGACCGCGACCTTCGATTGGATCACGTGCCACCCTGCCGCACGCGGATCGACGTCGGGATTCAGAAACGCCAGCAGGCGGTTCTGCTGGTACGGCGCCAACCGATTCCAGAACGGCAGCGCCAGGACGCCGCCCAGCACGTTCAGCCCCATAATGGCGACCCCTTCCCAGACGTAGGGTCGCCACCAGAGCAACAACGCGGCCAGCACCGCAATCCAGATGCCCCACGCCACGGTCGAGACCGCCAGGACGAGCCCGATGACGGGGGACGCGAGCAGCACCAACAGCGATGGCTTCGTGCCCGCCCAGAACAGCATCAAGAACAGAATCGCGATGAACACGATCGCGCTGCCCAGGTCGGGCTGCTTGAGGACCAGCAGGCAGGGCAATCCGGCGATGATGCCGGGGATGATCAGATCACGCAGTGTGGCCGGCGCCTCGCGCTGCGCCGCGAGCCAGCGGGCCAGCATCAAAATCGTGGCGAGCTTCGCGAGCTCGGCGGGCTGTCCAAAGCGATGTCCGCCGATCGCGATCCACGACTTGCTCCCCACCGCCGTGCCCGCGCCCGTGCCGATGAAGAGCGTGAGCAGCAGGAGAAACAGCGTGATCGCGTAAGCGAATGGCGTCGCCCATTCCAGCATGCGGGGAGACGTGCGGAACGTGAACGCGGCCACGATGAGCCCAAGCACGAGCCACACGACCTGTTGCTTCCAAATCGTGGTCACAAACGACGGGACGTCCGTCTGGCCCGCGGAGTACAAGGTCGCCAGCCCGTACAGTGCGAGCGCGACGACCGAAACGGCCAGGCCCTTATCGAGTTGGCGGACGCGGGACAGCACTGTCGACCGGAATGACGGGAGGAAGCGTGTCGGGCAGCACGGGAATCTGGAACGGCTGTGGCGCCGAGTCTGTCGGCACGGTCACCCGCATTCTTGTGGCAGCGGTTTCCTCAAGGCCGAGGTAGTGTGCGATCGTGCGGCTGACGATCGGGATCGCCGCGGTGCCGTGCTGGGCGAACTCGATGATGGCCCCGACGACGATCTCCGGCTTCTCGGCAGGCGCGAACCCGATGAACCAGCCATGGTCGGCGCCGTGGGGGTTCTGCGCCGTCCCGGTCTTTCCGGCGATCTGCAATCCCGTGAGGCGCCCGCTGCGGGCTGTCCCCTCCTCGACGACGGCAATCATGGCGCGGCGCAGGATCGCGAGCTGATCGGGGTTCAGATCCAACGATGCGCTCGTTCCGGGCGCCGCTGCCCGCCGTACGACGAACGGCGTCCGCACCCGGCCGTCACTCGCGAGCTGCTGGTACAGCCGCACCATCTGCACGAGCGTCTGAGCGTTCTCGCCCTGTCCGATCGCCAGGTTCAACGCGACCGCCGACGTCCAGCGGCGCGGGCCGTACAAGCGGTCGTAATACTCCGGACCGGTGGGAAACTCGGAGGAAATCTCGTCCGGCAGGTCGATCCCCGTGCGTCCGCGGAAGCCCCACTCGTTCGCGTCCTCGAGCAGTGACGTCACGCCGAGCTTGATGCCCAGCTGGTAGAAGTAGACGTCGCAGCTCTGCGCGATCGCTTCCGTGAGTGTCAGATCCCCGTGCCCGTGCGCGTTCCAGCAGCGGAAAAACCGATTGCCGTATTGCAGGCCGCCCCGGCAGGGGATCGGCATATGACTCCGCGGCCCCACGATCCCGCGCTTCAACGCCATCGCCGCGACCGCGAGTTTCCACGTCGATCCGGGTGGATAGCGAGCCTGAATCGCACGGTCGAGCAGCGGGCGCGCTGCGCTCTCGTTCAGCGAACGCCAGTACGAGGTGGAAATCCCGCCGACGAAGGCATTGGGGTCGAATCCGGGGGCGCTGTAGAGCGCGAGGACTTCGCCCGTATTGGGATTCAGCGCCAGCACCGCGCCGCGCTGTCCGGCAGGAAACGTCCGGGAGATGTAGCGCTGCAGGTCGAGATCGAGCGTGGTGTGCAGATCGGTGCCGGGCACGGGCGCGAGGTTCGCGGCGGCGTCTGCCTCCCGCACCATCTGTCCGCGCGCACTCACTTCGACGAAATGGATGCCCTCGGAGCCGCGCAGCGTGTCGTCGTATTCGCGCTCGAGTCCGTACTTTCCCACCAGGCCCCCCAAACGAACCGTCGCGAAGCGGCGCGTCGTGCGTTCGACTTCCGTGACTTCACCGACGTAGCCGACGAGATGCGCCACAACGGCCGTGTCCGGATAGTAGCGCTTCGGTTCGGCCTGAATCAGCAATCCGGGGATCGCGACGCGCCGTTCTTCGAGCGCGGAGACGACCCGGAACGGCGCGTCGCCGAGGACGAGGGCGGGCTGATAGGGCGCGCGCCGCGCGCGCTGGAGCACGCGCTCGATTTCGACGCTGTCGATGTTGGCGATCGACGCGATTTGGGCGAGGGTGGAGCGCAGGTTCGCTTCCGGGCCCGGCAAGAGCGACACCGTGTACCCGGGCACGTTCTCCGCCAGCACTCTGCCGTTGCGATCGTAGATGACGCCACGCGGCGCCGGCAGCGGAATCGGCCGCAACCGGTTCGTCTCCGACTGCAGCTGATACTTGCCGTGCCCGAGGATTTGCGTGCGGAAGAACGCCATCACCATGACGCCCAGCACGATCCACACGCCTGTCCGCGCCATCCCGAGGCGGCGGTCGAGCAGGTGGGGATGGAACGCGTTCACGCCGAGGCTCCCAGCGCCCCCGTGGCCCCCGGCCGCCGGGGCGACAGCCAGCCGCGGAAGAACCACAGCACGACGACACCGACCAGGGCGGTCGTCAGCCCCTGCAGCGGCGACCAGACCAGCAGTTCCCACGCAACTTGCGAGCTCTGCAGCCGGCCCGAGACCATCACGACGATGAAGTTGCGCAGCCACGTGCCGGCGAAAAACAGACAGCCTTTGACGAAGACGTGCTCGGCAAAGAAGACCGCCTTGGCCCACGACGACATGAAGCCGACGAGCGTGTGCGCCAGCGCTCCCGCCCCGAAGCTCGCGGGCGTCAGCGCATCACGCAGCAAGCCGAGAATGAATCCCGCCGCGGCGCTCTTGCCCGGCTCGGCCCGAATCGTGTAAATGAGCAGCGCCAGCAGCAAAAAGTCAGGCGCCACGCGATCGCCGCCGAGATGGCTGCGCACCGTGAACTGCAGGACGACGAGCACGATCATCATGATCGGGTAGCGATAGCGATCGGATCGTCTCATCGTGGCGGTGCCTCACGCGGAAGCGCGCTGTCCGCTGGGACGGTGAAGGCGTTGCGCAAGTCCGACCCTGCGGGACGCGTAGACGTCAGAATCATCACGTGTGACAGCTCCGCCGGATGGATGAGCGGACGCACAAGATACGTGCGGCCCCACCCCTTTTCCTCGCCCGCAGGCCCAATCACCGCGCCAATGGGGATCCCGCGGGGGAACACGCCGCCGAGCCCCGACGTGACGATCACCGTCCCCGCCGGGACTTGCTGGCGGTACAGCACGCCTTGCAACTCGAGCAGCCACACATTGGGGCCTTCCGCCCCATGCGGCGCGGCGATGCCGACGACGTTGCCGTCCTGGGCCACGGCGCTGGCGCGAAACTCGGGATGCGCCCAGCTGAGCACGACGCTGGTGTGCTCGTCCACCGACGCGACCAGGCCCACGAGGCCCTCGGGGCTGACCACCGCCGACAGCGGCCGCACGCCTTCGCGTTTGCCGGCCGACACCACGAAGCTCAGCGGATTGGTCGGTTCCGGCTGATGCAGGACCTCGGCGGAGACGTAGCCGCTGCCCAGCCGAGCGCTCAGACCGAGCAGCCCGCGCAGGCGCGCGTTCTCGCTGCGCAGCTCGGGAAGGAAGGTGGCCGCGAGCACCGCGGAATCGCGCTGCGCGACGACGCCGTCGTAGCGGTAGCGGGCGGCCGCCAGCAGCTCGGTTTGCCGTTGCAGAAAGAGAAACGGGGCGAGGACGCTCTGTCGTAAGCCCTGCGCGAGCGGGTCGCGCCATTGATCGGGCAGACTCAGCGCCGCGATCGACAATCCCACGCAGGCGATGAACAACAGCGTGTCGCCCCGGGAAGCATAGCGATCCGTTCCGATCGCCATGCGGCTACGTGGTCAAGACGTTGCGGTATTTCTCGGGCGAGTCGAGGATCCGCCCCGCCCCACGCACAACGCAGGTCATGGGGTCCTCGTCGAGGTGAATCGGCAACCCGGTCTCCTGCTGCAGCAGCAGATCGAGCCCGCGAATCAGGGCGCCGCCTCCCGTCATGACGATGCCGCGATCGACGATATCGGAGGCGAGCTCGGGCGGTGTGATCTCGAGGGCGCGACGGACCGCGTCCACGATCTGCTGGATCGGCTCCTGCACTGCCTCGCGAATCTCGCTCGAGTGCACTCGGACGATCTTCGGAATGCCCGACACGAGATCGCGTCCCTTCACTTCCATTTCGCGCTCTTCACCGATGGGCGCGGCCGAGCCGATCTGAATCTTGATCTGTTCCGCCGTCGGCTCGCCGATCAGCAGGTTGTAATTCTTGCGCATGAACTGCACGATGGCCTGATCGAGCTCGTCACCGCCGGTGCGGATCGACGTGTCGGACACGATGCCCGACAGCGCGATCACCGCGATCTCCGTCGTGCCGCCGCCGATGTCGATCACCATGTTGCCCGTCGGCGTTTCAACGGGGAGTCCCACGCCGATCGCGGCCGCCATCGGCTCGGCGACCATGTACACTTCCTTGGCGCCCGCCGATTGCGCGGAGTCGCGCACGGCGCGTTTTTCCACCTCGGTGATGCCACTGGGTACACAGACGATGACTTTCGGACGAACCCGAAACAAATGGCGATCGATGATAGTCTTGAGGAAAAAGCGCAGCATCTTCTCGGTCACGTCGAAGTCGGCGATCACGCCGTCCTTCAGCGGGCGGACGGCGAGCACACCGTCGGGCGTGCGGCCGAGCATGCGCTTCGCCTCGAGGCCGATGCCTTTGACCTTGCCGGTTGCTTTTTCGATCGCGACGACGGAGGGTTCGTTCAACACGATCCCTTCGCCGCGGACGTAGACGAGTGTGTTAGCGGTGCCAAGGTCTACGGCGATTTCATTCGCCGGGCTCCAAGCACCCATTTTGAAATTCAGCCAGCGTGGTGGCACGTGATCGTCGGTAAAAGAGTTGGCGGGCTCTAGCGAACGGGCACAAGGTAATGAAATGCGTAACCTCAAGCAAGGATGAAGCTTGACGACCCTTTCTCCCCCGGCTAGGCTTTCGCCCATGCGTCGCGTGACGCCCGACACAATTGCCGTGGTGGATCTTGCGGTCTGCGACCGGTGCGGCCTGTGTTTGCCGCTCTGCCCTCCCGAAGCGATCCATCTGGAGCTGAACGTTCTGACGGTGGACCGCGCCGGCTGCACCGGCTGTGAGAAGTGCGTCGGTCCCTGCCCCGTCGGAGCCCTTGCCATGGTCGCCTATGCCTGACGTAGACGTCCTGGTCGTCGGGGCCGGGCCTGCAGGTGCCGTCGCGGCCTGGCACGCGAAGCAGGCAGCCCCGGGGCTCGACGTGGTAGTGCTGGAGCGCGACAGAGCCATCGGAGCTCCCGTGCGCTGCGCCGAGGGGGTCGGTGACGCCGGATTGCGCGAGTTTGCGAATCCCGACGGGGCCGATTGGGTTTCGCGCCGCATCACGGACGTCATTTTTCAGGCGCCGGATGACACCGAAGTGGTACTCGCCAATTGCGGCCTCGGCTGGATCCTCGACCGGACGCGATTCGACGCCTTTCTCGCCGCGCAGGCGGCCGCCGAGGGTGCCACCGTCCTCGTCGGCGCCGAAGCGACCGCCATGGCGCGCAACGGCGACCAGCGCTGGCACGTGCGGGTGAAGGAGCGCGGCCGCGACGACGTATATCGTGCCCGAGTGGTGATCGGCGCCGACGGCGTCGAAACGATGGTGGGCCGTTGGGCGGGGCTCGACACCCGCGTGCCGGCGCGGGACATGGAATCTTGCGCGCAGTACGTGCTCCAGGGCATCGACTTCAATCCTGACGCGATCTACCTGCAGTTCAGCAACGCGATCGCCCCGGGTGGGTATGCGTGGATTTTTCCCAAGGGGGTCGGAGTCGCGAACGTGGGACTGGGAGTCGTCGCCCTGAAATCGGATGGCCGCAACGCGCGCCAGTATCTCGACGATTGGGTCACGCGGCGTTTTCCCGGCGGCACGCGCACCGGCTACACCGTCGGCGGTGTCATCGTCCATACCACGATCAAGAAAACGTACGCCGATGGCGTCCTGGTCGCGGGAGATGCCGCGCACATGATCAATCCACTGTCGGGTGGTGGGATCACGAACGCCATGAAAGCGGGACGTCTGGCGGGCAAGACCGCCGCCGCCGCGATCTGCGCCGGCGATACGAGCGAACGCCGCCTGGCGGCATATCACCACGCCTGGATGGAGCTACTCGGCGACGATCACCTCAAGTACTACCGGATCAAGCAGGCGCTCGAAGGTGTGGACGACGCGTCCTTCAACAAACTCGCGCGCAGCGTCAACAACATCGCGCCTGGCAAACGGACCATAGGAAGGGTCTTCACCCACGCGCTGATCAGACATCCGCAGCTGATTCCGGTAGCGGCTAGATTCTTCGTTTAGGTGTCTGGTGTCAGGTGTCTGGTTTCTGGTCTGACACCAGACACCAGAGACCAGGCACCATTGATAAGCGTCGTCCCGACAGCACACCGATTCGCCGCATGCGCGACGAGTCTTCCCAGCTCACCGAGAGCATCATCTCGCAGCCCGAACGGCACATCGCCCGCATCCCAGAAATAGACGGGCACGCGCCGCAACTGCAGCGGATTCCCGCCTCCCCCCCCCACCCCGCCAAACCCCAGCGCATATCCCACCCGTTGGGCGATCCCGAGCACCAGTGGATTCACCGCCCCGAACGGATAGGCGACTGCCCGACCGGCTTCGGGCCCGAGTCGCGCCGTCAGCGTCTCGCGCGAACGCCGCAGCTCGGCCTCAATCGACGCGTCATCCAACCACGTGAGGCGCCGATGTGTCGCGCCGTGCGAAGCAAATTCAAAGCCGCGCGCCCGCCACTGCTCGATCTGTGGCCACCCCAGGTGTTCGAGGCGATTCCAGGTGTATTGGACGTCCCACGTATTCGTTTTCCCGACGTAGTCCGTAATAAGGAAGGTGGTGGCGGAAAAGCCGAGGTCGGCGAGAATCGGATAGGCGGAGCCCGCGAGGGAGGCGTAGCCGTCGTCGAAGGTCAATAAAAACGTTCGCTGTGCGCCGTACGCCGTGCGCCGGTAGGCAAATTCGTCCAGCGTGAGGGTGCGCCAGCCTGCGCGGGCGAGCGCCGTCATTTGCCGCGCAAACGTAGACCGGCTCACACGGGTGACGCCCAGCTCGAGCGGGCCGCCGATACGGTGGTAACAGAGGACCGGGGACGATGTCGTCAATGCGGCCACATCCAGGTGAAAACCGCGCACGTCACGAGCGCGAAGATCACTCCGTCGAAGGTCGACTTCAGCGTCATGGCCCATGACCGCCGGTACCAGATCGACATCTGGTACAGGGCCAAGGTGTAGCCGAGGAACGCGGTCGTTCCGGCAAAGCGACAGACGGCGCTGAACGGCGGCGCACCGGGCGGGATCGCGGAGCCCGCAATGAACGCGGCGAACACGCTGACCACGAGACAGTACCCGAACCACTGCGACAAATTCCCCGCCATCGACCCGCTCCATGGGGGCATCACCGTCAGCAGCACCGCCGGGCCACGCTTCATCTTCTCCTGGAACTCGGGCGAGCGCATCTCGGCGGGGTTGGCCGGCCGGGGCATGAGGTAGTCGCCGGGAGGAATGCCGATCGGACGCAACGCGTCCAGGACCCGGTCTTCGCTGGCAAATCGCGGGTAGTCGGTCTTGTGCCACAACGGGGTCATGTGGATGATGGAGCTGACGACAAACACCGCCACCGCCGACACGAGGATCGGCAGCCACAGGGCGGTCAACGCGGTCATTTAGCCTCCCGATTTCAGGGGGGCGTCAATCGTAGCCTCCATCAAGGCGTCGAGCAATGTGTCGGCACCGCCGTCGTACCGGAACTCATTGATGAAAAACGTCGGAGTGCCGTTGACGCCGCTGCGCACGCCGCTGGCGAAGTCGGCGCGCACGCGCGGCTGAAACCGCTCATCCAGCAGTGCTTGCGTCGCCCACGCCGGATCGATCCCCAAGGTTTTGGCGTACGCGGCCAGCTGCTCATCCTCGAGGGCGTCCTGGTGCTCGAACAGCAGGTCGTGCATCTCCCAGAACTTGGTGTGCTCCCCCGCCGCCTCGGCGATCTCCGCCGCGTGCTCTGCATGGGGATGGATTCTGGTCAGCGGGAAATGGCGGTAGGCGAAGGACAGCTTCGAGCCCATGGCTTGTTGAATCGCTTTGACGATCGGGTATGCCGCGCCGCAATGCGGGCACTCGAAATCGCCATACTCGACCAGCTGGACGATCGCGCGCGCAGATCCTTGCGTGTGGTCGCGCGGGCCCAGCGGCGGCGTCAGGCGGCTCATGGGGCTCCCGCGCCAGCTGGCTGTGACATTTCCTCGAGCGCTGCGAGCACACCATCGGCGCCCGGATTCGTAGCGACATCGGAGAGATAGCTCCAGCGAATCACGCCGTCGCCATCGAGGACGAACAGGGCCCGTTCGGAGAAGCCGTCCGGCGCGCGGTAGGCGCCGTACTTCCGCGACACTTCTCCCTTCGGCTCGAAATCGGCGAGCAACGGGAACTCGAGGTTGCGGGCTTT